>NZ_JBBHZL010000013.1:0-179628 GCF_049843575.1 Cupriavidus sp. Met-2
TGTCGCTGCTGCGTTTGCAGTGCGTTTCGTGTTGCGAGGGGGCGAATATTAGGCCGGTTCACCGGGCTTTGCAACACCAATGTCACGTTACCGTGCTCAAGAATTCGGCCAGCACTCGGCAAGTCATTGATCATAAAGAAAAAATGGGCCGGAAATAACTTTCCGGCCCATTTAATAACCCTTGATTATCCTCGGGTATTCCCTAGTCCAGGGTCACCGATTCTGGAAATTGGGTGCACGCTTCTCCACAAACGCTGCCATACCCTCCTTCTGGTCTTCGGTGGCGAAGGTCGAGTGGAACAGTCGGCGCTCGAAGTGGACCCCTTCATTCAGAGTCGTCTCATAGGCAGCGTTCACCGACTCCTTGATCATCATGACAACCGGCAGCGAGTAACCGGCGATAGTCTCGGCCGCGGCCACGGCTTCGTCTACCAGTTTGTCTGCCGGGACGATCCGGGAAACCAGCCCGGCGCGCTCGGCCTCGGTGGCATCCATCATGCGCGCGGTCAGGCACAGGTCCATCGCCTTGGCCTTGGAGACGGCACGCGGCAGCCGCTGCGTGCCGCCGGCGCCAGGCATCGTGCCGAGCTTCACTTCCGGCTGGCCGAACTTCGCGCTGTCGGCGGCAATCACAATGTCGCACATCATCGCCAGTTCGCAACCACCGCCCAGCGCATAGCCGGCCACGGCGGCGATCACCGGTTTGCGGATGCGGCGGATTGTCTCCCAGTTGCGGGTGATGTAGTCGCCCTTGTAGACATCCATATAGGAGTACTTCGCCATCATGCTGATATCGGCCCCTGCGGCGAAGGCACGCTCGCTCCCCGTGATGACGATGCAGCCGATTGCCTCGTCCTGGTCGAATGCCGTCAGCGCCGCGCCCAGTTCGTCCATCAGCGCGTCATTGAGCGCATTGAGCGCTTTGGGCCGGTTCAGCGTCACCAGACCAACGCGACCTCGCGTCTCCACCAGGATGTTCTCGTACGACATGTCTGCTCCTTGCAATGCGGTTGGGTTCTATTTGTCGAGTGTCAGCGGGGACGATACTGGCGTGCTTGCGCCCAGCAGGTCAAGCGCACCAGCCTCTTGCGCCCTGCCACCATCCCGTCTACTATTTGCCGACCGACTGGTCGGTTAATTTAAAGCGATCGCGTCCTCACTACAATGGCCGTGCATCGCGTCGTGGCATCAGATCCACTACCAACCAGGAGAACAATATGGCGCAGGAGACAACCATGCCCCCATCCCAAGCGCAGACAACTGCGCGCGCAAGCCTCGATTCAGGCCCGATCCTGCTGCACTGGCAGGGTGATGTGGCCGTCGTCACGCTCAACCGTCCCGACAAGCTCAACAGCTTCACACGCGACATGCATCGGGCACTGGTCACCGCGCTCGACCATGTCGAGGCAGGCGGTGCCCGCGCGCTATTGCTGACCGGTTCGGGACGTGGCTTCTGCGCCGGGCAGGATCTGGCCGACCTCGACTTCACCCCCGGCCAAGCCACCGATCTTGGCGAACTTATCAATACGTGGTTCAACCCGCTCGTGCGGCGCCTGCAAGCCCTGCCCCTGCCGGTGATCGCCGCTGTAAACGGCACGGCAGCTGGCGCGGGGGCGAACCTGGCCTTCGCGTGCGACATCGTGCTCGCGGCCCGGTCGGCCAGCTTCATCCAGGCCTTCGTGAAGATCGGACTGTTGCCCGACTCTGGCGGCACGTGGCTGCTGCCCAAGCGGGTAGGCATGGCGCGCGCGCTTGGCCTGGCCATGACGGGCGACAAGCTCAGCGCCGAAGAAGCCGCGAAATGGGGTCTGGTCTGGGAAGTGATGGACGACCCACTACTGGCCGAGCAGGCCATGGCGCTGGCCACGCATCTGTCCGCGCAGCCCACGCGCGCCCTGGCAGCGATCAAGCAGGCCATACACGCCAGCGCGACCAACACCTACGACGCCCAACTCGATCTGGAGCGCGACCTGCAGCGCGAGCTTGGCCAATCGCACGACTACAACGAGGGCGTGAACGCCTTCCTCGAAAAACGCGCGCCCCGCTTCACAGGCGCCTGACAGCATTCCCGCCAACGCCAAAGGAGACCCGCTTGACGCAAGATCCCCAAGCGCTTGCCGAAGCGGCCGCCCATGCCATGTACGAGTCCGATGCCTGCAGCCGCTGGCTCGGCATGGTCCTGGAAGCGGTCCGCCCCGGCTATGCCCGCATATCTATGCCGATCCGCCCCGAGTTCCTGAACGGCCATGGCATCTGCCATGGTGGACTGATGTTCACCCTGGCAGATTCGACGTTCGCATTCGCCTGCAACAGCCACAACATCAATACGGTGGCGTCGGGCTGCTCGATCGAATTCCTGCGCCCGGTGCATGGCGGCGATGTACTGACAGCCGAAGCAGTCGAGCAGGTCTTGTCCGGCCGCCATGGCATCTACGACATCCGCGTAACCAACCGCGCCGGCGAACCCGTGGCGATGTTCCGCGGCAAGTCGGCCCAGATCAAGGGGCACGTGGTGCCACCCGCGGAGTCCTGACACACGCGGAAAGACAGCCACGCAGCAAGACCGCAGGAAACAAGCAGAAGCCAGCGCCAACGTAGCGCCACCGATCCGAAAACGGAGACATTCATGATTACGCGCCTGACCGATCTGCCCCTGGAGCCGATCGAGACCGCCAGCCGACAGGAGCTCCAGGCCCTGCAGCTTGATCGTCTGAGATGGTCCCTTCGCCACGCCTATGACCATTCGCCGGTGTACCGGCGCAAGTTCGACGAGGCTGGCGTGCATCCCGACCAAGTGCGATCGCTGGCCGATCTGGCCCGCTTTCCGTTCACGACCAAGAAGGACCTGCGCGACAACTACCCGTTCGGCATGTTCGCGGTGCCGCAGGACAAGATCGCTCGCATCCATGCCTCGTCGGGCACTACCGGCAAACCCACGGTGGTGGGCTACACCCTTGGCGACATCGACACCTGGGCCACGGTCATGGCACGTTCGATCCGCGCATCGGGCGCCCGGCGCGGCGACAAGGTGCACATCAGCTATGGCTATGGCTTGTTCACCGGTGGACTCGGCGCGCATTACGGCGTGGAGAAGGCAGGCCTCACTGCCATTCCCTTCGGCGGTGGCCAGACCGAGCGGCAGGTGCAACTGATCCAGGACTTCAAGCCCGAGGTCATCATGGTGACGCCGAGCTACATGCTGGCGATCGCCGACGAGCTTGAGCGCCAAGGTGTCGACCCGGCCTCCACATCGCTAAAGATCGGCATCTTTGGCGCGGAGCCGTGGACGCCCGAAATGCGTCTGGCGATCGAGAAGCGGATGGGCATCTCCGCTGTCGACATCTACGGCTTGTCCGAAGTGATGGGCCCGGGCGTCGCCAATGAGTGTGCCGAGACCAAGGACGGCCCGACGATCTGGGAAGATCACTTCTACCCCGAGATCATCGACCCCGATACAGGCGAAGTCCTGCCGGACGGCGAGTTCGGCGAACTAGTCTTCACCTCGCTGACGAAGGAAGCGATGCCGGTCATCCGCTATCGCACCCGCGACCTCACGCGCCTGATGCCCGGCAGCGCGCGTGCCGCATTCCGCCGGATGGAGAAGATCACCGGCCGCACCGACGACATGATGATCGTGCGTGGCGTGAACGTATTCCCGTCGCAGATCGAGGAATTGATCCTCAAACATGCGGAACTCGCGCCTCACTACCAATGCGTGCTGAACAAGGATGGCCCGCTCGATACGCTGATCGTGCGCGTGGAGTGCGCGCATGGGGCAGATCCGGCCACCGCGCGGCAGGCCGAATCGCAGCTCGCGCACGACATCAAGTCCTATATCGGCGTGACGGCGGGCATTGAGATTCTTGCCGAAGGCGGTGTCGAGCGCTCCGTCGGCAAGGCCCGGCGCATCGTCGACCTTCGTCCGCGCTAGTACGTGCTGCCGCGGCTAATGCGTCCTAGCGCGTTCTTGCCGCACTCTTGCTGCCGCCTGGCTCGTCGCGCTTGACGCCGAGCCGGCGGGCCAGCTTGTGCAGATTGCTAGCATCCATGCCAAGCTGCCGCGCGGCCTGGGCCCAATTCCCGCTCTGGGCCTCCAGGGCCTGCTCGATGCACCGGCTCTGGCAGGCCTCCACCGCCTCGCGCAAGCTGGTGGCCGGCGCCGACATAAACGGCGCTGCATCGGCGGCCGCATCGGCTGGCGCGACAACCCCATCCAGATCCAGCAAATCGGTGTCGAGCGTAATGATGTCCTTGCGGCTGGCGCCCCGGCTGAGCAGCTTCAGCGCGGCCCGGCTGATCACATGCTCCAGCTCGCGCACGTTGCCCGGCCACGTGTATCGACGTAGCGCATCCTGCGCCGCGACGGACAGGCGCAGGCTGCGCAGGCCCAGCCGCGCCCGGTTGAGTTCCAGGAATCGTCCCGCCAACAGCAGCACGTCATTGCCGCGCTCGCGCAGCGGCGGAATCGGAATGGGATAGACCGAGAGCCGGTGATACAGGTCGGCGCGGAACGAGCCGTCGCGCACATGCTCGCGCAGGTTGCGGTTGGTCGCCGCGATCACGCGCACGTCTACGCGGCGCGGCCGATCGGACCCCAGACGCTGGATCTCGCCGTTCTGCAGCGTGCGGAGCAGCTTGGCCTGGATGGCCAGCGGCAGCTCGCCCACCTCGTCGAGGAACAGCGTGCCACCGTCGGCGGCCTCGAAGCGCCCAGGGCGCTCGCCCGTCGCCCCCGTGAAGGCGCCGCGCACATGGCCGAACAGTTCGCTTTCGGCCAGGGATTCAGGCAGTGCGGCGCAGTTCACGTGAATCAGCGGGCGGTCCCGGCGGCGTGACAGCCGGTGCAGCCGGTGCGCGAACAACTCCTTGCCAACGCCGGTCTCGCCGAGCAGCAGCACCGGCAGTTCAGAATCCGCCACCACGCCGATCTCGTGCATGAGCTGCGCGATCGCCTCGCTCTCTCCGATGATTTCGCCGATGACCTCGCCATCGTCGCGCACCGTCTCCCCGGCTGCGCCCACCGCGCGGCCCATGCGTAGCGCGCGGATCTCGCCTTCCAGCCTCGAGGTGCGTATCGATGCCTCGATCAGCGCCGTCAGCTGGCCCAGTTCCTCTTGGGCCGAGGCGGTAAACGTCCCGACTTCCAGGGCGTCCAGCGTCACCACGCCCCATGGCTTGCCTTCGCTCTGGAGACTGATGCCCATGCAGTCGTGGACGGGCAGCGGCTCGCCCACGTGCTCGTCGATCAACCCGTCGTACGGATCGGGCAACGCACTGTCATGGTGGAAGCATGTGACGCCGCGCCGCGCCAGGATCGCCGCAAGCCGGGGATGAAGGCCCACGGAGAACCGCCGCCCAAGGGCATCGCGCACCAACCCATCCACCGCGATCGGACGCAGATGGTCCTCCTCCAGGCGCAGGATCGCCACCGCTCCGCAGTGGAAATGCGAGCGTAAGCACCCTACCAGGCGCTGCAGCCGCACGGCCTGGGGAAAGTCGGCGCAAAGATCCGCAAGAAGCACATCGCTGATCATGGTCAAAACAACCCTAGATAGTCAAAAACACCCTAAACGGCCACGGTGAATATTACCGCGCCCGACGCCAACCTGTTGAATCTTTTAGGACTCTTATCAGGCACGCGAATCGCATAGATGAAGCGGTATTCATTGCGACATCAAGAAGGAGCAATTCATCGTGGGCCCCTACAAGAAACTATGGTTCTTGTTGATCGCCGTGCTGGCGGTCACCTTTTCCTTACTCGGCTACTACGGTGCCGAGGTCTATCGGCAGGCGCCGCCCGTTCCGGCCAAGGTCGTCACCTCGGACGGCGCCACGCTTTTCACCGGTGACGAAATCCTTGACGGTCAAACCGCATGGCAGTCCGTCGGTGGTATGCAGCTTGGCTCCATCTGGGGTCACGGCGCCTACCAGGCGCCGGACTGGACGGCCGACTGGCTGCACCGCGAACTGACCGCATGGCTCGACCTGGCCGCGCGTGACCAGTACGGCAAGGATTACGCCGCGCTGGACGCGCCCGCGCAGGCCGCCTTGCGCGCGCAACTCAAGTCCGAGTACCGCAGCAATCAGTTCGACCCGGCCAGCCAGGCGCTGACCGTGTCCGACCGCCGCGCGAAGGCGATTGCCAAGACGGCCGATTACTACAGCCGCCTGTTCTCCGATGCGCCCGAGCTGCACAAGAGCCGGGAGAGCTTCGCGATGAAGGAAAACCCGCTGCCCTCGGCGGAGCGACGCGCTCGCCTGACCAACTTCTTCTTCTGGACCGCCTGGGCAGCCTCCACCGATCGTCCGGGGCACACCGCCACCTACACCAACAACTGGCCGCATGAGCCTCTGATCGACAACCATCCCACTGCGGAGAACATCGTCTGGTCGATCGCGAGCGTGGTGATCCTGCTGGCCGGCGTGGGTCTGCTCGTATGGGCCTGGGCGTTCCTGCGTGGCAAGGAAGAACCCCTGCCTGCCGCACCGGCACGCGACCCGCTGACCACCTTCGCCCTGACGCCTTCGCAACGCGCACTCGGCAAGTACCTGTTCCTGGTGGTGGCGCTGTTCGCCTTCCAGGTGCTGATCGGCGGCTTCACCGCGCACTACACGGTGGAAGGGCAGAAGTTCTACGGTATCGATGTTTCGCAGTGGTTCCCGTACACGCTGACGCGCACCTGGCACATCCAGAGCGCGCTGTTCTGGATCGCCACTGGATTCCTGGCTGCCGGCCTGTTCCTGGCTCCGCTGATCAACGGCGGGAAGGACCCGAAGTATCAGAAGCTCGGTGTCGACATCCTGTTCTGGGCGCTCGTGGTCGTGGTGGTCGGCTCCTTTGCCGGCAACTACCTGGCGATCGCGCAGAAGATGCCGCCCAACCTGAACTTCTGGCTCGGCCATCAAGGCTATGAGTATGTGGATCTGGGCCGACTCTGGCAGATCGGCAAGTTCGCTGGCATCGTGATCTGGCTCGTGCTGATGATGCGCGGCATTGCCCCCGCCCTGCGCGCGCGCGGCGGTGACAAGAACCTGCTGGCGCTGCTGACGTCGTCGGTGGTGGCCATCGGCCTGTTCTACGGCGCCGGTCTGTTCTACGGCGAGCGCACCAGCCTGTCGGTGATGGAATACTGGCGCTGGTGGGTGGTTCACCTGTGGGTGGAAGGCTTCTTCGAAGTATTTGCCACCACCGCATTGGCATTCATCTTCTCCACGCTGGGCCTGGTATCGCGTCCGATGGCCACGACGGCCAGCCTCGCGTCGGCCTCGTTGTTCATGCTCGGCGGTATCCCTGGTACGTTCCACCATCTCTACTTCGCTGGCACAACGACGCCTGTGATGGCCGTCGGCGCGAGCTTCAGCGCGCTGGAAGTCGTGCCGCTGATCGTGCTCGGACATGAGGCATGGGAAAACTGGCGCCTGAAGGAACGCGCGCCGTGGATGGCCAATCTGCGCTGGCCGCTGATGTTCTTCACCGCCGTGGCGTTCTGGAACATGCTGGGCGCCGGTGTGTTCGGCTTCATGATCAACCCGCCGATCACGCTGTACTTCGTGCAAGGTCTCAATACCACCGCCGTGCACGCACACGCTGCACTGTTCGGGGTCTACGGCTTCCTGGCGCTTGGCTTCACGCTGCTGGTACTGCGCTATGTCAGACCCAACTACACGCTGAACCCGCGCCTGATGTCGATTGCGTTCTGGGGAATGAATGGTGGTCTGGTTCTGATGATCGCCACCAGCCTGTTGCCGGTGGGTATCATCCAGTTCATCGCCAGCGCAAGTGAAGGCCTGTGGTATGCACGCAGCGAGGCCTTCATGCAGCAGCCACTCCTGCAAACGCTACGCTGGATGCGTACCTTCGGTGATGTGGTCTTCCTGGTGGGCGCGCTGTCGTTCTCGCTGCAGGTCGTGCTCGGGCTGTTTGGACGGCAGCCCAGCGGCAAGGTCGCCGAAGGCGTGCTGGTCCGTCAATGAAGCAGGGTTGGGGATATCAACGACTTCCCCAACCAGAATGACCGCCGGGCTGGCAAGCCCGGCATCCGCAGCCTCGGTCAATGTGGCCAGGCTGCCAACCCAACGCTTCTCATCCCCACGGCTAGCATGCATCACCACCGCAACCGGCATTTCCGACCGCATACCCGCTTGCAGCAAGGCGTCGCGAATGGCGGCAAGACGGCTCATCCCCATGTAGATGACGAGCGTCGTCCGGCTGCCGACCAATGCGGCCCAATCGGGATCGCCATCGTCACGCGTATGCGCGGTAACGAAGGTCACACCGTGGCAATGCTGACGATGGGTCAGCGCAATGCCAAGCGCCTGCGCAGCAGCCATGCCACTGCTGATGCCGTTGACAATTTCCACTTCGATGCCGTGCCCGCGCAGGAACTCTGCTTCCTCGCCGCCGCGACCGAACAACAATGGGTCGCCGCCTTTGACACGCGCCACGCACCGGCCAGCCTGCGCGTGCTCGAGCGCCTGCTCGTGAATGCTGGATTGACTCACCGAACAGCGGCCGCCACGCTTGCCGACCGAGATGATTTGCGTCCCGGGGTTCGCATAGCACAGCATGGCCTCCGGCACGAGATCGTCCACTAGCCAGACATCCGCTTCACGTAGCGCCCTGACTGCCTTCATGGTGGCGAGTTCCGGATCGCCCGGGCCCACCCCAACCAGCCAGACCTTTCCGGTCGTTTGCATGTTGGTACTCCTCAATGGCTCGTGCCAGACGAGCGCGTAGTCTTGTTGAATACGTTGTACTTGCCGATCGGCTTGTCCATCGGCAGTCGCTTGATTTCCTTCAGCGTCCTGGCGTCGTAGACGACGATCGCCCCATCGGCTTCCATCAGGCTGACCAGCGCATATCGACCATCACGGGTGAACTCCACGTGCGCCGCGGTGCGTCCCGGAGACGGCGTGACATTGCCAACGATGGCGAGTGTCTGCTTGTCGATCACCTGCAATGTGTCGCGTTTCGGACTCATCATCGCGTCGGTCCATGCGTATGGCGTGGCTTCGTGGCTACGCAGGAAGAAGCCCGGCCCATTGGTCGGGATCGTCGCCACGGTCTTCCAGGACTGCATGTCGATCACGCTGATCGCGCCCTGCTTCAGGTTCGGGGATGCCATGACTTCGCGGCCGTTGCGTTTCCACGTAATACCGCTGCCAAGATGCGGCATGCCGGTCAGCGCGAGGTCCGCCACTTTCCGGCCTGCGTCGAGATCGATCACCTGACCCGTGGCCGTGCGCGAGGCGCCAAGAATGTGGCGATACGGCTGATCGAAGAAGAAGTCGTCGAGCACGTCCGTGAGTTCGATCACGCGCGGTTCGAACGTCTTCTTGCCGATGTATGGGATCTCCCAGACCTCGGGAATATCGCGCAGCGCGACGATGAACGACCCACGCGGCGCGGCGTCGTAAACGGCTGAAACGCGGGAGGACTTCCCGCCCGCGCCCGTGACCGGATAGATACGCTGCAGTGACAGATCCGAAGCGCGCAGCAGCACCAGCGTCTGGGGCAACGTATTGCCGACCATCACCCACTCGCCATCTTCGCTGACCGCAAGGTTGCGGGTATTCATGCCGGCGCGGACCTCGGCCACGAGCTTCAGGTTCCAGAGGTCGTACTTGCTGACCCAGCCATCGCGGCTCGCCATGTACACATAGCGTCCGTCACTGCTGAACTTCGGCCCGCCGTGCAGCGCGAACCGGGTGGTGAATCGGTGAATCGGTTCGAGTTTGTCGCCGTCGAGCACGCTGACGTGATGCGTCCCGGCCTCGACGACCAGAAACAGGTTGGAAGGATCGGCACTGAAAACGGGCCGGGCCGGCAGCGTGCCGGGTGCGTGATAGACGATGCGCGATGCCTCGATGTCCGCCTGCTCCCAGCGCGGCGTGGCCGCGGGTGCGGAGCGCAGCCAGGTTGCCATCTGCTTGATCGTGGCGTCTCCGAGTTCTTTGGAGAAGCCTTGCATCTGCGTGGCCGGACGACCGTTGCGCAGCACGTCGAGCAAGTCGTCGGGCCGCAGCCGCTCCAGGCTTTCCGGCAACAGCGCCGGACCCATGCCGCCCAGACGATCGGCACCATGGCAAGCCGCACAGTGGCTGCTGTAGATGCTGGCGGGATCGATTGTCGTCTCCGCGTTGGCGACGAATGAAGCAAACATGCACGTCCAGAGAATCGCGTGCTTCATGTCACTGTCTCCAGATTGGGCTGCGCACTGATCTCCGCGTCTGAGAGATAGCAGCCCGGGTCCTGCGCCCACGGATTGCCGCTGACCGCGTAGGCCCGCGCGCGCGTATTGCCGTTGCAGATGTCACGATGCAGGCAAGTTGCGCATCGGCCCTGCAACGGTCTCGGCCTGGCGGCCAAGCCACGCATCAACGGATGGCTGCGGTCGGCCCAGATCTCGCCGAACGGGCGCTCGCGCACGTTGCCAAGAGAGAGTTGCCACCACATCGTGTCCGGGTGGACATTGCCGAGGTTGTCGATATTGGCCACACCGACACCCGTGGCATTGCCGCCCCAGTTGACCAGTCGCTCTCGCATGTCTGCAACGCGCTCGGGCCATTGACGCGCAATCCAGTACAGCAGGAACACGCCATCGGCATCGTTGTTGCCCGTGACGAAATCCCCGGCGCTACCCTGCTGCGCGCGCGCCCAGACATGCTCGAACAACCACTCGACCGCCACGCGTGTACCCGCGTGGCGCGCGTCATCGTTGCGATGGCTGCGGCCTCGCCCGGCGTAGTTGAAGTGGGACAGATAGAACTTGTCGATGCCTTCGGCCTCGGCCAGGGCCACCACGGAAGGCAGCTCGGCCGCGTTGGCCTCGGTCAGCGTCATGCGCACCCCCACGCGCAGGCCTGCTTCGCGCGCGATGCGCAGCCCGGCTATCGCCTGGGTAAAGGCGCCATTCATGCGGCGGAAGCGATCGTGTGTGGCTTCGATGCCATCCAGGCTCACGCCGACATAGTCGAACCCTGCCGCAGCGAGCCGCGCAGCGTGTGCCGCGTCGAGCAACGTACCATTCGACGACAGGGAGAGATGAAATCCGAGTTCGCGCGCACGCGCGGCGATCTCGTACAGGTCCGGCCGCAACAGCGGTTCGCCACCGGACAGGATCAGCGCGGGCACGCGCGCCGCCTTGAGCTGGTCGAGCACGGCCATGACTTCGCCGGTCGACAGCTCGCCCTTGAAATCCGTATCGGCAGATGTGGAATAACAGTGCTTGCAGTTGAGATTGCAGCGCCGCACCAGATTCCAGATCACCACGGGACCACTGGCACGGCGCGGCGGGGGGACCGACCCCCCGTCGCGCAGCGCCTCCATGAAGCGGGAGAGTCGGAACATGGATCAGAGGCTTAGCACCCACTTGGCCAACGTGTTGGCTTCCGCCTCGCTGACCTGATTGGGCGGCATCGGGATCGGGCCCCACTTTCCGCTACTTCCCTTCAGGATGCTTTGAGAAAGCTGCGCAGCAGCCGCCTTGTCACCTTTGTACTTCGCGGCGATGTCCTTGTAGGCGGGGCCGACCAGCTTCTTGTCGACGCTGTGGCAAGCCATGCAGTTCTTGCTTGTGGCAAGTTCCTGGCTGGCAAACGCGGTAACCGGCAGCGCGGCAGCAAGTGCCACGGCGGCGATAACTGTAGACGGATGCATGCGAATTCTCCTTCCCCTGATCAATAGACGTCGTGTTGTGTGTTGTGCGCGTTGAACTTGCCCGTCGGGGTAATCAGACGCGGGTCCTTGATCACGGTCTTGAGCTTGCGGGTCTTGTCATCGACCACGACCAGCGCGGACTCGCCATCCTTGGTACCCCAGACCGAGAACCAGACTTCATCACCGGCCTGGTTGTACTCGGCCTGCACCACACGCTTCGCGCCTTCGCCCTTCAGGTTCGCCCATTCGGCGATCGGCAGCACCTTGTAACCGTCTTCCAGCTTCTGCGTATCGAACACCGCCACGCTCTGGTTCAGCTTCGCGTCGGGATTGAGCGGCGTATCCACCCACAGGTTGTGCGACTTCGGATTGGTCTTGATGAACAGCGAGCCACCGCCCTGTCCCTTGAGCGTTTCGACCACCTTCCAGGCCTGCGCCTTGTGGTTGATGGGATCGGTGCCGATCAGGCTGATGGTTTCGTCGCCGAGATGGCTCGTGGCCCAGACCGGACCGAACTTCGGATGCACGAAGTTCGCGCCACGTCCCGGGTGCGGGGTCTTGCCGACATCGACCAGCGCGGCCAGCTTGTCTTCCTTGGTATCCACGACAGCGATCTTGTTCGATGCGTTCGCGGCCACCAGGAAGTAGCGACCCGTGGAGTCGAAACCACCGTCATGAAGGAACTTGGCGGAATCGATCGTGGTGGTCTTCAGGTTCTTCAGATCCGAATAATCGACCATCAGGATCTTGCCTGTTTCCTTCGCGTTGATGACGAACTCGGGACGGAAATGGCTGGCAACGATCGATGCGACACGCGGCTCGGGGTGGTACTCGTTGTCGACGGTCATGCCGCGTGTGGACACTACCTTCAGCGGCTTGAGTGTGTCACCTTCCATGATCACGTACTGCGGCGGCCAGTACGAGCCGGCCACGGCGTACTTGTCTTCGTAGCCCTTGTACTTCGAGGTTTCCACCGAACGCGCCTCGAGACCGATCTTTACTTCCGCGACGTTGTCCGGCTTGGGCAGCCACAGGTCGATCAGGTTCAGACGCGCATCGCGGCCGATCACGTACAGGTAGCGCCCGGACGCCGACATGCGCGAGATGTGCACCGCGTAGCCGGTCTTGACGATATTGATGATCTGCTTGCTGTCGCCGTCGATCAGGGCCACCTCACCGGAATCGCGCAGCGTGACCGAGAACAGGTTCTGCAGGTTGTAGTTGTTCATCTTGCGCGTTGGCCGCTTGGCCACGGGCACGATGTCCTTGCGCGATTTTTCGATGTCGGCCAGCGAGAATTCCGGCGGTGTCGGAGGATCGAGCTGGATGTAGCGCGCCATCAGATCGACCTCGGGATCGGTGAGATCGCCCGAGGTGCCCCAGTTGGGCATACCGGCCGGACTGCCGTACTTGATGAACGTCTTCAAGTATTCGGTGCCACGGGCACGCGTGATGTCGGGTGTCAGCGGTTTGCCCGTGGCGCCCTTGCGCAGCACGCCATGGCAGCCTGCGCACCGTTCGAAATAGATCTGCCTGGCGTGGTTGAATTCTTCCGCAGTCAGCTTCGGCTCGGGATTCTGAGTCGGCGCCGTCTGGGCGCTACCGTGCGCACTCCAGAAGAAGAGCGGCATGGCCGCCAGTGCGGGGAACATCCATGATTTCGCTTTCATGATTTTTCATTAGCGAGTGGGGAATGCTGTGCTGCGGCACCGTGCATGGAGCGCGGCGCGCGACAGATGTTCCAATCATGGGGAAGAAGAACTGCATCGCGATTGACACGAGTCAACGCGGGGAACGGGGCAGGAGAATAACCCTGCTCCGTGTCAGGGAACTAACTCGGACGGCGGGCATTGCTGTATGTAGCCCGCCGATAACATGACGTCAGCTGCGCGGCATCAGGACCCACATCCTGCCACCCTGCTTCATGCGGCCGGCGGTCTCGCCGGCGGCGTCGCCTGCGCCCCAGAAGAAGTCCGCGCGCACGCCACCCTTGATGGCGGAGCCCGTGTCCTGCGCGAACATCAGACGTTGAATCGGTTCGGAGGAAAGTGGCCGTGTGGTCGACAGGAAAACCGGCACGCCAAGCGGGATGGTTGCGGGATCAACTGCTATCGAGCGTTCCGCCGTAAGCGGCACGCCCAGCGCGCCTACCGGTCCTTCGTTGGTGGGCGGCAATTCGCGGAAGAACACAAAGCGCGGATTGACGTTGAGCATTTCGTCCACGCGTCCCGGGTTGGCACGCGCCCATGCCTTGATGCCCTGCATCGTGGCCTGCGCCGGCGTGATCTCGCCACGGTCGAGCAGCCATTTGCCGAATGAGCGGAACGGCTGGTCATTGGTGCCGCCGTAGCCGACACGCATCATCGTGCCATCGGCCATGCGGATGCGGCCGGAGCCCTGGATCTGCAGGAACGCGGCTTCGACCGGATCATCCACCCAGACCAGTTCGCTGCCACGCATCGCCGGGTTCTGCAGCAGTTCGGCGCGCGGCGGCAACATGCCCTTGCCGAGTTGCGGCGGCCGGCGATAGAGCGGGACCTGATACGCACCCTGACGCGTGCGGGAGCCGTGCAGGATCGGTTCGTAGTACCCGGTGATCAACCCGTTGTCCGTCCCATCGACGTTGACCACGCGGTATGGCAGGAAGTTGGTTTCGAAGTACGCGCGCATCGCCTCGAGATCGCCGGCGTCCACCATCAGGCCGACGGCGCAGACGCGGTTCCAGTCGGCGCGCTTTTTCAGCGCCTGGCAGCTCGCCAGCAGCGCGGGCCAGGCGGCACGCACGTCGTCCTGGCTCCAGCCACCGATTTCCGCCCAGCTCGCCGGTTGCAACCGGCCTGCCGCGGATGAGGTAGCAGGCGCCTTCCCGCCCGGCACGCCGCCCGGACCTTCGATACGCGGGGGCGGCCCGCTCATGCAGCCGGCCAGCAGTGCGGCAGCGCCCGTCAGGACAAGCCAGCCGCGCCAGGAAGTGTTGCTCGACGATGCGCGGGGGGCGCGCAGGGAATACTGATTTGCCATCTTGTCCATTCTTCGCGGACACGGCCGGCGGTCAGACAGTCCACAAACCCGCGCATGTCCTACAATCTCAACCCGATCCGTCGACTGACCCCCTCGCGATGAGCCAGTTCTTCGAAAACCACCCTACCCTGCTACTTGCCGCCGAAGCCGGCGTGGCGCTGCTGTTGCTGATCTTCATCGTGGTCTGGACGATGAGCACCGCCAAGAAGAATCCGCGCCCCACGCGCGCGCCGCAGGACCATCCGTCCCGCGCCAACCAGACTTCGACGGATGCAGACACGCCGCCCGAGGCCTAGTTCCCGCCGTGCGGCGGTTCAGTGCAGCATTCGGGGCAGCACCAGCGCGAATTCGGGAATCGGCACCTCGAAACGGTGGCCGTCTTCGGCCACGCAGAAATAATCGCCCTTCATCGATCCCACCGGGGTGGAGATCGTCGCCCAGCTCGAATACTCGAAGTGCTCGCCCGGCTTGAGCAGCGGCTGATGGCCGACCACGCCCAGGCCCGAGACTTCCTGCGTCGAGTTGTCGCTGTCGGTGATGATCCAGTGGCGCGAGATCAGCTGCGCGGCGACTTCGCCGGTGTTGTGGATCGTGATGGTGTAGGCGAACGCGTAGCGTCCACGGTCTGGGTCCGATTGGTCCGGCATGTACTGCGTGCGCACGGCCACGGAAAATGCGTACTCGCTCATGTATCGACGTGGTAAGAAGGGTCGGCAGGCCGCGCGGCGGCCGGGTGTTGCGCATTGTGCGGCAAGGCCATGGCAGGGGCAAGCGGCCCGGCCAGGCGTTCGTCCCGACTCCGGGGGCCCGACCGGCGTAAAATACCGCCCATTCCGCCTTCAGCCCGCCCGAATATCATGAGCAGCCCCACCTTCCGCATTGCCCCGTCCATCCTGTCCGCCGACTTTGCCCGCCTGGGCGAGGAAGTGCGCCGCGTCACCGAAGCCGGCGCGGACTGGATCCATTTCGATGTGATGGACAACCACTACGTGCCCAACCTGACCGTGGGGCCGCTGGTCTGCGAGGCGATCCGCCCGCACGTCACCGCCCCAATCGACGTGCACCTGATGGTACGTCCGGTGGATCGCATCATCCCGGACTTTGCCCGCGCCGGCGCCAACATCATCACATTCCACCCCGAGGCCAGCGACCATATCGACCGCTCGCTCGCGCTGATCCGCGACAACGGCTGCCAGGCCGGCCTGGTGTTCAACCCGGCCACGCCGTTGCACTACCTGGACCACGTGATGGACCGCCTGGACGTGATCCTGCTGATGTCCGTGAACCCGGGATTCGGCGGCCAGTCTTTCATTCCCGAGACGCTGAACAAGCTGCGCGCCGTGCGCCAGCGCATCGACGCGTACACCGCGCGCACGGGCCGCCGGATCCTGCTGGAAGTGGACGGTGGCGTGAAGGTGGACAACATCGCCGAGATCGCCGCGGCGGGCGCGGATACGTTCGTGGCGGGCTCCGCCGTATTCGGCAAGCCGGACGCCGACGGCGGCTACAAGGGCGTCATCGGCGCGCTGCGGGCCGAATTGGCCACGGTTGGCAAGTAATCAGGCAGGGAAGTCACGCGCATGAGTCTCGAAATACTGCGCCGCACGGACTGGCACGCCATCCGGGCGGTGATCGTCGACCTCGATGGCACCATGGTCGACACCGCTGGCGATTTTCACGCCGCCGTCAACGCGATGCTGCTGGCCCTGGCGCACAAGCATCCCAACCTGGGCCCGGTCGAGCCGATGTCCCAGGAGGACATTGTCAGCTTCGTCGGCAAGGGGTCGGAGAACCTGATCCGCCGCGTGCTGGACGCGCGTTTCTCGCCACTGCACGCCAACGGGCTGTTCGCTGATGCCTACGCGCTGTACGACCGCGAGTACGTGCGGATCAACGGCCAGTTTTCGAACGTCTACCCGAATGTCCGCGAGGGCCTGACGGCGCTCAAGGCGATGGGCCTGCGCATGGCCTGCGTGACCAACAAGCCGTGGAACTTCACCGAGCCGCTGCTGGCCCGTACCGGCCTGGCCCAGTATTTCGATCTGGTCTACGGCGGCGACGCGTTCGCCCTGCGCAAACCCGATCCGTATCCGCTGCTCAAGGTGGCCGAGGCATTCCGGGTCGATCCGGAGGCCGTGCTGGCCATCGGCGACTCCGAAAATGACGCGCGGGCGGCACGTGCGGCGGGCATGGGAGTGCTCTTGATGCCATATGGCTACAACCATGGCAATCCTGTACAAGACGTCGACGCCGATGGTATAGTCGCCGACATTGCCCGCGTGGCTGCGCTTCTTGCCGCACATCGGGCAACACACCGCTAAACCCGGCTGAACACCATTCAATGTTCCTCAACCGCAAACGCAACTTTCTTGGCAGTGATCGGCAGGCTTGGCCCTGGCGTCGCTGGCGCGCCTCTGAACAGGCGTAAAGTGCGTTCGCGAGTTTCCTGACGGGCTTGCGGGGATACATCGGGACTTATTAAGTCCGCCGCAGTCACCCCCCAAGCTCCGCCGGCCCGGTCCAGATCCACTGTCGACCGACGTCTCCGGCAGATCCTTCCGCCAGCGCCGTAGCCCAGATGCCTGTGTGCTACGGTTAGCTCATGAACGCGCCGCACGCCACGCCTTCGGCCGTGTGTGCGCGTGCGTCAAACGCGTGTGCTACACGGTCCGCTCCCGGGGCGGGTTGCCGCAACTTCTCCAGCCCTCCCCCTGCCGACGACACACGCGGCGCCGCCTGAACCCGACCATCGTGGCGGGCGCCGCAAGAAGAGGATCGACATGACCGAACTGGAATTCAAATCGCTGGCCGACCAGGGATACAACCGCATTCCCATCATCGCCGAGGCGCTGGCCGACCTGGAAACCCCGCTGTCGCTGTACCTGAAGCTGGCCCAGTCGCAAACGCGTGGCGTGAACACATTCCTGCTGGAATCGGTGGTCGGGGGCGAGCGTTTCGGCCGCTACTCGTTCATCGGCCTGCATGCCCGCACGCTGTTGCGCGCCTACGGGCACCGTGCCGAAGTGGTCACCGACGGCAAGGTCGTGGAGACGCACGAAGGCAACCCGCTCGATTTCATCGCCGAGTTCGAAAGCCGCTTCAAGGTGGCGCTGCGCCCCGGATTGCCGCGATTCTGCGGCGGTCTGGCCGGCTACTTCGGCTATGACGCGGTCCGCTATATCGAAAAGAAGCTGGCCGACACCCAGATGCCGGACGACCTCGGCCTGCCCGATATCCAGTTGCTGCTGTGCGAGGAACTGGCGGTCATCGACAACCTGTCCGGCAAGCTCTACCTGATCGTCTACGCCGACCCGACCACGCCGGAAGCCTATTCCCGCGCCCGCCAGCGCCTGCGCGAACTGCGCATGAAGCTGCGCCAGCCCGTGGATGTGCCGGTGACGAGCCCCTCCGTGCTGACCGAGGTCTATCGCGAATTCGCCAAGCCCGACTACCTGGCCGCCGTGCACAAGGCCAAGGAATACATCATGGCCGGCGACATGATGCAGGTGCAGGTGGGCCAGCGCCTGATGAAGCCGTATCGGGACTCGCCGCTGTCGCTCTACCGCGCGCTGCGTTCGCTGAATCCGTCGCCGTACATGTACTTCTACAACTTCGGCGATTTCCAGGTGGTGGGCGCCTCGCCCGAAATCCTGGTACGCCAGGAGACCCGCAAGGTCGGCGGCGCCCAGGCCAACGGCGACACGCAGAATGCCCGCATCGTCACGATCCGCCCGCTGGCCGGCACCCGCCCGCGCGGCAGCACCCCCGAGCGCGATGCCCAACTGGCCACGGAACTGCTCAACGATCCGAAGGAGATCGCCGAGCACGTGATGCTGATCGACCTGGCTCGCAACGACATCGGCCGCATCGCGGAAACGGGTTCGGTCAAGGTCACCGACAAGATGGTGATCGAGAAGTACTCGCACGTGCAGCACATTGTCAGTTCCGTGGAAGGCACGCTGCGCGACGGCATCAGCAACCTCGACGTGCTGCGCGCCACGTTCCCGGCCGGCACACTGTCCGGCGCGCCGAAGGTGCGCGCGATGGAAATCATCGATGAACTGGAACCGCGCAAGCGCGGCATCTACGGCGGCGCCGTGGGCTACCTGTCGTTCGGCGGCGAGATGGATCTGGCCATTGCCATCCGCACCGGTGTGATCAAGGACGGCAATCTCTATGTGCAGGCCGCGGCCGGCATCGTGGCGGATTCGGACCCCGAAGCCGAATGGAGGGAAACCGAAGCGAAGGCACGCGCCGTGATCCGCGCCGCCGAACAGGTCCAGGACGGTCTGGACGCCGACCTCTGAGCCCAGGAACAGGAGAAACGAACATGCTGCTGATGATCGACAACTACGACTCGTTCACCTACAACCTGGTGCAGTATTTCGGCGAACTAGGCGCCGATGTGCGGACCTTCCGCAACGACGAGATCACGATCGAGGAAATCGAAGCGCTCAAGCCCGACCACATCTGCGTGTCGCCGGGGCCGTGCAGCCCGCACGAGGCCGGCATCTCGGTGCCCGTGCTGCAACACTTCGCGGGCAAGATTCCGCTGCTGGGCGTGTGCCTGGGCCATCAGGCCATTGGCGAGGCGTTCGGCGGCAAGGTGATCCGCGCCAAGCAGGTGATGCACGGCAAGGTCAGCACGATCGAGACCACGCAGGAAGGCGTCTTCGCCGGGCTGCCCAAACACTTCGACGTGACGCGCTATCATTCGCTGGCTATCGAGCGCGAAACGCTGCCCGATTGCCTGGCTGTCACCGCCTGGACGCCGGACGGCGAGATCATGGGTGTGCGCCACAAGACGCTGGCCGTCGAGGGTGTGCAGTTCCATCCGGAATCGATCCTGTCCGAACACGGCCATGCGCTGCTGGCCAACTTCATCAAGGCGCCACGATGAGGCGCACCGATTTCTCCGCTTTCGCCGCACACTCTGCCCAAGAATCCGCCATGTCCATCACGCCGCAGGAAGCACTGACGCGCTGCATCGAGCACCGCGAGATCTTTCATGACGAAATGCTGCACCTGATGCGGCAGATCATGCAGGGGCAGATTTCCCCCGTGATGGCGGCGGCCATCCTGACCGGCCTGCGCGTCAAGAAAGAGACGATCGGCGAGATCTCGGCGGCGGCACAGGTGATGCGCGAGTTCGCCAATCACGTGACCGTCAAGGACCGCGAGAACTTCGTGGATATCGTCGGCACCGGCGGCGACGGTTCGCACACGTTCAACATTTCCACCGCGTCGATGTTCGTCGCCGCTGCCGCTGGCGCGAAGATCGCCAAGCATGGCAACCGTGGCGTGTCGTCGAAGTCCGGCAGTGCCGACGTGCTCGAGGCGCTGGGCGTGAACATCATGCTGACGCCGGAGCAGGTAGGCGAGTGCATCGAGCAGACCGGCATCGGCTTCATGTTCGCCCCGACCCATCATCCGGCCATGAAGAACGTGGCGCCGATCCGCAAGGAAATGGGCGTGCGCACCATCTTCAACATTCTCGGCCCCCTGACCAATCCTGCCGATGCGCCGAACATCCTGATGGGCGTGTTCCATCCGGACCTGGTCGGCATCCAGGTGCGCGTGATGCAGCGCCTGGGCGCGCAACACGCGATCGTGGTCTACGGCAAGGACGGCATGGACGAGGTGTCGCTCGGCGCGGCAACCCTGGTGGGCGAACTCAAGGACGGCGAAGTGCGCGAGTACGAGATCCATCCTGAAGACTTCGGCCTGTCGATGATCTCGAACCGCGGGCTGAAGGTGGCAGACGCCGTCGAGTCGAAGGAAATGCTGCTGGAGGCGCTGAGCGATGTGCCCGGCACCCCGCGCGAAATCGTGTCGCTGAACGCCGGCACCGCGCTCTACGCGGCCAATGTGGCCAGTTCGATCGAGGATGGTATCCGCCGCGCGCGCGAAGCCATCGCCAGTGGCGCCGCTCGCGAGAAGCTCGACCAGTTCGTGCGCGCCACCCAGCAATTCAAGTGAGCCCCCATGTCAGCCAAGTCCGACATCCTGGAAAAGATCCTGGCCGTGAAGGCCGATGAGGTGGCAGCCGCGCGCAAGAAGCGCGACCTGCCGAGCCTGCGTGCCGAGGCCGAGAGCCTGCGTCACGAAACCGGCATGGCCCCGCGTGGCTTCGAGCGCGCACTGCGCGACAAGATCGCGGCCGGCAACGCCGGCGTGATCGCCGAGGTCAAGAAAGCCTCGCCGTCGAAGGGCGTGCTGCGCGAGAACTTCGTGCCGGAGGCCATCGCCGAAAGCTACGCCGCCCATGGCGCGGCGTGCCTGTCCGTGCTGACCGACGTGAATTTCTTCCAGGGTCATGCCGAGTACCTGAAGCGCGCGCGTGGCGCCTGCCCGCTGCCGGCGCTGCGCAAGGACTTCATGGTCGATATGTACCAGGTCTACGAAGCCCGCACCTGGGGCGCCGACTGCATCCTGCTGATCGTCTCCGCGCTCGACCACGGCCTGATGGCCGAGCTGGAAGCGTGCGCGCACGAACTCGGCATGGATGTGCTCGTGGAAGTCCACGGCGGCGAGGAACTCGATAGTGCGCTGCGACTGAAGACGCCGCTGCTGGGCGTGAACAACCGCAACCTGCGCACCTTCGAGGTCTCGCTGGACAACACGCTGGACCTGCTGCCGCGCATGCCGGCCGACCGGCTCGTGGTAACCGAATCGGGCATCCTCGGGCCCGACGACGTCAAGCGGATGCGCGACGCCGACGTCCACGCCTTCCTGGTCGGCGAAGCGTTCATGCGCGCGCCGGAGCCGGGCGTGGAACTGGCCCGCCTGTTCTCGTGATTCCCAGATGGGCATCGAGATCGAACTGAAACTGGCCGTGCCCGACGCCGCGCTTGCCGCGGTGGCGGCCTGGCTCGACGCCAACGGGCAGCCACGTGGCGAGTTGACGTTGCTGAACGTCTACCTCGACACCCCCACCCGGGATCTGGCGCAGGCCCGCGCGGCACTGCGCCTGCGCAGGAAGGGCGAGCAGTGGCTGCAAACGCTGAAGACCGCTGGCCACAGCGCCGCCGGCCTGGCTGCCCGCCACGAATGGGAAACGCCAGTCGCGGGCGAGGCCATCGACTTGTCGTGCTTCCCCGACGATGCCCGCGCCGTGCTGACGCCGCTGGCAGACCGGCTCGCTCCGGTATTCCGGACCGACTTCGCCCGCCGCACCTGGATCGTCGAACAGGATGGCGAGCGCATCGAGGCCGCGCTCGACACCGGCGCGATCAGCGCCCCCGGCACGTCGCGGACCGAGCGTATCCAGGAACTCGAACTGGAATGGCTGCCGCGCGATGGGGCTGACGAACGCCATGTCGAAGCCGCATTGCGCGCGTTCGCCCTGCGCCTCGCCCACATCGCCCCGTTGACCCCTTCGGACCTCAGCAAGGCCGCGCGCGGCTACCGTCTCACCACCCCATCTTGATGCAAGCCGACCTGTTTGCGCCCGACACGCCGGAAACTTCCAGCGCCGCACCCCAGACCGTCAGCCTGCAGGAGCAGGCCAATGCCCTGCCCGCCGCTTGGCGAACCTTGCTCGCGCCATGCCTGGGCAAGGCCGAATGGTCGTCGCTGTGCGCGTTCGTCGACGAAGAACGCGCGGCGGGCAAGCCGGTGTTTCCACACGCGGTATTCCATGCCCTGCACCTGACGCCGCCAGACGCGGTCAAGGTCGTGATCCTTGGTCAGGACCCGTACCACGGCACCGGCGTCGTGGATGGACTGGAGATCCCGCAGGCACACGGGCTGGCCTTCTCCGTACCCGAGGGCGTCAAGGTGCCACCAAGCCTGCGCAACATCTTCAAGGAGATCGGCGCGGAATACGGCGTGGCGCCGACGCGTGCGTCGGGCAATCTGGAAGGCTGGGCACGTCAGGGCGTGCTGCTGCTGAACACGGTACTGACGGTCGAGCAGGGACAGGCCGCCAGTCATGCGAAGCGCGGCTGGGAAGCTGTGACCGACTGCGTGATCCACGCGCTGGCGGCATCGCGGCCGAACCTGGTGTTCCTGCTCTGGGGCAGCCACGCGCAGGCCAAGCGCGCCTTGCTCGAAGGCCAGACGCATTGCGTGCTGGAAGCGCCGCATCCGTCGCCGCTGTCAGCGCACCGGGGATTCCTGGGCTGCGGCCATTTCCGTCAGGCCAACGACTGGCTCGAGCGCCACGGCCGTGACGGTATCGACTGGCAGGCGACCTGACCGATCGGGCCGACCGGGCCGACCGGGCCGACGAGCGGGCCGACATGCAGGCCGCCGCTCAAGCGATTACTCAGGCCGTGGGCAGCCAGTCGAATCGATCGAACAGCTGCGGCGCCGCCTGAGCCACTTCCACCTTCGACACCTGCGCTGCGGGCGGCCCCGCTTCCATCCACACGCGTAGCGCCTCCAGGCGCTCGCGCGGCCCGCTGGCCAGCACCTCCACCCTGCCATCGACACGGTTGCGCACCCACCCGCCCAGACCGAGCGATGTCGCCCGGTCCGCACATGCGGCACGATACCCCACACCCTGCACACGGCCGTGGGCGAACAATTGCCAGGTTTCCGTCGTGGTTGTCATGATTTGCTTCCATACTGAGGGGCGCTATCAAAATGAAGCGAAGCGATTCTGGCCGGACGCATGGCCGCAGACAGTACAAGTAGTACGGCAAGGCCACGCAACGACGCCGGAATCATTTTGATAGCGTCTCTAGGTACACTACCTGGCCCGCTTGGGCGTTAGGTCATCAGCATACGATGCCTTTGCCCTCTCCCCCAGCCCCTCTCCCGCCTGCGAGAAAGGGGCGCGAACCGACAGCGTTGGAATTGCGCGGTGTTGGCCGCCCTCCCCGCCTGCGGGCGAGGGATCGATGGAGGGGGTGCGGCGGTTCCGAAACGAAGGGCCGTGCCCATGCCACCAACGCAAGATAACCAACCCGCACCCGGCTACGTCGGTCCCCTGCTGACCGCGCCCCCAAACCGGTTCGACTTCGCACTGCTGCCGATCATCCTCGCGGTCATCGTCATCGTGGCCTTTGCGGCCAAGCAGATGGTCGTGCCGTACCAGCCTGGCGATGCGCTGTCCGTACAACTGGACGTCGCCAGCCTGCCCTACTATCTGATGCGCACCAGCATCCGGATGCTGGCGGCGCTGGCGGCATCGCTGCTGTTCTCGTTCGCCTTCGCAGCCATCGCGTCGCGCAATCGCACCGCCGAGAAAGTGATGGTGCCGGCGCTGGACATCCTGCAGTCGATCCCGGTGCTCGGTTTCCTGTCGATCACGGTCACCGGCTTCATCGCCCTGTTCCCCGGCAGCCTGGTCGGCGTGGAATGCGCGGCGATCTTCGCGATCTTCACGTCGCAGGCCTGGAACATGGCCTTCAGCCTGTATCAGTCGTTCCGCACCATCCCCGGCGATCTCATCGAAGCCGCGGCAATGTTCCGGCTTTCGCCCTGGCAGCGTTTCTGGCGGCTCGAAGTGCCGTACGCCATGCCCGGCCTGCTGTGGAACATGATGATGTCGATGTCCGGCGGCTGGTTTTTCGTGGTCGCTTCGGAAGCCATTTCAGTATCCGGCCATGACATCCGCCTGCCCGGCATCGGCTCGTACATCGCGCTGGCGATCCAGCAGCAGAACCTGCCAGCAATCGGCTGGGCCATCGTGGCGATGCTGGTCGGCATCCTGATCTACGACCAGTTCCTGTTCCGCCCGCTGGTGGCCTGGGCCGACCGCTTCCGCTTCGAAACGCTGGCGCAGGACACCATGCCCCAGTCCTGGCTGCTCGACCTGCTGCGCCGTTCCGCATGGGTCCATGCGCTGCTCAAGTGGACCGCCAGCCTCGGCGGACGCACGCTGGCGTGGAGCGCCCGCCACCGCAACATGGTGGTGCTGCCCGCCGCGCCGGCCCGCTGGAGCCCCTGGCTCGAACGCCTGCGCGATACGGTGATCATCGTCATCGCGCTGGCGGCGCTCTATCGCGTGGTGCACTTCGTGCACAGCGAGGTGGGCTGGGGCGAGGCCGCGCACGTGCTGTGGCTTGGCGTGCTGACGATGACGCGCGTGATCGTGCTGATCGCGCTGGCGGCGCTGATCTGGGTGCCGATCGGCATCCGCATCGGCCTGAACCCGTCCGTGGCGCGCATCGCCCAGCCGATCGCGCAGTTCATGGCCGCCTTTCCGGCCAACCTGATGTTCCCGCTGGCCGTGATGGCAATCGTCAGGTTCGGGCTCAATCCGGAGATCTGGCTCAGCCCGCTGATGATCTTCGGCACCCAGTGGTACATCCTGTTCAATGTGGTGGCCGGGGCTTCCGGCATTCCCACCGAACTGCGGCTGGCCGCGCGCAACTTCGGGCTCAAGGGCTGGCTGATGTGGCGCCGCTTCCTGATTCCCGCCGTGTTCCCGAGCCTGTTGACCGGATTGGTCACGGCCGCAGGCGGGTCCTGGAATGCGAGTATCGTCTCGGAATACGTGACCTGGGGCGATCGCACGCTCGTAGCCACCGGCCTGGGCAGCTACATCGCCGAAATGACCGCGCGGGGCGACTTCCCACGCATCGCACTCGGCATCGGCGTGATGGCGCTGTTCGTGGTCGGCTTCAACCGGCTGCTCTGGAACCGCCTCTACGATCTCGCGCAGTTGCGCACCCGACTCTGACATTCGCACGATGGCACTGCACGACAACCCATCCAGACTGGCCCCATCCGTCATCGAACTGCATGGCGTGGGCAAGGTATTCCGCACCGCCGACCATACCGATCGCGCCGTGCTCGAAGGCGTCAACCTCACGCTGCGTGAAGGCGAGATCGTCGCCATGCTCGGCAAGTCCGGCTCCGGCAAATCGACGCTGCTGCGGATCATGGCCGGCCTGGTCGGCGCGGATCGCGGCGAGGTGCGGTTCCGTGGCCAGAAGCTGGTCGGCACGGCCGAAGGCATCGCCATGGTGTTCCAGTCGTTCGCGCTGTTCCCGTGGTTGACGGTGCAGCAGAACGTGGAACTTGGGCTGGAAGCGCAGGGCGTGCCGAAGGCGGAACGCGCGCGGCGCGCCGAAGCGGCCATCGACATGATCGGCCTCTCGGGCTTCAACAGCGCGTTGCCGCGTGAACTGTCCGGCGGCATGCGGCAGCGTGTGGGCATAGCCCGGGCGCTGGTGACGCAGCCGGACCTGCTGCTGATGGACGAGGCGTTCTCGGCGCTTGACGTGCTAACCGGCGAAACGCTGCGCGACGAAATGCTCGACCTGTGGGAATCGGGCCGCGCCAACATCAAGAGCATCCTGATCGTCTCGCACAACATTGAGGAAGCGGTGATGATGGCCGACCGGATCGTGATCCTGTCGAGCGACCCGGGGCGCGTGCGCGCCGAGGTACGGGTGCCGTTCGCGCGCCCGCGCAATCGCGACAGCGCCCAGGTGCGCGCGCTGATCGACGAGGTCTACACGCTGATGACCTCGCCGGCGGCGCTGGGGCCGCGCGTGCCCGCGATGGCTGCCGCGCAGCAGATCGGCTACCGCCTGCCAGAAGCCGACATCGGCCAGATGGAGGCCATTCTCGACCTGCTGCACGAATCGCCGTTCTTCGGCCGCGCCGACCTGCCGCACCTGGCCGACGAAGCCGGGCTGACCGACGACGAACTGCTGCCGGCCTGCGAGGCCATGCAGTTGCTGGGGCTGGCGACCATCGAGCGCGGCGACATCACATCGACGGCGCTCGGCCGCAGCTACTACGAGACCGAGCCCTCCGAACGCAAGGTCGTGTTCGGCAAGCAGTTGCTGAGCCACGTGGCGCTGGCCGCTCACATCCGGCGCGAGCTGGAAGAGAGCGAGGACGGCGAGGTTGGCGAGGAAACCGTCCTGCGCGAGATGCAGGCATTCCTGAAGCCGGAAGAGGCCCAGCGCGTGCTGACGATCGCGATCGACTGGGGCCGGTACGGCGAGGTTTACGGCTACTCGTTCAACAGTGGCGTGTTCAAGCTGCCCGACGTGGAGGAAGCCGGGGCGACTGGGAAGGTCTAGGTCAGCGTCAATGCCGCGGGTTTTCTCTCCTCGCCCGCCACATGGGAGAGGAGAGAGAACCCGTCACGATTCCGTTCGATCACCCCTTCCACGGCGTCCGGATCGCCCGGCCGATCGCGCCGGTACGCAGCGCGATCTTCGCCGCGTCCTCGCGCAGCGCGCGCAGGCGGCGCTCCAGCACCGCATTGGCGGCACGCCCGGAAGCACTCGCGGTGGACTCGGCACGCTGGTCCTGCGACCGCTGAATCGGCTCGGCCGCACCGATCTCGCCGGCCGCCGCGGCCTGCGCCAGCACCTCGGCCTTGCGACGATCCGCCGAGTCCGCGATGCGCGCGCGGCGCTCGCTCGCGTCATCGTCCGTGGTATCCGTGGCCGAGGACGGCGCGCTCTGATGGACCATGCCCACGCCGGCCACCGCCGCCTCTGTCGGTGTGCGGATGAACCCCGCGCCACGCGCCCCATGCCGTTCCTCGCCCGCCAGCCGCTCGCTGGCCAGCGTCAACGACCGCACGGCCGCCTCGGTCGCCTGCTCAATCGAGGCCTCGGCTGCCGGCACATCCAGTTCGCCGTAGTGCTGCCGCACCTGGATCCGCGCAGCGGCCACGTGCGCGGCCACCAGGTAGTTCTGCACGATGAAGCGGCTCAAGTTATCCACCGCGCGCTGCCGGCTGCGCGGCTCGTCGAGCATGCGCTGGAACGACGAGATCAGCGCCGACAGCGCATCCATGAACTGCTTGCGCTGCACACGGTATGCGAAGTCGTCCTGCGCCTTGCGCAGCAGCAGATCCCGCGTGGCCGCAATGTAGCGACGGTTGGCCTGCAGCACGTTCTCCACCAGCTTCGGAATAGCGCGGTACTCCCAGCTCGGCAGCACGAAGCTGAACACGGACGCGATGATCCCGCCAATCACGGTATCGACCAGCCGCTCGCCCACCACCGTCTGGCTGCCCGGAATCAGCAGGTTTATCTGGATCAGCACCTGCACACAGGCGGCAATCGCGGTGTAGCGGTACTTGATCGTGGAAAACGCCGCGCTGGCCACGAGCGCCAGATAGAGCACACCCAACAGCACCAGCGGCGCATGAATCCAGTGCAGGATGCCGACGCTGATGATGCAGCCGATCAGCGTGCCGATCAGACGATCGTTGTAGCGCTGCTTGGTCATGCTGAAGTTCGGCTTCAGGATCACCACGATGGTCAGCAGGATCCAGTAGCTGTGCGACGCGTACGGCAAATGCTCGCCCAGGAATAGCCCAGTCCCCACCGCCAGCGTGATGCGCACCGCGAACCGGAACGCCGGCGAGCGCCAGTTCAGGCTGTCGAGCACCACGCCCAGTTCGTACTTCTGGCGCGTCAGGAACGGTGTCATGTCCGAACCAGGCAGCACCTGGGCCGGCTCCACCGGCGTGCGCGAAGCCTCGTGCAATTGCCCCATCAGCGTGACCGCGCCCCGAATCATGTCGAAGGTATCGACCAGTGCCGTCATCGCCGTGGCCGACACATTGAGGTGGCGCAGCTGGGCGATCTCGCTTTCCACCGCGCGCAGGTCCGCCGCGTAGTCGTGCGCGCTGTACGACGGCCGCCCGCGCGTGATGTCGTAGGCGATTTCCTCGAGGTCCTTGCAGAGCCCGCGCACGAGCCGGCGCAACGCGTCGAGCACCGGCGTGCCGCCGAACGTCTGCCGCAGCAACGGATAGTCGGTATTGGTCGACAGCAGATACTCGTAGAGTTCCAGCATGCGCAGGTGCACCCGCACCAGCAGCCCATCGAACGGTGTCTTGTTGCCGCGCAGCACCATGTCGCGCGCAGCCTGCTGGCGCTCGGCCACCACGATCTGCTGGCGCACCAGCCGGTTGAACAGCTCGTCGTAGTCGGTGCCGGCGTCGTAGAACCCCGCCTTGATGTCGAGGTAGGCCGCCATCTCGTAGAGCGACTCCGCCAGGATCTGCTGCCGCGTGCGGCGTTCCATGAACCAGGCCACGCTGATCGCGTAGAGCAAGTAGCCCAGTGCGCCCACGCCGAACAGTCCCGCGTGAGACAAGGCCGTGCGCACGACGAATTCCTCGTTGATCGTCAGCGTCATGACGAACAACATCGAGAACTGCAACGGCATGGTCTTGTTGCCGTAGACCGTCATCATGCCGGCCAGGAATGTGACCAGCACCAGCACGAACGGCATCACGCGCGGGAACGGCGTGGCCAGCGCCACCACCACGGTCACCGCCGTGCAGAGCAGCACGCTAGCCAGCATCTCGTTGAACTTGTGGTTCAGCGGGCTCGGCAGGTCCATCAGGCTGGTGCACAGCGCGCCCATCGAGACGACCATCGCGCTGGGCAGGTCCATGAACTGCATGGCCAGCAGCGTCATGCCGATGACCCCCGTGGCCGAGCGCAGGCCACGGTAGATGTAGTGCGAGTAAAGGAACGTGCGGGGATCGTGCGCGTATTCCATGGGGGGCGATTACAAATGCCGGGTCGGCCGGGTCAAAGGGGAGCCCTGCCGTCGCCAGGGCGGCGACGGTAGGGTGGCAGGCAGGTTACTGGCCAAGCCAGCGCGCTCTCCCGACATGCTTGCCCGTTTCCACCGACACTTTGTACTGCACCGCCGGCTCACGCGCCAGCGTCACCGGCAATACCTGCAGTTCATCGCGCCGGAACACGTGGAGTTCCACGCGATCGCCCGCCCGGTAACGCCCGAGCAGCTTTTCAAGCTGACCCGGCGCCACGCGCAGCCCGTCGACGGCGGCCAGCAGGTCGCCCGCCGACAGCCCGGCCTTCTGCCCCGCCCCACCGTCGAGCACCTGGCTCACGCGCACCCAGCCGTCCTGCTTGGCCGTCTTGATGCCGAGCGCGGCCGTGCCGTCCGGCTTCTGGACTTCCGCCTTGACCCCGAACGCACGGAACAACGGCACCAGTCCGATCTCGCCCGTGCCCTCGGTCAGCGCGCGCAACAGGGCACCGAGCTTCAGGCCGGTGACATCATCGAACAGCGCGTAGACCTCCGCCTCGGTCACGCCGCGCTGCGCGGCGCCCGGCGCGTAGAAGTCGCGCCCGTAGCGTTGCCATAGCGCGCGCATGATGTCATCGAGCGACTTGCGGCCGCGCGTCTTCTCGCGGATCGTCAGGTCCAGCGCCAGCGCCACCAGCGAACCCTTGGTGTAGTAGCTGACGATGGCGTTCGGCGCGTTCTCGTCCTGGCGGTAGTACTTGGTCCAGGCATCGAACGAGCTGTCCGCCACGCTCTGCTTGGTGCGGCCGCTGCCGCGCAGCACGCCGTTCCAGGTCTTGCCCAGCATCTCGACGTATTGCTGGTCGGTCACCAGCCCGGTGCGAACCAGAACCAGATCGTCGTAGTAGCTCGTGAAGCCTTCGAACAACCAGAGCAGCGGCGTGTAGGTCTCACTCTCGAGCTGATAGGGCACGAATGCCGCCGGCTTGATCCGCTTGACGTTCCAGGTGTGGAAATACTCGTGGCTGCACAGGCCAAGGAAGGTGCGATACCCCTCGCTGGCCTCGCTGTCGCCGCGTGCGGGCAGATCGTTACGCGCGCACATCAGTGCCGTGCTGGCGCGATGCTCCAGGCCGCCATAGCCGTCGGTCGTGACCATCGTCATGAACACGTAGCGGCGGTTGCTGTCGAGCATCGGCGCACGGGCCGAGCGCGGCTCGAACAGCTTGATCTGCGCCTCGCAGATCTTCTTCAGGTCGCGGCAGACGCGCTGCAGGTCAAGCTGCGGCACCTTGCCCGTGAAGACCACGTCATGCTGCACGCCGCAGGCGCGGAAGCTGGCCAGCGCGAACGTGCCCATCTCCACCGGATGGTCGATCAGTTCATCGTAGTCGGCGGCCTGGTAGCGTCCGAAGCCGTAACGCCGCGCGCCACCGGGGCCGCGTGCCTCGGGCAATGCTGTAGCAACGCGCCAGTCGGCATAGGCTTCGCCCGCGGGCGCGTGGATATCGACCGAGCACGGACCATCGTCCTGCCCGACCACACGCAGGAACACCGAACTGCCATTGAAGAAGCCGTGCGTGGTATCGAGATGCGCGGCGCGCACCGACAAATCCCACGCGTACACCTCGTAGCTGACCACTAGCGGCCCGGCATCCGCCGCCAGCGCCGCGGCCTGCCAGCTCTGCTTGTCGAGCTTGGTCAGCGGCACCGCCACGTCGCCCGCATCGGCCCGGATGCGGACGATATTGCGGGCGAAGTCGCGAATCATGTAGCTGCCCGGAATCCACGCAGGGAGCGTGAAAACCTGGCCAGCGGGATCGGGAACATCCACCGTCACGGTGACGGCGAACAGGTGGGCTTCCGGATGAAGCGGGGCGATGGCGTAGCGGATCGGCGTCATGGTCACGATTGTAGCGTCACGTCCCGGACCGGCCCGGGACGCCAGTGCGCGGCAACCGCCGCCTTCAGCGGTTGACGTTGACCACCACGCGTCCGCGCATGCCGCCATCGACGATCTTGTGCCCCGCGTCGATGGCCTCCGCCAGCCGAATCTCGCGCGTGATGGCCTGCAACCGGTCTGGCGCCAGATCCTGCGCCAGACGCTTCCACGCGGTTTCGCGCAGCGGCATCGCCGCCATCACGCTATCGATGCCGGCCAGCGTCACGCCACGCAAGATGAACGGCGCCACCGAAGCCGGAAAATCCATGCCCTGCGCCAGTCCACATGCCGTGACCACGCCGCCGTACCGCACCTGGGCGCAGGCATTGACGAGCGTATAGGAGCCGACGGAGTCGACCACGGCTGCCCAGCGTTCCTTCTGCAGCGGCTTGCCCGGCGTGCCGAGTTCGGCGCGGTCGATCACCTCCGCCGCACCCAGCGCGCGCAGGAAGTCTGCCTCCGACGTCTTTCCCGTCGATGCGGTCACGCGATAGCCGAGCTTCGACAGCACCGCTATCGCCACCGAGCCCACCCCGCCCGATGCGCCGGTCACGAGCACATCGCCATCGCCGGGACGCACAGGTCCATTCACGCCACCGCGCTCGAGCGCCAGCACCGACAGCATCGCCGTGTAACCCGCCGTGCCAATCGCCATGGCCTGGCGCGTGGTGAACGCGTCGGGCAGGCGGACCAGCCACTCGCCCTTGAGCCGCGCGCGCTGGGCCAGGCAGCCCCAATGCGTCTCGCCGACACCAAAGCCGTTCAGCACCACACGGTCGCCGGCCTTCCAGCGCGGGTCGGCCGATTGCAGCACGGTGCCCGCACCGTCGATGCCGGCCACCATCGGCCATTTGCGCACCACGGGCGAACGGCCGGTGATCGCCAGTCCGTCCTTGAAGTTGATCGTGGAGTAATCGACTTCGACCAGCACGTTGCCGTCAGCGGGCAACTGGCTCTCGTCGACCTGCGCGATCTCCGCGTGCGTCTTGCCATCGGTCTGGGTCAGCAACAGGGCCTGGAACGTCATGGTGTCTCCGTTTTCGTCGTCGTTTTCGAAATCAATCCGGGGCGCGGAAATGCAAAGCGGCCGGTAGCAACCGGCCGCTTCATACAGCCGGATGGGGTCCGGCGTCGGTCTTATTTTTTCAGGCTGGCGAGCTTGCGTTCCAGCGTGGCCGCGTCAGCGGCTCCAGGGATTCGCGTGCCATCGGAGAAGAACACCGCCGGCGTGCCCGTGATGTTCAGGTTGTGGCCAAGCTCGAGGTTCTCATCGACCGGCGTCTTGCAGGATCCGTTGCCGGTGAGCGCCACGTGGTTCAGCATCCAGTCGCGCCAGACCTTGGTGCGATCGGCCGAGCACCACACCTGCTTTGCCTTCACCGTGGAATCCGGCGACAGCACCGGATAGAGGAAGGTGTAGACCGTGATGTTGTCCATCTGCTGGAAGGTCTGCTCGATCTTCTTGCAGTAGCCGCAGTTCGGGTCCGAGAACACCGCCACGGTGCGGCTGCCGTCACCCTTGGTCCACTTGATGGCGCGCGACAGCGGCAGATCCGACCACTTGATCTTGTTCAACTCGGCCAGACGCTCCTCGGTCAGGTTCGTGTTGGTCTTGGTGTCGATCAGTTCGCCGTTGATGATGTAGCGACCGGTGGCGTCGGTATAGACAAGCTGGCCGCTGACGTTGACTTCGTACAGGCCTGGCACCGGCGCCTTGGTCACGCTCTTGACCTCGGCGCGGCCACCCAGGATCTTCTGGATCGACGCCTTGATGCGATCCGTGCCCGGCTCGTCCGCGGCCAGCGCGTGCAGGGCATAGCCGGCGGCGCCCACGCCGCTTGCCAGAGCCGCGATTGCGGCGAAGCGAGCGGAACGGCGGCGGAACATTTGGAACATAGTGACTCCAGGAAAACGATGCGCCGGTCAGTGTGCCGGCTTGTTCGTGAATGGTAAATCGTTAATGGGCTGGTTTGTGGCTCGTTTGTGGATTCGCCTCTTCCGGCTTGCATCACCCGAGCGCGTGGCCGATCAGGAGCCGCTTGATCAGCCCCTGGCTGCCCACCGCCCGCATCCCCAGATTGCGCACCACACGCGCCGGCGTGCCGGGCAGCGAGAACAACCGGTGCAAGCCATCGGTGGCGGCGGTCAGCGAGAGCAAATCGGTAGCGCGCGCGCGCTCGTAGCGGCGCAACAGGCGCAAATCCCCTTCCGAACGGAACGACTCTTTGTCGGCCATCACCCGCCCGAGTTCCACCACATCGCGCAAACCCAGGTTCATGCCCTGCCCGGCGAGCGGATGGACCACGTGCGCGGCATCGCCGACCAGCGCCACGTGCGGCTGGACGAACTGCTCGGCGCGCTGCAGCACCAGCGGGAAGCCCTGCGCCGGCGTGATGCAGCGCAGTGCGCCAAAGCGGGCGCCCACCGCGCCGCTGGCTACCTGGGCCACGGTCGCGGCCAGCGCCTCGGGCGACAACGCGAGGAGGTCGTGGGCGTGTGCCTCATCGGCCGACCACACCATCGACACCCGATTGCCCGGCAACGGCAGCATCGCCAGGATTTCGCCGTTGGCCGGTTCCTCGTCAGCCATCAACTTCTCCGGCGCCCCCAGGAACCATTGCCAGGCGGTTTCCTGGTGCGGCAGTTCGCACTGGAAGTTGGCCACCACGCCAAGCTGCCGATACCGCCGCTGCGTGGTGCCGATATGACATTGCTGGCGCACCCAGGACCGGGACCCGTCGGCCCCAACCAACAAATTGGCGCGAACTTGTGCGCCGCTGGCCAGCGTCAGCGTCACACCGTCGACGTCGCGCTCGAGCCCGGTGGCCGTGTCGTCGAACCATTTCACCTGGTGCTGGAATCGCAGCGCGGTGTCGAGCACGCGCTCGACGTGCCCAGATTCGACGATCCACGCGAGCTGCGGCACGGCGGCGGCGTAGGCCGAGAAATGCAGATCCCCATCGAGCGAGGGATCGGTCTCGGCAGCACTCTCATCACCAAACACACGCATGTCGCGCACGGGCTGCACACGCGCCGGGTCCAGCGCCTCCCAGACACGCAGCCGCTCCAGCAGCGCCTGCGAACTGGCGGAAAACGCGTAGATGCGGGCATCCCAGTCATCGCCCCCCCGGCGGGCCCCCTCAGCAGCGGGCCGGGGCGCCGCCAGCGCCACCTGCATACCCTGCTGCGCCAGCAGCAGCGCGCAGGCCTTGCCAACAATGCCGCCGCCGACCACGGCGACCTGGAAGCGGGAAGAGGAATTCGAGGACATGGAAGAAGTGACGGTGCGTGACACCGATGCGGCAGGTCCGGACATCCCTGAATTATAGCGACGTGACGGGGGCTCCATCCGCGTGATCGGTTCGGACACGCATACGGACCGGTTCTGCCGCTTGCCTCCCGGCCGGCGCACCCGACCGCCCGAAGCCGGCATTGCCGTCAAGGCGACCTGCGCCGTCCGGTCCGCAGGTCATTTTCTTCTTATCCCGCAAGCAATAAGCGAGTGCCATCGAAAATGCCCCACGTCGAGGTCATTTCGCACTTTGAATCGCTTGCCTGGATTTTTGCTTTGCGTGTACGCTGGCCGCAAGGGCCCCCTTCCCTCTCGCAGCAATACCAAAAAACCACAACAACAATGGATCGCTCGAACCTGCGCCGCTATCTGATTGGATGGTTTCTGACTTTACTGCTGGCTGGCGTCGACTGGATATGGTTTTCAGCTACGGAATATGACGTGGAGGATGGGCTCGCAATGAGCACCATTCAGTCGGCGATTGGCCTTCTTCTCGTGTCGACATTCCTGTACGGCCTCAGTCGAATCAATCGGTACGCACCATTGACGGAGAAAATACGCCTTGGCGAAATCGCCAATGTGACATGCTGGGTCGTACTGCTCGCTTGTTTCATCGTCGCGTGCAATACGCTGCAGTACCTGTGCACAACCGTCAGCGCCCCACTGGTGGATGAAACGCTTCTGGCATTCGATCGAGCCCTCGGCTTCGAATGGCTGGCTTTCTATCGCTGGGTCCATTCCTATGAAACGCTGCGGCAAATCCTGGCAGCGGCTTATCTCAGTTTTTATATTCAGCTTCTGACCATACCGATTATTCTGGGGCTGACTCGCCACCATGCAGAGCTTTCTGAGTTTGTCCTGCTGATCATGTTGGCCGAGGCCCTACTCTTGATTATTTCGACCGCCGTGCCGGCTTCCAGTACTTTTGTCTATTTCGGCATCACGGCTCCCAACACTTCGGAAACGGTTTCCCATTTCCATTTGCTGCGAAACGGCTCGCTACAGATCATCAACCCCGTGCAGGGTCTGGTTTCGCTGCCCTCCTTTCATACGATGGTGGCCATTATCTGCACCTATGCGCTGCGACGATTGCCAACAGTCTTTCCCCTCGCCGTCATGCTCAACATCGTCATGATTGCTTCGACACCGACGCAGGGTGGTCATTACTTGGCGGATGTGCTGGCGGGCATTGCGTGCGGAGTCGCGGTCATTCTGATCTTCCGCAAGATGTCCGATCGCGCCATGCCGATCCGAGCAATGGTCCGGCGCCGCATCTGAGCGGCGAGAAGACGGTCAACCGTACCTTCCGGTTACCCGCGCGGGCATCGGCCGGGCCATGCATCACCCGGCAACACTGCGGCCGTCTGGCCCAAACCCTTTCTAATCAAGGCGTCCGATAGGGTTACTACGGTTACTAGGGTTACAATTGCCCCTTTCGTGCATGAAGCACGCGCAGGATCCGTGAGCCAACGCCGCGATCCGTGCTTGCTCGTCACTTCCCCGAATTCACTTCCGACTGTCATCGACTGGCGCCCACCACGCGACAAGCCGCGCGCCAGGCAGTCGTAAGCCATTGACTTCAAAGGTTTACCATGAGCCTCAAATGCGGCATCGTCGGCCTGCCCAACGTCGGCAAGTCCACGCTGTTCAACGCCCTGACCAAAGCAGGCATCGCCGCCGAGAACTATCCGTTCTGCACCATCGAACCCAATGTGGGCGTCGTGGAAGTGCCGGACCCGCGGCTGGCCAAGCTGGCCGAGATCGTGAAGCCCGAGCGCATCCTGCCGGCGACGGTCGAGTTCGTCGACATTGCCGGTCTGGTGGCTGGCGCGTCGAAGGGTGAAGGCCTGGGCAACCAGTTCCTGGCCAATATCCGCGAAACTGACGCCATCACCCACGTGGTGCGCTGCTTCGAGGACGACAACGTGATCCACGTCGCCGGCAAGGTCGATCCGCTGTCGGACATCGAAGTCATCAATACCGAACTCGCCCTGGCCGATCTGGCCACCGTGGAAAAGGCCCTGGCCCGCTACATCAAGCCAGCCCGCGCCGGCGACAAGGAAGCCCTGCGCCTGGTGGCCGTGCTCGAAAAGGCCCAGGCAGTGCTGGACCAAGCCAAGGCCGTGCGCACGCTGGACCTCGCGCCGGAAGAATGGGAAGCCCTGCGCCCGTTCTGCCTGATCACCGCCAAGCCGACCATGTACGTGGCCAACGTGCGTGAAGACGGTTTCGAGAACAACCCGCACCTGGACGCCGTGCGCGAGTACGCCAAGACCACCGGTTCGCCGGTCGTGGCCGTCTGCGCCGCCATCGAGGCTGAGATCGCGGATCTGGACGACGCCGACAAGGCCGAGTTCCTGGCCGACCTGGGCATGGAAGAGCCCGGCCTGGACCGCGTAATCCGCGCCGGCTTCAAGCTGCTTGGCCTGCAGACATACTTCACCGCTGGCGTGAAGGAAGTGCGCGCCTGGACCATCCATGTGGGCGACACTGCCCCGAAGGCCGCGGGCGTGATCCACACCGACTTCGAACGCGGCTTCATCCGCGCGCAGACGATCGCGTACGATGATTTCATCGCGTTCAAGGGCGAGCATGGTGCCAAGGAAGCCGGCAAGATGCGCGCCGAAGGCAAGGAATACGTGGTGCACGATGGCGACGTGATGAACTTCCTGTTCAACGTCTAAGCCATTCGGGACGCCTCCCGAGGTCCCGGACCATAAAAAACGCCCACAACCTCCAAGGTTGTGGGCGTTTTTGTTTCGGCCAGTTCCGCCGAAGGGTATCGACGTTACGAGCCGACTTGGAGCTGGCCGCCGCGACCCAGGCCGCCCTTCACATCCTGCGCCTTGTAGTTGCGCAGCGAGACGACCATGTTGTTGTAGGCGTCCATGAAGGCCGCCACGGTGGCCTTGCCCTCCGGCGTGCGCGAGAAGCGGACAGCAGGAACACCGCGCCAAACGTGAAGCAGGATCACGACGCGGCAGGCCGACGAGGCGCCCTTGCAGCGCCTCGCTCACTACATCGGCGCCAGCTTGTCGTCGCGCATTCCCACCAGCAGGGCCTGCCCGCTGGCATCCACCCGGAACTCGCCGAACCTCGCCTTCGAGAAGCGCTCGGCATGCCCTTCCTGGAAGAACCAGGCATCGGTCGATACCTGCACGTTCGACCGCCCCCAGCGCGACGCGACATTCTGCACGCGCAGCAATTGCTCGCCGGCAGCCAGCGCCTCGCCCTTGTGCAGGCGCACGAAGTGCCCCTCGTTGCTGGCGTCGCGGCGAATCACCACCAGTTCGTCACGGCGATTCTCGGTCTGATCCTGGCCATGCGCGGCCGACACTTCCATGCCGATGGCGAAATTCAGCGCCATGTAGTCGCCCTGCATCAGCGACCGTGGATCGACCGGCGCCAGCCGCAGATAGACCACATCGCCACGCGAGATCACGCGCTCCTTGCCGACGATGCCGGCCACAGCCACGGCGATGGTCAGCAGCCATCCAATCATGATCCAGCGTTTCATGCGATGGCCTCCTTGCGTGGCATACGGGTCAGCGCAAGCCGCGCGGCCAGCAGCAACACGCCAGCGGCGGCGAGCGTGACCGACTTGACGAGCAGCGTCCACTGCAGCGTGCTGTAGTACCAGATAAACCCGAGCAGAATCGCCGCGATGGCCAGCCCGATCCACGGCAACGACGCGCGCCGCAATGCCATGGCCAGCGCAAGCACGCCGGCCGTGACCGCCGGCGCCATCACCATCAGGCCGCTGAACGCCACAGCCAGCACCATCAGGCCGATACGAATACCGGCATCACAGCGAATGCGCGCGCCCTCGATCTGCGCGAAGCCAACCAGGCAGACGCCGACCAACACGCCGGGCACCCAGTTGCCGGGAGTCTGCAAATGCCTGATGCCATCGAACAGGAACTCGGACGGAAGCGCGGTTCCAGTGATGATTAGCGCCGAAGACAGGCCGAACACCAACGTGGCGTCGGCGGCGGGCTCCCAGAGCGCATGTGTCCCGCGTGCCGCAATGCGTGCCTCGTTCAACACGAAGACCATCACGGCAGCCATCGCCAGCACGCCCAGGAGGCCCACCGTGAGCGGCATCATCAGGAACGGATTCCGCATGGAGCCGCCCAGCGCGATATACAGCGCGATGGTCGCTGCCGACCAGCCGCCAGTCACCGCCACGAACCGATGCAGCCGGTTCGGCACGATCACGAACAGCACGGCTTCCAGCGCGGTCACACCCAGCCAGAACACAGCGGTCTGCGAAAGCCGATCGATGCCAAGGCTCTCGCCCACGCCAACGATCACCATGCCCTGTCCGCCCAGACTCGCGGCCAGCGCGAACTGGCCCAGCGCGATGCGCGCGCTGTCCTGACTGGTGGTGCGATACATCAGGATCGCCGCGCCAATCATCAGCAACCCGGTAATGGCGATAGCGGGGCCGTTGCCCCGCGTCACGGCGAACACGGAGCCCAGCAGGAACAATTGGGCGAACAGCGCGCCGAGCCAGCCCGCCGCGCCCATCAGCAGGCGAATCGGCCACGGCATGCGAAGCGCGGGCGTGAACTCGCCTTGCACGGCACCGCGAGCAGCAAGTTGCTGCCAGAGCAGGCGTTCGAATGGTTCGGTACTCATGCCGTCCTCCCGCTCTTTTCGCGCCATGCGCGCAGCAGCCACGTAGCAGCAACGACGGCCAGGCCGACCGTCAGCAGCGCGAGCAACAGGAACGATCCGAAGTCGCCATAGGCATCGATCAGCCAGCGGCCAACCGCCGAGATGATGACGCCGATGCCGGTCAGGCAAACCAGGCTCAGCACGACGATATCGAAAGCGCGCCAGCGGAACCACGCGCCAAGCGCGACCAGCGCCACCATGCAGATCAGCAGGCCGGAGCCTTCGACATGGCTGGTCAGCAGACTCATCAGCCCGACCCAGCCCGCGTAGGCGCAGGCCAGGATGCCGATCAGCCGGGGACCGGTGACACCCCGGAAGCCCCAGCTACCCGCGCGGGCGGCCAGCCCGTACCAGAGTGCTAGCTGGACCACCGCGGCACCCAGCAGGAACAGCATCGTTTCGCGCGCATGGTCCGCCGAGAACAGCAACTCGAACATGCCGCCCACGCCAAGTCGCACACTGCCATATCGCAGCAGCGCTACGTTCCCGACAACCAGCACGATCCACCAATGCGGCGCAGCCCGTGCGGCCAGCGCCCAGGGCAGCGCCAGCAGCGTCCAGAGCGCGAAGAGCTGCCAGGCATCGGCGCCGGTCTGGTAGGTCTGACCGATCACGGCCATCAGCACGCCGGACATGATCTGCGCGCCGCCCAACGCGGCGCGACCCGCCATATCGTCGGTCGGGCGCAACGAGGCAAAGCCCGCCAGCAGGGTCAGCAACGCCGCCAGCAGCCCGAACTTGGTGAATTTGTGGAGTGCCGCCCAATTGAAGGCGAAGAAGACGATCACGCCGGCGCATAGCAGCGCCGTCCCCAGTATCAGCAGCGCGCGGTCGAGCCAGCGGCGCCAGTCCATGCGATCGGGCAGCGTCGGCGCCCAGGCCGTGCTCAGATCCGCCGCATCGAGGCGACCCTGGGCACACCAGTCAGCAAGCGCCTGCTGCGCGGCGCGGCGATTTGAGAAGGTTTCCAAACCGTCGATCTCCCGAATGTCGGCATGGATCGCAATGTAACAAAAACGCGCTCGGCCAAAGCATCGCTGTCACCAATTGATGACCAATTGATATGCACGGCGCGCGGACCTTTCGCCCCCGTCGGCACACCGGTATGCTGGCGCTCTCTTCGTTTCCCGCGTTTTCCGCCCTGCCTGCCATGACCCTCGGCATTCTTGCCGCCCTGCACGATGAAGTCGACGGGCTGATCGCCGCCATGCGCCATGAGGACGCGCGCGCCACGAAGCGCACGATCGGGATGCGCGATTACTACAGCGGCACGCTGCACGGCCAGCCGGTGGTGCTGGTGCTGGCACGGATCGGCAAGGTGGCCGCGGCGGCCACGACGGTCACGCTGATCCGCGAGTTCGGTGTGAACGAGATCGTCTTCTCCGGCTTGGCCGGCGGTGTCGGCCCGGAGGTTCGGGTGGGCGATATCGTGGTGGCCGACCGCACCGTCCAGCATGATCTGGACGCCCGGCCACTGTTCCCGCGCCACGAAGTGCCGTTGCTCGCCCGGACCGAATTCCCGGCCGATCCCGGCCTCACCGGCGCTTTGCGCCAGGCCGCCGAGGACTTCCTTCGGCAAGATCTGGCCACTGAAGTCCCGGATGGCGTGCTGGCTCGCTTCGGGGTGCGCGATCCGCGCCTGCACGTGGGGATGATCGCCAGCGGCGACCAGTTCATCGGCTCGCCGGCGGCGGTCAGCGGATTGCGCGAGCAATTGCCGGCGCTGCAGGCCGTGGAAATGGAAGGCGCCGCCCTGGCGCAGATTTGCTACGAATATGGCGTGCCCTACGCGCTACTGCGAACGATCTCGGACCGGGCCGACGACACCGCGCATGTGGATTTTTCGTCATTTCTACGTGACGTCGCCAGTCACTACTCCGGGGCGATCCTGCGTCGATTCCTTGATGCAAAGGCTTGAATCCCGACAAAAATGCTCGGAGATTCCTGACTTTTTCGTCTGTTCACCCGTTACCGACGCGGACGCGCAACACCCCAGACACCCACGAGCACGGCCGCGCCGATGATCGCCGCACCCCAGCCAAGCAGTTGGCCATCGGTGAACAAATGCGCCGCGCGTCCGGTGTAGAAAGCGGCCAGCGCACCCGCCGCGCCCAGCAGTAGCGCGGCTGGCAGGCTGACGACGCGTCCGGACGGATGCATCTGCCGCCCCGCCAGTCCAACCACTGCGCCCACCACCGCCAAGCCGAGCATCCGCTTCCTCCGTGTCATTCGTGTCGTTTCGGCCACTTTCCGGCGGCCACGGCATAACAATACTGCAGGTGGAACAAATCGCCTCGATTCCTGCAACCTTGCAGCCGAGCGGTATAATGACCATCGCTTCCGGCGAAGTTCCGGATGGCACGCAAACCCCACAAATGCAACTGCTCGCGATCGGTATCAATCACACCACGGCACCCGTCTCGCTCCGCGAACGTGTGGCGTTTCCGCTTGAGCAGATCAAACCCGCGCTTGGCGCACTGCGCACCCACCTCTCGGGTCGCAACGGTACCGAAGCCGCCATTCTCTCCACCTGCAACCGCACCGAGATCTACTGCGCGACCGACGTGCTGAAGCCGGGCGAGGAAGGTTTCGAGCACACGCTGCGCTGGCTGGCGCAGCATCACAACGTCCCCGCTTCTGAATTGGCGCCGCACCTGTACGCGCTGCCCCAGTCGGAAGCCGTGCGCCATGCGTTTCGCGTGGCCAGCGGCCTGGACTCGATGGTGCTCGGCGAAACGCAGATCCTGGGGCAGTTGAAGGATGCGGTGCGCACCGCCGGTGAGGCCGGCGCGCTGGGCACGTACCTGAACCAGCTTTTCCAGCGCACGTTCGCGGTGGCCAAGGAAGTCCGCGGCCAGACCGAGATCGGCGCGCATTCAGTGTCGATGGCGGCCGCTGCGGTTCGCCTGGCGCAGCGCATTTTCGAGAGCGTCTCCACGCAGCGCGTGCTGTTCATCGGCGCCGGCGAGATGATCGAACTGTGCGCCACGCACTTCGCCGCGCAGACGCCGCGCCAGATCGTGGTGGCCAACCGTACCGTCGAACGCGGCGAAAAGCTGGCCGAACAGTTGTCCGAGCAGGGGCTGACCACCCAGGCGATCCGCCTGCAGGACCTTGGCGACCGTCTGCATGAATTCGACATCGTCGTCTCCTGCACCGCGAGTTCGCTGCCGATCATCGGCCTGGGCGCGGTCGAACGCGCGGTCAAGCGCCGCAAGCATCGCCCGATCATGATGGTCGATCTTGCCGTACCGCGTGACGTGGAGCCTGAAGTTGCACGCCTGGATGACGTGTTCCTGTACACCGTCGACGACCTTGGCGCCGTCGTGCGCGAAGGCAACGCGCTGCGTCAGGCTGCCGTGGCGCAGGCCGAGGCCATCATCGATTCCCGCGTGCTGAATTTCATGCACTGGCTGGAGACGCGCAGCGTCGTGCCCGTCATCCGCGAACTGCAATCGCAGGGCGAGGCGATCCGCCAGGCCGAAGTCGAACGCGCGCGCCGGATGCTGGCGCGCGGTGACGACCCCGCGGCCGTGCTCGAGGCGCTCTCTGGCGCGCTGACCCGCAAGTTCCTGCACGGCCCGACCCACGCGCTGAACCACACCCAGGGCGAGGACCGCGAGGCGCTGCTGCGCCTGGTGCCGGGCCTGTTCCGCCACAGCAGCCACTCCGAGCGCTAGCCGCTCCCCGCTTCAACGCTGGCGCACGCCAGCGTCCGGCATCCGCGTGTCGATCTGCGCGGCCCGCCAATGCCCCCCGCGACTCCGAATTCCTCCGCCAAGATGAAAGCCAGCATTTCCACCAAGCTCGACCAATTGGCCGAACGACTCGATGAAGTCAACGCCCTGCTCGCCCGCGAAGACGCGACGGCGAACATGGACCAGTACCGCAAACTGTCGCGCGAACATGCCGAGCTGTCGCCGGTGGCGGAGCAGTACGGCCAGTATCGCCAGGCCCAGGATGACCTGGCCACGGCGCAGGCGCTGCTTGACGACCCAGAGATGAAGGAGTTTGCGGCCGATGAAATCGACGCGGCCCGCGAGCGTCTCCAGTCACTCGAAAACTCGCTGCAGACCCTGTTGCTGCCGAAGGATCCGAACGACGACCGCAACCTGTTGCTCGAAATCCGCGCCGGCACTGGCGGCGAGGAAAGCGCGCTTTTCGCCGCCGACCTGCTCCGCATGTACACGCGTTATGCGGAACGTCGGCGCTGGCAGGTCGAGATCATGAGCGAGTCGCCCTCGGACCTTGGCGGTTACAAGGAAGTGATCGTCCGGATCGCTGGCGATGCCGCGTTTTCCCGGCTCAAGTTCGAGTCGGGTGGCCATCGCGTGCAGCGTGTGCCGGCCACCGAATCGCAGGGTCGCATCCATACGTCGGCCTGTACCGTGGCCGTCATGCCGGAAGCGGACGAGGTTGGGGAAGTCGAGATCAACCCATCGGATCTGCGCGTTGACACGTTCCGCGCGTCGGGCGCGGGCGGCCAGCACGTGAACAAGACTGACTCCGCCGTGCGCCTGACCCACCTGCCGACGGGCATCGTGGTCGAATGTCAGGACGACCGAAGCCAGCATCGCAACAAGGAAAAAGCGATGAAGGTGCTGGCCGCGCGCATCAAGGACATGCAGCTCCGCGCGGCGCAGGCCAAAGAGGCCAACACGCGCCGCAATCTGATCGGTTCTGGCGACCGCAGCGACCGCATCCGCACCTACAATTTCCCGCAAGGCCGGGTGACGGACCACCGTATCAACCTGACGCTCTACAAGATCGACATGATCATGGATGGCGACCTCGACGAGCTGATTTCCGCACTCTCCGCCGAGCACCAGGCCGACCAGTTGGCCGCCCTGGGTGAGGAATCCTGAATATGTAACTGAGGTAAATGCTTGAAACAGCACTAGCCGGGAAAGACGCACTGTCTATAATCGATTTCGACCAGACCACCCCGATGCGTCACTTTCAAGGCTCAAGGGTTCCGAAGTCTGGATGGAAGTTCACTCCTCCAACAGACATACAAGGATGAAATCATGAAAAAACTGCTCGCTCTGCTGATGATCACCGCCGCCCTGACCGCCTGCGGCAAGAAGGAAGAGGCTCCGCAAACGAATACCGACGCCGCGATGCAGAACGCAGCGGAATCGGCCAAGGCCGCCGCCAGCAGCGCAGCCGCCGCTGCATCGGATGCCGCGGATGCCGCCAAGGCTGCCGCCAGCGATGCCGCCGCCGATGTATCGGCTGCCGCCGAGAAGGCCAAGGCCGATGCCGGCAGCGCCATGTCCGCCGCCAAGGATGCAGCCAAGGACGCCGTCAACTCCACCGCCGACAAGGCCAAGGACGCCGTCAACAAGTAAATCCCCTACGTGATTCAGCGCGCGGTGGGGCCGGAATCGGCTTACACTAGGCGCTAATCACAAAATGCCGCGCAAAACCCCGTCGGGATGTTCCGACGGGGTTTTTTGCAAACTGGCGTACCGGTTCCCCAGATGGTCGAAGTCAGTAGTAAGCCGATGTCCCCGAGTCCTCAGGGCGCGCTGCCGCCCGCCCCCACGCTGCGCGAGGCGCTGACCCTCGCAGCCATCGCCGGCCTACCGGTGCTGGAGGCCCGCATGTTGCTCTCGCATGTGACGGGATTCACGCGCACGCAGCTGATCACGCGTGACAACGACCATCTGGACGCGCCAAAACGTGATGCATTTGCCACGTTGCTGGCCCGCCGGCTGACCGGGGAACCCATGGCCTATCTGATTGGAGAGCGTGAGTTCTTCGGCCGTACCTTCCGCGTCACCCCCGATGTGCTGATCCCTCGTCCAGATACCGAAGTGGCCGCCGAGGCATCGCTGGCGCGCATTGCCGACGTCAAGGCGCCACGCGTGCTGGACATGGGCACGGGCTCGGGCATCCTGGCCGTGACGATCGCCCGCGAGCGGCCCGACGCCGAAGTCTGGGCCACCGATATCTCCCGTGGCGCGCTGATGGTGGCCGAAGACAACGCCCGCGCGCTTCAGGCCGAGAACATCCGATTCCTGGTTTCCGACTGGTATGAGGACTTGCCGGTCGGATTGTGCTTCAACCTTATCGTCAGCAATCCGCCGTACATCGCGGAGGGTGACCCCCATCTGGTGGAAGGCGACCTGCGGTTCGAGCCGATCGACGCGCTGACCGATCATGAAGACGGTCTGAGCGACCTGGCCACCATCGTGGCGGGCGCCACCGCGCGGTTGCTGCCGGGCGGCTGGCTGCTGATGGAACACGGTTACGACCAGGGCGCCGCCATGCGCGCGCAGCTGGCCGAGGCGGGCTTTGTCGAGGTCTTCACCACGCGCGATCTGGCCGGGCTCGAGCGCTGCAGCGGTGGCCGCCTGCGCGGTTGATTTCCAGCCCGAATACCCCTACCTGAAGGCAGGGCCCGAATCCGGTAAAATCCGGACCGCTCCCCCCATTTCAGCGGTGCCAGCCTGGCGCCGCGCGCAACCAGAACGCATATCAATCATGAGTGACGTACAGCAGAAGATCGACCAGATCGTGAAGGGCAGCCCCGTGGTCCTGTTCATGAAGGGCACCGCGCAATTTCCGATGTGCGGTTTCTCGGGCCGGGCCATCCAGATCCTGAAGGCATGTGGCGTAGACGCCCCGACCACGGTCAACGTGCTCGAAGACGAAGGGATCCGCCAGGGCATCAAGGAATACGCCAACTGGCCGACGATTCCGCAGCTCTATGTGAACGGCGAGTTCATCGGCGGTTCGGACATCATGATGGAGATGTACCAGAACGGCGAACTGCAATCGCTGCTGAAGGCTTGATGGCCTGACGGCCTTCGCGCTCCAGCACATCATGCCTGTGACCAACGGCCGCGCGCCGCAACGGCTGATCATCGCCATCACGGGCGCGACGGGCGCCATCTACGGCGTCCGGCTCCTGCAAGCGCTCCAGGGGGTGGCCGATGTGGAAACGCATCTGCTGATGTCGCCCGCCGGCGTGATGAACCTGCAGCACGAACTCGACATGGGCCGCGCCGAAGTGGAAGCGCTGGCCGATGTGGTTCACAACGTGCGCGACATCGGCGCGACGATCGCCAGCGGTTCCTTCCGCGCCAACGCGATGATCGTGGCGCCCTGCTCGATGCGCACCCTCGCGGCAATCGCCCACGGCCTTTCCGACAACCTCATCACGCGCGCGGCGGACGTCACGCTCAAGGAGCGGCGCAAGCTGGTGCTGATGGTGCGGGAAACACCGCTAAATCTGGCGCATCTGCGCAATATGACCGCGGTGACGGAAATGGGTGGGATCGTGTTCCCGCCGGTGCCCGGGTTCTACCAGAAGCCACAGACAATCGACGAACTGGTCGACCACACGGTCGGACGAGTACTCGACCTGGTCGATCTGCGCGAGATCGGCGAAAAGCTCGCGCCCGGCTGGGGTGGGCTGAACAACAGCGCGGAAGATTGAAGCGCTGACGCCAGCCACGTACACCCCTCTCCCGATGGTGGACGAGGGATGTGCCCGCCATTCGCCTTACCAGTGGTAATAGCGACGGCCGTAGTAGCCGTAGTAACCGCCATACGGCCGCACCACCACGGCAGGCGGACCCACATAGACCGGCGCGGGGGCCACAGCGATCGGCGCCGGTGCCACGGCTGGTCCGTACGGCGTGGGGTACACCGCGCAACCGCCAAGCATGGCTGCGCCAGCCACTGCCAAACCCATCAATATTTTTTTCATTTCCGCGTCCTTGTAGTGATGCTGCTACCTGCAAGAACGTTATACGGGTGGGTCTGGTAATACAGCGTCAAGCTGCTGTAACCCTTGTTACGATTCGCAACGTATTCGCGCATGTATATACGTGCGCTTTACTCACACATCCGCACATATATCCGATCAAACGTCGAAGCGGATACCCTGTGCCAGCGGCAACGCATCGCCATAGTTGATGGTGTTCGTGGCACGCCGCATGTAGCCCTTCCACGCATCCGAGCCTGATTCCCGACCACCGCCGGTCGCCTTTTCGCCGCCAAAGGCGCCGCCGATTTCCGCGCCACTGGTGCCGATATTGACGTTGGCGATGCCGCAATCGCTGCCCGCCGATGACAGAAACCGCTCGGCTTCCCGCAACGACTCGGTGAAGATGCACGACGACAGCCCGTGCGACGCTGCGTTATTGAGCGCGATGGCCTCATCCAGCGAGGTGTATGGCATCAGATAGAGAATCGGCGCGAACGTCTCGGTCAGCATCGTGTCGTGCTGCGCGTCGGTCAGTACCAGCGCGGGCCGCACGTAGCAGGCATGGGGATAGCGGTCGCCAAGCAGACGCTCTCCGCCGTGCACGACGTTCCCTTGGGCACGGCAACTCGCCAGCGCATTGGCCATCGTATCGCCCGCCGCATGATCGATCAGCGGCCCCACCAACGTGCCGTCTTCCAACGGATCGCCAACCGGCAGCCGGGCGAACACCTGTCGCAGCCGATTGGTGACGGTCTCGATCAGATCGGCATGGACAAAGGCGCGCCGCAACGTGGTGCATCGCTGCCCGGCGGTGCCCGCCGCCGCAAACGTCATCGCGCGAATCGTCATTTCAAGCTCGGCCGATGGCGTGACGATCGCCGCGTTGTTGCCGCCGAGTTCGAGAATCGCCCGCTTGAAATGCGCGGCACAGGCCATGCCGACTTCGCGGCCCATGCGCGTCGATCCGGTCGCGCTCATCAAGCGCACGGCCGGATGCTGCACGAGGTGCTCGCCAAGCTGGCGGCCGCCGGTCAGCACGCAGCTGAGCCCGTCGAACTGTGGCGCGTGGCGTTCGAATACGCGATCGAGCAATCCCTGCGCGGCCAGCGCGCAAAGCGGTGTCTTTTCCGACGGCTTCCACACCACGCCGTTGCCGCAGACCAGCGCCAGCGCGGCATTCCACGCCCACACGGCCACCGGAAAATTGAAGGCCGAGATCACGCCGCACAGGCCATACGGATGCCAGGTTTCGCGCATCGCGTGCGCGGGCCGCTCCGAGGCGATCGTCAGTCCGTGCAACTGGCGCGACAGCCCTACCGCGAAGTCGCAGATATCGATCATCTCCTGCACTTCGCCAAGGCCTTCCTGCAGGATCTTGCCGGACTCCAGCGAGACCAGTCGCCCGAGCGCATCCTTGTTTGCGCGCAGCGCCTCGCCAAAGCGCCGCACCACCTCGCCCCGCGCTGGCGCGGGCGTCAGCGCCCAGGTGGTCTGGGCCGCATGGGCGCGCGCGATCCGCGCGTTGGCCAGCGCGGCATCACACATCGCAAGCTGGCCGAACACCTCGCCGTCGATCGGCGAACGCACGGCCAGCACGCCTGGCGCGGCGCCTTCGGCTGGCGTCCACGGTGGCGGCAGGTCCATGGCCTGCCAGCAAGCTGCGATCTCTTGCGCTTTCATGCGAGCGTCTCCTGTAGCGGATGATGCGAGTAGTGCTGGCCGAAGCGGTTGGCCAGGAACCGGTCGAGCGGCATGGCTTCCTGCGGCACGAACCCGGCCTGCGGCAGCACGCCCGTGGCCACAAGGTCGAGCGCCGTGCAGATGCCCGCCGCCGTGGTCAGCTGGATCGCGTTGACGTGGCCAATCCCGGCAAAGTCCGCCATGCCGCCGATGCGCGCGGAGAACGATGCCTGCGTGAGCGGTCCACGCTTGCCTTCGCCCCTCACGCCGGGCGGATGCCCGGTGGCGCTGGCAAAGACGATCACCACGTCCTGCTCGGTAACCGGAATCGCGTGCTCGAAGATCTCGCGCAGCCACTCGCGCCGTTCGCGCAGCCGCAGGTCATTCAGCAGCAGTTTCATCTGCGCGCAGTGCCCGGGGTAGCGGATCGACTTGTAGTCGACTTGCCGCGCATGGCCTGCCAGGGTGTCTGGCAAAGTGCCCAGCCCTCCAGATGTATTAAAGGCCTCGTATTCGACGCCGTCCAGTGCGAAGGTCTCATGCCCTTCCAGCGCGGGCAGTTCCACGCGCCGACCGTCGACGATGGCTTCGCACGGGTTGCAGTACTCGTTGATCAGCCCCTCGGTACTCCACGTCAGGTTGTACTTGAGTGCGTTGCTCGGATAGCGCGGCAGCGCGCCCACGCGCATCCGCAAATCGAGAAGTTCGCCGCCGCCGCGCAGGAAGCGCTGCGCGAGGTCGTGGCCGACCACGCCGATGAAACCCGGCGCGAGCCCACACTGGGGCATCAGCACGGCACGCGCACTCCGCCCCAGTTCGCGAATCACCCGGGTGGCGGCCACGTCCTCGGTCAGATCGAAGTAGTGCACGCCAAGCCGCGCTGCCACTTTTGCCACGTTGACGGCGGCATGGAACGGCAGCGCATTGAGCACCGCATCAGCGCCGGCCAGCAGCGCCGCGCAGGTGCCGGGTTCGGTTGGATCGCCCGCGCGCACGGCGATCTGGCGCGGCATGCCGTCGAGCCGGTGCGCGTCGTGATCGACCAGGCAGACGCGGTAGTCGCCCGAGGCGGCCAGCATCGCGGCAATCACACGGCCGATCTTGCCAGCGCCGAGCACCACCACGGATAGCGGCCGTGGAGCCAGGGTCAGGTCGCGCACGGCGGCGGGACCAAGCGTTGAGGGTTGCATGGCGGGCTCCGTCAGAAGGTCATGGAAAGCATTCGTTGTGACTGAAGTATGGGCAGCAACGCGCACGTTTTGTAGCCACAAGATTGACGAAAGCCCGGCATAATCCGACGTATCGACGTTTAATACTGACGAATCGTCAGAGCGAGCCATGGCGGAACTCGACCAGACCGATCGGCACCTGCTGGCCCTGCTGCAGGCCAACGCACGCGAGAGCGCTGCAAACCTGGCGCGCGCGCTTGGCATCGCCCGTACCACCGTGGTGGCGCGCATCGCGCGCCTGGAGAAGATCGGCGTGATAGCCGGCTACGGCGTGCGGCTGGGCCGCCAGATGGAGGACAACGCGATCCTGGCGTTCTGCGGGCTCTCCGTGCAGCCCAAGGCATCCCCTGCCGTGGTGCGCGCATTGCAACGCTTCCCGGAAATCGAGGAACTCAATTCGGTCAGCGGCCCGGTGGACTACATGGCGGTGATCCGCTGCGACTCGCATGCGCGGCTCGACAAACTGCTCGATGAAATCGGGATGCTCGATGGCGTCAATCACACCCAGACGTCGATCGTGCTGGCGCGGAAGATCGACCGGCGACGGGCCGCTGGCTAGGCGAAGCTGGCCAACCGGCCCTGCCGGGCGCCTACCGCGCTGCTGCACTATCCTCTACGTACTCAAGAGCGGAGACCAATATGAACAATGACATTCGCGTTGCCGTCGGTGGTGTCACCGGCTGGGCCGGTGGCGAGTTGGCACGCGGCGTGGCACATGCCGCCGACATGACACTGGTGGCGGGCCTGTCGCGTGGCGCGGCGGGACAGGCACTGGCGAAACTGACGGGGCACGCCGACACTCCGGGCATTGCCGTGGCCAGCATCGAGGAACTAAACCAGACGCCTTACGACGTCTACGTCGAATACACCAAGCCGACCATCGCAAAGCACAACATCCTGCAGGCGCTGGCGCGCGGCGCGCACGTCGTGGTGGGCACCTCTGGGCTGACGGACGACGACTACGTGGAAATCGACGCCGCCGCGCGCAAGGCAGATCGTGGCGTGCTGGCTTGCGGCAATTTCGCGATCACGGTGGTGCTGCTGCAGAAGTTTGCCGAAATGGCCGCGCGCCATCTGGAGCACTGGGAAATCATTGACTACGCCAAGGCTGGCAAGGTCGACGTGCCGTCGGGCACGGTGCGCGAACTCGCATTCCGGCTCGGCCAGGTCAAGGCCGCCGCGCAGGTGGTGCCGATCGACGAGGTCAACGGCCCGAAGGAAACGCGCGGCGCGACGATGTCGGGCACGCAGGTGCACGCGGTGCGGCTGCCCGGCTACCAGCTCGGCGTGGAGGTGATCTTCGGCGCCGATGGCCAGCGCCTGCACCTGAAGCACGAAGCCGGCGATGGCTCGAAGCCGTACGTGTCCGGTGGACTGCTGGCGATCCGCAAGGTCCACACCGTGCGCGGCGTGGTCCGCGGACTCGACAAGGTGATGGAAGGGCTCTGACGAGCCCAACGACTCCGGACGCCTTACCAGCTGCCGGGGTTCACCGGTTTGACGGGCGCCTTCTTCTCCGCCTTCTCCTTCTCGGCCTTCTCGGCTTTCTCGGTCCCCTTGCCGGGCTTCGCCGCCGCGTCTGACGCCGGTGGCGCGAGCGATTTGGCCACCGCGGCATCGCGGTTGGCCATCAGCGCGCGCGCCTGCGGCAGCAGCAGTTCGATCGTGCCTTCGGACGGGTCCTCCGGAATCGCGTACAGCTCGACCGTCAGCGGGCGATGCATCCAGCCCGCGTGAATGGTCTTCACCGCATTGCCGGCCTTGTCCTTCATGTCGACCATTTCCTTGCGGAACGGCTTGCCGTAGCGCGCGGAGAGCGACTGCTCGGCGGCATCCTGCGACTTGATGCCATCGGTCGGCACCATCACGCCCACCAGCGCATTGCCGTCGACGAATGCCAGCAGGTGCGGGCCATCCATGAATACCGGACGCTTGTCGCGCGGCACGCCAATCTGGCGCATGGTGCCGTCGCCGCGCAGCTCGACGCATAGCGCTGTCACGTCCTTGCCATCCGGCGTGCGGTGATCGGCACAATCCGGCAGCGCGGGCAGCGGGTTGCCGATCTCGAGCGTGCCAAGGATCTGGGCCAGCGCGTCAGTCCCGGTGGGGGCCGGCGCGGCAGCTACGGCAGGCGTGGCGGGTTTCGCGGGTGTTGCGGGTGCGGCATGGGCGACGGACGTCGCCAGCAGGCTGGCGAGCGCCAGCCCGGCAAGAGGCAATCTCAAAACTCACTCCTGAAAACGGCTCCGCGTTGGAGTCGGCCCCGCGCCGAGGGTTCAAACCCGTCCACCGGAGTGACGTCTGGTCGACAGATTGGCCGAGGCGGCTAGCGGAGCATGTGCTTCACGGCGTTGAAGCATACCAGCGCGAGGCCGATCAGCACCGCCCACAGGATCAGGCGCGGTATCGGGCTAGGTGGAAGCTGGCGCGACGGGGTGCGCTGCATGACGGGCATGCGCATACGGGAGTTGGTCTGCAATCCGCGCGTGTGCCAGATGGTGGTGTCCGCACCAAGGTCCACCGCCCGGGGTGTTTCGCGCCGAGGCTGGCTGCCCGGCGCCCCGGCTTGCGTGCTGTTATTGGTACTGGTACTGGTACTGGTACTGGTCGAAGCCTTGCTGGTGGATCTGCTGGTCGAGCGCGTGCCGACTGGTCGTTGCGTGGCCATCCCCTGCTCCCCGATTGCATCGATTGCCGACGTATCAGTGTGCCGCCGGTACACACGCGTGGCCGCCGGTCTGCAGCCCCCGGTCCACGCGCGGCACATGTTAAGACAAAGTGGCCGTGTCCGCCACAGCGGCTCCACCGTGCCACCACTGCGCCTTTCCTCTGGCAGCGGTGGCAACCACGCGTCACGCGGACGCTGACGCTGACTTCCGGCCGATCGACATTGCCTCGCGGCGGAAGGCGTGGCCCATGTGGTGATAGAACGGATGCGGGTTGAACTGGCGCGACAGGAACGACGCCAGCAGCGACGCCGCAAGCAGGTAGATCGTCAGATCCTGCGTGCGGGTCATCTCCATCACGATCACGCTGGCGGTGATCGGCGCCTGCGTGGCGGCGGCCAGGAATGCGGCCATCGACACCAGCGCCAGCACGCGCGGCTCGGTCGCGCCCGAGAGGAAATGGGACACGGTGTCGCCGATGCCCGCGCCGATGGCCAGCGAGGGGGTAAAGATGCCACCAGGGATGCCCGCGAAATACGACACCACGGTGGCAACGAACTTCGCCAGCCCGAACCAGATCGTGCTGTGTGGCGTGCCGTTGATCAGGCCAGATGCCTGCTCATAGCCCGTGCCGAACGTCGCGCCAGCGGTTGCCCAGCCGAGCGCGGCCACGATCAGGCCGCAGAAGAACGCCACCATGACCGGATGCGCGTTCAGCCAGCCGCGCCACGATGACGGTGTCAGGCCCGGCACCCCCGCGATCAGCAGCTTGGCGAACAGCCCGCCCATCACGCCGTTGACCACGGCGCAGAGCAGCACCGGCCCCCAGGCGTCGTGCAGCACCAGCATCGGCACCTTGACGCTGAAGTACGGATTGTTGCCGAGCACTGCCAGCGACAGAAAGCCTGCCGTCAGCACGCCGGATAGCACCAGCCTGTCCCAACGCACCGACGTTCCACGGCCCAATTCCTCGATCGCGAACACCACCCCGGCCAGCGGCGTGTTGAATGCCGCGGCAAGACCACCGGCCGCACCGGCCGCGATCAGCGCGTTCGGATGAAATCCGATGCGAAACTGGAGCTTCTCGTGACACAAGCGGCCCCAGGCCAGCATGGCAGCGGCGCCGACCTGAACCGATGGCCCTTCACGGCCCACCGAGGCGCCGGCGAGCAATGCGCCGGTCGTCAGCAACACCTTCCACATGGATTGCCGGAACGAGACCAGCACGGTCTGCGCAACGCCCGCAGGCGGCAGCGTCACGGCGGCGATCACCTGCGGAATGCCGCTGCCGCGCGCCTGCGGCGCCAGCCGAATGGTCAGCCAGCGCAATGCGGCCAGCCCGAACGGCAGGATCACGAACGCCAGCCACGGCGTGGCCGTCGTCAGCTTCGCGTTCCAGTTCAGCGCCACTTCGGCGATATAGGCAAAGACGATCGAGAACAACGCCACGAAGCCCGCGCCGCACATGAACGCACCATAGCGAATGGTGGTGCGCGAAATTCGGCCAAACTGACGTGTCTTGCGGAATGCGGTGCTGCGCGCGTGCAAGCGCAACTTGCTCAGGCGGTCGGGCTGGTCCGGGTGTCGCGTGGATGCGGAATCTGGGGGCTTGCCGGCACCAGAAGGCGACGTGGCTTTGGTGGGATCGGAGGAACCGGAAGAGTTGGACGAATCGGGCGGCTCGGCGGAATCGGTCATGGCGTCGATGCGTGAGCGTTGGCAGCGGGGGAAGATGACAGAGGCTACCGGAGGCATCCAGCGCCTCCGGCAGCCCTCAACTATACGCCCGTCGCTCCCGCTGTCCCCCAGGATTCAGGCTAAGAGGCGCCATCACAATGAAGCGAAGCGGTTCTGGCTAGGGTGAAGCAGGGGTTTCGGCTCGTATGCGAGCCGCCTGCGGAACGGCATGTGCCTGCGAGCACATGCGCGCCCTGCAAGGGCGCGGCCGCAGACAGTACAAGTAGTACGGCAAGGCCGCGCAACGACGCCAGAATCATTTTGATAGCGCCTCTGAATCTCAATCCAGCGTGATGTGGTTGGCGCGAATCACCTTGCCCCAGTTGTCTCGATCGGCGGTCACGTAGCGGTCGATCTCAGCCTGTGTGCGCGGCGGCTGTACCACGAACCCGAGCGCGTTGAACGTGTTGCGGAACTGCGCCTCCGTCAGCACGTGCGATGCAGCGGCCTGCAGCTTTGCGACGGCTTCGGGCGGCGTATGCGCCGGCACCGCCAGGCCGAACCATGTGGCGGCGCGGAAGTTCGGGTAGCCGCTTTCGGCGACGGTCGGCACGTTGGGCAGCACGTCGAGCCTCGAACTTCCGGTCACGGCCAGCGCCTTGAGCTTGCCGGCCTTGATATGCGGCAGCGACGTGCTGACCACGTCGACCATAAGCTGGACGTTGTTGCCCAGCAGCGCGGACAGCGCCGGGGCCGAGCCGTTGTACGGCACGTGCGTCATCTCGATGCCGAGTTCGGTCTTCAACATCTCCGTGGCGAGCTGCAACGAATTGCCGAGCCCCACCGACGAGTAATTGAGCTTGCCATTGGCAGCCTTGGCGTAAGCCGCGAACTCCTTGATGTTGTTGGACGGCACCTGGTTGTTGACGACCACCACGAGTGGCGCTTCCACGCCGACCGTGATGATCTTGAACTCCTGCGGCTCGTAGCCGGGCTTCTTGTAGAGCATCGGATTCAGCACCATGCTCGCGCTGGTGACCAGCAGCACCGTGTAGCCGTCCGGCTGCGCGCGCGCCACGCTCTGCGTCCCGATCATCGTGTTTGCGCCGGGGCGGTTCTCCACGAGCACCGGCTGCTTCAGTTCCCGCGACACGCCTTCGGCGATCCCGCGACCGAACTGGTCGGTCGAGCCGCCGGGCGCGTAGGGCACCACGAGCTTGATGGGCCGATCCGGCCATGCGGCGGACGCGGATGACAGGGTCGTGGCAAGGCCGAGCGCTGCCGCGGCCAGGATGGCGGTTCTGCGATGCATGTTGTCTCCTGCTGCTTTGTGTTTTATGTGTGTTGTCTCCCCTCCCCCGCAAAGCGGGAAAGCGGAGCCTGTCAGTGGCCGACGCCGTCGCCGTCGCGGCCGGCTTCCATCAAACCCTTCGCTGCCGCCCTGCCCAGTGCTGGTCGCGCAGCCGGCGCTTTGCCAGCTTGCCCGTTTCGTCGCGCGGCAACTGCGCGACGATTTCGATCGTGCGCGGCACCTTGAAGCCGGACAGCCGGCCTCGCATCCAGTCGATCACGGCCACCGGATCGAGCGTTGTGCCGGCCATGGGCTGAATCACGCCGTGGAGCCGCTCGCCATACTCGTCGTCCGGCACGCCAAACACCACGCAATCGGCCACTCCGGGATAGCGCACGAGTTCATGCTCGATCTCGGCCGGATAGATGTTCACGCCACCCGAGATGACCATGTCCGACGCGCGGTCGCAGATGAACAGGTAGCCATCCGCATCGAGGTACCCCATGTCGCCAAGCGTGACGCGACCGTCCACGTCGATCGTCCGTCGTGCGGCATCGTTGTTCAGGTAGGTGAAATCGGGATAGGCGGGCTGGCGGACGTACACGAGCCCGACTTCGCCTGGCGCGCAGGGTCGTCCGGATTCGTCGATGATGCGCACGCTGGCCGCATCAACCGGACGCCCCGCCGTGCCCGGACGCTCGGCCGCATCCTCGGGTGTGGCCACGGTGACCATGCCCGCCTCGCTCGACGCATAGGTTTCGTGGATCACCGGGCCGAACCAGTCGAGCATGGCGCGCTTGACCTCCGGGGCGCACGGCGAGCCCGTGGACGCGACAAAGCGGATCGACGACAGGTCGTAGCGCGCGCGCACCTCGGGCGGCAGCTTGAGCAGGCGCACGTACATGATCGGCACCAGGTAGAGCACGTCGATGCGATGCTTCTCGACCAGCGCCAGCACCTGCTCGGCGTCGAAGCGCGGCGTCAGTACCAGGCGCTCGGCCATCTGCAGCGCGTTCTGGATAAAGACACCGGGCGCGCTGTGATAGAGCGGCGCGGACATCAGCGCACGGCACCCCGGCACGATCCCGATTGCCTTGGCCACCACCGATCGCATGCGCGCGGTCTGGTCCTCGAGTTCACCCAGCGGCACCGCGCTGCGCAGCACGCCCTTGGGACGGCCGGTGGTGCCCGACGTATAGGCCAGATGTCCACGTGGCGCAACGCGTGGGCCGTCGTACGGCGATTGCGTGGCGAGCCAGGGTTCGTAGGCGATGGTGATGGTGGCATCGGCGTCGCTGCCGTTCACGGTCAGCACGGTCATGCCTGCGGGAATCACTTCGCGCATCGACGGGAACAGATCGGCCTCGATGATCAGCACGCGGGCGCTGCTGTCCTCCAGCAGGAAGCGGGCTTCCTCCGGCGTGAAATGCCAGTTGATCGGGCAGTAGTAGACGCCGGCCGTCCGGCACGCGAAGACGACGTCGGCAAACACCGGGTCATTGCGCAGCATCACGGCCACCACCGCGCCCTCCTCAAGCCCCAGCCGCCGCAGGCCACCCGCCAGCCGATTACCGCGGTCGAGCACTTCGGTGCCGGTGCGGTGCAACGATTCGAACCAGAGGTCTGCGGCCATGCGGGGTCTCCTGTCTGCGCATTTTGTTGACCGAACACTGTAGCGGTGCCTACTGGCATCGACAATGCCTCCGACTGGAATCACAATGTTGCGTCAAACTTGACAATGCTCACTCAGGCGCTTTATGGATCTCCATCTCGTCCAGGCTTTCGTCGACATCGTGGAAGCCGGCAATCTGGCCGAAGCCGGCCGGCGGCGCGGTGTCACGCGCTCGCAGATCAGCCGCCAGCTTGGCCAATTGGAAGAACAGGCCGGCGCGATGCTGCTGCGGCGGACCACGCGCCGGCTAGAGATGACCGACGCGGGACAATCGCTCTACGAGCACGGCTTGCGTATCCTGCAGGAAGTGGCGGCCGCGCAGGCCGAGATCGACAGCCTGGGCAAGACGCTGCGCGGTCATGTGCGCGTGAGCGTGCCCACCGGCCTGGGCGATGCGTTCATCGCCCCGCTGCTGCTGCAGTTCGCCGAGAAGCACCCGGGCATCTCGCTGCGCGTGTTCTTTGCCAACCGTGTGACCGACCTGATCGCGGCGGAAATCGACGTGGCGCTCAAGGTAACGTCCGAGCCGCCGCTCGATACGGTGGCGCGCGACGTGTGCCCGATCCATTGGCAACTCTGTGCCTCGCCCGCCTATCTGGCCGGCATTGCGCCAATCCGGGAGCCCGCCGATCTGGCCGCCTGCCGCTTCCTCTGCCCGCCCTACACGTCCAGGCGCTTCCTGCTGACCCTGGGCCGCGATACCTGCGACGGCCCGGAACGCGAGGATGTCGACATCACGCCGTACCTGCAGTCCGAACACTTTCCCTTCCTGATGAATGCCGTGCGCCAGGGGCACGGCATCAGCCTGCTGCCGCTCTACATGACCTGGGAAGATGTGCGGCGCGGCACGCTGGTACCCGTGCTGCCCGACTGGAAGCCCAAGGGACTGGGCAACCGGCTCTACATCTTCACCACTGCGAATCCGCATCTGTCGATGGCCACGCGGGCGCTGATCAGCTTCCTGCGCGAGACGGTGGCGGAGCTGGACGTGTTCAAGGAGCGCTGAAAACTCCACATCGCACGGCATCGTCGATTTGCACTCGCCCTGCAAACTTTCAATTCGCAAGCTATGATCCATGTCATAACTTGCAACCTGAAAGTAAAAGAGCGAGGAGACACATGATACCGACCGATTTTTCCACCATGCCTTGCCCGATCGCGCGGTCGATGGCGATGCTGGGCGAGCGGTGGGCGATTCTGCTGATGCGCGAGGCCTACTACGGCAGTTTGCGTTTCGATGAGTTCGAGAAGAACCTGGGCATCGCCCCGAACATACTTAGCGCCCGGCTCAAGACGATGGTCGAGCACGGGCTGCTCGACAAAGTGCCGGCCCCTGGCGGCGGCGCGCGCCACGTCTACGTGCTCACCGAGATGGGCCGCGACTTCTTTCCCGTATTCGTTACGCTGAAGGACTGGGCGGACCGGTGGCTGGCCGATCCGAAGGGTCCGCTCACCGTGCTCGAGGACAAGCGCGAGGGCAAGGAAATCATCGCCGGCAAGCTGACGCGCGACGATGGCAGCGCGATCACCGTGGACGACCTGCGCGTAAAACCCGGCCCAGGCGCCGGTCGATATCTGCGCGCGCGTTTTGGCGAACCATCCTCGGAGGCGGCCGATCATGCAAAAGTCTGATGCGCTTGCGCTCGATGGTTCGGCGGCCCTTGCCGAGCCGGTGCCCGCCACCGAGATCGCGCGCGGCATTGCCGTGCTGGCCGCGCCGACCAGTCTGGTGGCGTTCCTGCAGGCCGGCGCGCAACTGATCGAAACCTGGCTGGCCGCGCGGCAAGGTACGGCATCGCTGGCCGGATGGGCCGTGGTGCTGCCATTCGCGCTGCTGCTGCAACAGATGTCGACGGGGGCGATGGGCGGGGGCGTGGTATCGGCCATCGCGCGCGCGCTCGGCGGTGGCAAGCGCGAGGAGGCATCGTCGCTGGTGCTCCACGCGCTGATCATCGCGGTGACGGCCGGGCTGATTTTCGCAATCGTGCTGGCAGGCTTTCCGCGCAGTGTGTTCGGTGCGGTGGCCGGCGCGACGGCGGCCGAAGCCGCGGCGAGCTACGCGATCTGGCTGTTCGGCGCCGGTGCGGTGCCCGCGTGGCTGGCCAATACGCTGGCATCGGTGCTACGCGGTGGCGGACGCCACGCGCTGGCAGCACGTGTGCTGGGCGGCATGTGGGTGGTGTTTCCGGTGCTGTCCTGGTGGTTGGCGGAGCGCGTCGGCATGGGCCTGGCAGGCATCGGCGCGGCCCTGGCGGCCGTGTCATGGGGGGCGGCGTTGGTGATGGCCTATGTGGTGTTCCGTGGCGGCGCGGGCTTCGTGCCGTCGCTGCGCATCCGCCCGTCGAAGGCGCTGTTCTACCGGATTCTCTCCATCGGCCTGGTGGCCTGCGCTCTCGCATCGGTCGCCAACCTGACCACGATTCTCGTCACGGCCCAGTTGCGGCATTACGGCACCACGACCGTGGCTGCCTATGGCATCTCCGCGCGGCTCGAATTCCTGATGATCCCGCTCGCGTTCGGCGTGGGCTCCGCGTTGACAGCCCTGGTGGGCCGCGCGGTGGGCGCCGGTGACTGGCATACCGCGCGCCGCACCGCCTGGGTCGGCGCGTTGCTCGCCTTGCTGATTGCCGGGACGGTAGGGGCGGCGGTCGGGCTGGCGCCAAACCAGTTTGCCGGACTGTTCACCCAGGACCCCAACGTCGGCGCGATTGCCGCGCGCGCGCTGTCGTGGGTCGGCCCGGCGTTCGGCGGCTTCGGGCTGGGGATGGCGCTCTACTTCGCGTCGATGGGTGCGGGCCGTATGCGTTGGCCGATCGCCGCGGGCCTGTGTCGTATCGCCCTGGCGGCGGGCGGTGGCTGGCTGCTGGCCAACGTCGCCGGGATGGGGCTTGACGGACACTTCCTCGGCGTGGCGCTCGGCATCACTTCATACGGACTCGTCACGGCCATCGGCGTGCGCAAGGGGGAATGGTCGCCGCGCCACTAACGGCTGGTGGTCAGCCGCTAATGGCGATTGGTTGATGGCGGCCTCCTTACCTGCGGAATCCCCCGCGGAAGTGGCCGCCACCACCACCGAGGCGTCCACCTCCGCCCTGGAATCCGCCGCCACCGAAACGGCCTTGCCATTGCTGCGCCGCTGAACTGTTGAAGCGCTGCTGGCCGGCCTCGCGCGCCTGGCGCTGCTGCTCGAGCTGGCCCTGCACGTTGTTGTTCGGCTGCACCGGTTGCCAGCCGTTGGGCGTGTGCTGCTGCCAGCCGTTGTCGGTGTGCTGGTAGACGTTGCCGTCGTGCCCGGCGTAGACATTGCCGTTGTTCCAGGCCACGGCATTGCCCTTGTCCGGGTTGGCGACGAATCCGCGGCTGCCCGCCGTGTGCTGCCCGGTCTGGGTATTGCCCGCGACGCCCGCTTCCGCAGCGCCGACGCGTCCAGTCTGCGCGTTGTAGCCCGCAGCCTGTCGCCCTGCCGCATAGTTGCCGTTGTACTCATTGCCGACCACGCCGCCACGCGCGGCGCCTTCGCGGCCGGTGGAAGGATTGGCGAACGAGCCCTGACGCCCCGCCGCATAGTTGCCCGAGTACGGATTGAACGCGGCGCCCCGGCTGCCCTGGTAGCGCGCCCCGGTAGCGGCGTTATAGCCGTAGCCGGCCGTGCCGCGCCATTGCGTGCCCGTCCAGGCATTCCAGCCCTCGGCGTGCGTGACCGTGCCCTGCCCCCAACGGCCATAGAAGTTGGCTTGGTTCACGTTCACGTAGTTCCAGTTGTACGGGCCGCCCCACCAGTACGGCCCCCAGTACGGAGCCGCCGCGCCCCAGATCGCGCCAGCCGCGAATCCGAAAGCGAAGCCTTCGGCCACGCCGATGCCAAACCCGGCGCCATAGCCATAGGTCACCGGGTATCCGTAGTAGTAGGTGCCGACATACGGCGGATAGACGTAGCCGGTGCCGTAGACCACGGTGCCGTCCGGGCTGACCACGACGCCCATGTAGCCGGGCGTGTAACCCACCACTACCGTTTCCGGCGTCACCGAATAGATGCGCACATAGGTCACGTAGTACACCGGCGAGCTCGGCGGAATCGTGTAGATCGCGGAAGGCACCTCGGTCGCGACCACCCACGGGCCATCCGGCGCACTGGAGGTGAACCAAATGCCGTTCGACACCGCGTAGTAGCGGCCGCTATCGACCTCGATCACGGGCGTGCCGGTGTTCACCGCGTAGCGCAGCGACGTACCGGTGATCGGCTCGAACTTCGGCGCGCCATCATAGGTCGCGGTCATCGTGGCCTTGGTGCGCGACACCGAGGCCGTCTGCGGAATCGTCGCCGCGATCTCGGCTTCCCGGGCCTGTGGCGTGCCGGGGACGGACACCAGCACGTTCGACTTCGGGTCCTGCGGCGAGATCTTGGCGAAATTGGCGGGCAGCTTGTCGCCGGGGACGAACTCCCACGGCCCGCTCAGTACCGGCGCCCGGAACCAGCGGCCCGAGATCAGCACGTAGTACTGGTTGGTCGATGGGTCCAGCAGCACGGCGTGATCGGCGTTGCCCACCGTCAGCAGCTCGACGCCGCCGACCGGCTTCATCTGCGGCTCGCCGTCGGTGACCACCAGTTCCGCAGGGCCGGTTGCCAGCAATATGGTGGGCGGCCGCGCGGGCTTCTTGCCATCGGCAGGCATCATCGGATCGGGCCTGGTCTGGTCCTTGGCCGCCTGCAGCTTGCTGGCGGCGCCCAGCACGGCCGCGGGCGGGTTGGCCACGCTATCCCAATGACCACCGGCCGATTCCGACCGATACCAGTAACCCGCCGCCTGCAGCCACAATTCGCCGCCCTGCTCGCGCAGCATCAGCGCGCGGCTGTTGATCGCGCGCTCGATCTGCGTGCCTGCCACTGCGCGCCAGACCGGCTCGCCATCGACATGCACAAGCAGCGTGGGCGTGGTCGCGAAGAAAATTTGCGGCACGTCGTTCTTGACCGGCACCCTGGTTGCGCGAGCCAGTTCCTGCGACACCGCGTAGCTGGCCTGCAGTTCATCGAGCGGGACGGTCAGCCCCTTGGGCGGCAGCCGGCCGATCAGCGCCGTGCGCACCTTGTCGGCCGCATCGGGGCGTGTGGGCACGTCAACGCTATCGATCTGGATCTGCGTGAGCTGAACCAGCCCGGATGGCTTGTCGATATCGGCCTGCGCCGAGAACCGGGCCACGCCGTAGGTGGGCGTGCCGTCCTTGTCGCCAACGGCCACCGCGGCCCGACCCGACAGCCGGTTGCCTTCCCATTTCTCGATCTCGGGCTGATAGAGCTCGATGTGCTCCCCCGCGGCGTCGAAGTTGCGCGGCCAGTTCAGCGACGGCAGCTTCTGGGCCGCGCTGGCCGAGGTTCCGGGATTGGCCGCCAGGACGGCAGGCGTGACCGCCGTCAGCAGGGCGGCTGCCATCAGTGCCTGGCTCAGGAACGTGCGCTTCGGGAATGACATGAGATCTCCGGCATGAGTGAGCAGTATGCGACACCGCTCGTATCGTCGGTCGAATCTAAAGTAGTGCGAAGACTGGAACAATCCGCCTCGAAAACATTCAGGATGACCACGGAAATCTGACAGATCACCTTCTCTGGGCCGGCCAGGAATTTCGGGATGGTGGCGTGCATCTTTATGCTCTCCGATTCATGTTACGCCTCTCGAAACCCCTTGAAGCGCCCCGGCTGCGCCCTCACTTTCTAACGATCTCATCTTCGCGCCCCCGCCATGAGTGCCATACGTTCCCGACGTTCGCTACTGATCCCCGTGCTGATCGTGGCGCTACTCCATGTCTATATCGGCGTGCGGCTGCTGCCCGGTCTGCCGGTGCCAATGATCGTCCACAGCCTTGCCGTGCTGTGGCTCATCGCCTCGACCCTGCTGATGCCAGCCGCGTTGATGGCGCGCCGACTATCGACGCCGTGGGCCGACCAGCTTTCGTGGGTCGGCATGATGGCGATGGGGTTCTTCTCTTCGCTGCTGGTGCTGACCATTGCGCGCGACCTCTTCCTGTTGGTGACGCTAGCCATTGGCTGGCGTCCGCCCGGCCTGACGGGCTATAGCGCCCTGGGCGCGATTGCGCTGGCCCTCGCCGTGACGGTGATCGGCTTCTTCCAGGCGCGCGGGCTGGCGAAGGTCAAGGAAGTGGACGTGCCGATCGCCAACCTGCCCGACGCGCTGCACGGCTTCACGATCGCGCAGATCAGCGATATCCACGTGGGCCCCACCATCAAACGCCCGTATATCGATCGCATCGTCGATCGCGTGAACAGCCTGGCGCCCGATGCGATCGCTATCACCGGTGACCTGGTCGATGGCTCGGTGCGCGAGCTTTCCGCGCACACGGCGCCATTCGCGCGGCTATCGGCGCGGCACGGCGCGTACGTGGTCACAGGCAACCACGAGTACTACTCTGGCGCGGAAGCCTGGATCGTGGAGTTGCGCCGCCTGGGGCTGCGCGTGCTGATGAACGAACACGTGGTGGTCGAGCGGGGCGACGCCTCGCTGGTGCTCGGCGGCGTGACCGACTTCACGGCCGGGGGCTTCATCGAGAGCCATCGCAGCGATCCGGTGCAGGCCCTGGACGGCGCGCCCCGGGACGCGGCAGCACGCGTGCTGCTGGCGCACCAGCCACGCACTGCGCCGGCTGCTGCGGCGGCGGGCTTCGATCTGCAACTGTCGGGGCATACCCACGGCGGACAGTTCTGGCCCTGGAACCTGTTCGTGCCGATGCAGCAGCCCTACGTGCATGGGCTGAACCGGCATGACAACCTGTGGGTGTATGTGAGCCGTGGAACCGGCTACTGGGGGCCGCCGAAGCGGTTCGGGGCGCCTTCGGAGATTACGCTCGTGAGGCTGGTGAGGGGGTAAGGCTGGTGAGGGCGTAGGGCTGGATGGTTTTCTCCCCTCTCCCACAAGTGGGAGAGGGGAGCCAATCAAAACTGCTTTACCTATCAGCGCGTGATCGGCTTATACCGAATGCGCTTCGGCTTCGCGGCCTCTTCGCCGAGACGCTTCTTCTTGTCGGCTTCGTATTCCTGATAGTTGCCAGGGAAGAACTCCACGTGCGAGTCGCCTTCGAAGGCGAGGATGTGCGTTGCGATACGGTCCAGGAACCAGCGATCGTGCGAGATCACCATCACGCAGCCGGCAAACTCGAGAAGCGCGTCTTCCAGCGCGCGCAGCGTTTCCACGTCCAGGTCGTTCGACGGTTCATCCAGCAGCAGCACGTTGCCGCCGGCAATCAGCGTCTTGGCCATGTGCAGACGGCCACGTTCACCGCCTGACAGCGTGCCCACCTGCTTCTGCTGATCGCCACCCTTGAAGTTGAAGCGGCCGATGTACGCACGCGACGGCGTTTCGTACCTGCCCACGGTCAGGATGTCCGACCCGCCCGAGATCTCCTCGAACACGGTCTTGTTGCCGTCCAGCGCATCGCGGCTCTGGTCGACGAACGCCATCTTCACCGTCGGCCCGATCTTGATCTCACCGCTGTCCGGCTGTTCCTTGCCAGTCAGCATCTTGAAGAAGGTGGACTTACCGGCGCCGTTCGGGCCGATGATGCCGACGATCGCGCCCGGCGGCACCTTGAAGCTCAGGTTCTCGATCAGCATGCGATCGCCGAACCCCTTGCTGACGTTGTCGAACTCGATGACCTCGTTACCCAGGCGCTCACCCACGGGGATGAAGATCTCCTGGGTTTCGTTGCGCTTCTGGTATTCCTGGCTATTCAGTTCGTCGAAACGGGCCAGACGCGCCTTCGACTTGGCCTGACGACCCTTCGGGTTCTGGCGCACCCACTCCAGTTCCTTGTTCAGCGCCTTCTGACGGGCCGATTCGCTGGCCTCTTCCTGCTTCAGGCGGTTTTCCTTCTGCTCCAGCCACGAGCTGTAGTTGCCCTTCCAGGGAATGCCGTGCCCGCGGTCCAGTTCCAGAATCCACTCGGCGGCGTTGTCCAGGAAGTAGCGGTCGTGGGTGACGGCCACCACGGTGCCCGGGAAGCGCGTCAGGAACTGTTCAAGCCAGTCGACCGATTCGGCGTCGAGGTGGTTGGTCGGCTCGTCGAGCAGCAGCATGTCGGGGCGCGACAGCAGCAGGCGGCACAGCGCCACGCGACGCTTTTCACCACCGGACAGATTGCCAATCTTGGCGTCCCACGGCGGCAGGCGCAGCGCGTCGGCGGCGATTTCGAGCTGCAGCTCGGCGTTATTGCCGTCGCTGGCGGACAGGATCGCCTCGTACTTGGCCTGCTCGGCAGCCAACGCGTCGAAGTCGGCGTCCGGCTCGGCGTAGGCGGCGTAGATCTCGTCGAGCTTCTTGCGGGCTTCGAACACCCCGCCGAGCGCCTCTTCGACCGATTCACGCACGGTCTGCTCGGGATCGAGCTGCGGCTCCTGCGACAAATAGCCGATGTTCAGGTTCGGCATCGGCGTGGCTTCGCCTTCAATCTCCTTGTCGAGACCGGCCATGATCTTCAGCAGCGTGGACTTGCCGGAGCCGTTCAGGCCCAGCACGCCGATCTTGGCGCCGGGGAAGAAGGACAGCGAGATGTCCTTGAGGATGTGACGCTTGGGCGGAACGATCTTGCCCACGCGGTTCATGGTGAAAACGTACTGTGCCATTGGGGTGCGCGTTCGGATGGATGTCGGGGAATGGCGGGAGTGTAGCAAACGGGCGGGCGCTGCCCCGGCCACACCGGATGAAATCGGGCGCGGCAAGTACAATATCTGGTTTCCCAATCGAACCCGATTGCAGTCGATTCCATGAGCAAAGCCGCCCTGACCCTCCGTTTCAAGTGCAAGAAGTGCACAAAACCCGTCACCCTGTACCTGCAGAAGACGTCCGCGTGCTCGCACATCCTCCCGTACCAGGGCTTCTGCAAGTGCGGCGAAATGATGCGCCATGCCATCGGTGACAAGGACGCCGTCGAGTCGTTCGTGAATTCGATGGACAACAGCTGGATGCATCACCACCACCATCACTGAGCATCGTGAATGAAGCGTGGCGCCCGGGCGCGAAAGACCCGATGCGTTTTCTTGGCGGCTATCCGCCCGATGTGCTCGCGCAGGTGCGCGCACTGATCGATGCCGACCGTCTGGGCGAGCACATCGCCCGGCGCTACCCGGACCGCCACACGATCCAGACCGACCGCGCGCTCTACGACTACACCTCCGAGATCAAGCAGGAATACCTGCGCAGCGCGCCACCGCTGCACAAGGTGCGTTATGACGCGCGGCTGGACACCGCCCAGCACGCGCTGGGGCTGCATACCGCGATTTCTCGCGTGCAGGGTGGCAAGCTGAAAGCCAAGAAGGAAATCCGGGTGGCGTCGCTGTTCAAGGAAGCACCACCGGAATTCCTGCGCATGATCGTCGTGCACGAGCTCGCTCATTTGAAAGAGACCGACCACGACAAGGCGTTCTACCGGCTCTGCGAATATATGGAGCCGCGCTACCACCAACTGGAATTCGACACGCGATTATTCCTGGCGTGGCGAGAGATGGAAAAGCGCGGCGGCGCCTGAGAATCTCCCAGAATCAGTCGCAGCTATACCGATACTTGTCGTTCAGCGCCAGCGGCAGCACCAGCGTCCGGATACTCAGCGCGGCAGCGTTGGCGCATAACGCCGGCCGCTTTGTCGCATCCTTCCACTTCGTCGCATATTCCACGTTGAACACCGGCTTGCCTTGCGCCGTGAAGGCCGAGTATCCGCCGCACTCGTTGTACTGGAAGCATTGCTCGTTAATCGCGAAATCAAATGACGATGCCAGATCGGTGAGCTGGCCGACGTCGTTCTTCAATCCGATCGCCAAACCGCGCGCATGTGCCGCGTTAGCCAGAAAGCGGTTGTAGTCGAGCTGGGTGTCCGCCGTGAGCGGCAGGCCGGTGTTATTGGTATATCCATCGACATTGTCGGGATCAACGCCGTCGCACCCCTTCGAGACCGCCAAATCCATACGCGCGGCCATGATGCCGCGCACATTGCTGGATCGCGTATCCAGCCAGCGCTCGCCCGCCCAGCCGCTGAGTACGTTGCCCATATCCGAGGGCTGGAAACTCTGGAAATCGGGGCGCCAGTCCTCGCTGCTTCCCGCGGAGAAATAGCAGACGACTCGCCTGCCCTGCTCCTTGAGCGATGCAATGGTCGACGGTGGCGTGTCGAACAGGTCGAGCACGTAGACCGCGACGTTGTAACTCGTATCGAGTTTTCCCTGGAGTTGAAGCTGCCACGTGTCGGTTACCGATGGCATCCAGCGGACTGGATTGGCGACCATACTGTTGTTCACCTGCTTCGTCGAAAGCGTGGCGGCTTCCGTCACCCGAATCACCGTGCCGCCCGAATTGTCGTCCCCGCCACCACCACAGGCCGCTACTGCGATAACGGCCGTTACCGCAGCAAGGCACACCCTCACCGAGCTTGCCAGTTTTCCATCCATTTCAATTGCCCTTCCAGTTGAACCCCAACAAAACCTTCAATTGGCCGCTATATTCTTCCGCCCGCGCAGTCGGCCAACACACGGGAAGTGTCTTTCGTGGAAAAGGCATATGTGACGCACGGCGCATTATCACGGAGCCGGGTCTGGTGGTAATGACAACTTGCGTCGATGGGTGGAAATGCGACACCGGTGCCACGAACACATCTCACCGATCATCAAGAAGCTTGCCTCCGTAACCGATATCGGATTCGATTGTGAGTTCGCAAAAATGTCACTTTCAGTTTCGCTCGTGGACGGACAACGAATGTCCGTTTCGCAATTTTGAGGTCCCAATCGCTATAGGTCCGATTTTCAAGTCTTATGTGTGCAACATCCGGGCGACCAGAGAAGCCCGAGGCAGCAACTCCGCAATATTCTGTCAGTCAGCGCTTCCTAAGAGTCTCCGCCGGTGCCTGCCTTGCCGTACTGATGCTGTTGGCCTGGCTGGTCTCTCATCAGTGGCAAGCATTCTCGCGCAGCGACCAGGCACTCTCGGATTTCGAGATCTTCCGTGCGGCGCTGCTGGCGATGGAAAAGGTATCAGCAGAACGCGGCCCCATGAATGCCGTGCTTGGCGAGGATGTACCGATGCCGGCGCAGCGCATCGCGGCACTACGCAAGGCCCGCGAGGAAAGCGATGCCAGTCTGCGTGACCTCGACGCAGCGATCGAGGCTAGCCACTGCGAGGAGTGCGCCGCGCTTTACGTGACAGCCACCCACGCGATCACCATGCTGGCGGAGGCGCGCAAACATGCCGACGACGTACTGCTGGTGCCGCGCCAGACCCGATCCCCAGAGCTGCTGGACAACGCCGTTAACCACATGGCGAACGTCATCCCGATCATTGCAGGCATCGCCGATGGCACCATCGGGGACATCGTCAGCGGCGACGCTGCAGTCCTGGACGTCCTGCAGATGGCCCGGCTCGCGGCCGCGCTGCGCGAACACGCCGGGCTGCTCGGTTCGCGCTTTACGGGCGCGCTCGCATCGGACCGGCAACTGACCGAACAGGAGCAGCAACGCATCTTCAACAGCGAGGGCCGCGTGGAGCAGCTTCGCACGCTCCTGGCATCGCACGCCGGCCATCACCCTACCCTCGCGCCGGAAGCGGTAAGACGTGTCGGCATGGTGTATGGCGAAGCCGGACTGGCTTATGTCACCAAGGTCTACCGCCGCGCGAAACGTCCGATGGGCGCCGGCATCACCACCGGTGATTTCGCCGCGCAGTATGTGCCGACGATGCTGCCGATCGTCCAGTTGCGCGACGAGATTCTCGACCACGCCCGCGCGCGCTTGCACCGCAACCGCGACGTCACCCTGACGCTGCTGCTCGGCGCATTCGCCATCGCCTTCGCGCTGCTGGGAACGATGATCTGGCTGCATTCGCTGTTTCGCCGGCAGATCCTGAAACCATTCTTCGCGGCCACACGGTCCATCCTGGCCATTGCGAACGGCAATCTCTCCGTACGCGTGCCATCGCCCAACAACTACCGTGGCGAAATCCGAGCGCTGCTCGAGGCCGTTCACACACTCAAGCGCTACAGCCTGGACAAGCAGCAACTGGAACAAGACCGCCAGCGACTGATCGCCCAGCTGACCACCATGGCGGAAACGGACGCGCTCACGCAGTTGCTGAACCGTCGCGCACTCGAAGCACGGGCTTGCGACCTGTGCGCAAGCCCTGCAGCCGACAAACCCTACGTCGCGCTGGTGATGTTCGATATCGACCATTTCAAGCGGATCAACGACACATATGGGCATATCGCGGGGGACCGGGCGCTTGAGATCGTTGGCGCCGTGTGCCGGGAAGTGCTGGGTACCGGAGACCTGGCCGCGCGCTTTGGCGGGGAAGAATTCGCGGTGGTTTCGCTGGTGAGCACACCCGGCGAAGCGTTGAGGCTCGCCGAGCAGCTAAAGGAAAAGCTGCGCGAGATCCGGGTGACGCTGGAGAGCGCCAGACCGTTCGGCATGACGGTCAGCCTCGGCGTCGCCATCGGACGCCGGGAGGATGTGGGCCAGGACCTCTCGGCGCTGATCAGGCAGGCGGATCTGATGCTTTATCGGGCGAAGCGCGGGGGGAGGAATCGGATTGAGGGGGATTGGGAACTGATGGTTGGTTGAGTGGCGGACGCCAAGCAACTGTTATCACGTCGCCACTGGCCGCCAGATACTCTTTAGATGCTACAGTCGACATCCCCATCCGACATAACATCGCCCCATTACGTCGACCATCGACATAAGGTACTCAAAAAGCAAAAAGGCCACGCTCTCGCGTGGCCTTTTCACATAATTCTTGGTGCCGGCTGCAGGACTCGAACCCGCCACCTGATGATTACAAATCAACTGCTCTACCTGATGAGCTAAGCCGGCATTTTTGGTGCAGTCCGCGATTCTACTTCAAGCGGACCGCTTTGACGATGGCTTATTTGACCACCTTCAGTGAAGGCTTCTTCCCGCCGATGCGTGGCACGGACGGCGGCGTCGGGTCGTCGTCAGGAGAGACGCCCTCTTCCGCCGTTACCGGCGCCGGCGTATCGCTGTCGACCGAGGCGAGCTTCGGCGGCGGGTTGTTCTCCCGCTCCGTCGCAGCCTGGGTTTCGGGGATACTACGTTCCACCGGGAACGCCATGCCTTGGCCGTTCTCACGCGCGTAGATCGCCAGCACGTTATCCACGGGCACTTCGATCTTGCGCGACACGCCACCGAAGCGCGCGCTGAACGTAATCCACTCGTTCCCCATATCGAGACCGCTGGTCGCGTCGAAGCTCACGTTCAGCACGATTTCGTTGTTCTTCACGAATTCGCGCGGCACGCTGGTATTGCCGTCGACGAAGACTGCGATGTACGGCGTGAAGCCGTTATCTGTACACCATTCGTAAATGGCCCGGATCAGATAGGGCTTGGTGGATGTTTCAGACATTACGCTTTGCGGTGGCGACGTCGGATGTGTCTTAGCGACGCATCACCTTTTCAGACGGGGTCAGAGCTTCGATGTAGGCCGGGCGGCTGAAGATACGCTCGGCGTACTTCAGCAGCGGCGCGGCGTTCTTCGACAGCTCAATGCCATAGTGATCCAGACGCCACAGCAGCGGGGCGATGGCGACGTCGAGCATCGAGAACTCTTCGCCGAGCATGTACTTGTTCTTGACGAAAATCGGGGCCAGTTGCGTCAGGCGGTCACGAATCGCGGCGCGGGCGCGCTCGTGATTCTTTTCAGCGGCCTTGCCCTTTTCGTTTTCCAGCACGTAGACGTGCGTGAACAGTTCCTTCTCGAAGTTGAACAGGAACAGACGGGCACGGGCGCGCTGCACCGGGTCGGCCGGCATCAGCTGCGGGTGCGGGAAGCGCTCGTCGATATACTCGTTGATGATGTTCGATTCGTACAGGATCAGGTCACGTTCGACGAGGATCGGTACCTGGCCGTACGGGTTCATCACCGAGATATCTTCCGGCTTGTTGAACAGGTCAACGTCGCGGATCTCGAAGTCCATGCCCTTTTCGAACAGGACAAGGCGGCAACGTTGGGAAAACGGGCAAGTGGTACCCGAATACAACACCATCATGGTTGAATTCCTTGGGTGTGGAGTGCGCCAGATCGATATAACTTCAGCGAACTTGGCAGAGCTAGGTCGGACAGGGCAGACATTCTGTCAGAACGCCCTATCGAAAAGCAAATAAGTTACAAATACAAGGTGTGCCCCCAAGCCGACTTGACCGAACGGCAGCCCGGTGTCGCGTAAAACAAAAGGGCCGACGCGGTGCTGCACTGCTGCAACCTCCGCGCCGGCCCTTCGGCGGGCACCGCCAGGCTGTTACAACCAGCCTGACAAGCCACACAGGCTTACCTCACATCTTTCCAGTAAGCGGCATTCAGGCGCCAGGCAAACACGGTGAACATGCCCAGGAACAGGAGCACCCACACGCCCAGACGCTTGCGATGGCTTTGTTCCGGCTCGGCCATCCAGTTCAGGTAGTTCACCAGATCGGCTGCGGCCTGGTCATATTCCTGCGAGCTCAGCTTGCCCGGGGTGATCTGCTCGAAACCTGTGAACTTGTGCACCTTCTCGCCGTGTTCCTCGGCTTCCGCGAACTTGGCGGCGCGCTGGCCCTGCAGTTCCCACAGCACGTGCGGCATGCCGACGCTCGGGAAGACCAGGTTGTTCCAGCCCGTGGCGCGGGTGTCATCACGGTAGAACGTGCGCAGGTACGTGTAGAGCCAGTCGTTGCCGCGAGCGCGGGCGATGACCGACAGGTCCGGGGGAATCGCGCCGAAGAATGCCTTGGCGTCCTTCGGGTGCATCGCGATTGTCATCGTTTCGCCCACCTTGCCCGCCGAGAACAGCAGGTTCTGCTGGATCTGTTCGTCGGTAAGGTCCAGGCCCTTGAGCCGGTTGTAGCGCATCATCGACGCGCCGTGGCAATTCAGGCAGTAGTTGACGAACAGCTTGGCACCGCGCTGCAGCGATGACACATCGCTCGTGTCCAGCGGCGCCGGCTCCAGCGGGAAGCCCCCTTCTGAAGCCATCGCGGGCATTGCCGCGAAACAAGCGCCGACCAGTGCGAAGATCGAAAGCAACTTTTTCATCTTGTGTCCTTGTCCTCTTGTAGGGTCGCGCAGCGTCTTAGTGCGGATGGAACGTGACGCGCTCCGGCACCGGCTTGAACGTGCCGGCACGGCTCCACAGCGGCATGGTCAGGAAGAAGGCGAAGTACAGCAGCGTACCGAGCTGCGACACCTTCTCACCCACCGGCGACGGCGGTTGCACGCCGAGGTAGCCGAGGATCAGGAACACCACCACGAAGACAACCAGGATCGTCTTGTGGAATGCGGGACGGTAGCGGATGGACTTGACCGGCGAGCAATCGAGCCACGGCATGAAGAACAGCACGATCACCGATCCGCCCATCACCAGCACGCCCCAGAACTTGGCGTCGATGAAATAGAAGCCCACGGCCAGGATCACCAGGATCGCCACCGAACCCATCTTGATGCGTGCATCCTTGGTGCGCAGGAACACCATGCCCAGCACGATGGCGAAGAACGCCCACAGGATCGGCAGGAAGTTCGCCGTGGTTGCGCGCAGCATCGAGTAGAACGGCGTGAAGTACCACACCGGCGCGATGTGCGGCGGTGTCTTCAACGGATCCGCCGGGAAGAAGTTGTTGGCTTCCAGGAAATAGCCGCCCACCTCCGGGAAGAAGAAGATCACGGCCGAGAAGATGATCAGGAAGCCGGCCACGCCCAGCAGGTCATGCACCGAGTAGTACGGGTGGAACGGGATGCCATCGAGCGGAATGCCGTTTTCATCCTTCTTCGCCTTGATTTCCACGCCGTCCGGGTTGTTCGAGCCCACTTCGTGCAGCGCGATGATGTGCGCCACCACCAGGCCCAGCAGCACCAGCGGCACCGCGATCACGTGGAAGGAGAAGAATCGGTTCAGCGTGGCATCGCTCACCACGTAGTCACCGCGGATGAACAGCGACAGGTCCTGGCCGATCACCGGAATCGCCGAGAACAGGTTCACGATCACCTGCGCGCCCCAATAGGACATCTGGCCCCAGGGCAGCAGGTAGCCCATGAACGCTTCGGCCATCAGGCACAGGAAGATCAGGCAGCCGAAGATCCAGACCAGTTCGCGCGGCTTTCGGTACGAACCGTACAGCAGCCCCCGGAACATGTGCAGGTACACCACGACGAAGAACGCCGAAGCGCCGGTGGAGTGCATGTAGCGGATCAGCCAGCCCCATGGCACTTCGCGCATGATGAATTCCACGCTGGCGAATGCCACTGGAATGCCAGCCGCGTTCAGCGTGCCGTCCGGCTTGTAGTTCATCACCAGGAAGATGCCGGTGACGATCTGGATCACCAGCACCAGCAGTGCGAGCGAACCAAAGAAGTACCAGAAGTTGAAGTTCTTCGGCGCGTAGTACTTGGAGAGGTGGTCTTCCCAAAGTTGGGTGGCTGGGAAGCGGGCGTCGATCCAACCCAGCAGCCCGGTAGTCTTGACTTCTTTTTCGGCCGCCATGATCAGGCTTCTCCTTTCTCGTCCTTGCCGATCACGAGCTTGGTGTCGGTCAGGAACTGGTACGGGGGTACGTCAAGGTTCTGCGGGGCCGGTTTGTTCTTGAACACGCGGCCAGCCAGGTCGAAGGTCGAGCCATGGCACGGGCAGAGGAAGCCGGGATCAGCGCCGAGCTGAGGGTTGGCGCCTGCGGGAAATGGGCCGGATGGCGAGCAGCCGAGGTGGGAACAGATTCCAACCACGACCAGCAGGTCCTTGTGGTCGGCACGGGAACGGCTTTCGTTCTTGCAGTACTCCGGCGTCGGCATCGTGAAGGGGACGTCGGAATTAGGGTCTGCGACTTCGGCGTCGGTCTTCTTCAGGGAAGCCATCATCTCCGGCGTGCGCCGCAGAATCCAGACTGGCTTGCCACGCCACTCCACCGTCATCATCTCACCGGGCTTCAGGGCGCCAATGTCCGCCTCGACCGGTGCGCCCGCAGCCTTCGCCTTCTCGGAAGGTGCAAAGGTACTCACGAACGGTACTGCTACTGCTACGCCTCCTACGCCGCCTGCGACAGAAGTCGCGATCAACCAATTGCGGCGACCTTTGTCCACGCTCTTCACGTCTTGCTGGTCACTCATTCCAAACCCCAGGGGATGTCATCAATTGAATCTTGCGTCAACAAAAAATTATACCTGAGGCACATCTGGCGACGATAGGCGAACTACGGATAGCCGACCGCGCTTTTATCGGTCATGGAGACGCAATTTCCGCATCCAGACTTGCACTCGAGGGTGCGATGATGCAGTCTCTGTCAAACTCAGACGTTAATCTGGAACAACAAAACGGAGAATAGCGCTATGGGAATGATGAGCGAGTTCAAGACCTTCGCCATGCGTGGCAATGTCATCGACCTGGCGGTCGGTGTCATCATCGGGGCGGCATTTGGCAAGATCGTCGATTCGGTCGTTAATGACCTGATCATGCCTGTCATCGGCAGAATCGTGGGAAAACTCGACTTTTCCAACATGTTTGTCATGCTGGCGGATCCCCCCCCAGGCACCCCGCAAACGCTGGATGCGCTGAAAAAAGCGGGCGTGCCGGTATTTGCTTACGGAAATTTCCTGACCATCGTGGTGAATTTCGTGATTCTCGCATTCATCATTTTCATGATGGTGCGTGCCTTCAACAAGATGCGCGAAAAGGAGGCAGAGCCTGCCGCGCCGGCCGTCACGCCGGAAGATATTGTTCTGCTCCGCGAAATTCGCGACAGCCTGAAAGCCCCGCGCAGCTGATGATTGCGGCCCGGCTCAGACCGGGTTCGGAATGTCGATGAAAGTGTGACGCAGCCCGAAGCGCTGCGCCAGATGTTCGCCCACTGCACGGATGCCGTAGCGTTCCGTCGCATGATGACCGGCAGCCAGATAGGCCACGCCGCTCTCCCGCGCCAGGTGCGTGGTGGGCTCGGACACCTCCCCACTCATATAAAGATCCACGCCCGCGTCCACCGCGGCCGCGAAGTACCCCTGCGCGCCGCCGGTACACCAGCCCACAGTGCGGATCATCTGGTCGGCGTCGCCGATGACCAGCGGCTCCCGCTCCAGCACGCCACCCACATGGGCCGCAAAGGCGCTGAGCGGCATGGGCTGCGGCAGCGTGCCGGTCCAGCCCAACTGATCATCGCTGAAGCGGCCCGTCGGGGTGATCCCGAGCTGCAGACCCAGTTGGGCGTTGTTGCCAAGCTCAGGATGGCTGTCTAGCGGCAGATGGTACGCCAGCAGATTGATATCGGCGCCCAGCAGGCGCTTCAGGCGGGCGTGTTTCTGGCCAACGATACAGGCGTCCTCATTTTTCCAGAAATAGCCGTGGTGCACGAGGATGGCGTCCGCGCCGGCTTCGATCGCCGCATCGATCAGCGCCAAGCTCGCCGTCACACCGGTGACAATATGGGCAACCTCCGGCCGACCCTGCACCTGGAGTCCATTCGGGCAATAGTCCTTGAAACGGGAAACCTGCAGCAGGTCGTTCAAGTACAATTCAAGCTCTTTTGTTTTCATTTTCTGCTCAAAAATCCAATATGTTGCGCCGCTTCTGGCTGTTCTTCGCTCAGGCTGTCACGGTTGTTCTGGCCGTGTGGTTCGTCGTGGCCACACTCAAACCCGAGTGGCTGCAGCGCGGGCGGGTGGCCGTGCAATCGGGTTCGCCCATTGTGGCGCTAAAAGAGGTCGTCCCCAGTGTGGAAGGTTCGGCCGCTCCGGGGTCCTATAGCGAGGCGGCCCGCCTTGCCATGCCCGCAGTCGTCAATATTTTCACCAGCAAGAACGGATCGAAGCGATCGCCCAATAATCCGCAGGCCGAAGATCCGTGGTTCCGGTTCTTCTTTGGCGACCGCTTGCCGGAGCGCCAAGAGCCGGTGTCGAGCTTGGGCTCGGGCGTGATCGTCAGTGCCGAAGGTTACATTCTAACCAACCACCACGTTGTGGATGGCGCCGACGAAATCGAGGTGGCGCTGACCGACGGACGCAAGGCAAATGCCAAGGTGGTGGGCTCCGATCCCGAAACGGACCTTGCCGTGCTGAAGGTCACGCTCAAGGACTTGCCTGCGATCACGCTGGGGCGGATCGAGAACGTGAAGGTGGGCGATGTGGTGCTGGCTATCGGCAACCCGTTTGGTGTCGGCCAGACCGTGACAATGGGTATTGTCTCGGCGCTCGGCCGCAGCCATCTCGGCATCAACACATTCGAGAACTTCATTCAGACCGATGCAGCGATCAACCCCGGTAACTCTGGTGGTGCACTGGTCGACGCACAGGGCAATCTGCTTGGCATCAACACGGCGATCTATTCGCGCTCCGGCGGCTCGCTCGGTATTGGCTTTGCGATTCCTGTGTCGACCGCCAAGCAAGTCATGGAATCGATCATCTCCACGGGTAGCGTGACACGTGGCTGGATCGGCGTGGAGCCGCAGGATCTGACCCCAGAGATTGCCGAGTCTTTCGGGCTCGAAGCCAAGGAAGGCGCGCTGATTGCAGCGGTGGTCCAGGGTGGGCCAGCTGACAAGGCCGGCGTCAAACCTGGGGATGTGCTGGTCTCGGTCGACAATCAATCGATCTCGGACACCACCGCCCTGCTCAACGCGATTGCACAGTTGAAACCGGGCGCCGAGGTGAAGATGAAGGTGATTCGACGCGGCAAACCGGCGGAACTCACTGTCACGATCGGCAAGCGCCCGCCTCCTCCGCGCAGGCCGATGCCGCTGGATGAGGAAGAGTAGGCAAGCTCGCTGCTCGCTAGTAAGTCATCCGGCATAGATATCAATACAAAAACCCCCGTCAGCAGTGACGGGGGTTTTTGTTTGTGCTGGCTGGGAGAGATATTCGTTTGGGTACATCGGCCCCCCCCGGAAGCACACGGCGCTCTTCGGCACACATGGATTCCGAAGGTATTGCTGCGGTGGATGAGAAGCCTAGCGCCCTACGATCACAGACTCGCTGCCTTCGCCAACCCCGTCCGGGCCGGCAGCATAAGGGCGACTCACCTTCCGTGTCCGCGTGCCCGGCATCGCTTTGGTCATCGGTCAGCAAGCCGGTGGCCATCCAGTATCGGACCGGATGAAGCCTCCGATTCGGGCCCGAAACCTATCGCTGGCATGCCCACACAATCAAAGCCCCGGACAAAACAAAACGCCGGCATCCGAAAGGATGCCGGCGTTCTGAAGCCAATCTGAAGCGGGCTTACACCCGCGTCAAATTAGAACTTGTGGCGCAGGCCAACCATGGCGCCGAACTGGTTGTACGAACCCAGAGTCGTGCCGAAGCCGGAGCCACCGAGGCTGCCCGGGCTAGCCGACGACGTGCCCAGAGTCGAGCCGTCCTTGTTCTTCGTGTAGGCCACGTTGAAGTAGGCGTCCGTACGCTTCGAGAAAGCGTAGTCCGTCGACACAACGAAGCTCCACGGATCAGCACCGGTGTTGCGGAAGTCTTGGTAGTACGCGGCGCCGGTCAGCGACAGAGCCGGGGTCAGCTGGTAACCCATGCCCAGCCAGTACAGGTTCGAGACGTTCGCAATCTTCGCAGCGCCGTCAACGGTGTTCACACCACCCGGCAGAACTGCGCCGCCTTGAGCGTGAGCGTAACGGTAGCCAGCGAACACCTTGGCCGGGCCGAAGGCGTACGTACCAGCGATCGACGTGCGGCGGATCTTGGCGCCGTCAGCAGCAGCGATACCAACGTTGGTTTCGTCATAGATGGCGCCAACGGAGAACGGGCCACCGTTGTACATCACGCTTGCGCTCATCTCGCGGCCCAGGTGGTAGTTACCCGGAACTTCGCCGCTGATACCTTGGTAGACGCTAGCCGTGCCAGCCGTGTTCGAGCCGGTGCTGTACAGCAGCGAGCCGGTCAGGCCACCGAACGTACCGATGTACTTGATCGAGTTGTCAGCACGTTGCTGGAATTCCGGAGCTTGAGCCGTGATCGAGTAGTTCGACGAGATGGCCATCGGGTCGAAGGCCAGACCGAAGTCATAGAACGGCGTCTGGTGGCGACCCAGGGTCAGCGTGCCGAACTGGCTTTGCATACCGACGAAGGCTTGACGACCGAACAGACGGTTGTTTTGGCCCGACGTACCGGTGTCAACGTTGAAACCGCTTTCCAGCACGAAAACGCCCTTCAGGCCACCGCCCAGGTCTTCAACGCCACGCAGGCCCCAACGGCTGCCCGACATGCCGCCCGAGTTCAGGCGCACGACGTCGTGGCTACCGGACACGCCCGGCTGGTGGTTAGCGTACTCGACGCCAGCGTCAACCACACCGTACAGGGTCACGCTCGACTGGGCATAGGCGCCACCAGCGGCCAGAGCGGCGACGGCAGCAGCAAACAGTTTCATCTTCATATCGACACTTTCCTTGTCAACTGATTGGGAAATCTTGGTTGCCCAAGTGTTTGGGCGACGCATTCACCTTCACGTCTGCGTCGTATTATGTGTCACCCCCCTTGCTCGCCAGAAGTCTTTTTCGCCGTAAACGCGGTTTACCGACGCTTCTTGTTGTGATGAAGCAACAGCAATTGGGAGGACTTTCACCAAATTGGTGCAATGCGCAGCATTCAGTCTCAGGGGTTGCCAGCCGTTAACTGATGTCCTGGGACTCAATCTGCCTGGGTTTCACCCTCGGCAGGTGCACCAAGCGGCTGTTTCGAGACGAATCGCGCCATCAGCAGCCCGAGTTCGTACAACGCGATCAGGGGTACGGCCAGCAGGAGCTGTGACATGACATCCGGCGGCGTGACGACTGCGGCGATAATAAATGCGCCGACGATCACATAAGGCCGGATTTGCTTGAGCTTCTCGAGCTCGACCACGCCGAATTTCACCAGCACGATCACCACTACCGGCACTTCGAACGTAATGCCGAAGGCCAGGAATGTCGTCATGGCGAAACTCAAGTATTTGTCGATGTCCGTCGACATGTCCGCGCCAAGCGGCGCGTTGTAGTGCGCCATGAAGTGGAACACGGTCGGGAACACCAGGAAGTATGCGAATGCGACGCCGCACAGGAACAGCACATAGGTACTGGACACCAGCGGCACGACCAGCTTCTTTTCATGCTGATAAAGTCCCGGCGCCACGAACTGCCAGATCTGGTACAGCACCCATGGCAAGGCGATGAGGAATGCGACCAGCATGGTCACCTTCATCGGAACGAAGAACGAGCCGGTGACATCGGTGACGATCATGCGTCCGCCCTTGGGCAGCGAATGCAGTAGCGGGGCCGCGAACAGATTGAAGATCTGTGGCGCCCAGTAGACCATGGCCAGGAAAACAATAATCACCCCCGCCACCGCCTTGACCAATCGCTCGCGCAATTCGATCAGGTGGGAGATGAAGGTTTCCTGCTGGGATTCGTCGTTGGGGTCTGCGGAGCCCGCCATGCTTATTCGAAGAAGGAACGGTTGCGGCCACTGGCGGGCCGGTGGCGCTTCACGCGTGCGGCGCCGGACTGCACCCACATGCGCGTGTTTTGCTGACGCTTGAACCAGATCGGACGCGCGCCCTGCTTGACGCGCCAACTCTTGCGGCCATTGTGCGACTTGTGCGCGCTGTCCCAGCTGGGCACATAGCCCGAACCCGTGTCGCTGGACGATGACGACGAGGCCGAGCCATCAAACGCTTCGTTAAGCGCCTGGGTGTGCTCGCTGACTTCCTTGTGGATGGTCTGCTCGACGTCGCGCGCGGCGTTCTCGAATTCCGTGCGCATCTTGCGCAGTTCCTCGAGTTCCACCTCGCGACTGACTTCGGCCTTGACGTCATTGATATAGCGCTGGGCGCGACCGACCAGCGCGCCGACGGTCCGCGCGACCTTCGGCAAACGCTCGGGGCCGATCACGATCAGCGCGACGGCGCCGATCAGTGCCAGCTTGGAAATGCCGAGATCGATCATGCAGACATCAGAACAGGGACACGGGAATGGCGGGCCGTCGCAACGTACGTGGCGGCGGCCGCCGCAAGGGTGACTGGCAAGGAGAAAATTCCGTCAGACAATTATTGCTGACGCGACTTTTCCTTGGCTTCGACGTCGATGGTGGTGGAATCGCGCAGTTCCTTGGCCGGAGTCGGAGTGGCCGGCTCGTCGGTATTGCCTTCCTTCATGCCGTCCTTGAAGCCCTTTACCGCACCACCCAGATCCTGGCCAATATTGCGCAGCTTCTTGGTACCGAAAACGAGCATGACGATCACCAGCACGATCAGCCAATGCCAAATGCTAAACGAACCCATTTCTTGCTCCTGATAAAGCCGCGGGCGTCGGAAGATATGCCGCCCGGCCCCGTAGTTCCGTCCCTCAAAGGCCGCGCCGGGCGACGGTTGCCGGCGCGACACCGGACCGCGACATCCGTCCCGGTCCACTCATACCTTGGTTGCCCCGAACAGTCAGGGCGCCGGCGCCTTCCACTGGCTGCGCGGTCCGCCCATCACGTGGATGTGGAGGTGGAACACTTCCTGTCCTCCGTCGGTGCCGGTGTTGATCACCGTCCGGAATCCATTGTTGCAGCCGGCCTGGCGTGCCAGTTCGGGCACCTTAAGCATCATTCTAGCAAGCACATCCGATTCGCCGGGACCGCAATCGGCCAACGAATCGACATGCGATTTAGGAATCAGCAGAAAGTGTACCGGCGCTTTGGGGTGGATATCGTGAAACGCCAGCAAGTCTTCGTCCTCATACACCTTGTTCGAAGGAATCTGGCCGGCCACGATCTTGCAGAAAATGCAATTGTCCTGGGTTTTCATGGAGATCTTGTTGCAGCTTGTCCGAATAATGCCTAGTCACTTCCGGACTTGCCGCCATCGTCTTGGGACGCCTCAGAACTGCTCGTCCGGATACATCGGCTTGCGATCATTCAGATACAGCCAGCCTTTGACGATACGATACAGCATCCACAATGACAGAACACTCCACAGGCCGATCGCCACCGGAAACAGCAATACCGTGACGAACATGCAGCCGCCCACCACGAACCACACAATAGACCACCAGAACGTGCGGATCTGCCAGGCGAAGTGCGAAGCGTAGAGCGTGCCCCGAGTGTCGTCGCGCTTCACGTAATTGACGATGATCGCGATCAACGCCGTGATGCCACCGGTGAACCAGTGGACTGCATAGAGCGCATAAAGAATGTGCGTGAGCTTGCGCAGGCCATCGAGCCTGTCAGCATCCGCGGTCGTCGTGACTTGCGAGGTATAGTCCGTCGCCATCATGCCCTCCAGGATCAAGCCGCGCCCGAACCGGTTCGGGCCGCGTGACTCGTATCCTACTCCTTGCGGCTGGCCTTCTCGACCAGTCCGGACAATCCTTCGCGGCGCGCCAGTTCATTGACGACGTCTTCCGGGGTCCGACCGATGCGAGCCAGCAGCACCATGGTGTGGAACCACAGGTCGGCCACCTCGTAGACCACCTTGCTAACGGCCTCGTCGGCCAAGTCTGCAGCCCGTGCATCCTTGGCGGCCATGACCGTTTCGGTGGCTTCCTCGCCGATCTTCTTGAGAATCGCGTCGTCACCCTTCTTGAACAGCTTGGCGACATAGGATTTCTCCGGGTCACCACCGTTTTCGGGCTTGCGCGATTCCAGCGTGGCCGCCACGCGGGCCAGGATATCGGCCTGAGACAGGTTATCGCTCATGGCTTGGCCGCGTAGATCGAGGACGGGTCCTTGAGCACCGGCTCGACGGTCTGCCAGTCCCCGGACTCGACATCGCCCTCGAACTTCTGGAAGAAGCATGAGTGACGGCCGGTGTGGCAGGCGATGCTGTCGATCTGCGTCACCTTGAGCAACACCACGTCTTCGTCACAATCCAGACGAATCTCATGCACTTTCTGGACGTGGCCTGATTCTTCGCCCTTGTGCCACAGGCGCTTGCGCGAGCGCGACCAGAACACGGCCTCGCCCAGTTCCACCGTGCGTTGCAGCGCGTCGCGATTCATGAACGCGAACATCAGGACGTCGTTGGAACCGACTTCCTGGACGATCACCGGCACCAGACCGTTGTCGTCCCACTTCACCTTGTTCAACCACTTCTTCGCCATGATCACATCCGGACGGGAATGCCCTCGCGGGCCATGAAAGCCTTTGCCTCACCAACGGTGTGCTCGCCATAGTGGAAGATGCTGGCGGCCAGTACGGCGTCGGCGTGTCCCAGGCGGATGCCATCGGCCAGATCCTGCAGGCCACCGACCCCGCCAGATGCAATAACGGGCACGGGCACCGCGTCGCTGACAGCACGCGTGAGTTCGAGGTCGAACCCGCTCTTCGTGCCATCGCGATCCATGCTGGTCAGCAGAATCTCGCCCGCGCCGCGCCGTGCCATCTCGCGGGCCCACTCCACCGCATCGAGTCCGGTGGCCTTGCGGCCGCCGTGAGTGAACACTTCCCAGCGCGGCGGTTCGCCGGGCGCGGAGCTGCGCTTGGCGTCGATGGCCACAACGATGCACTGCGAGCCGTACTTGCCCGTTGCGTCGGACACGAGCTGCGGATTGGCGATGGCCGACGAGTTCACGCTGATCTTGTCTGCGCCTGCATTCAGCAGTCGCCGCACATCTTCCACAGTGCGCACGCCACCCCCGACGGTCAGCGGTATGAACACCTGCGACGCCACCGCCTCGATGATGTGCAGGATCAGGTCGCGGCCGTCGCTGGTTGCCGTGATGTCGAGAAATGTGATTTCATCAGCACCCTGCTCGTCGTAGCGCCGCGCGATCTCGACGGGATCGCCCGCGTCGCGCAGCTCGACGAAATTGACACCCTTGACCACCCGCCCATTGGTCACGTCCAGGCAGGGGATGATACGTTTGGCTAACATGAGTTTCCTTGCCCGCCGTCGCCCGCATCGGCGACGGCTGGTTGTGGCGCGCGAGCTTGGATTACTCCGCGCCCAGCTTGTCCGCGTGGGCCTGGGCCGCCGCGAAATTCAGGTCGCCCGAGTAGATCGCGCGGCCGCAGATCACGCCTTCCACGCCTTCGCCTTCCACGGCGCAAAGCTGGTCGATGTCGGCCATGTTCGACAGGCCACCGCTGGCGATCACCGGGATCGACATCGACCGGGCCAGCTTGACCGTGGCGTCGATATTGATGCCCTGCAGCATGCCGTCGCGACCGATGTCGGTGTAGATGATCGACTCGACACCGTAGTCTTCGTACTTGCGTGCCAGGTCCGCCACCTCGTGACCGGTCAGCTTGCTCCAGCCATCGGTGGCCACCTTGCCGTCCTTGGCATCGAGGCCGACGATGATGTGGCCGCCGAATGCGGCGCAAGCGTCCTTGAGGAAGCCGGGGTTCTTCACCGCTGCCGTGCCGATGATCACGTACGACAGGCCGTCATCGAGCCAGCGCTCGATGGTATTCAGATCGCGGATGCCGCCGCCAAGCTGGACGGGGATCTCGTCGCCAACCTCGGCAATGATGGCCTTGATGGCGGCTTCGTTGCGTGGCTTGCCAACGAATGCGCCATTCAAGTCGACCAGATGCAGGCGACGCGCGCCCTGGTTGACCCAGTGACGTGCCATGGCGGCGGGATCTTCGGAAAAGACGGTGGCCTGGTCCATGTCGCCTTGTTTGAGGCGTACACACTGACCGTCCTTCAGGTCGATGGCCGGAATGAGCAACATATGCGTGACGAGCGTGGTGGTTGTGTAAAGGGAAAAAGGTAGCGATTCCGACGCCGGGCGTCGGCGCTCAGGTCATGTCAGTTTGGCAAAAGATGCGCAGTCTGGTTGGTGGCTCTGAACGAAAAGGTGATCGCTGTACGGTATTACTGGCGCTTCAGGTAACAGGTGCTTCTGACGCTTTACGGATTCCAGTGCACGAAATTCCGGTATAGCTGCAAACCCATCGCGGCGCTCTTCTCCGGGTGAAACTGCGTGGCGAAAATATTATCGCGTGCCACCGCACTGGTAAACACGACGCCATATTCAGTCTCGCCGGCGATGTGGGCCGGATCCTGCGCGTGCACATAGTAGCTGTGCACGAAGTAAAACCAGCTGTTGTCCGGAATGCCATTCCACAGCGGATGCGGCTTCGACTGGCGTACCCGGTTCCATCCCATCTGCGGCACCTTGTAGCGCGAGCCGTCGGGCTGCGTCATGCCTTCCAGTTCAAAACGGATCACCTCGCCGGGCATCAGCCCCAGCGCCGGCGTGCTGCGTTCGCCCGCACGAGCTTCGCTGCTACGTTCGAACAGCATCTGTTCGCCAACGCACACGCCCAGCATCGGCTTGGTCGCGGCGGCTTCCAGTACCGCCTCCTGCAGGCCGGAATTGCCAAGCGCGCCCATGCAGTCAGGCATCGCGCCCTGCCCCGGCAGGACCACGCGGTCTGCCGCGCGGATCGCTTCCGGGCGATCCACAACCTGGACATCCGCCTCCGGCGCCGCCGTGCGCAGGGCCTGCGCTACCGAGCGCAGGTTGCCCATGCCGTAATCCACAATTGCTATGGTAGTCATGATTTCAAAACAGGCAACAATGTCTTCAGCCCGTCCACAATGAATTCAACGGCCAGCGCCGAGAGTATTAGACCCATCAGGCGCGTGCCAATATTGATCCCGGTCTGTCCGATCACCCGCGCGATGGGGTCAGCCGCGCGGAACGTCACATACACCACAGCGCCAAGCAACACGCCAATGCCAACCAGGATCAGCAACTGGTACCAGTGCTGCGTCTTGCCCGCATAGACGATCACGGTACTGATCGACCCCGGCCCGGTCAGCAGCGGCAGCGCCAGCGGCACCACCGCGATACTGGCCTTGGCTTCGGCCTCATTCTCTTCCTCCGGCGTGGCCTTGGTACGACTGGTCTGCGCGTTCAGCATGTTCATGGCCATCATGACCATTAGCAAGCCGCCACCCACTTCCAGCGAGGCCACCGAGATATTGAAGAACTCGATGATCTGCTGGCCGAGCAACGCCGAGACCCCCACCACGATCGCCACCGATACCGATGCCGTCTTGATGGTCCGCAGCTTTTCCGCCTCGGTCTGCTGGCTGGTCAGGCTGATGAAGAACGGGATCGCCCCGATCGGATTGATCAGCGCCAGCAGCGAGATGAAGGACTTGAGCGTATCCATCGGGTGCGGGTGTCGGTGGTGGTCAGCGGGCGCCGCAACCAGCCGGCACGCCTACAGGGTGGCGCGTGAGATCAACCTGGCTTAGAGCGTGCCCTTGGTCGACGGAATCGTGTTGGCCGCGCGCGGATCCAGCTCCACCGCCATGCGCAGCGCACGCCCGAAGGCCTTGAACACCGTTTCGCATTGATGATGGGCGTTGATGCCGCGAATATTGTCGATATGGAGCGTCACGCCGGCGTGATTGACGAAACCGCGGAAGAACTCGATCGTCAGGTCAACGTCGAAGCTACCCACACGGGCGCGCGTGAACGGCACGTGGAACTCCAGGCCCGGACGGCCCGAGAAGTCGATCACCACCCGCGACAGGCACTCGTCGAGCGGCACGTAGCTGTGCCCATAGCGCGTGATGCCCTTCTTGTCGCCGATGGCACGCGCCACGGCCTGGCCCAGCGTGATGCCGACGTCTTCCACCGTATGGTGATCGTCGATATGGGTATCGCCCGTGGCTTCGACCTCGAGGTCGAACATGCCATGGCGGGCAATCTGATCCAGCATGTGGTCGAGGAACGGCACGCCGGACGCCAGTTTCTGGCGGCCAGTGCCATCGAGATTCAGCGAAACGCGGATCTGCGTTTCCGAAGTATTGCGGGTGACCTCTGCGACACGCATGGTGGGGTTAATCCTGCAACGAGGCCTTGAATGCCTCAAGAAACTGCACGTTTTCTTCCGGAGTGCTGACCGTCACGCGCAGACAGTTGGCCAGCAACGTGTGCATTTTACTCACGTTCTTGATCAATACCTTCCGGGCCAGCAGGCGATCGAAGATCTGTGCAGCATTCGGCACGCGCACCAGCACGAAGTTGGCCGCGCTCGGGAACACCGTCACGCCCGGCATTCCGGCCATGGCCTCGACCAGTTTCGACCGTTCCGCACGCAACTTGGCGGCCTGGTCATCCAGTACGGCCACGTGTTCGAGGGCGAACAGCGCGGTGGCTTCGGTCAGCACGTTGACGTTGTACGGCGGGCGCACCTTGTCGAGCTGCGACAACCATTCGGGCGCGCCGGCTACATAGCCCAGACGGATACCGGCCAGACCAAGCTTCGACACGGTACGCATGACCAGCAGGTTGCCGAATTCCGTCAGGCGCGGCATCCAGCTTTCCTGCGCGAACGGCTGGTACGCCTCGTCGACCACCACCAGGCTCTGGCACACCTCGCCTTGGGCGGCACGCACGATCGCCGCCATATCGTCGGCGTCGAACAGGTTGCCCGTTGGGTTGTTCGGGTAGGCCAGATAGATGATGGCGGGCTTGTGCTCGGCCATCGCCGCCAGCATTGCCGCGCGGTCCAGCGTGAAGTCCGGGCGCAGCGGCACACCAACGAACTCGAGCCCGGCGAACTGCGCCGACATTGCGTACATGACGAAGCCCGGCACCGGCGCCATCACCTTGGCACCCGGCCTGGCCGCGGCCAGCGACAACATGCTGATGATTTCGTCGGAGCCATTGCCCAGCAGCACATCCATGCCGGCCGGCACGTTCATCACCGTCTTGAGCTTGGCGCGCAGCGCCTCGCTGCTCGGCACCGGATAGCGATTCAGCGCGACCTCGCCGAGCCGCGCGGCCAGTTGCGCGCGCAGCTCGGGCGGCAGCCGGTACGGATTCTCCATCGCGTCGAGCTTCACCAGTCCGTGCGAATCGGCCACGTGGTAGGCGCCCATGGCGCGCACGTCGTCACGGATGATGCGTTCGATCAGGGATGGGTCTACGGCTGACATGATGGTCCTCGTTGGTCCTGCTTTGATGAATCCAGCTTAACGTTTGAAGCGGTACTCGGCACTGCGCGCGTGGGCCTGCAGGCCTTCGCCATAGGCAAGCTCGGCAGCGATCTGGCCCAGCATCTGCGCACCGTTCTCGCTCACCTCGATCAGGCTCGAACGCTTCTGGAAGTCATAGACACCCAGCGGCGACGAAAAACGGGCGGTGCGCGAAGTGGGGAGCACGTGGTTCGGGCCGGCACAGTAGTCGCCGAGCGACTCGCTCGTGTAACGGCCCAGGAAGATGGCGCCGGCATGGCGAATCTTCTCGCTCCACTGGCGCGGATTCTCGGCGGAGATCTCGAGGTGCTCCGGCGCGATCGCGTTGGCAATCTCGCAGGCTTCCTCCATGTCGCGCACCTTGACCAGTGCGCCACGGCCCGACAGCGACGCGGCGATGACCTCGCGGCGGGGCATCGTCGGCAACTGGCGCTGGATACTTTCCAGCACGCGGTTCAGGTACTCGGCATCCGGGCACAGCAGGATCGATTGCGCGAGTTCGTCGTGCTCGGCCTGCGAGAACAGGTCCATCGCCACCCAGTCGGGGTCGGTGGTGCCATCGCAGATCACGAGGATTTCCGACGGGCCGGCGATCATGTCGATACCGACCGTGCCGAACACGCGGCGCTTGGCAGCGGCCACGTAGGCATTGCCCGGGCCGACGATCTTGTCGACCTGCGGCAGCGTGGCGGTGCCGTACGCGAGCGCGCCCACGGCCTGCGCGCCACCAATCGTGTACACGCGATCGACGCCGGCGATCTGCGCGGCGGCCAGCACCAGTTCGTTACGCACGCCGCCCGGCGTCGGGACGACCATGATGACTTCCTTGACGCCAGCCACGCGCGCCGGAATTGCATTCATCAGCACCGACGACGGGTAGGCGGCCTTGCCACCCGGCACGTAGAGGCCCACGCGGTCGAGCGGGGTCACCTTCTGGCCCAGCATCGTGCCATCGGCCTCGGTGTATTCCCAGCTATGGCTGCCGCATTCGATTTTCTGCTTCTCGTGGTACGCACGCACGCGGGCAGCGGCGGCTTCCAGCGCGGCGCGGCGCTTCGGCTCGAGGTCCTCCAGCGCGGCTTCCAGTTCGGATTGCGACAATGCCAGTGCCGACATCGACGAGGCCTCCATGCGATCGAAGCGGCGCGTGTACTCGAGCACGGCCTCGTCGCCACGGCGGCGCACATCGGCCAGGATATCGGCAGCAGCGCGGTCGATCGCCTCGTCTTCGGATGCTTCGAACGCCAGCACCTGACGCAGCGCGCCGGCGAAACCGGGCTCGCGCGAATCAAGCCGGCGGATCGACAGGTTTTCCATTTCGGTATCGTTCATGACTTCTTTCCTCGCGGGTCTCCGGTCACCGCCCGCCTCAGGCGAGCGCGGCCGAGGCCCGTTCAAATGCATCGAGAATCGGCGCCAGCCGTTCGCGCTTGAGTTTGAGCGCTGCCTGGTTGACCACCAGACGCGACGAGATCTGGACGATCTCCTCCACCTCGACGAGGTTATTGGCGCGCAAGGTGCTGCCGGTGCTGACCAGATCGACGATCGCGTCGGACAGCCCCACCAGCGGCCCCAGTTCCATCGAACCGTAGAGCTTGATCAGATCAACGTGCACACCCTTCTTCGCGAAGTGCTCGCGCGCGGTCTGCACGTACTTGGTGGCCACGGCCAGGCGCGCGCCCTGGCGCACCGCATTGACGTAGTCGAAGCCGGCCGGCACCGCCACAGACATGCGGCAGCGCGCGATGTTCAGGTCGATCGGCGCGTAGAGGCCGGCCATGCCGTGCTCCATCAACACGTCCTTGCCGGCCACGCCGAAATCGGCCGCGCCGTACTGCACGTAGGTCGGCACGTCCGAAGCACGCACGATGATCACGCGCACAGCCGGATCGGACGTGGGCAGGATCAGTTTGCGCGAAGTCTCGGGATCCTCTGTCACCTGAATGCCGGCGGCAGCCAGCAGTGGCAGCGTTTCCTTGAAGATGCGGCCCTTTGACAGTGCCAGCGTAAGCTGGTCGGGCGAAGCATTGAAAGCGGGGCTCATCGTAGATTCTTCAGCAGTGTTCGGGGGCGGCTTGCCGTTTCGGCATCGTTCGTGGCGGGCGTCGTGCCTCAGCTGATGCGGAGGATCTTCGCGCCGACCGCGGACAGCTTGTTTTCCATGCGGTCGTACCCACGATCCAGGTGGTAGATGCGGTCGATCACCGTCTCGCCATCCGCCACCAGACCCGCGATCACGAGACTGGCCGACGCGCGCAGGTCGGTGGCCATCACGCTGGCGCCGGACAGTCGCGGCACACCGGTCACCACGGCCGTATTGCCTTCGGCGGTGATGTTGGCGCCCAGGCGGTTCAGTTCCTGCACGTGCATGAAGCGGTTCTCGAAGATCGTCTCGGTGATACGCGCGGTACCCTCGGCGACGGCATTGAGCGCCATGAATTGCGCCTGCATGTCGGTCGGGAACGCCGGGTATTCGGAGGTGCGGAAGCTCACGGCCTGCGCGCGCTGCGGCATGGCCAGGCGAATCCAGTCATCACCGGTTTCCACGGTAGCGCCGGCTTCGCGCAGCTTGATCAGCACAGCGTCGAGAATCAGCGGCGGGATGCCGCGCAGCACGATGTCGCCAAGCGTGGCCGCTGCGGCGCACAGGAACGTGCCCGCCTCGATGCGGTCGGCCACTACCTTGTGCTCGGCGCCGTGCAGGCGATCCACGCCCTGCACCACCAGGCGGTCAGTACCGATGCCTTCGATCTTGGCGCCCATCTTCACCAGCAGTTCGGCCAGGTCGGTGACCTCGGGCTCGCGCGCGGCGTTTTCAAGCACGGTCTCGCCTTCGGCCAGCGTGGCTGCCATCAGCAGATTCTCGGTGCCGGTCACGGTGATCATGTCCGTGACCACGCGAGCGCCCTTCAGACGATTGGCGCGGGCATGAATGAAGCCGTGCTCGATGGTGATCTCGGCGCCCATCGCTTGCAGGCCCTTGATGTGCTGGTCCACCGGACGCGCGCCAATGCCGCAACCACCGGGCAGCGATACACGTGCCTCGCCAAAGCGCGCCACCAGCGGCCCGAGCACGAGAATCGACGCGCGCATCGTCTTCACGAGGTCGTACGACGCTTCGGGCGAGTTGATGTCGGCGCCCTGCAACGTGGCGACGCCGTCGACCATCTCGGCCTTCATGCCCATCTGGCGCAGCAGCTTGAGCATGGTGCGCGTGTCCTGCAGGTCGGGAACGTTGCCGATGGTCACCGTATCGGCGGTCAGCAGGCCGGCGCACAGGATCGGCAGCGCAGCGTTCTTGGCGCCCGAGATGCGGATTTCGCCCTTGAGCGGCCCATTGCCCTGGATCTGGAATTTGTCCATGTTCTGTCAGTAGTCCCAGCCGGGCACACGCCCAGCCGGCAAAGTTGTTCTGTGGTGCGGAACGCCGCTTACTTGCCGCCAGCCTGCCATTCGGCGGGGGTCAGCGTCTTCATCGACAGCGCGTGGATCTCCGCGCGCATCCGCTCTCCCAGCGCCGCGTACACGCGCTGGTGCCGCTGGATCAGGCGTTTGCCATCGAACTCCGCGCTCACGATCGTCGCGAAGAAGTGCTGGCCGTCGCCGTCCACTTCCAGATGTTCGCAGGGCAATCCTTGGGCAATGTAATCCCTGACTTGTTCCGGTGTTGGCAGCATGTCTATCTCTGGTTGAATCCGTTAGGGCGGCACATCAGTACCGTAGCTTGTATCCGTTGCGCAGCAGCCGCAGCGCCAGCGCCGCCAGCACCACGAAGGCCACGACCACGACGGCCAGGCTCTGCAGCGGCGGCACGTCCGACACGCCAAAGAAGCCGTAGCGGAAGCCGTCGATCATGTAGAAGAACGGGTTCGCGTGGGACACAGCCTGCCAGAACGCCGGCAGCGAATGTATGGAATAGAAGACGCCGGACAGGAACGTCGCGGGCATGATCAGGAAGTTCTGAAACGCGGCCAGCTGGTCGAATTTTTCGGCCCAGATGCCGGCGATCAGGCCCAGCGTGCCGAGAATGCCCGCGCCCATCAGGCCGAACACCAGGATCCAGCCGATATGGGCGAAATGCAGGTTGGCGAACCAGGCGGTCACCAGCAGCACGCCCAGGCCGACGCAGAGCCCACGGATGATCGACGCCACCACGTAGGCGCCAAACATTTCCCAGTGCGACAGCGGCGGCAGCAGGATGAACACCAGGTTGCCCGTGATCTTTGACTGGATCAGCGACGACGAGCTGTTCGCGAACGCATTCTGCAGCACGCTCATCATTACCAGGCCCGGCACCAGGAACGCGGTATAGCTGATCTGGTCGTAGACGCGCACGCGGTCTTCCAGCACGTGACCAAAGATCAACAGGTACAGCACAGCGGTCAGGACCGGCGCGGCCACGGTCTGGAAGGACACCTTCCAGAAACGCAGCACCTCCTTGTAGAGCAACGTGCGGAAGCCGATCAGGCCACCCACGGCCATCGACTCCAGGCGCTGCTGGTCGGCAACGTCGATTTCAGCCGGGTTCTTCATGCCGCAGCCTCCATCGCGGTATTGGGCAGGGCGCCCGGCATCTGGCCTTCGCGGCGCATGATCTGGACGAACACGTCCTCGAGGTCGGCCTTGCTGATTTCCATGTCTTCGATTTCGCAACCGGCTTCCCGCAGCGCAGCAAGAATCGGCTCCACGGCTTCGTATCCGGACAGGCGCAGGCGATGCGCGCGCTCCCCCGGGTTGGACGGCGTGCGCAGCGCTTCCAGCGCCGGCGGCAGCGTGCCCCGTGACAGCGTGAGCACCAGTTGCAGCCCGGCGAACTGGGTCAGCAGGTTGCTGGTGCGGTCCAGCGCCACCACTTCCCCGAACTTGAGCATGGCGATGCGATCGCACAGCGCCTCGGCTTCTTCCAGGTAGTGGGTGGTCAGGATGATCGTGTGGCCCTCGCGGTTCAGGCGCGAGATGAACTTCCAGAGCGTCTGGCGCAGTTCCACGTCCACGCCGGCGGTCGGCTCGTCCAGCACGATCACGGGCGGCCGGTGCACCAGCGCCTGCGCCACCAGCACGCGGCGCTTCATGCCGCCCGAGAGCTGGCGCATGTTGCTGTCCGCCTTGTTCGTGAGATCGAGATTGGCCATGATCTCGTCGATCCAGTCGTCGTTGCGCGTCAGCCCGAAGTAGCCCGATTGCAGGCGCAGGGTCTCGCGCACCGTGAAGAACGGGTCGAAGACCAGTTCCTGCGGCACCACGCCCAGCATGCGGCGCGCCATGCGGTAGTCGTCCACGACGTCGTGGCCAAGCACGCTGACGCGTCCCGAATTGGCGCGGTTCAGGCCCGCGAGGATCGAGATCAGCGTGGTCTTGCCCGCGCCGTTGGGCCCGAGCAGGCCGAAAAACTCGCCGCGCTCGACGCTGAAACTGACCCCCTTGAGCGCCTGCAGATTGCGGTAGCGCTTGCGGACATCGGTAATTTCGATGGCTTTCATGGCCGAATGTCTTGTGACTGGGCCGCTTTGCGGCCGGCCTATCTTGAGTTGGGGAACGCCCTTGAGGTTAGCCGCGCAGCACCTGGGGGAATCGTGTCAGGACACTTGGGGACGACTTGGGGACGAACAACCCGGAATTATAGGGGATGCAGGGGAAACCCCGCTTTGCTCGACGCGACGCCGACCCTCGGCCGGACGCCGTGGCATCGCATGGCTACGCGCGAAAGCTGCTGGCGCGCGGCAACGGATGCCGGTTCAATGTCGGTGGTGATGGTCCGCGTGATCGGCGGCCGAAGCGAGGCCCAGCAGGCCATCGACGCCATAGAGACTGGCCAGCGACCGCAGCTGGGCGGGCACGCCACTCAATGCCAGGGTCTGCCCGCGCCGCGACGCGACACGTTGCCAGGCCAGCAGCACGGCAACGGCAGCCGAATCGACCTGCTGCAGCGCGCTGCAATCGACCGTCACTTCGCCCTGCGTCACACGCGACAGCCCGTCACGCAGCACAGTGGCGGCGTTGCGGTTGGTCAGCGAATTGCCAAGGGCGGGCATGAAAGGTCGTGGAATCAGGGAGATGGAAATGAAACGCTCCCGCTCAGCGGTTGCAGGCGGGAGCGAACGGCCATTGTAGACCAGATCGTTGCGACGTGGTGCGCCGCAACGAAATCCGGATCAGCCCTTGGCGCTGGCCAACTGGCGGTTGCGGTCCTGCAGCGTCTTGATGATGCCGTCGACACCCTGCTGGTTGGCGATCGTGTTGAAGCTGCCCTTGTAGGCCTCGGTCAGCCAGGCGCCCAGCACGTTGATGTCGTAGACCTTCCAGCCTTGCGCGGTCTTCTCGAGACGGTAGTCGAGCTGGATCGGCTCGCCCTTGTTGATCACCTGGGTGCGGATCGTGGCATCGGTGTCCTCAGGCGTGCCGCGGTACGGACGGAACTGGACCTGCTGGTCGCGAATCTGCGCGATGGCGCCCGCGTACGTGCGGATCAGCAGCGTCTTGAACTCGTCGGTGATGACCTTCTGCTGCTCGGGCGACGCCTTCGACCAGTTACGGCCCATCGCGATCTGCGTGGTCTTGGTGAAATTGGCGTTCGGCAGGATCTTCTGCTCCACCAGCGCCGAGATCTTGCCAATGTTGCCGGCCTGCATGTCCTTGTCCGCGCGCACGCTGGTCATCACGTCGTTGACCACGGACTTGACCAGGCCGTCAGGGGTAGACGTGTCCGCCGCCTGCTGGGCGTGCGCGGCACCGGCGAAGGCGAAAACGGTGAGGAAGGGAAGCAGCAGTCGCTTGATCATCGTGAATATCCTTTCGATTCTGGTCCGGCCTGGACGCTGCCGGGTACCGGAACCATTGAAACACAGGCGTTGGGCAAGCGCGGGGCGCGAAATGTTCCAAACACCACATTCAAACACTTTGTTGCAGGGCTCACAGCGTGCTCACAGGCGACACAGGCGTTGTCAGCACTGGCCTGATGGGGCAATCAACCCGCCTTCGGACTTGCTGGGGTCGTGGGCGTGGCGGGCTCCGGTGCGGATGGCTGCGCGGGCGCGCTGTTGTCGTCCTGCTTTCCGTCCGGCGCGCCACCATCCTTGTCCGGCACCTCACCGTCGTGGATCAGGTAGTTGCGCCGCTGCAGGTATGAATCGCGCAGGAACGAATAGCGGTCCAGCGCCGCCGCCTCGATCAGGCTCGACGCGCCAAGCAATTGCGCGCGCGTGTCGATCACGCGGACGGTTTGCAGGCCCAAGCCGGCATACCAGGGCGAGATATAGGTGGTCGGATCCGAGAAGCGGTCCACGATCATGCCTGCGGTATCCCGCACGCTGCTCGGCCCGAACAGCGGCAGCACCAGGTACGGCCCCGCAGGCACACCCCACACGCCCATGGTCTGGCCGAAGTCTTCCTTGTACTTCGGCAGGCCGGCCGGCGTGGCGATGTCGATCAGCCCCCCGATGCCGAGCACACTGTTGATCGCCACGCGCATCGTGTCCTCGGCCGCGCGCGACGGCTTGCCTTGCAGCAGATTATTCGCCGCGGAGTAGACGTCACTGACATTCGAGAAGAAATTGCCGACCGCAATTTGCACCGGGGTCGGCGTGTAGTCCGAATAGACCGTGGCCACCGGCTTCAGTGCATAGGTGTCGAGCTTCTCGTTGAACGTGCTGACGCCGCGGTTGAACGGCTCGAGCGGATCCGCGGGATTCGCGTTCGGGCCCGTTGCGCAACCCGCCAGGGCAAGCGCCGCCAGCGATGCAACGGCCAGGCGCTGCAAGACCATCATTTGCCGCTCCCGCCAGTACCGGGCGCTGCAGGCAGCGCTCCGGCACCCGAGCCTGACGAGGTCGATCCGCCACCAGCGCCGGCATCGGCCGCCTTGTTGTAGAGGAACTGGCCGATCAGGTTTTCAAGCACCACCGCCGACTGGGTCATCGTGATCTTGCCGCCCTGCGCCAGCATCGCCGTGTCGCCACCGGCCTCGAGGCCGATGTACTGCTCGCCGAGTAGGCCCGACGTCAGGATCTTGGCCGACGTGTCCTTCGGGAACTGGTAGCGCTTGTCGAGGTTCAGCTCGACCGTGGCCATGTAGTTCTTGTCGTCGAGGCGGATGGATGCGACGCGGCCAACCACCACGCCCGCGCTCTTGATCGGCGCGCGCGGCTTCAGTCCGCCGATGTTGTCGAACTGCGCGGTAACCGTGTAGGTCTCCTGGAACGAGAAGCTGCTCATGTTGCCGGCCTTGAGCGCCAGGAACAGCAGCGCGGCAAAGCCCAGTACCACGAACACCCCTACCCAGTAGTCGAGCGTAGTCTTCTTCATGCGATTCTCTTTCTCATGCGATCGGTGCGGCTGGCCTAGCTGAACATCAGCGCGGTCAGCAGGAAATCCAGTCCCAGCACGGCCAGCGAGGCCAGTACCACGGTACGTGTGGTGGCGCGCGATACGCCCTCCGGGGTCGGCTTGGCTTCGAAACCTTGATACAGCGCGATGAACGTCACGGTGATACCGAAAATAAAGCTCTTGATCACGCCGTTGAGCACATCCGCGCGCACATCGACGCCGTTCTGCATCTGCGACCAGAATGCGCCGGCGTCCACACCAATCAGTTGCACGCCGACCAGGTAGCCACCCAGGACACCCAGGGCGCTGAAGATCGTGGCCAGCACAGGCATGGCGATCACGCCGGCCCAGAAACGCGGTGCGATCACGCGCTGCAACGGGTTCACGGCCATCATCTCCATGGCGCTGAGTTGCTCACCGGCCTTCATCAGACCGATTTCGGCCGTCAGCGACGTGCCAGCGCGGCCGGCGAACAGCAGCGCTGCCACCACCGGCCCCAGCTCGCGCACCAGCGACAGGGCTACCAGAAGGCCCAGCGCCTGCTCCGAACCGAAGCGGTTCAGCGTGTAGTAGCCCTGCAGACCCAGCACGAATCCGACGAACAAACCCGACACCGCGATGATCACGAGCGAAAGGTTGCCGACGAAGAACACCTGGTCGGTCACCAGCCGGAAGCGGCGCAACAGCGCGGGCGAGAGCGCCAGCATCGTCAGGAACATGCGCGTGGCATGACCCAGGCCGCCGACGAACTGGCGTACCGTCGAGCCAATCGAGGTAAAGAAGCCGTTCACTTCGCGCCTCCTACGCCGAAATCATCGGCCAGTGCCGGACCGGCATAGTGGAACGGCACCGGACCGTCCACCTCGGCGTGAACGAACTGGCGCACGAATGGATCATCCGAGCCGCGCATCGCGTCGGGCGTGCCTTCCGCCGCGATACGGCCGTTGGCGATGAAATAGACGTAATCGGCGATCAGGAATGTCTCGTTCACGTCATGCGAGACGATGATCGTGGTCGCGCCGAGCGCGTCGTTGAGATTCCGGATCAGGCTTGCGGTCAGGCCGAGCGAGATCGGGTCGAGGCCGGCGAACGGCTCGTCGTACATCAGTAGCGCGGGGTCCAGCGCTATGGCGCGGGCTAGCGCCACGCGTCGCGCCATGCCGCCCGAAATCTGCGCGGGCATGAGGTCGCGTGCGCCGCGCAGCCCTACTGCGTTGAGCTTCATCAGCACCAGATCCCGGATCATCGACTCCGGCAGATCGGTGTGTTCGCGCAGCGGAAATGCAACGTTGTCGAATACCGACAAGTCAGTGAACAGCGCGCCAAACTGGAACAACATTCCCATCTGTCGCCGGACCGCATACAGGCCCTTCTGGTCCATGGCGTCGATGTCGGCACCGTTGAAAGTGACGCTGCCGCGCTGCGGGCGCACCATGCCGCCGATAAGGCGCATGACCGTGGTCTTGCCACAGCCGGAGCCACCCATGACGGCCACCACCTTCCCGCGCGGAAAGCGCATGGAAAGGCCGGAGAGGATTGGCTTGTCGCCAGCCGCGTATGCAAAATCGACATCCGCGAGTTCGACGACATTCGGGCCAGCAAATACTTGGCCAGAAGGGTTCGGCACAGTAGCGGTCACATTGTCACCGTTTTTGGACAGTCCGCCATTATAAGGGCTAGTACCTACCCAGCGCCGGTTCCAAATGGTGACCGCACTGTTCCGGAAACGATAACAATCGTTAAGAGAAGTATCTTCGCTCGGCAGAAGACATTTCAGGGATCGCCGTGTTGCCCTGTCTGACGCAGGATGGCCTGCCACTGGGTCGATTCGGAGCGGATGGCCGTGGCGAATGCCTCAGGCGAGTCCTGCATCGGCGTGAGGCCCGCGGCAAGCATCCGGGCGCGCACTTCGCGCTCTTCGGTGACGTTGTCGAGTTCATTCGCCAGCCTGGCCACGATCGCCCGCGGCGTCTTCGCCGGCACCATCACGCCATACCACGCGGCGGCGGCATAGCCTTCGATGCCCGACTCCTGCAGCGTTGGCACCTGCGGCGCAAGCGGCGAACGCGCCACACCGGTCACGGCGATCATGCGCAGCGCGCCCGAGCGAATGTGTTGCTGGATCGATACGTACGAGCAAAAGCAGGCGCTGATGCGACCGGCCAGCATTTCCTGCACCACGGCACTCTCGCCCTTGGCCGTTACCAGCGGGACCGCATTCGGGAGCCCCCGCACGGCGTACTCGGCATAGAGGTGAGATGGACTGCCGGGCTGGCCGTAGCCATAGCTGTAGGAGCCCGGATTCGAGCGTACCGCGGTGGCCCACTGCTGGGGCGTCTGCATGGGCAGGCGGCCGTCAATGACCAGGAACAGCGGCATTGTCGCCACACGGCCCACCGGCACGAAGTCTCGAATGACATCGTATGGCACAGGCTCCAGACCGGGCTGGATCAGTATGTTGGCCTGATGGAACAGCAACGTGTGGCCATCGGAGCTTGCCTTCGCCACCACATCGCCAGCCATGGTGCCCGAGGCTCCGGGACGATTGTCGACCTCGATCGGCACGCCGAGCCGAGCCGACAGCCGCTCGGCCAGCAGCCGCGCGACGGCGTCAGACACACCGCCCGCAGGAAACGGAACGATCATCCTGATAGGACGTGCCGGAAATGACACCGGACGACTCATCTCCGAACGACCGGCGCTGGGAATGCTTGCCAGCTGCGCGATGGCGGGCGGTTGCGCGAGAGCCGTCGCCGTGCTCGCGGCACAGGCAACCAGGCCCCACGATATGGCGCTCCGCGGCCCGCACCGCAGAACTGCCAGGATGGCAGCAAGTTTTGGCAACTTCGCTATACCTCGCCAAAGTCGCCTCGATTTGCGCACTTCGGACATCAATTTCCTCCGGTCCGCCACACAAGGCGACGGCTCCAAATCGGCTGAAAGGGATTCGAGGCAGTTTCTTCGTTATCGTTTCGGGCCATTGTAGAGACATGCTCCCGGCCAGCACAGACCACGTAAACGCTGTCCGGGAGGACCCCAATGTGAGCCCATTTATAATCGCTGGATGCCTGAAATCGTCCTGCGGCCATTAGCGGTCGCCGACATGCCCGCCGTGCTCGCCGTCCAGGCGCAGTGCTACGGCGACATGTTGCTCGAATCCTCCGATGCCCTCGCCAGCCGGCTGGCGCTATCCCCCGACACCTGCTGGGCAGCCGCCCTGCCAGATGGCGCGCTGGCGGCGTACCTGTTCACGCACCCCTGGCCCGAAGACGCGCTGCCGCCCCTCGATGGCGTGCTGGCGCGAGACTGGATGCCGGGGGCTGCGCTCACCTGGTTCGTGCATGACATGGCGGTGGCGCCGGTCGGCCGGGGAATGGGCCTGGCGCAACGGCTATACGCGGCGGCCCGCGATGCCGCGCTGGCGGACGGCTTGCTGTCGTCTCGCCTGATCGCCGTGCAGTCGGCGGCCGTGTGGTGGCGCAGGCTTGGGTACGCGACGATCGCCGCTGGCGAGTATGCGGAGAAGCTGGCTGACTACGGTGATGACGCCGTGTTGATGGAGCGTCGGCTTTAGAACGCCCCGCCACGACTCTCAACCCAGCCATAAACAAACCCCCCGCAAGTTCGCACTTGCGGGGGGTTTTGCTTTTGAACCCAACGCTACGGATCAGCGCGGCAGGGTCGAATGGCCCATCAGGAACGCGTCCACCGAGCGGGCAGCCTGGCGGCCTTCGCGGATGGCCCACACCACGAGCGACTGACCACGGCGCACGTCGCCAGCGGCGAACACCTTCGGCACGTTGGTGTAGTAAGCGCGATCGCCTTCGGTCGATGCCTTGGCGTTCTTGCGTGCATCCGTGTCGACACCGAACGCTTCGAGCATCGAGCCGACCGGGTTCGTGAAGCCCATGGCCAACAGCACCAGGTCGGCCTGCAGCACGAACTCGCTGCCCGGCACTTCCTGCATCTTGCCGTCCTTCCATTCGACGCGGCAGGCCTTCAGGGCCTTGACCTTGCCGTTCTCGCCAACCAGTTCCTTGGTGGCCACCGACCAGTCACGCGAGCAGCCTTCGTCGTGCGACGACGACGTGCGCAGCTTGATCGGCCAGTACGGCCACACCAGCGGCTTGTTCTCTTCTTCCGGCGGCTGCGGCAGCAGTTCGAACTGCGTCACCGAGGTTGCGCCGTGGCGGTTCGACGTGCCCACGCAGTCCGAACCCGTATCGCCACCGCCGATCACGATGACGTGCTTGCCTTCGGCACGAATCTCGTTGACGCCATCGCCCGCCACTTCCTTGTTCTGCGGGATCAGGAACTCCAGCGCGTAGTGCACGCCGGCCAGATCGCGGCCCGGCACGGGCAGGTCGCGCGGCACTTCGGCGCCACCGGCCAGTACCACGGCGTCGAACTGCTCCATCAGCGCCTGGGCCGAGATCGTCTCGCGAGCGTAGTTCTTGATGCCGGCCGGCAGCGCGCCGTCGGTCACCATCACGCCAGCGCGGAAGGTCACGCCTTCGGCCTGCATCTGCTCGATGCGGCGGTCGATCAGGGTCTTCTCCATCTTGAAGTCGGGAATGCCGTAGCGGAGCAGGCCGCCGATGCGGTCATTCTTCTCGAACACGGTCACAGCGTGGCCGGCGCGCGCCAGTTGCTGGGCGGCTGCCATGCCGGCGGGTCCCGAACCCACGACAGCGACGGTCTTGCCGGTCTTGTGCGCAGGCACCTGCGGCTGGACCCAGCCCTCTTCCCAGGCCTTGTCGATGATCGCGTGCTCGATCGACTTGATGCCAACCGGCAGCTCGTTGATGCCGAGCGTGCAGGCGGCTTCGCACGGCGCCGGGCAGATGCGGCCCGTGAACTCGGGGAAGTTGTTGGTCTGGTGCAGGACTTCGATCGCCGACTTCCAGTCCTGGCGATACACGAGGTCGTTGAAGTCCGGAATGATGTTGTTGACCGGGCAGCCGTTGTTGCAGAACGGGATACCGCAGTCCATGCAGCGCGCACCCTGAATCTTCGCCTCGCTGTCCGACAGCGCGAACACGAATTCCTTGTAGTGCTTCACGCGCTTGACTACGGGTTCGTAGCCTTCATTCTGGCGCGCAAATTCGAGAAAACCAGTCGCCTTACCCATGTTGCATCCTTGGTCTTGCTTGGCGCGAGGCGGCCGGGCCGGCCTCGCGTGGGGTCAGTATCTTGTCGGCGCCGCGAACCTGGCCGCGGCGCCATCTCGTGGGGCTACCGATCAGGCGGCCACTGCCTCGCGATCGTTGTCGCGCGCGGCCTGTTCCTTCGCGTACATCTCGCCCAGCGCGCGCTTGTACTCGGTCGGGAAGACCTTGACGAACTTGCGGCGTGCCGTGGTCCAGTCCGCCAGCAGCGCCTTGGCGCGCTCCGAACCGGTGTAGCGGAAGTGCTGCTCGATCAGGTTACGCAGGATGACTTCGTCGGCCGTCCGCTCGCCACCGAACTTGTGCCACTGCGCCTTGGGCTGGCCCTTCTCCTGGTCGGCCGAAGCCAGCACTGCCTCGAGCGCCACCATCGACGTGTTGCAGCGCTTGTCGAACAGGCCATCCTCGTCGTAGACGTAGGCCACGCCACCGGACATGCCGGCTGCGAAGTTACGTCCCGTACCACCCAGCACCACGACGGTACCGCCGGTCATGTATTCGCAACCGTGGTCGCCCGTGCCTTCCACGACAGCCGTGGCACCCGAGTTACGCACCGCGAAGCGCTCGCCGCCCACGCCGTTGAAGAAGGCTTCACCAGCGATGGCGCCGTACAGCACCGTGTTGCCGACGATGATGTTGCGGGTCGGATCGCCACGGAACTCGTGCGGAGCGCGCACGATCACGCGGCCGCCCGACAGGCCCTTGCCCACGTAGTCATTAGCGTCACCCACCAGATCCATCGTGATGCCATGTGCCAGGAACGCGGCAAACGACTGGCCGGCGGTGCCCTGGAACTGGATGTGGATCGTGTCGTCGGCCAGGCCTTCGTGGCCGTGCTGCTTGGCGATCACGCCGGACAGCATCGCGCCAACGGTACGGTTCACGTTCTTCACCGGCTGGATGAACGACACGCGTTCGCCCTTGTCGATGGCCGGACGCGCCTTGGCGATCAGCACGTGGTCGAGCGCCTTGCCGGCTTCCGCCGACAGGCCGTGATCCTGCACGTCGGTGTGGTAGCGCGGCACGTCGGCCGGGAACGGCGGCTGGTAGAAGATGCGGCCGAAGTCCAGGCCACGCGCCTTCCAGTGTTCGATACCGGCGCGCATGTCGAGCAGGTCGGCGCGGCCGATCAGTTCGTCGAACGTGCGGATACCCAGTTGCGCCATGATCTCGCGCGCTTCTTCCGCAACGAAGAAGAAGAAGTTCACAACGTGCTCGGGCTTGCCCTGGAATTTCTTGCGCAGCGCCGGATCTTGCGTGGCCACGCCCACCGGGCAGGTGTTCAGATGGCACTTGCGCATCATGATGCAGCCTTCGGCAACCAGCGGCGCGGTAGCAAAACCGAACTCGTCAGCGCCCAGCAGCGCGCCGATCACGACGTCGCGGCCGGTCTTCATCTGACCGTCGGCTTGCACGCGGATACGGTTGCGCAGGCCGTTCAGCATCAGCGTCTGCTGCGTCTCGGCCAGACCCAGTTCCCACGGCGTGCCGGCGTGCTTGATCGACGACAGCGGCGATGCGCCGGTGCCGCCGTCATGGCCGGCGATCACCACGTGATCGGCCTTGGCCTTGGCCACGCCAGCCGCCACGGTACCCACGCCCACTTCGGACACGAGCTTGACCGAGATGTCCGACACCGGGTTCACATTCTTCAGGTCGTGGATCAGCTGTGCCAGATCCTCGATCGAGTAGATGTCGTGGTGCGGCGGCGGCGAGATCAGACCCACACCCGGCACCGAGTAACGCAGCTTGCCGATGTAGTCCGAGACTTTGTGGCCGGGCAGCTGGCCGCCTTCGCCCGGCTTGGCGCCCTGGGCCATCTTGATCTGGATCTGATCGGCCGATGCCAGGTATTCGGCAGTCACGCCGAAACGGCCCGAGGCCACCTGCTTGATCTTCGAGCGCAGCGAATCGCCCGCCTTCAATTCCAGGTCGCGCTCGATCACGCCATCGCCCAGCAGGCCCTTGAGCGTGTCGCCCTGCTTGATGGGGATGCCGCGCAGTTCGTTGCGATAGCGCTTCTCGTCCTCGCCGCCTTCGCCGGTGTTCGACTTGCCGCCGATGCGGTTCATCGCCACGGCCAGCGTCGTGTGGGCTTCAGTCGAGATCGAACCCAGCGACATGGCACCGCTGGCGAAACGCTTGACGATGTCCTTGGCCGACTCCACTTCTTCCAGCGGAATGGCGCGGGCCGGATCGACCTTGAACTCGAACAGGCCACGCAGCGTCATGTGACGGCGGCTCTGGTCGTTGATGATGTTCGCGTATTCCTTGTACGTCTGGTACTGGCCCTTGCCATCGTCGGCGCGCACCGAGTGCTGCAGCTTGGCGATCGAGTCCGGGGTCCACATGTGTTCTTCACCGCGGATACGGAATGCGTATTCGCCGCCGGCTTCGAGCATGTTTTCCAGCACGGGGTTGCTGCCAAACGCGTCGCGATGCAGGCGCAGCGCTTCCTCGGCCACCTCGAAGATGCCGATGCCTTCGACGTTCGACGGCGTACCGTGGAAGTACTTCTGCACCAGTTCGCGCGACAGGCCGATGGCTTCGAAGATCTGGGCGCCCGTGTACGACATGTACGTGGAGATGCCCATCTTCGACATCACCTTGTGCAGGCCCTTGCCGATCGCCTTGACGAAGTTCTTGACAGCCTTTTCCGGCGACAGGTCACCCGACAGGCCCGAGGCCATGTCGGCCAGCGTTTCCATCGCCAGGTACGGGTGCACGGCTTCAGCGCCATAGCCGGCCAGCAGCGCGAAATGGTGCACTTCGCGGGCCGAACCGGTTTCCACGACCAGGCCGGCCGACGTGCGCAGGCCCTTCTCGACCAGGTGGTGGTGAATGGCCGACGTGGCCAGCAGCGCGGGAATGGCCACCTGGCCATCGTCCACGCGACGGTCCGTCACGATCAGGATGTTGTAGCCCGAACGCACCGCATCCACGGCTTCCGCGCACAGCGACGCCAGGCGGGCCTCGATGCCTTCCTTGCCCCACGCCACCGGGTAGCAGATGTTCAGTTCGTACGAACGGAACTTGCCGCCGGTGTAGTGCTCGATGTTGCGGATCTTGGCGATGTCCTTGAAGTCCAGCACGGGCTGGGACACTTCGAGGCGCATCGGCGGGTTGATGTTGTTCAGCTCCAGCAGATTCGGCTTCGGACCGATGAACGACACCAGCGACATCACCATGTTCTCGCGGATCGGGTCGATCGGCGGGTTGGTCACCTGCGCGAAAAGCTGCTTGAAGTAGTTGTAGAGCGTCTTGTTCTTCGACGACAGCACAGCCAGCGGCGAGTCATTGCCCATCGAGCCCGTGGCTTCCTCACCGGCCAGGGCCATCGGGGCCATCAGGAACTTGACGTCTTCCTGCGTGTAGCCGAATGCCTGCTGGCGGTCGAGCAGACGCGCCACCGGCTTCTTCTCGGCGGCTACGTCCTCGGCCTTGGCCTCGAGCTCGTCGAGCTTGATGCGCACGGCGTCGATCCAGCTCTTGTACGGCTTGGCGTTGGCCAGGTTGTCCTTGAGTTCCTTGTCGTCGATGATGCGACCCTGCTCCATGTCGATCAGGAACATCTTGCCCGGCTGCAGACGCCACTTCTGGACGATGCGCGACTCGGGGAACGGCAGCACGCCGGCTTCCGACGCCAGCACGACGAAATCGTCTTCGGTCACGTAGAAGCGGGCCGGACGCAGACCGTTACGGTCCAGCGTCGCGCCGATCTGGCGGCCGTCGGTGAAGCAGATCGCGGCCGGGCCGTCCCACGGCTCCATCATCGCGGCGTGGTACTCGTAGAAGGCACGACGGTTGTCGTCCATCAGCGTGTGTTGTTCCCAAGCTTCCGGGATCATCATCATCATCGCGTGGACGAGCGGGTAACCGGCCATTGTCAGCAGTTCGAGGCAGTTGTCGAACGATGCCGTATCCGATTGGCCCGGGTAGATCAGCGGCCAGAGCTTGGGCAGGTCATCGCCGAGCACCGGCGACGAGATCGCGCCGGTACGCGCGTTCACCCAGTTCACGTTGCCCTTCACCGTGTTGATTTCGCCGTTGTGGGCAACCATGCGGTACGGGTGGGCCAGCTCCCAGGCCGGGAACGTATTGGTCGAGAAGCGCTGGTGGACCAGAGCCAGGGCCGACACGGCGCGGGCGTCCAGCAGGTCCAGGTAGTACTCGCCCACCTGGTTGGCCAGCAGCAGGCCCTTGTACACGACGGTACGGGCCGACATCGACGGCACGAAGTATTCCTTGCCGTGCTTGAGCTTGAGCGCCTGGATGGCGTGGCTGGCGGTCTTGCGGATGACGTAGAGCTTACGTTCCAGCGCGTCCGTGGTCATGATGTCGCGGCCACGACCGATGAAGATCTGGCGGATCACCGGCTCGGTCTTGCGCACGGTCGGGGACATCGGCATGTTCGCGTCCACCGGCACATCACGCCAACCCAGCACGACCTGGCCTTCCAGGCGCACGGTGCGTTCGAGTTCCTGTTCGCAGGCCAGACGCGATGCGTGTTCCTTAGGCAGAAAGATCATGCCCACGCCATATTCGCCGGCGGGCGGCAGGGTCACGCCCTGCTTGGCCATTTCCTCGCGGTAGAACTGATCCGGGATCTGGATCAGGATACCGGCGCCATCGCCCATCAGCGCGTCGGCGCCCACGGCACCCCGGTGGTCCAGGTTCTCGAGGATCTTCAGACCCTGCGAGATGATTTCGTGGGATTTCTTGCCCTTGATGTGAGCCACCATGCCGACGCCGCAGGCATCGTGCTCGTTGGACGGGTCATACAGGCCCTGAGCCTGCGGGCGGGCGGCGAGTTCGGAGGATTGTTGCGAGTGGTCCACGGGCTGAATTCCGGTGAAGGCTGCGCAGCCAGCAAGGCAGACCGAACGGGATGGCTGTGTACGTGCTTCTTCGAGCGACGATGTCAGACAGCGGGACCGCAGCGGCGTACACGAGCGTGACGCGCCGCACAATGACTGTGGGTGGAGCAACTATAAAAGAATCGTCCGAGCCCTTGCAAAAAAATTAAATGGGGTCAGAGCACATTAAATTTCTCACCATCTCGGCGCACAATTTAATTGGGGACATATTATTTATGGGGCACAAATGCATCATGTTGGTGCGCTGTCGAAATCCTCTGTATCGCCCGGGCGTTCGCTCTCGGACTCGGTGGATTTCCGGGGGCGTCCTTTCGGCAGCGGATGAATGCGTCGCGTGGCATGACGCTCGAGCTGCGCCAGGAAAGCATCGTCGCCTAACGGCCAGCCACTGTGCGCATGTTTCTGCAACGTCGCCAGCGTTTTGCCAGACAGCCCTTCCAGCGCCAGCGCACGGTAATTGGACTGCCGCTCGAATGGCGTATTGCCAAGCTCCCAGTAAATAGAGTGATCACTCACAAGCGGGCTCGCCTCGATGCCGATGTGATGACGATAGCTGCTCCAGCGATCCGCCTCTAGTGTTGCTGTATCGCCCGCGCGCATGGCGTTGGACTCTACGTAGAGCATGGCCGGCAGCAGCCAGGCGCCTGGCTCGATCACGGCCGAACGGAAGCGCCCTTCCCAAAGGGTGCCGGTACGGCTGGCCGCTCGGTTGAAATGGCGCGCGTAGCGACGGCCGACGGCTTGCATCGTCAGGCTCAGCGAGTCAGCACCCTTGGGCGTGGCAACCAGGTGGATATGGTTCGGACGCAGAACGTAGGCGTGGACCGCGACGTCATGCTCGCGCGCGGCCATGCGCAGGCAGTCGAGGTAATGCAGATAGTCGTCCGGGCCCAGAAACACGGGCTGACGATTGTTGCCGCGTTGCAACACGAGGGCCGGCAGGCCGGCGGGAGAGAAGCGGGGAAGACGAGCCATCGAACATCCTGCTGAAACGATGGCGCAATGATACGCGGATCTGTCCCCGTTTATTGGTGGGCGCTAATTGCCCACCCGCTGCCTGCCTAGTTGCTCTCGCTGACGGCGAAAACCCGCCGGTGCTCGCGGATGGCGTACCGGTCAGTCATGCCCGCGATGTAATGCGCGATCAGGCGAGGCTGGTCCGCCCCGTGGCCTGCCTGATATTGCGGCGGCAACAGGCGGGAATCCTGCATAAAGGCCGTGAACAGGTCCGAGATGATCCGCTGGGCCTTGGCCGACATCCGCATCACCAGATAGTGGCGGTACAGGTGCCGGAACAGGAAGCGCTTGAGGGCTGCGGCTTCCTCGTGCACCTTGGGACTGAAGGACACCAGCGGGCCAGCCGCGCGCACCGCGTCGATAGATTTCGGATTGGCGGTGGCAATGTTGCGGCTCGTGGTCTCGATCAGGTCGACGATCAGCGTATTGATCATGCGCCGAACGGTCTCGTTGATTGCCCGGCGCCCATTGATCTCCGGGAACGCCTCGGCCACTTCGGCACGGTGGCGACCCCACATGGGCACCTCGTCGAGCTGCTCCAGGGTCAGCAACCCCGATCGCAGGCCATCGTCGATATCGTGATTGTTGTAGGCGATCTCATCCGCCAGGTTGGCCAGTTGGGCCTCGAGCGACGGCTGCGTGCCCTGCAGGAAGCGGCGTCCCAGCTCGCCGAGCCCCGCCGCGTTGACACGCGAGCAGTGCTTGAGAATCCCTTCGCGCGTCTCGAAGGTCAGGTTCAGGCCATTGAAGCCGCCGTAGCGCTCTTCCAGTTCGTCCACCACCAGCAGGCTTTGCAGGTTGTGCTCGAATCCGCCGTGGTTCTTCATACAGCCATTCAGCGCGTCCTGCCCGGCATGGCCGAACGGTGTGTGGCCGAGATCGTGGGCCAGCGAGATCGCCTCGACCAGATCCTCGTTGAGGCGCAGGTTGCGCGCGATCGACCGCGCGATCTGCGCGACTTCCAGGCTATGGGTCAGCCGCGTCCGAAACAGATCGCCCTCGTGATTCACGAAAACCTGGGTCTTGTACTCGAGCCGCCGGAACGCGGTACTGTGGATCACACGGTCGCGGTCGCGCTGAAACTCGCTGCGGGAGGACGAGGCCGGCTCCGCGTGCACCCGTCCGCGGGTCTGCGCGGAGTGGGCGGCGTACGGAGCAAGGTGGGCTTCAAGGTCGGTCGACAGGGCGGTCATGCGGCAATCCGTTATCCGTTACAGGGTCAGGGCTGCGAGGCATAACCGTTCGCTCAGGCGACCGGGGCCTCGGTGGGAGGTTTCAATATCGCGTGACGCAGCGTCTCGCGCAGGTCCGCGTCCGGCACGGTGGTGATGAAGGCAGAACCCAGCTTGCGCAGCAGGATGAACTTGATGCTGCCCGCTTCGGCCTTCTTGTCCACCTTCATCAACTCGATATAGCGATCGATACCCAGATCCGGCGCCACCACCGGCAGCATCGCCGCCTGCGTCAGCGTGCGAATGCGGGCGCGCGTCTCGACGTCGATAAAACCGAGCCGATGCGAGAGGTCCGCGGCCATCACCATGCCACAGCCCACGGCCTCGCCATGCAGCCATTCGCCATAGCCCATGCCAGCTTCGATCGCGTGACCAAACGTATGGCCGAAATTGAGAATCGCGCGCAAGCCGCCTTCGCGTTCGTCCTGGGCCACCACGGACGCCTTGATCTCGCAGGAGCGTCGCACCGCTTCGGCCATCAGGCCGGTGTCGCAGGCGTTCAGCCCGGCGATATGGTCCTCGATCCAAGCGAAGTAGTCGGCGTCGGCGATTGCCCCGTGCTTGATGACCTCGGCCATGCCCGCCGCCAGTTCGCGCGGGGGCAACGTGCGCAGCGTGTCAATGTCGGCGATCACCGCGTTGGGCTGGTGGAACGCGCCGATCATGTTCTTGCCGAGCGGATGATTGATGCCGGTCTTGCCGCCCACCGACGAATCGACTTGCGCCAGCAACGTGGTCGGCATCTGCACGAACGGCACGCCACGCATGTAGCATGCGGCGGCAAACCCGGTCATGTCTCCCACCACCCCGCCGCCCAGCGCGATCAGCGTGGTCTTGCGGTCGGCCCCTGCCTGGAGCAGCGCATCGAAAATCAGGTTCAGCGTTTCCCAGTGCTTGAAGCGCTCGCCGTCCGGCAGCACCACGGTGCGCACGGTCTTGCCAAGGCCGGCAAGCACAGCTTCGACGCGCGCCGCGTACAGCGGGCCCACGGTCTCGTTGGTGACAATGACGGCATGCTGGCCGCGTACATGCGGGGCCAGCAGGTCGGCGCGGTCCAGCAGGCCGCTGCCAATGTGGATCGGGTAACTACGCGTCCCGAGATCGACTTCAAGCGTGATCATGAATGGGTGTCCTGCGCCGGCGGCCCACCATCCTCGGCAGATTCGGGCACGATTTCCGCGGGCGGAAACACAAAGCCGGCCATTTCAAGTTGCATAAGAACCATATTAGCAAGCTGCGCCACGGTCGGCTTGCCGGTTTCGATAATGAAGTCCGCCACCTCGCGATAGAGCGGATCGCGCTCGGCATAGAGTGCCTCGAGGCGACCCTTCGGATCCTCCGTCTGCAGGAGCGGTCGGTTACGGTCATGCCGCGTGCGCAGCCACAGATCGTGCGGGCTGGCGCGCAGATAGACCACAGTGCCATTGGCCTTCAACGCCGCGCGGTTGACCTCGCGGAGCACCGCGCCGCCGCCTGTGGCCAGAACGATGCCACTGCGCCCGGTCAGCTCGGCAATCACCTGGGCCTCGCGATCGCGGAACCCCGCTTCGCCCTCATGCTCGAAAATTATCGGAATTCGTACGCCGCAGCGCGCCTCAAGTTCATGATCGGAATCGAAGAACGGATAGTTGAGACGACGGGCCACGGTGCGGCCGACGGTGGTCTTGCCGGCGCCCATCAGGCCAACAAAGAAGATATTCGGGCGATTGGCTGTCACTGGACTGAGGTCTTGCACGATAAGGCGGCGGGCACCCGCGTCAGGCCGGGAACCCGCAAGGGGCGTGATGCATACGCCATTGTGCATCATCCCGCCGCGCTGGTCCTGGCCGACCCTCAGAGCCGCCAACGTTGCCGCCAAATAGAAAAAGGCCGCGTCGTTTTGCGACGCGGCCTGCCAGTCTACTGCATCCGGGCCCCCTGCTGCACCCGGCCGGCGTTATTTGAGCGACACGTTATCGTTCAGGACACGCGGCGTCAGGAACACCAGCAGTTCGGTCCGGTTGTTGACCTTGGCGTTGTTCTTGAAGAAGTTGCCAAGCACCGGGAGGTCGCCCAGCCAAGGTACCTTGTTCACGGTATTGGACTCTTCCTGGCTATAGATACCGCCGATTACGACCGTGCCGCCGTTCTCCACCAGCACCTGCGTCTGCACGTGCTTGGTGTCGATGGCGAAGCCGTTGTCCGTTCGGATACCGACGCTGTCCTTGTTCACGTCGACGTCCAGCAGCACATTGCCTTCCGGCGTGATCTGCGGCGTGACTTCAAGCTTCAGGTTGGCCTTGCGGAACTGCACCGAGGTCGCGCCGCTTGAGGTGGCCGACTGGTACGGCAGTTCGGTACCCTGCTCGATCAGTGCCTTGATGTTGTTGGCCGTCACGACGCGCGGGCTCGAGATGATCTTGCCCTTGCCGTCGGCTTCCAGTGCGGACAGTTCCAGATCCAGGAATCGGCCCGCGGCGGCGTTGAAGATACTGAATGCCGCCGTAGCCGGGTTCACGCTGTTGATGGCTGCCGCCGGCAGGCTCAGTGCCGGGGTACCGTCGTTCGTGGCATTCGGCAGCGAGTTACCGTAGTTGCTGCTCAGCGAGCTGCCGGACTTCGGCAACGCAAAGCCGAGCTTCACACCGAGGTTCCGGCTGAAGGTATCGCTAGCCTCAACGATGCGTGCCTCGATGATCACCTGCCGAACCGGGATATCGATCTTCTGCAGGAAGATCTGCACTTCCTCCAGCTTGCTCGATACATCGGACACGAACAGCTGGTTCGTGCGGGGATCCGCCGTCAGCGAACCGCGTTTGGACAGCATCCGCGTCGCGCCCATCATGCCTGCTGCGCCACCAACCGGCACCGGCATCGCACCTGCCGCCCCGGCAGTGCCTGTAACCATGCCGAGCAGCATCTTGCGAACGTCGTCGGCACGCTGGTAGTTGAGCTGGAACACCTGGCTGCGGATCGGCTCGAGTTCGTTGATCTGCTGCATCGCCTCGAGTTCAAGCTTCTCCTTGGTCGCCAGTTCCGCCTTGGGCGCCACCCACAGCACATTGCCGTTGCGGCGCGAGGCCAGGCCCTTCGAATCCATCACAATCTGCAGCGCCTGGTCCCACGGCACATCCTTCAGGCGCAGCGTCAGGTTGCCCTGGACCGTGTCGCTCGTGATGATGTTCAGGTTCGTGAAGTCGGCGAACACCTGCAGCAGCGAGCGGATGTCGATGTTCTGGAAGTTCAGGGATAGCCGCTCGCCGCGGAAGCCTTGGCCCGCGATCAGCTTGTTCGGGTCATCCTTGACCTGCCGCACCTCCACCACGAACTGGTTGTCCGTCTGGTACGAGCTGTACTCCCAGTTGCCACGCGGCTCGATCGTCAGTTTCGCGCTGCCATTGGCATCGCTCGCGCGCATGCTCTGGATTGGCGTGCCGAAATCGGTCACATCGAAGCGGCGGCGCAGATCCGCCGGCACCGACGTGCCCATGAAGTCGACCACGAGGTTCTGGCCCTGCTGCGCGATGTTGATGCCTGAATCACGCGACGAGAGATCCACCACCACACGCCCGGCGCCATCGCCCCCGCGACGGAAATCGATGTTCCGAATCGACGGACGATTCGCTGCCATCGCCGATGTCGGCACCGTCGTCGCCGGCGCGAACGTCGGCACCGCGCCGGTCGCGGCCTGCTGGACGTTGTCCAGCATCACCACGAACTGGTTGCCACGCACCTCGGTGCGATATGTTGTCGACCGGCTCAGGTTCAGCACCACGCGTGTGCGGTCCCCAATCTGCATCACGTTGGCGCTCTTGAGCACCTTGCCGCCGTACTCGTACTGGGCGCGCCCCGCCGCGAAGCCCGTGTCGAAGAAGTCGATCGCGATCTTCGCCGGATTCTGCGTGGTGAAGTCCGCTGGTTTCTGCGCCAATGGTCCCTGCAGATCGACCGTAAATACGGTCTGCTCGCCAAGCACGTTGGCTTCCATCTGCTTGACCTGGTTGTTCTGCGCCAGCGCCGCCGAAGAGGCGAGCACCAGCACCATCGTTGCCGCGCCCGCGAGCGCCTTGACCCATCGTGCCGTGATCATGCCGATGCCTCCAGCTTCAGGCTGGTCATTTTCTCTTTCCACTCTGAGACCCCTTCCCGGACCAATTCGCGCAGCACGATCTCCTGATCGGTGATGCGGACCACCCGGCCATAGTTCTGGCCGAGATACTGACCCACCTTTACGTGATGGATCTTGTTATCTACGCGTACGACACCGTAGGTCTCGCCGTTCTTCTTCAGCATCCCGAGCATCTTGAAGTTCTCCAACGGATAGTCTTCAAGGGGCTCGTGCCGCCGTCCGGCCTCCGGCGACTCCGACATCGCCTTGTTCAACTCACCGATCTTCGTCTGCGCGAAGGGCTCGGGAGATTTGGTGCCTGCATACTGGCGCGGCTCGTAGGGCTTGACCTCGGGCAAGGGTTCGGGCGGCGGCACCTTTGCCGCGCGCGTCTGCGCCATCCATTGCTGGAGGTGTTCATCCTCGCCTGCACCGCAGCCGGCCAGGGCGACAACGGCCAATGCCGCAACCGCCACTGCGCGCAGTGCCATGGGAGGGCGTCGGGTCAGGCGGCTCACTTGGCACCTCCCTTGGCCTTCTTCGCGGCGTCCGCGGCTGCCTTGCGCTGCGCGGCCTGCTCGTCGGGATCCAATGCACGGTAGGCCATGGCGACGGCTTCCATTGATAGCGTGCCGTCCTTGCTCACCGACATGTTCAGGTTCCCCATCGAAACAATCCGCGAGAGTGCCGCCACGTCGGCGTTAAAGAGCGCGACATCGTGGTAGCGGCCCGTCACTTTCAGGTTGACCGGGATTTCGGCGTAGTACGCCTTGATCGTGGCTGGCTGAGGCTTGAACAGTTCGAACTGCAGTCCGCGCGCCACGCCTGCGTGGTTTACATCGGCCAGCAGCGCATCCATCTCGGTGCTGTTCGGCAGTTGGTGCTCGGCAAGCGCCACGCGCTTTTCAACCTCGGCCTTCTGCGCGACCAGCGCGTCGAGGTTCGCAACCTGCGCCACCTTGGTCTGGAACTGCTGCTTCAGCGTTTCCTGCTCGGCCCGCTTGCGGTCCAACTCGTCGCTCTTGTCGCTCCAGTAGAACTGCCAGCCGAGCGCCAGCACGATGGCGGCGGCAAGCGCGGAGAAGGCCACGCGCGGCGCCGTCGGCCAGGTCTCCGGCTCGTTCAGGTTCAGGCCACGGAACTGCGCGGTCAGGTCCTGCAGGGAGATTTCGGTATTGAGCGCCATGATCAGACCTTTCGACCAGCGGGCGTGCCCGCGGCGTCGGAGGCGCCCTTTTTCTTGTCGCCCGGGACTTCCGGCGCGCGATAGGAAAAGCGCATCGAGAATTCGAACAACCGGCGCTGTTCGCGCAGGTTGTTGGTCATGTTGATGGCCTTGGACTCCACCAGATCCGCCTGGTCGAGCCAGGTCACCTGGCTGATGTTGCGCAACAGCTCGGACACCCGCTCGTTGGACTGCGCCACGCCAGACATCACGAACTTGTCACCGGTCTGCTTGAGGCTGGACAGGTAGACGCCTTCCGGCACCTGACGCACAAGTTCCTCGAGCAGTTGCACGGGCAGGTTTCGCTGCGCCTGCAGGCTCTCGATCGCGCGTTGGCGATCCAGCAGTGCCTCGATGTCCTTCTTCAGCGAGTTGACCCTGCTGATCGTCGCATCCATGCTGGCGTTTTCCGTCTTCAGCACCTGATTGCGTGCCGCGACGGCATCGATCTGCGAGTCGATATAGAAGCCGCCGATCAGAACCACGAGCGCCCCCGCGCCCGCTGCTCCGCCCAGCATCGTGTAGACCTTCTTCCGCCGGGCCGCCTTGCGCGCCTCGTGATACGGCAGCAGGTTGACCGACGGAATGGAATTCGTCGTCGTGGACATGCTTGCCCCCCGGTGGGTTATTGCAAACCGCGCAGCGCCAGTCCCGCACTGACGATGTACGCAGGCAGGTCACGCTGGAGATAGCGCTCGTTGACCTTGCCTGCGGTCATCATGTTTGCGAAAGGATTGGCCAGCGTCGTCGTGATCTGTGTCTGTTGCTGGATAGCCGCCTGCACGCCGAGCAGGGACGCATGTCCGCCCGAAAGCAGGATCTCGTCCACACGGCCAAGGCTGGAACTGGCGATGAAGTTGCCGATGGCGCCCTGCACTTCCATGGCCAGCGCCTCGAGCGACGGCTTGAGCAGTTGCGCGCGCCACGACTCCGGCAGCGTGTTCTTGCGCTTCTTGATTTCGGCCTTGAGCGCATCGAGCGTGAACATGCGCGCGGCGCTCTGGGTGAGCTGATCGCCGTAGCTGTTCAGTGGCTGCTCGTACAGTTCCTTCCAGCCCTGGTAGAAGATCGCCTTGGAGCGGCTACCGCCAAGATGGACGACCGCCACAACCGGGAGGTCCTTGGCATCGGCTTCCGAGAGACCTTCTGGCACGCCGAGCATCTGCACGATCGAGCGTTGAACGGCGTACTCTTCGACGTCCATCACCTGAGGCTTCAGGCCAGCCATCTCGGCGGCCGTCACGCGCTCCTGCACGCGATCGCTATTGGCGGCCGTGACACGCACGCCGATGCCGCCTTCGGTTTCGCTGGGACCAATCACCGCAAAGTCGAAGTTGACCGCCTGCGAAGGCGGATAGAGGCGGTGCGCCTCGGATTCGACCTGGGAATAGAGTTCGTCTTCCGAGAGATTGTCCGGAAGACTGACCGTCTGGGACTCCGTCAGCATGGACGGCACGCCGAGCACGACTTCCTTCGTGCGGATGCCAGCCTTGCCGAGCGCGCGCTTCAGCGCGATACCCACGGCCTCGATGTTGACCACGTTGCCATCGGCAACGGCGTTGCGATCCAGCAATTCGCTGGCGCATTTTTCCAGCCTGAAGTCGTTTCTGCCTGCCCCGACGGACAGCTCCACGACCTTGACGCTAGACGACCCAATATCTACGCCGACCGTAGTCCGGCGTAGAAGACCCGACAAGATGCCCCGTCGCAAGGTGACCCCCTGACATTTGAACTCGCCCACGGCATGTCTGCTCTAACGGTGCGAGCCAGTTTCTTTGGATGAAACGTTTTGCTCTTTTATGGTCGACGATTCTTACAAAATCCAAGGGCGCTGGCAATGTGCCGGTTTAACCACGCTTTCTTTTTCAGATCGACCCTGCCAAAGCGTTGCCAAAATCCGACGCTCAACAACAACTTCGTTGCATAGCGTTGCCCCGCGCCAATTCTGCGATCCTTGCCCGTATTCCTGGCGACACACTCGACACCACCGCTCCCGTTTCCGGCCCGCCGCGCGCGTTCCATGGCAATCGCCTGCAAGGCAGGACACGCAAGCTCCCAGGCCATTACATCTTGTAACAGCGCGATAGCGCCTTTCGCGCCACAGGAACGCCGGGCCGCCGGAGGGGCGGCGATATAATCCGGGCACTCTGATTAGGTAAACCCTTATGGCCACAGCACAACAGAAGCCGTCCCTTCCCGTCCGCCGCCCATTGTGGGCACGGATCATGATCTGGGTGATCGGACTGCTTATCGCCGGCATGGCAGCGGTAGCGCTGCTGGTTGGCTATGCGTTGGTTGTGGCGGCGCCGAACCTGCCGTCGCTGGACACGATCACCGACTACCGCCCCAAGATCCCCCTTCGGATCTATACGGCCGACAACGTGCTGATCGGCGAGTTCGGCGAGGAACGTCGCAACTTCGTGCCGATCACCGAAATCCCCGATGTCATGAAGAAGGCCGTGCTCGCGATCGAGGACGACCGGTTCTACGAGCACGGCGGCGTGGACTTCGTCGGCGTGATGCGCGCCGGCCTGGCCAACCTGCGCGGGGGTCTGTCGCAAGGTGCCTCGACGATCACGATGCAGGTGGCGCGCAACTTCTTCCTTTCGAGCGAGAAGACCTACACGCGCAAGATTTATGAAATGCTGCTCGCGTACAAGATCGAGGCGAATCTGAGCAAGGATCAGATCCTCGAGCTCTACATGAACCAGATCTATCTGGGGCAGCGCGCCTACGGCTTCGCCAGCGCGGCGCGCGTGTACTTCGGCAAGTCGATCAAGGACGTGACGCCGGCCGAGGCCGCCATGCTGGCCGGCCTGCCCAAGGCGCCGTCGGCCTACAACCCGGTGGTCAACCCACGCCGCGCGAAGGTGCGCCAGGAGTACATCCTGCAGCGCATGCGCGACCTGCACTACATCACGCCGGAACAGTACGACCAAGCCGTGCGCGAACCACTGAACGTGCGTAGTGAAGGCAACGAATTCTCGACCCACGCCGAGTACGTGGCGGAAATCGTGCGCCAGCTGATGTACGCGCAGTACCGCGAGGAAACCTATACCCGCGGCCTGACGGTCTACACCACGCTGACCAAGCCCGATCAGGATGCCGCCTACGAGTCCGTGCGCAGCGGCATCATGAACTACGAGCGCAAGCACGGCTATCGCGGCCCCGAAGCGTTCATCGACCTGCCGTCCGATCCGACCGAACGTGAACAGGCCATCGACGATGCGCTGGTCGAGCATCCGGGCAGCGACGACCTGCGCTCCGCCGTGGTCACGAGCGTCACGCCGAAACAGGTTCGCGCGACTCTGCTCTCGGGCGAGGTGGCAACGATCGAAGGCACGGCGCTGCGCTTCATCGCGCCGTCGCTGGCGGCCAGCGCGCAGCCCAAAGTGAAGATCCGCCCGGGCGCGATCATCCGCGTGACGCAGGACCCGAAGGACAACTCGTGGACGGTGACACAATTGCCGGAAGTCGCCGCCGCGTTCATCTCGATCAACCCCGAGGACGGTGCGATCCGCTCGATGGTGGGTGGCTTCGACTACAACCGGAACAAGTTCAACCATGTGACGCAAGCCTGGCGTCAGCCCGGATCGAGTTTCAAGCCGTTCATCTACACGGCTGCGCTCGAAAAGGGCTTCTCGCCGGCCACGGTGATCAATGACGCACCGCTGACGATCGGACCGGATACGGGTGGCCAGGTCTGGGAACCCAAGAACTACGACGGCAAGTTCGAAGGTCCGATGACGATGCGCCGCGCACTGGCCAAGTCGAAGAACCTGGTGTCGGTGCGTATCCTGCGCGCGATCGGCACGCAGTACGCCCAGGACTACATCACGCGCTTCGGCTTCGAGGCCGACAAGCATCCGGCCTACCTGCCGATGGCGCTTGGCGCGGGTAGCGTGACACCGCTGCAGATGGCGGGCGCCTACTCGGTGTTCGCCAATGGCGGCTATCGCATTAACCCGTTCCTGATCCAGCGGGTCGAGGATTCGCGCGGCAAGATCGTCTCGGAGACTCATCCTCAGAAGGCTGGCGGCGATGCCGTGCGGGTGCTCGACGCACGCACCGCGTTCATCGCCGACAGCATGCTGCGCGAGGTCGTGCGTAGCGGCACGGCGAACCCGGCCAAGCAGCGCCTGGGCCGTAACGACATGGCCGGCAAGACCGGTACCACCAACGATGCGGTCGATGCGTGGTTCGCCGGCTACACGCCGAAGCTGGTGGCGATTGCCTGGATGGGCTACGACCAGCCCAAGAGCCTCGGTGTGCGCGAAACCGGTGGCGGACTGGCACTGCCGATCTGGGTCGGCTACATGAGCAAGGCGCTCAAGGGTGTGCCGGAAAGCCCGGATCGCCAGCCGCCTGAAGGTGTGGTCATGGTAGCGGGAGACTGGACGCTCGAGGAAAACGCCGGCGGCGCAGGCGTGGCATCTGTGGGCCTGGGCGACCCATGGCCTGGCAAGCCGGACGAAAGCTCGCGCCCGCCACAGGACACCGAGGCGGAAAAGAAGAAGATCCTGGAAATGTTCGGCGGAGCCTGACCGGCACCGCCTCCAACGAAAAACCGGCCCTCGCGGCCGGTTTTTTCGTTTCGGCGTGGCGTGCCAGAACGCTTACTTCAGCGTCAAGGTGACCCCTGCCTGCTGGCTCATGTACCCGGACAGCGCGGCATACAGTTCGCCACCGCCCCGCGTATCGACCCATTTGCTGCCATCGTTACGGAAATGGAAGCCACCGGCCTTGGCTGCCACCCACAGTTCCTGCATGGGCGCCTGGCTGTTGACGATGATCTTGGAGCCGTCCTCGAACTCGAGTTCCATCACGTTGCCGGTCCGATTGATTTCCACGTCGGCGTCTGCCGCATCGGCGGCGGCTTCGATCGCCGCTTCCAGCTGGTCCAGTGCCTTGCTGGCCAGCGCCAGGAACTCGCTTTCACTGAGGGGGGGCATGCTACACTCCAAGGCCGCCGGCGCCCCGTTCGGAATGGGCACTCGGGCCGGCATCAATTGATGGAAAAGTCGGGAAACCTTGCGCTTCCCGCAGCCATCCGAGAACCCATCCAGACAATGAAGGACTTCCCGATGCTGCGTCGTGCTGCGATTGTATCGGCGTTTGCCGCCACACTCGCGATGCCCCTGGCCGGATGTGGCATTCGCGGCCCGCTGTACATGCCGACCGTGCCGCCCGCTCCGACGGCGCCAACCGTGGCCGATCCCGGACTGGGCAAACCTGATGCGCCCGGAGCCGTCGAGCCCGCGCGCCCCATGTCGGAGCCGTCGACCGCCTCGCCCGTGCCCGTGGAACCGGCTCGTGACAGTTCCGCCCCCTCAGCACGTTGAGTGCCGTTTGAATATGACCGATTTCTTTTCGCGCCGCGATGGCATTCTCGCCGTCGAGCAAGTCCCGCTGACCCGCATTGCCGACCAGTTCGGCTCGCCGACCTTTGTCTACTCGCGGGCCGCGCTGACGGCCGCGTACAACGCCTACGCGGCCGCGTGCAAGGGCCGCAACGCCCACGTGCAATATGCGGTGAAGGCCAATTCGAACCTGGCCGTACTGCAGGTCTTCGCGCAACTCGGCGCGGGATTCGACATCGTTTCCGGTGGTGAGCTGCTGCGCGTGATCGCGGCTGGCGGCGACCCGCGCAAGGTGGTGTTCTCTGGTGTCGCGAAGAACGTCGCCGACATGGAGTTGGCGCTGAGCCACGACGTGCGCGGCTTCAACGTCGAGTCGATTCCCGAACTGGACCGCCTGAACGCTGTCGCCGGCCGTCTTGGCAAGCGCGCGCGCGTATCGCTGCGCATCAACCCGGATGTGGATGCCAAGACGCATCCGTACATCTCGACGGGCCTCAAGGCCAACAAGTTCGGCGTCGCCTTCGAGGACGTGCTGCCGACCTATCGTGCCGCCGCAGCGCTGCCGAATATTGAGGTCACCGGCATCGACTGCCATATTGGCTCGCAGATCACCGAGGTGGCGCCTTATCTGGAGGCGCTCGACAAGGTGCTCGACGTGGTCGAGGCGCTCGAGGCCGAAGGCATCAAGCTGGAACATATCGATGTGGGCGGTGGCCTGGGCATCACCTACAACGATGAAACCCCGCCGGACATCACGAAGTTCGCCACCACGCTGATCGACCGTGTGGCCGCGCGCGGCCACGGGCACCGCGAGGTCCTGTTCGAACCGGGCCGTTCGCTGGTCGGCAACGCCGGCGTGTTGTTGACCCGTGTGGAATTCCTGAAGCCCGGCGCGGCCAAGAACTTCTGCATCGTCGACGCGGCAATGAACGATCTGGCGCGTCCCGCGATGTATGAGGCATTCCACCGCATCGAACCGGTCGCCCCTCGCAACGACGCGGGGGTGATGTACGACGTAGTGGGTCCGGTCTGCGAGTCCGGCGACTGGCTCGGCCGCGACCGCACGCTGGCCGTTCAGGCCGGCGACCTGCTGGCGGTGATGTCGGCCGGCGCCTATGGTTTCGTGATGAGCTCGAACTACAACACGCGCGGCCGCGCGGCCGAGGTGATGGTCGACGGCGATACCGTGCATCTGGTGCGCGAGCGCGAGTTGCCGGCGGACCTGTTCCGCAACGAGCGACTGCTGAAGGTCTGACCTGAGGCCAAAGGCTTGAGGCTTTAGGCCTGATGCCTGACAGGCTCTCGGCCAAAGCAAAAAGGGCGACGTTCTACGTCGCCCTTTTCTTCTTTATGGCACTGCCCGCCGCCTTTGCTGCCACCACCACACGCGTAGCGCCAGCAGCACGAACACCACTACGGCATAGATCGAGACCTCCTGGAAATCGTTCTTGCCGGCCTTGTGCCACCAGTAGTGCAGGATCGCCAGTACCGCAATCGCGTAGATTGCCCGGTGCAGCAATTGCCAGCGCCTGCCGCCAAGCCAGCGCACCATCGCATTGGCCGATGTGGCGGCCAACGGGACCATCAGCACGAATGCCGCAAACCCCACCGTGATAAATGGCCGCTTGCCAATGTCCTTGATCATGTAGGCTACGTCGAAGCCGCGATCCACCGCGAGCCACAGCATGAAGTGCTGCACGCCGTAAAAAAACGTGAACAGGCCAAACATGCGGCGCGACCGGATCAGCCAGTGCCAGCCGGTGATCCGGCGCAGCGGCGTTACCGCGAGCGTGACGCACAGCATGACTAGCGTCCAAGTGCCCGTCGATCGTGTGACGAACTCGAGTGGATTCGCTCCGAACTGCGACGTGGCACCGAGGTACATCAATCGCGCGAACGGCAGGAGCGCCAGAAGCCAGGCACAGACCTTCACCGCGCGCACGCGTGATGGCGCGAGCAACGCCACTCCACCGTGGCGCGGCGAAGCCTGCGCGGCCGACGCCGGCAGATCGCGCTCGGCCATCAGAAATTCTTCCTCAGGTCCATACCCTGATAGAGCGACGCCACCTGCGCACCGTAGCCGTTGAACATCAAGGTCTTGCGCTTCGGCGCGAACAGGGCCGAGAAGCCGCCTCCCCCCTTGTCTTCGCCGATACGCCGTTCCGTGGCCTGGCTCCAGCGCGGATGGTCCACGTCAGGGTTCACGTTCGAGTAGAAGCCGTACTCGTTCGCCGCGGCGATGTTCCAGCTCGTCGGCGGCTGCTTGTCGACAAAGCGGATCTTCACAATCGACTTGGCGCTCTTGAAGCCATACTTCCAGGGCACCACCATGCGCACCGGCGCGCCGTTCTGGTTCGGCAACACCTCGCCGTAGAGTCCGAATGTGAGAAGTGCCAACGGATGCATCGCCTCGTCCATGCGCAAGCCCTCGCTGTAGGGCCATTCCAGCACCCCGCTGCTGATACCGGGCATCTGCTTCTTGTCGGCCAGCGTGATGAACTGGACGAACTTCGCGCCCGGCTGCGGCTCGACACGCCGGATTAGCTCCGCAAGCGGATAGCCAATCCACGGGATCACCATCGACCAACCTTCGACACAGCGGAGCCGATACACCCGCTCCTCAAGCGGCGCAAGCTTCAGGAGTTCGTCGAGGTCGTAAACCTTGGGCTGCTTGACCAGCCCCTCCACCGCGACTTGCCACGGACGCGGCCGCAGCGTTGCGGCGTATCGCGCCGGGTCGGACTTATCGGTGCCGAACTCGTAAAAGTTGTTGTAGGTCGTGACGTCCTCATACGACGTGCGTTTTTCCGTCACCGCGTAGGCATTGTTCAGCGTGGCCGTCAGCTTGGGGAGCTTGCCTGGCGAGCCCTGCGCGAACGCCTCCCGCGCAAACCAAGGCGTTGCCAGGCCCCCGGCCGTACCCGCTGCCGCCATGGCCAGCAGGCGCCGTCGCGCCGTGAATACGTGCTGCGGGGTAATCTCGGTGGCAGCGATGTCATCGCCGCGCAGCCATTTCGGAGAGGGAATCAGCATGGTTCGTACGAAGCCTGATGGAGCCTGGGGAGTTTGACAGGGAAGACTGCTGAAAGGTGCGGCAGTGCGATTATCCCCGTTGGTATTGCTGATAGACGGCAGTCGCCAGTGCCAGCAGCCGCTCACGATCGATCGGCCCCGCCAGTGCGAAGCCGAGATTGTGATCGACCCAGTAAAACGCCATGGCAGCGGGCCCGGTGGATTGAGCACCCTGGGCAGGCGCCAGCCGTTCGAGCCGGAATGCGGTATCCGGTGTCCCTTGCGCCATCCGCCGCAGTTGCAGCGACAGGCGTGTCCCGGCGTCATTCTCATACATCAGGATAGCCATCGGACCGCCCTCAGCCACACCGAGCCGCCCGCCGATCAGGCGAAAGCCTTGTGCGCGGAGATCAGGGACCTGCAGCGGCGCACCGAGCCGCTTGGACAGCCAGGCGACCATATGCGCCTCATCGCTGGCGGGAACCTCGACCACATGGCGAACCTCGGGCGCATAAACCACATGGCTGGCCAATGCATCGCGCGCAAATCGTTCGAGTGGAGGCACGCCACCCAGGTTGGCGTCAAAACGGCCACGCGCCATCCAGCCGCTCGTGCCACCGATGATGAATGTCGCGACGCTGGCGGCCAGCGCTAGCGCCACGGGCCAGAGCGGGCGGTGAGCCTTTGTGCGCCCGCTGCCGGCGCGCAATCCGCGTGGAAGCGCGTCCAGCGGTACCGCCTCCTTGAGGACGGCGTTCAATGATGCGTGCAGCCCCGCCGTTTGGCGACGCCAGGCCTCGACCTTGCGCGCGGCCTCCGGATCGGCTGCCAGGAAGGCTTCGACTTCGGCCCGGCGCGGGCCGCTTAACTGGCCGTCCGCGTATGCATGGAGGTCGGCTTCGCCGACTGGAGTCGGGGTCACCATCATTTCACCCGCTGCAACGAAGTTGTTGCCGCAGCACCATCGGCGCCGCCATCCAGCAGGCGACGCATATGTTCGCGAGCGCGCGCCAGGCGCGACATCACGGTGCCGATCGGCACGTCGAGCACCCTGGCGGCCTCGGCGTACGAGAACTGCTCCAGGCTGACGAGCAGCAGCACCGCGCGCTGTGGCTCCGGTAACTGGCCGAGTGCCTGTAACAGATCGCGACGCAGGCCGAGGTCGGCGGTATGGGCAACCACCTCCGGCAGCGTATCCATTGCGGTCACGACATCACTCTTGCGCAGATGATTCAGGCGCAGCCGATGCATCAGTGTCAGTAACCACGGCAGCAGCCCATCCGCGCCATCGCCCCATAACGCGCCGGGGCGAAGGCGAAATCTCCAGCGATAACGCAGGGCACGCTCAAGCGTGTCCTGCACGAGATCGTCGGCCAGCATGGCATCGCCGGTCAGACCACGGGCATGGCGCCGCAAACGCGGCGCCAGTACCACCAACTGACGTTCAAACGGTTCCATGCCGGGATTGCCTAGCGACGATCAGGGCTTCACGGCATCGCGACGTGCCAGACGGCGTTGAAGTTGTCGCCTGACTTGTCGCCCGCCTTGGCGTCCTTGGCAAAGCGATAAAGCGGCTTGCCCTTGTACGCCCACTGCCGGGTACCGTCATCGCGCGTGATGATCGAGTAGTCACCCGATGCGCTCTTGCCTGGCTCTGCCAGCAGCGGCGGCCAGTTGGTCGAGCACATGCCGTTGCAGACGCTCTTGCCACCGTTCACCGGGTCACGATCGAACGTGTACAGCGTCAAGCCCTGCGGATCGGTCAGCGCGCCGTTGGTGACTTTCACGGTAGGCGGCATGTTGCCACCACCCATCCCCAAGCTGGAACAACCGGCCAGCAGGACAGTGGCAGCACCCAGCGCGAGTGCGATCGGGCGGAGCTTCGATACAGCAGTGTGACGAGAAGCCATCATGAGGGTCTCCTTCTTCAGGGCGGTGCCGACAGCCGGCGCCGTTCTCTTTCAGTAAACACCCGATGTGATGTATTTATTCCTCCCACCTCAAAAAAATGTGGCGTTCAGCGGCGGAAAGTGGCTTCTTAGATAGTAAAAAATGCCTAAAGATGCATATTTCGTAAATCGAAGTGCATTCTCTGCAAAACATCATGCGACGGTTCGCACCTGTCCGATGTTCAGGGTCCGCTCAGAAGACAAAAAAGCCTGCCGGAATCGGCAGGCTTCGTCATCTGGATAGATGGTCTGGCGGATCAGAGTTCGCCGTAGCTGTGCAGCCCCGATAGGAACATGTTCACACCGAGGAAGGCGAAGGTCGTCACCAACAGGCCAACCAGCGCCCACCATGCAGCAACCGTACCGCGCAGCCCCTTCATCAGGCGCATGTGCAGCCAAGCTGCATAGTTGAGCCAGACGATCAGCGCCCAGGTCTCTTTCGGATCCCAGCTCCAGTAGCCACCCCAAGCCTCGGCAGCCCACAGTGCGCCGAGGATCGTTGCGATCGTGAAGAAGGCGAACCCGACCGCGATCGCCTTGTACATGACGTCGTCGAGCAGCTCGAGCGAAGGCAGACGCTCGGCCAGAATGCCACGTTGCTTGAGCAGGTAGGCCACCGACACCATTGCCGCCAGCGCGAACGTGCCGTATCCGATGAAGTTCGCCGGCACGTGGATCTTCATCCACCAGCTCTGCAGGGCGGGCACCAACGGCTGGATCTCCTGGGCATTGCGGCTGACCGTGTACCACAGCAAGAAACCGACTGCCGCGGACACCACGAGCATCACGAACGGCCCAAGCGCGCGGGTCGCGTAGCGGCGCTGGTAGTACAGATAAAACAGGGACGTGATCAGCGAAAAGAGAACGAAAACCTCATAGAGGTTCGAGATTGGAATATGGCCGATGTCCGCGCCGATCAGGTACGACTCGTACCACCGCACCATCAGACCCGTGAAGCCCAGCACGACCGCAGCCCAGCAGAGCTTGCTGCCAATGCTGTAGCCGGTTTCCGACCGCGAAATCAGTCCAACCCAGTAGAACAGGGTCGAGAGGAACACCAGCGCACTCATCCAGAGGATGGCCGACTGGCTCGACAGGAAGTACTTCAGGAAGAAAGCCTGCTCTGCGCGCGCGAGGTCGCCCTGATAGAGTTGGATCGCGAACAGCGAAAACGCCGCGATGCCGATCATCAGCAGACGGACGGGCTTCCAGTGCCAGCCCAGCAGCGCGAACGTCGGCACTGCGGCAATCAGCACGCCCTTGTCATAGACGTTCATCCACTGGCCGTAGCGCGAGAGCGCAAACCCGGCGCCGACCACGAGCAGCAGCGCGAAGACCCAGTCGGTCCAGCCCAGGCGGCTCAGAAACGAAGGTTCGAGATAGGCGGTGTCCTGGCCGGCAGCGTCACGGGACACATCGTCGGTTGCCGCGGCACGCCGCGGCGTCAGGCCAGGATTGACGTGATTCACATTCGAGGACATGGCATTCCTGCTCTTTGGCGCTACGCGCCTGTTTTATCTGCTGCGCCCCCGCCCGCGGGTCTCCGCACAGGCTGACGCCGGTTCATGCTCTTGTACTTTGTACTATAGCGATGACGCGTGCTTATCATCTGACGCTGATGGCCCCGATTGCGGTGCCCCTTGCGTCATCGCGGCATCATGACCAGCAGCCGCTTCCGTCACCTCGGCGCCAACGGCGCGGCCGATATCGGCGCGCAACGCCACGAATTCCTTCTCGAAATCCATCGTGCGACGTTGTGTGGACATCGCCATCAGGACGTGACTACCGCTGGAGTGTCCGGCAGCATCTGCGCCCTTGTCCTTGATCCAGATCCAGACGCGCCGTTCGCGAATGTAGAACATTGCGAACACGCCCAGGACAAGCAGCAAACACCCAAGATACACGATGTTCTTGCCCGGCGCACGAGTCATCTGGAACACGCTGGCCTGGACCTGCTGGAAGTCTTCGAGCTGCAGAAACACCGGCGCGGCGTAGAAGAAACTGTCCGAAAGCGCATTGATTGCCTGCTGGAGGAAGACACCGCTTTTCGTGTCATTCGGGATGGCCGGCAGCTTGTCCTGCTCGCGCGCCAGTTGCCAGAGCTCCCACATCGAGCCGTTTAGAATCTTCAGGAGCACGTCCGCGGCCTTTTGCTGATCAGCCTGCGGGACCGATTTTTCCAGGAAGGCAGCGATCGCCGTGAAACCGCCCGGGGGCGCGTCGGGCGACGTACGAGTGGCCCCGGCAAACAGGTCCAACGCACGCATGGCGCTTTCGGCCAGTTGCTTGCGCAGGTCCGCCTTGTCGGCGCCCGGCATCGATATCTCGGCGAAACGGCGGGCAGCTTCGCCGCGCATCCCCTTGTCCTGCAGCGCCGCGCGCAGGCGCATCCAGTCCGCCACACTACTCTGGTCATCTGCCGGAATTCTCAGGTAGCGGAATGGCTCATTCGGCGATTCACGCATACCGGCCAGGAACACAGTCTGCCCATCCAATTGCACCGGCAGCATGTAGTTGTTGAACTCGCGCGCCTGACCATTGGCGTCGCGCAGCTTGTACTGCACCGACGGACCGACATTGCGCAGGTCCTTTTCCTTGTTCGGATTAGCGGCGGCGCCGAGGTGCTGCTCCAGCGTGCCCAGCGAGGACTTGCGCGCCACACCACGCGCGTCGGCCTTGCCCGACGCATCCGTGACGGTCTCGACGTTCATCAGCCGGAAATCGCTGAACTCGACGGTCAATCCATCCTTGTCGGCACCGGTGCCCGTGCCCGCGAGAGGCGCGTTGCCACCGATCGTGCCGGCAAACGGGAACGTCGCATGGGTACTGCCCGTCATGGGATACCCGACGAACTTCAGCCGCGAGCCGCCGTCTTCGAAGCTCGACTGATAGATGGCCACGCCGTCGATGACCAATGGCTCATTGACCTTGATCGTCGCCTCGGTCTTCTTGCCGGTGGCCCGGTCGGTCACCACCACATCGGAGGCGAACAACTTGGGCATCCCGGTTGAATAGAAGTCCACGGTGAACTTCTTGAGCATGATCGTGAACGGCAGGTCCTGCACCAGCGCGCCGTCGGCGATGTTGAGGATCGCGGTCGACACGGTCGCGCCTTCGGGCACGAACGCATTGCCACGGAAGCCCGGGTTGCTCGGCGAGAGCCTGTGCTTGGCCGGAATCTCGCTGATGATGGCATTGCCGTCGATCGGGCTCTTGCCGCCAAACCACATTTGCGCCCGGATCAGCATGTCGCCATCAAGCAAACCGCCCAGGCAGATCACGACAATGGCCGTGTGCGCGAGGATGTAGCCGAGCTTGTTCGCCGAACCGGCCTTGGCAGCCAGCAAGGTGGCGCCCTCGTGCTCGACGGGCTTGATGCGATAACCCCGGTTGCGCAGCAGCGCATACGCCCGGCCGGCGGCATCGGTGCGGACGCGCGATGCATCGTACTCACCCCGATGATGGAACGCGCGGAGGCTGCGCTCGCGCACGTGATCCTTCCACGAGCGCATATCGACGATCATCTTCGGCCCATTGCGCGCGATACAGAGCGATGTCGAGACAACGAGAAAGCCCAAGATCAGCAGGAACCACCAGGAGCTGTACACCTTCTGCAGGGACAGCGCGTGGAACAGGTCCGCCCAGAACGGCCCGAACTGATTGACATAGTTCGGGTACGGCTCATTCTGCTTGAGCACCGTGCCGATGATGCTGGCGATGGCAATCACCGTCAGCAGCGTGATGGCGAAGCGCATCGAGGACAGCAACTCGACGCCGTCGCGCAGCACGCGGTGATGAGTCTTCAGGTGCAGGCCTGAAGTGGAAGGGGTCGACATGTGCGGTAATACCCGAAATCCGGTTTGGTGCTTGATGTGACGCCGGTTGGGCGCCGGAAAACAAAAGAGGGTGGACGTGCTTTGGCAAGCAGGCCACCCTCTTCGATTGCTGCTGGCACGGCTGGTTCACCCCCCAAGGGGATACCCTGCCATGCCGGCCGGATACGACTTAACGGACGCCGGCGACGTAGTCCGCGACCGCCTTGATCTCGGTATCCGACATCTGGGCGGCGATCGTGCTCATGACCGAATTGTTGGTACGGGTGCCCTGGCGGAACGCCACCAGTTGCGCTTCGGTGTACTCGGAATACTGGCCGCCGATTCGCGGATATTGCGCCGGGATGCCAGCACCGGTCGGGCCGTGGCAGCCAGCGCAGGCCGGCACGCCCTTGGCCGCGATACCACCGCGGTAGATCTTCTGGCCAACCTCGATCGTGTCCTTGTTCTTCGCGGTGGCAGGCTTGACCTGCTGCTTGGCGAGATAGGCGCCGATGTCCTTCATTTCCTGGTCGTTCAGCGCCGACGCATAGGGCGTCATGATGGCGTTGTTACGGCTCTTGGCCTTGAAGTCTGCCAGTTGCTTGTGCACGTACTCCGCTTGCTGGCCAGCCAGCTTAGGATTGGTGGCCGCGGCACTGTTGCCGGCTGCGCCGTGGCAGGAAAGACATGCCGGCACATTGCGATCGGGTGCGCCTTGCGAATACAGCGTCTCGCCCTTGGCGGGATCTGCCTTGGCGGCGGCCTGCTCTGCGGCAGATGCCAGCCCACTCATGGCGGCCATCGGAACGGCCAGCGCCATGACACCCAGAAGTTTCGCAATGCGGTTCATTCGTATACCTTGTCAGATTTGTTATGAACACCGTAATGCATGCCGATCTTCCCTTGCCAGGCGGTGAGGAAGCGCCTTTTCGAGCAAGGGGTGAGACCGGTATACGCAACACCCGCCAACCTGCCCCGGACATTGCTTCCCGGGCGATTTAAGGCATCGCCGATGACATCGCGCAAGGATGCCACACGTCACCTGCTCAGGAGACCGTAAACCGGGTTATTGTACAATAAATCGCTTTCCGGATTGACTTAGATCAGTCTCTATGGCGACGTCCCTTCCAGGGGTCGTATACCACCCCGCCGACTCGTCACCTGCCTCAACACTCCAGCGCATGTCCCTCCTACATCAGGCCCGCTTCTTTACGACCGTCAACCACCTCCGCGACCTGCCTGCCACGGCCGTCCCAGAGGTGGCGTTCGCCGGCCGCTCCAACGCCGGCAAGTCCACGGCCATCAACATCCTGTGCAACCAGAAGCGGCTGGCGTTCTCGTCACGCACGCCCGGGCGCACGCAGCATATCAACTTCTTCACCGTGGCGCCGGTCAAGGCGCCCGATCCTGTCGGCTTCCTGGTCGACCTGCCCGGCTACGGCTATGCGGAAGTGTCTGGCAGCGCCAAGTTTCACTGGCAAGGCCTGCTTTCCGACTACGTGCAGGCCCGGACGCAGTTGTCCGGCCTGATCCTGATGATGGATGCGCGCCGCCCGTTCACGGACCTCGATTGCCAGATGGTCGAGTGGTTTCTGCCGACCGGCAAGCCGATCCACGTGTTGTTGACCAAGGCGGACAAGCTGACCACCAGCGATAATGCCAAGGCGCTGCGCGAAACGCGCAAGGTGCTCGCCGATTACGCGGCGCAGATGGAAAACCCGCCGGCGCTCACCGCCCAGTTGTTCTCCAGCCTGAAGCGTCGCGGCATCGAAGAAGCGCAGCGGGTAGTGGCGGGTTGGCTGGCGTTGCCTGAAGCGCAGCCTGCCGTTGCGAAGACGGATACGCCCGACACGCCGCAGGGCTGAGGCCACGCATCGACTTCGAACCGGCAAAAAAAAGCCCCGTTGCGAACAACGGGGACGAACTTTCCCGCCGGTTCAGGGCGGGTACCCGCTCAGGGAGGAGTAGCGGGGGACATCCGCGCTGCGCGGAGCAACACAGGGTGTCCGCGAGTATGATAGCGGGCACGCACAAAAGTTCTTTTTTCTTTCGGCGTACTTCTGCTGTTGTCTGCCGCGGGCTTTTCGCGGTGACGTGCGCCGCGCATTCGTCCACGACTCTCCCAAGATTCAGCCATGTCCACGTTCCCCGAGTTCCGTCCCCGCCGCATGCGTCGCGACGACTTCTCGCGCCGCATGATGCGCGAGAATCGCCTGTCGCCTGACAACCTGATCTATCCGGTCTTTATCCTGGAAGGCCAGAACCAGCGACAGACCGTGGCGTCGATGCCCGGCGTGGAGCGTGTGTCCGTGGACCTGCTGATGCCGGTCGCGGAAGACTGCGTGAAGCTCGGCATTCCGGTCATCGCGCTGTTCCCGGTGATCGATCCGTCGCTGAAAACACCTGACGGCATCGAGGCCACGAACCCCGAAGGCCTGGTGCCTCGCGCCGTGCGAGCGCTGAAGGATCGCTTTCCCGAGCTTGGCGTGCTGACCGACGTCGCGCTCGATCCGTACACGAGCCATGGCCAGGATGGCGTGCTCGACGAGAACGGCTACGTGATCAACGACATCACCGTCGAGATCCTCGTCAAGCAGGCACTTGTCCAGGCGGAAGCAGGTGTCGACATCGTCGCGCCGTCAGACATGATGGACGGCCGTATCGGCGCCGTGCGCAACGCGCTGGAAGAAGCGGGCCACATCCACACGCGCATCATGGCCTACTCGGCCAAGTATGCGTCCGCGTTCTACGGCCCGTTCCGCGATGCGGTGGGCTCGGCCAGCAATCTGGGCAAGGGCAACAAGATGACCTACCAGATGGACCCGGCCAATACAGACGAGGCCCTGCGCGAAGTCGCACAGGACATCATGGAAGGCGCCGACATGGTCATGGTGAAGCCGGGTATGCCGTACCTCGACATCGTGCGCCGCGTGAAGGACGAATTTCGCTTTCCGACGTACGTGTATCAGGTCAGCGGCGAGTACGCGATGCTCAAGGCCGCCGCGCAGAATGGCTGGCTCGACCACGACAAGGTCATGATGGAATCGCTGCTGGCATTCCGCCGTGCCGGCGCGGATGGCATCCTGACCTACTTCGCGCGCGACGCCGCGCGCCTGCTGCAGGCCTGAGCGGCGGATGCAGCTGCTAGGCTTCTCGGCCAACCAGGTACATCCGCTGGACACACTCGACGCGGCACGCGACTTCCTCTCCGGAAATGCGGCCGCGCGGTTTGTCTGGGCGGACTTTGGCACCGAGGAAGTCACGCCAGCGCCCAGCGTCTGGCGAGACAGCCTGATGGCGCTGACGGGTGCTCCCATCCTCGACCTGCATCTGGCCGACGCCACCAATCCTGCGCATCCGTCGTTCTTCGATACGACCCACGCGTACGACATGGTGATCTTTCGCAAGCTCACCTTCGAAACCAGCCGGCAGTTCGCCGAGGCCGAAGCCACACAATCCGTCGCGCAGCGCAAGGCATCGCGCAAGTACGCGCCGGGCTTCCTGCCAGCGCTCGCCCGCATTGATACACAGCCAGTTGCATTCTTCGTCTTCGACAACGTACTGGTAACCGTGCGGCCCTCGCCGTCACGCACTATCGAACAGGTACGCCAAAGGCTACTCGAGAGCTGTGGCGCGCCTCGCCCCGCGTCCGCGCGCGCCGGCGGCACGGCGGCGCTGGTGCATGGCGTCAGGCCGCCAACCCGGCCCGAAGACCTCATGCTGCGACTGCTGAACGCGATGGTCGACCGCTACTTGGATCTGCGTGCCCCGCTGACCCGGCAGCTCGATCGCTGGCAGCGGGCGCTGCTGAGCAGTCGCCATAGTTTCTCAAGCTGGGAAGGTCTGCTGGATGCGCGCATCCAGCTCAGGCGGCTGGAGCATCTCAGTGAAGAGCAGCGGGATGCGCTGCAGGAGTTTCGCGACAGTCTGCTCGACAACCGCTATAGCGCCGAAGATGCCGAAGGTATGCAAGAAGCGAGCCGCGACGAAGTCCTGCTCGTACGCATCAACGACCTGATGGAGCACATCCTGCGCGTGCTGGCGCACGCCCGGCGACTCGAGGATTCGATCGAATCCGCGGTGCAGATCCACTTTTCCGCAGTGGCCCACCGAACCAACCGGACCATGCGCGCGCTGACCGTCATCACGGCGGTCTTCATGCCGCTGACGCTCATCACGGGCATCTTCGGCATGAACTTCGCGCGAATGCCGTGGCTGCAAGAGCCTGAAGGCTTCTGGTGGTCGATCGGGCTGATGGGAGCCGTGGTCGCCGTGATCGGTGGCGTCTGGGGCTTGGGCCGCTGGCTGGATCGCTAGGACGCGGACCGGGCCGGGTCAGGTCTGCGACCGCGGCCCCAGCGCGCGCTCAAGGCTGTCGAGGAAGCGCGATGCCGATTGATAGCCGATCACCCGCACCGGGCGCTCCTGTCCATCCTTGCCGAAAAGGATGATGCCCGGCGGGCCGAACAGACCGAAACGCTTCAGTAACGCGCGATCGTCGGCATTGTTGGCCGTCACGTCAGCCTGCAACAGGACGACGTCCGCGAGTTGCGCCCTGACTTTCGTGTCCGGGAACGTGAGCTTCTCCATCTCCTTGCAACTGACGCACCAGTCGGCATAGAAATCCAGCAGCACCGGATGCCCGGCAGCGGAGGCCTGAGCGATCCGCGCATCGAGTTCGGCGATGTTCCGCACGCGCTCGAAGCGAATCTCGGCCACATGCGGTGGCAGCGTGGCCGCCGACAAACTCAGATGGGAAAGCGGCTGCAAGGGATTTCGTCCGCCCGACGCCACACCAACGATCTGAATCGCGCCCACCAATGCCGCCAGCAGGCCAAGCCCCTTGCCCAGTCGCATCACGCCCCGTGGGTCCGGGCCCAGCGCATCGAACGCGCCGAGATAGACGGCCGCCACAAGCAGCAGCGCCGCCCATGCCAGCATCACGACCCACGCTGGCAGTACGGGCGTCACCATCCAGATCGCCACGCCCAGAAGCAGGAAGCCGAAGAAGCGCTTGGTAGCCTCCATCCACTTGCCCGCTCGTGGCAGCAGATTGCCGGCGCCCATCCCAACCAGCATCAGCGGCACGCCCATGCCGAGAGCCATCGCCATCAGGGCCGCGCCGCCGGTGATGGCATCGCCGGTTTGCGCGATATACGCCAGCGCGCCCGCGAGCGGTGCCGTGACGCAGGGCCCCACGATCAGCGCGGAAATCGCCCCCATCAGGGCCGCACCGACAAACTGCCCGCTCTGCCGGCGATTCGAGGATTCGGTCAGTCGGGCTTGCCAGCGCTGCGGCATCTGCAGTTCGTACATGCCGAACATGGACATCGCGAGCGCGACCATCAAGGCTGCGAAAGCGCCAAGCACCCAGGGCGTCTGGAGCGCCGCGGCCAGGCCTTCGCCAGCCAGACCGGCCGCTACGCCCACCGTGGTGTAGACCACGGCCATGCCAAGCACGTAGGAGAGCGACACCAGGAACGCACGCCCGCGCGTGACATGCTCGCCGACGACAATCGACGAAAGAATCGGCACCATCGGCAGCACGCACGGCGTGAATGTCAGAAGAATGCCGAGGCCGAAGAACAGGGCCCCGATCAGCGCGAGATTGCGGCTGGCGAGCGCATTGGCGATGCGATCGGTGTCGTCGACCACCTTGCTTTGACGCGTCGGCGCCGCGCGATCCGGTGCAGGTTGCACTGCGGCAGGAGCCTGCGCCTCCGGCGTCGACTGAGCCGCCGCACCACGATCGCCGAACAAGTTGCCAAGTACGGAGCCACCGACCTTGTAGACGCTTTCCATCGGCGGATAGCAAAGCCCCTTGTCCGCACAACCCTGCGACGTCACCACGAGCGACCAGCGGCCATCTGCGGGCGCCTGCTCAACCGGCACCTTGATCACAACGGCGCCGCGATACGTCTCCATGTCCTTGCCGAAGGTCTCATCGAAATGGACCTTTCCGGCAGGCATCTCCGGCTTGCCAAGTTTTACGTCAGCCGGCTGGGCAGCGAAGGAAAAGCGCTCCCGGTACAGGTAGTAGCCATCTGCCACGTCGAAGCGAACCTCGACGGTCTTCTGGTCGACCTGTCTGGCGGCAAATCGAAAGGCCTGCTCCGGCGGCAGGAAATCGTCTTCGGTCGCCGCATGTGCAACGTTCCAGAAGAAGAGGCAGGCGAATACAGTCAGCCAAAGTGCGGCGATATGTCGCACCAGATTCCCGCGCGTTGCACCGGTTTTCCACATTGTTCCGATGCTGCTACCCGTCATTACCATGTGTTGATATTCCGATACTTGAGAAGCTTCAGACCTTGTCGTCAGCACCCGTCGCTTCACTCCGGACCCAGCCCAGATAGGCCGGCAAACCGACCGCCAGCGGCCATGCGACAAGCTCCGGCACGTCGTAAGGATGCGTGGCGCGGATCAGCTTTTCCAAGGCCGCGTACTGACGCTGCGTCGTCTTGATCAGCAGCGGCCATTCCTGCGCTTGCTCCAGCCTGCCCTGCCACCAGTACTCCGACTGGCATGGTGCCATCCGGTTCACACACGCCGCTACGCGCGCCTCGAGAATGGCCGCGCTCAGGCGGATCGCCGACGCCTCGTCGGGCAGGTTCGTCATCGCAATCAGTACCGACTCCGTCGGGTCCGCCGACTGAGCGGAAAGGGAAGCGTTCGAAGCGGTCATATCCAGATTCCAGCGCAAACAAGGCACAAAACAAATGAGCCAGGCAAAAGCCTGGCTCGATTGTAGTGCCGTGTCCAGAATCCCGTCAGCGAAAGACGGGATCAGGCATCACTTATTCCGCTGCTTCTTCAGCCGGGGCTTCGGTGATTTCCGGACGATCCACCAGCTCGACCAGCGCCATCGGCGCGTTGTCGCCCTGACGGAAGCCGAACTTCAGGATACGGGTGTAGCCGCCCGGACGGGTGGCATAGCGCGGGCCCAGTTCGGTGAACAGCTTGGTAACCATGTCGCGGTCGCGCAGACGGGCGAAAGCCAGACGGCGGTTGGCAACGGTGTCCTTCTTGGCCAGCGTGATGAGCGGCTCGACAACCTTGCGCAGTTCCTTCGCCTTGGGCAGGGTGGTCTTGATCAGCTCGTGCTGGAACAGCGAGTTGGACATGTTGCGCAGCATCGCGAGACGGTGCGACGAGGTGCGGTTCAGTTTCCGCAAACCATGACGGTGACGCATGATGATTCCTTTCGATTTCAGTGTTTAACCAGCTCTTCTATCGCCTTTGCTTACGCAACGGCGCGGGCCGGTGGGGCTTCCATGCCACGGGCGGAATGCCTGTGGCGCGTGCGAAGTGTGGGGCGGCGTTACCGCTGCCCCACGACTTCAATTACTTCTCCAGACCTGCGGGCGGCCAGTTCTCGAGCTTCATGCCGAGCGTCAGACCACGCGAAGCCAGGACTTCCTTGATCTCGTTGAGCGACTTGCGACCCAGATTCGGGGTCTTGAGCAGTTCGTTCTCGGTACGCTGGATCAGGTCGCCGATGTAGTAGATGTTCTCGGCCTTCAGGCAGTTGGCCGAACGCACCGTCAGTTCGAGGTCGTCGACCGGACGCAGCAGGATCGGATCGATCTGCGGCGCGCGGCTCGAAGCAGCTTCGGCAGCCGATTCGGTGCCTTCCAGGGCGGCGAACACCGACAGCTGGTCAACCAGGATACGGGCCGACTGACGAATCGCTTCCTCGGGCGAGATCACGCCGTCGGTTTCGATGTTCATCACCAGCTTGTCCAGGTCCGTACGCTGTTCCACACGCGCCGATTCGACGGCGTACGAAACTCGGCGGACCGGCGAGAACGAGGCGTCCAGCACGATACGGCCGATCACCTTGCTGGCTTCGTCACCGAACTTGCGAACGTTACCCGGCACATAGCCGCGGCCTTGTTCAACCTTGATCTGCATGTCGAGCTTGCCACCGGCGGACAGGTGAGCAATGACATGACCCGGGTTGATGATCTCGACGTCGTGCGGCAGTTCGATATCGGCTGCCGTCACCACGCCTTCACCGTCCTTGCGCAGAGAAACCGTGACTTCGTCGCGGTTGTGCAGCTTGAACACCACGCCCTTCAGATTGAGGAGCAGGTTGACGACGTCTTCTTGCACGCCGTCGATGGTGGAGTACTCGTGGACCACCCCAGCGATCGTGACCTCAGTCGGTGCATAACCGACCATCGACGACAGCAGCACGCGACGCAGGGCATTACCGAGCGTATGACCGTAACCGCGCTCGAACGGCTCCATCACGACCTTGGCGTGGTGGTCGCCCAGCGGTTCAACGGCGATGATTTTTGGCTTGAGGAGTGCTGTTTGCATTAGGTTGTCCTTTTCAATACCCTCGGCTCGTTACACCGATAAGGCTGACGTTTGGAACCTGAGAATCCCATCGTACGATGGGCAATAAGCCCGGCGCGCCACAAAGCGCGTCGGGCTGAAAGCGAAGCCTTGCTTGAAAGGCAAGCGCTGAACCGTTCGATGATCGATTCGGCGATTAACGCGAATACAATTCGACGATCAGGCTTTCGTTGATGTCGCCGGAGATGTCGGCGCGATCCGGGGCTTGCTTGTACGTGCCTTCGAACTTCTTGGCGTCCACAGCAACCCAGGTCGGGAAGCCCGACTGCTCGGCCAGCGACAGTGCTTCGGCGATACGCACTTGCTTCTTCGACTGCTCGCGCACCGACACGATATCGCCCGACTTGATCTGGGCCGACGGGACATTCAGCGTCTCACCGTTCACCAGGATCGCCTTGTGCGACACCAGCTGACGCGCTTCAGCGCGGGTCGAGCCGAAGCCCATGCGGTACACCACGTTGTCCAGACGCGATTCCAGCAGTTGCAGCAGGTTTTCACCAGTGTTGCCCTTGCGGCGATCGGCTTCGGCGAAGTAACGGCGGAACTGACGCTCGAGCACGCCGTAAATACGCTTGACCTTCTGCTTTTCGCGGAGCTGGTTGCCGTAGTCGGACGTACGGGCGCCCGAAGTGCGACCGTGTTGGCCAGGCTTGCTGTCCAGCTTGCACTTGTCGGCCAGCGAGCGGCGTGCGCTCTTCAGGAACAGATCTGTGCCTTCGCGGCGGGAGAGTTTGGCCTTCGGGCCGATATAACGTGCCACTTTATCTTCCTTTGATCGATCACGGCGCCATCATGACGCGCCATGAGTCCGTCACCGGTTGTAACGGACGGTGGGCTTATGGTTCTTCATCCGCCAACGACAGGCAGCCTGCCGCACGGACGCAACGCAAAAGCATGACAACACGCCGGACTGCGGAGGAAATGACCCCTTCGTCCAGACGCAAAACGAAAACCTGCTGCAATCAGATTGCAGCAGGTGAACGCGCGATACTACCACAGTCCGGAGGCAAGGGATAAGAACCCCCTTGCGATTCTCCGGCAAACCAAGCGCTTAGATACGACGGCGCTTCGGCGGGCGGCAGCCGTTGTGCGGCACCGGCGTCACATCTTCGATCACCGCGATCTTGATGCCCAGCGCGTTCAGCGCACGGACAGCCGACTCACGGCCGGGACCGGGGCCCTTGATGCGCACTTCCAGGTTCTTGATACCCTGGTCTTGCGCAACACGGCCGGCGTTCTCGGCAGCAACCTGGGCAGCGAACGGGGTCGACTTACGCGAACCCTTGAAGCCCTGGCCACCTGCGGTCGCCCACGACAGGGCGTTGCCCTGGCGGTCGGTGATGGTGATGATGGTGTTGTTGAACGAAGCGTGGACGTGCGCAATGCCGTCGGCAACGTTCTTCTTGACCTTCTTACGCGCGCGCTGGGCGGCGTTATTCGGACCTTTTGCCATTCGATTCTTCCTATGCCTTCGGCTTTACTTCTTCAGTGCCACGCCGGCCTTGCGCGGACCCTTACGGGTACGAGCGTTGGTGCGGGTACGCTGACCGCGCATCGGCAGACCCTTGCGGTGACGCATGCCACGATAGCAACCAAGGTCCATCAGACGCTTGATGTTCATCGTGGTTTCACGACGCAGGTCACCCTCGACCGTGACCTTGCCCACTTCATCACGAAGCTTTTCCAGGTCGGCGTCGGTCAGGTCCTTGACCTTCTTGTCAAACGGTACACCGGTGGCCTCGCAAATCTTGCGGGCGCGCGAGCGGCCGATACCGTAAATGGCCGTCAGGCCGATTTCGGTATGCTTGTGGTTCGGGATGTTAACCCCTGCGATACGTGCCATTCGTCAATCCTCTTTCCGATTAGCCTTGGCGTTGCTTGTGGCGGGGATCCGACGAGCAGATCACGCGCACGACACCGTTGCGCTTGATGATTTTGCAGTTGCGGCAAATGCGCTTAACAGAAGCCAGCACTTTCATGATTTTCCTCTTCCTTCAATTCCTGTTCGCTTCACTTCGTCCGGAAGACGATGCGTGCGCGTGACAGATCATATGGGGTCAGCTCGACAGTCACCTTGTCACCCGGAAGAATCCGGATGTAGTTCATTCGCATCTTGCCGGAGATATGGCCCAGTACTATGTGGCCGTTTTCAAGCTTGACGCGGAACGTCGCGTTGGGGAGATTTTCCAGGACCTCCCCTTGCATCTGGATGACGTCGTCTTTTGCCATACCTGAGCCTGTCCCAACCTGTTTTTAACGCAAGGTCAGGTTACCCTTGAAATTCGCCTTCTTCAGCAGCGACTCATACTGCTGCGACATGACGTAGGACTGTACCTGTGCCATGAAGTCCATCGTGACGACCACGATGATCAGCAGCGAGGTTCCGCCGAAATAGAACGGAACGTTCCAGCGCAGCACCAGGAATTCCGGCAACAGGCAGACTAGTGTGATGTAAATCGCACCAGCCAGCGTCAGGCGCACCAAGATCTTGTCGATATAGCGCGTCGTTTGCTCGCCCGGACGGATGCCCGGAATGAAGGCACCACTCTTTTTCAGGTTATCCGCCACTTCCCGGCTGTTGTACACCAGAGCCGTATAGAAGAAGCAGAAGAAAACAATCGCAGTTGCATACAGCAGGATGTACACCGGCTGACCCGGCGACAGCGTGGCAGCCAGGTCCTTGATGAACCGACCCACCGCACTCGTCGAGTCCGACGTAAACCAGCCCGCAATCGTTGCCGGGAACAGGATGATCGACGATGCAAAGATCGGCGGAATCACCCCTGCCATGTTCAGCTTCAGCGGCAGGTGCGACGACTGACCGCCGTACACCTTGTTGCCGACCTGACGCTTGGCATAGTTCACCAGAATCTTGCGCTGGCCACGCTCGATAAACACCACGGCGAAGGTCACACCCGCAATGATCGCCACGATGAAGATCGCCGCGATGATGCTCATGGAACCCGTACGGACCAGTTCGAACAGTCCGCCAATCGCATTGGGCAAGCCCGCCGCGATACCGCCAAAGATGATGATCGAGATACCGTTGCCCAGACCACGCTCGGTGATCTGTTCACCCAGCCACATCAGGAACATCGTGCCAGTCACCAGCGTGATCACCGCCGTGGCCCGGAACATCAGACCCGGTTCCAACACGAGACCAGGCTGCGATTCCAGCGCAACCGCAATCGACAGCGCCTGGAACGTGGCCAGAACCACAGTGCCGTAACGCGTGTACTGCGTAATCTTGCGTTGCCCTGCCTGCCCTTCCTTCTTCAACGACTCCAACTGTGGCAGCACGATCGTCAACAACTGCATGATGATCGACGCCGAGATGTACGGCATGATGCCGAGCGCGAAGACGGTAAAGCGCGACAGCGCACCGCCCGAGAACAGGTTAAACATCCCGAGGATGCCACCTGACTGAGACTGGAAAAGCTTCGCAAGCTGGTCCGGATCAATCCCCGGCACCGGAATATGCGCACCGATGCGGTAGACGATCAAAGCCAGCACCAGGAACATCAACCGGCGCTTGAGGTCGCCGTACTTCGCCGTGTTCCTGGCCTGCGCGCTTGCATTGGGTTTCGCCGTGGCCAAACGATGCTCCGACTGTGACTTCGCCTATGCTGCGAATGCTACTGCGTAATTACGCTTCGATCTGGCCGCCAGCGGCTTCGATCGCAGCCTTGGCACCAGCGGTGGCGCCCAGACCCTTGATCGTCACCTTGCGGGACAGTTCACCGGCCTTGATGACCTTTGCGCTCTTGACCAGCTCGCCCACCAGGCCAGCTTGCTTCAGGACCAGCAGGTCCACTTCAGCAGCTTCCAGGCGTTCGATGTCGCGCAGGGTCACTTCGGCGGTGAAGGCCTTGGTCAGCGAGGTGAAACCACGCTTCGGCAGGCGGCGATACAGCGGCATTTGACCGCCTTCGAAGCCCACCTTGTGGAAGCCGCCCGAACGCGACTTCTGACCCTTGTGACCGCGACCAGCCGTCTTGCCCAGGCCGGAGCCGATACCGCGGCCGACGCGACGCTTAGCGTGCTTCGAACCGTCAGCCGGTTTCAGGTTGTTCAGTTGCATGTTGCTCTCCAAGTCCCGATCAGGCCAGAACCTTGACCAGGTACGAGACCTTGTTGATCATGCCGCGCACGGCGGGCGTGTCCTGCAGCTCCGAAACGGAGTTCAGACGGCGCAGGCCCAGGCCACGAACGGTGGCGCGATGATCCTCGCGCGTGCCGATCAGGCTGCGCACGAGTTGCACTTTTACGGTTTTCTGCGACATTTCGTTCACCTTAGCCGAGGATGTCTTCAACCGACTTGCCACGCTTGGCGGCGATTTCTGCCGGCGTGCTCATCTTGGTCAGACCATCGAGGGTGGCACGAACCATGTTGTAAGGGTTCGTCGAACCGTGCGACTTGGTCACAACGTTCGTCACACCCATCACTTCGAAGATCGCGCGCATCGGGCCGCCGGCGATCACGCCAGTACCTTCCTTGGCGGGCATCATCAGAACCTTGGCGGCGCCGTGACGACCAACAACTTCGTGCTGCAGCGTGCCGTTCTTCAGTGCGACCTTGACCATCTTGCGACGGGCTTCGTCCATTGCCTTCTGCACGGCCACCGGAACTTCCTTGGCCTTGCCCTTGCCCATGCCGATGCGGCCATCGCCGTCACCCACCACGGTCAGCGCAGCGAAACCGAGGATACGGCCACCCTTCACCACTTTGGTGACACGGTTGACCGAGATCATCTTCTCGCGGAGGCCGTCGTCGCGTTCGTCCTGTTGGACTTTTGCTTGCATCTTTGCCATGACGTATCTCTCTGTGAGCGCTTAGAACTTGAGGCCGGCTTCGCGGGCAGCGTCAGCCAGGGCCTTCACGCGGCCGTGGAAGCGGAAGCCAGCGCGATCGAACGCGACGGTTTCCACGCCGGCAGCCTTTGCCTTCTCGGCAACACGCTTGCCCACCACGGTGGCGGCAGCGACGGTAGCACCGTTGCCATTCAGTTCCTTGCGCACTTCTGCCTCGGCGGTCGAAGCCGAAGCCAGCACTTGCGTGCCGCACGGCGAGTACACCTGAGCGTAAATATGCGAATTCGTACGGAACACGGTCAGACGATTCACCTTCAGTTCCGCGATCTTGGCGCGGGTCTGACGTGCACGGCGCAAACGAGCGTCTTTCTTGTTCATCATTGCACCCCTTACTTCTTCTTGGTTTCCTTCAGGATGACGCGCTCGTCAGCGTAGCGAACACCCTTGCCCTTGTAGGGCTCAGGCGGACGGTACGCGCGAACTTCCGCGGCAACCTGACCGACTTTCTGCTTGTCCGCACCCTTGATGATGATCTCGGTCTGCGTCGGCGTTTCGGCCTTCACGCCTTCCGGCATCTCATGGATCACGTCGTGCGAGAAACCAAGCTGGAGCTTCAGAGCGGCGCCCTGCAGTTGAGCGCGGTAACCCACGCCAACCAGCTGCAGCTTGCGCTCGAAACCGGTGGTCACGCCCTTGACCATGTTCGCGGCCAGCGCGCGCATGGTGCCTTGCAGGGCGTTAGCTTCGCGCGATTCGTCGGCCGGTTCGAACGTCAGCGTGCCTTCGGCAACGTTGACCTTCACCAGGCTATGAATCGGCTGGGACAGCGTACCGAGCGGGCCCTTTACGGAGAGCACGCCAGCCGCCACATTAACTTCCGCGCCTTTCGGCAGCGCGATGGGAGCCTTACCTACACGGGACATGTTTGCTCCTTACGCGACGTAGCAGAGAACTTCGCCGCCCACGCCAGTGGCACGTGCCTTGCGGTCGGTCATCAGACCCTGCGGGGTCGAGATGATCGCAACGCCCAGGCCGTTCATCACGTGGGGAATGTCGCTGCGGCCCTTGTACACGCGCAGACCGGGCTTCGAAACGCGTTCAATGCGCTCGATCACCGGACGGCCGGCGTAATACTTCAGACCAATGGTCAGTTGCGCCTTGCCGCCTTCTTCCTGCACCGAGAAGTCTTCGACGTAGCCTTCGTCCTTCAGGACTTTGGCGATCGCAGCCTTCAGTTTGGACGAGGGCATGACCACCGACGCCTTCTGCACGCCCTGGGCGTTGCGAATGCGCGTCAGCATATCGGCGATAGGATCGCTCATGCTCATACTGTTTCTCCTGTAGCCTGTGCGTAATTACCAGCTGGCTTTCGTCAGACCCGGAATTTCGCCCTTGAAGGCGATTTCACGAATCTTGTTACGCGCCAGGCCAAACTTGCGGAAGGTACCGCGGGGACGACCGGTGATCGCGCAGCGGTTACGCTGGCGAGTCGGGTTCGCGTTGCGCGGGAGCTTTTGCAGCTCGAGGCGCGCCAGATAACGCTCTTCTTCCGACTTTTCTTGGTCGTCAATAATGGCCTTGAGGTTTGCGCGCTTGTCGGCGTACTTCGCCACGAGCTTTGCGCGCTTCTTCTCACGTTCAATCAGAGCCAGTTTAGCCACGGTTACCCCTTAATTACGGAACGGGAACTTGAACGCATTCAGGAGAGCCTTGGCTTCCTCGTCGTTCTTAGCCGTCGTCGTGATGCTGATGTTCAGACCACGCAGTGCGTCGATCTTGTCGTACTCAATTTCGGGGAAAATGATCTGCTCTTTCACACCGATGTTGTAGTTACCACGACCGTCGAACGATTTGCCCGACACACCACGGAAGTCACGCACGCGCGGCAGGGCCACGGTCACGAAACGATCCAGGAATTCGAACATACGCTCACCGCGCAGGGTCACCATCGCACCGATGGGGTAGCCCTGACGGATCTTGAAGCCGGCGATGGCCTTCTTGGCCTTCGTCACCACAGGCTTCTGACCGGCGATCTTGGTCAGGTCGCCGACGGCCAGTTCAATGACCTTCTTGTCATTGATGGCTTCGCCAAGGCCCATGTTCAGGGTGATCTTGGTGAAACGCGGCACTTCCATGACCGACTTGTAGCCGAACTGCTTCATCAGCGCCGGCACAACCTGTTCTTTGTAAAACTCTTGCAGACGTGCTGTCATGCTCAACTCCTATCTGTGCCCAGAATCAAGCGGCCAGGACGGCACCGGTCGTCTTCAGCACGCGCACGCGCTTGCCGTCTTCGACCTTGATACCGACGCGCGACGGCTTGCCATTGGCATCTACGAGCGCAACGTTGGAAATATGCAGCGGCATGAGCTTGTCGACCACACCACCGGTGGTGCCCAGCATCGGGTTCGGGCGAGCGTGCTTCTTGGCAACGTTCACACCTTCAACCACGACCTTGTCACCCTGCACTGCTTGCACCGTGCCGCGCTTGCCCTTGTCCTTGCCGGTCAGCACGATGACTTCGTCGCCTTTGCGAATCTTGTTCATGGCGGCTCCTTACAGCACTTCCGGAGCGAGCGACACGATCTTCATGAAGCGCTCGGTACGGAGTTCACGAGTCACCGGCCCGAAAATACGGGTGCCGATCGGCTCGAGCTTGTTGTTCAGCAGGACAGCAGCATTGCCGTCGAACTTGACGAGCGAACCATCAGCGCGGCGCACGCCCTTGGCGGTACGCACGACGACTGCGTTGTAGATGTCGCCCTTCTTCACGCGACCGCGCGGCGCTGCGTCCTTCACGGTCACCTTGATGATGTCGCCCACGCTCGCGTAGCGGCGCTTGGACCCACCCAGTACCTTGATGCACAGCACTTCGCGCGCACCGGTGTTATCGGCCACTTCGAGCCGGCTTTCTGTCTGAATCATGGTGTTATCTTCCCAACTTAATCCGCCAGACTCTCCATATAGGAAGCCCGCCGGTCAGTCTTGGTCCCGTCGGTACCTGGCATTGCGCCCCGCACCGCTTGGGTTGATCAACTTGGAAGTCGGTAGTGCCTGCTACCCCGCAAAACATGGAGCACCAGACCCTGGCTCGCTTCGCAGGCCCGCCCGGGTGATACTGCAGGGGCAAGCGCAACAAAGCGGAAGTCCAGGATTATAGCATATAACCCTGGACTTGCAAGTCATCAATACACTGTTGTGTTTAGATGACGCGCGCAGCTTCTACCAGCCGGGAAACCACCCAGGACTTGGTCCGCGACAGCGGACGGGTTTCCTGGATCTCGACCTTGTCGCCTTCCTTGTACTGGTTGGCCTCGTCGTGTGCGTGGTACTTCTTCGAACGCAGCACGTACTTGCCGTACAGGGGGTGCTTGACGCGGTTTTCGATCAGGACCGTCACGGTCTTGTCCATCTTGTCGCTCACGACACGACCCACGAGGGTACGGCGAAGCGACGTTTCAGTCTTCGCAGCTTCAGTCATTTCGCGTTCGCCTTTTCGGTCAGCACGGTTTGCACACGCGCGATGTCCTTGCGCACCTTCTTCAGCTGGCTGGTGTTCTGCAGCTGTTGGGTGGCCTTTTGCATGCGCAGGCTAAATTGGGCCTTCAGCAGCTCGGAGAGCTCCTGGTTCAGGCCTGCGGCGTCCTTGCCGCGCAGTTCGGATGCTTTCATCCTTAACTCTCCTTACGTACCGACCTGACGCACCACGAAATTCGTGGCGATCGGCAGCTTGGCGGCCGCGAGGCGGAACGCCTCACGCGCCAGCTCTTCGCTCACGCCATCCATTTCGTACAGCATCTTGCCCGGCTGAATTTCAGCCACGTAGTATTCCGGGTTGCCCTTACCGTTACCCATACGAACTTCGGCAGGCTTCTTCGAGATCGGCTTGTCCGGGAAAATCCGGATCCAGATGCGGCCGCCACGCTTGATGTGACGGGTCATCGCACGACGTGCCGACTCGATCTGACGAGCGGTCAGGCGACCACGGCCCATTGCCTTCAGGCCGAATTCGCCGAAAGACACGGCGTTACCACGGGTAGCCTTACCCGTGTTGCGGCCCTTCTGCTCCTTGCGATACTTCCTACGCTTCGGTTGCAGCATTGTTATTCTCCACTCTTCGCATCTGCGCCAGGCGCAGCACGACGACCAGCACCGGCACCACCGCGGCGGTTGCCAGCCGGACGGCCTTCACCTTCGCGGCGACGGCCTTCCGGACGACCCGGGCGACGACGACGGTCTTCTTGCGGCTCTTCAACCACGGGCGCATCGTTGCGGCCCAGGTGATCACCCTTGTAGACCCACACCTTGACACCGATGATGCCGTAGGTGGTTTCGGCTTCGGAGAAGCCGTAGTCGATGTCGGCGCGCAGGGTGTGCAGGGGCACACGGCCTTCGCGGTACCACTCGGTACGTGCGATTTCGATACCGTTCAGACGACCCGAGCTCATGATCTTGATGCCTTGGGCACCCAGACGCATCGCGTTCTGCATCGCGCGCTTCATGGCGCGACGGAACATGATGCGGCGCTCGAGCTGCTGCGTGATCGAATCGGCGATCAGCTGCGCATCGGTTTCCGGCTTGCGGATTTCCTCGATGTTCACGTGCACGGGCACGCCCATGCGACGTTGCAGCTCGGCCTTCAGCAGTTCGATGTCCTCACCCTTCTTGCCGATCACCACGCCCGGACGCGAGCTGTAAATGGTGATACGTGCATTACGGGCAGGACGCTCGATCACGACGCGGCCAACCGATGCGTTCTTGAGCTTCTTCTTCAGGAACTCGCGAACTTCGATGTCTTCTTTCAGCATGCCGGCGAACTTCGTGTTGTTGGCGTACCAACGCGAAGCCCAGTTACGGCTGACGGCCAGACGGAAGCCAGTCGGATGAATCTTCTGTCCCATCGTGACTCCTTAGTTGCCGAGCGTCACAGTGATGTGACAGGTTTGTTTCTCGATGCGGTTGCCGCGGCCCTTCGCCCGTGCGGTGAAGCGCTTGAGCGAGGTTGCCTTGTCGACGAAGATCGATTTGACCTTCAGCTCGTCGATGTCGGCGCCTTCGTTGTGCTCAGCGTTGGCGATGGCCGATTCGACCACCTTCTTCACAATCCCGGCGGCCTTCTTCGGGCTGAAAGCCAGGATGTTGAGCGCACGCTCGATCGGCAGACCACGGATCTGGTCAGCGACCAGACGCGTCTTCTGGGCGGAGATGCGGGCACCGCGATGAATCGCTTTCACTTCCATGATGGCACCTTACCTCTTCGCTTTCTTGTCAGCCGCGTGGCCCTTGAACGTGCGAGTGATCGCAAATTCGCCGAGCTTGTGGCCAACCATGTTTTCCGTCACGTACACCGGCACGTGTTGACGGCCGTTGTGCACGGCGATCGTCAGGCCGATGAAGTCCGGCAGAATGGTCGAACGACGCGACCATGTCTTGATGGGCTTCTTGTCCTTGCCGCCAACGGCCGCTTCCACCTTCTTCAGCAGGTGGCCGTCGCAGAACGGACCCTTTTTTGCGGAACGAGTCATATCTTTAGCTCCTACCTACCGATTAGCGCTTGTGGCGGCGCTGGACGATCATGCTGTCCGTGCGCTTGTTGCTGCGTGTACGGTAACCCTTAGCAGGGGTACCCCACGGCGACACAGGATCGCGACCAGCAGCAGTCTTGCCTTCACCACCACCATGCGGGTGGTCGACCGGGTTCATCACCACGCCGCGAACGGTCGGGCGAATACCGCGCCAGCGAGTTGCACCGGCCTTGCCGATGACGCGCAGGCTGTGCTCTTCGTTGCCCACTTCACCGATGGTGGCGCGGCATTCGATATGCACGCGACGCACCTCACCGGAGCGCAGACGAACCTGAGCGTACAGGCCTTCGCGGGCCAGCAGCACGGCGGAACCACCAGCAGCACGCGCAACTTGCGCGCCCTTGCCAGGCAGGATTTCCACGTTGTTGATCGTGGTACCAACCGGGATGTTGCGGATCGGCAGGTTGTTACCAGCCTTGATCGGCGCTTCCGAGCCGTTCATCAGGGCTTGGCCGGCTACCATGCCCTTCGTGGCGATGATGTAGCGGCGCTCGCCGTCGGCGAACAGCACCAGCGCGATGTTCGCGCTGCGGTTCGGATCGTATTCCAGGCGCTCGACCTTGGCGGCGATGCCGTCCTTGTCGTTGCGCTTGAAGTCGACCACACGGTAGTGGTGCTTATGACCACCGCCCTTGTGGCGGGTGGTGATATGACCATTGTTGTTACGACCCGACTTCTGGAATTGCTTTTCCAGCAGCGGAGCGTGCGGGGCGCCCTTGTGAAGGTCCTTGTTGACCACCTTCACCATCGAGCGACGACCCGGGGAAGTCGGCTTGGTCTTGACGAGTGCCATGATTACTTGGCCTCCGCTTCAAAATTGATTTCCTGACCCGGCTTCAGCGACACGTAAGCTTTCTTCACGTGGTTGCGACGGCCCATGAAGCGGCCAAAGCGCTTTTGCTTGCCCTTCTGGTTCAGGATCTGAACGGACTGCACCTCGACCTTGAACAGCAGTTCGACTGCGGCCTTCACTTCTGCCTTGTTGGCATCGCGAGCCACTTCGAACACGACTTGTTCATTCTTGTCGGCTACCAGGGTTGCCTTTTCGGAAACCACCGGCGCGAGCAGCACCTGCATCAAACGATGATCGTTCTTGGCTACTTGCGTCATTTCAGCAACTCCTCGATCTGCGCGACAGCCGCCTTCGTCACCAGCACCTTCTTGTAGTGCACGAGCGACAGCGGATCAGCATGACGCGGCTCCACGACTGCCACGTTCGGCAGGTTGCGCGAAGCCAGGTAGAGGTTCTCGTCGAGGTTGTCGGTGATGATCAGCACCGAGTCCAGGCCCATGGCCTTGAACTTGTCGGCCAAGAGCTTGGTCTTGGGCGCGTCGACAGCGAAACCGTCCACCACGTTGATACGACCTTCACGTGCGAGCTGCGAGTAAATCGAGCGCATACCAGCACGGAACATCTTCTTGTTGACCTTCTGGCTGAAGTTCTCTTCCGGCGAATTCGGGAAGATACGGCCACCGCCACGCCACAGGGGCGAGGACGACATACCGGCACGAGCACGGCCCGTACCCTTCTGGCGCCACGGCTTCTTGGTCGTGTGCTTGACCTCTTCACGATCCTTCTGCTTACGGTTACCGCTACGCGCGTTGGCCTGGTAAGCGACGACGATCTGGTGAACGAGGGCTTCGTTGTAGTCACGGCCGAACACTTCGGCAGACGCGGCAACGCCGGCGCCGATTTGACCGTTGTCCTGGAGGAGCTTGAGTTCCATTACATGCGCTCCTTAAGCTTTGGCCTTGACGGCCGGGGTCACGATGACCTTGCCGCCCTTGGAACCGGGGATGGCGCCCTTGACCAGCAGCAGCTTGCGCTCTGCGTCGATCTTGGCGATCTCGAGGTTTTGCACGGTGCGGGTAGCGTCACCCAGGTGACCCGTCATGCGCTTGCCCGGGAACACGCGGCCCGGATCCTGTGCCATACCGATGGAACCCGGAACGTTGTGCGAACGCGAGTTACCGTGGGTGGCACGACCCGATGCGAAGTGGTGGCGCTTGATGGTACCGGCGTAGCCCTTACCGATGCTCACGCCCTGCACGTCGATCTTCTGGCCAACCTGGAACAGGTCGACGGAGAGCGAGCTGCCAGCTTGCAGCTCGGCAGCCTTGGCTGCATCGATGCGGAATTCTTTGATGACTTCGCCAGCTTCCACACCGGCTTTGGCGAGGTGACCCGCCAGCGGCTTGGTAACGCGGCTTGCGCGTCGGCTGCCAAAGGTGACTTGAACGGCGGTGTAACCGTCGGTCTCGTCCGTCTTGATTTGCGTCACGCGGTTGTCGCCGACCTCGACCACGGTAACGGGAATCGAATCACCGTCGTCCGTGAAAATACGGGTCATGCCAACCTTGCGACCTACAAGGCCAAGGCTCATGGTTTGCTCCATTCCCAGCTGCGATTGGCCGGGGCTGATTGATACACGAAAACTGTGTGAGTGCGGGTTGCGCGAAAGAAATTGCGCACGACCAAAACGGTCCCCGCTACCCGGAGAAACGGGTAGCCTTACACTATAACGCAGGAGCTTGGAAAGGGCAAGTTCAATTGCCGAATCCCGCGCAGGACCACGTCTGTAGCGACAGAATTCGGCGAAATTGCGGCGTAAAGCCAACTCGTGGCGGCGCGATGGCCGCCGAAGTGTGCATTTCAGGCGGCCACGCGGACGAAATCGCCCCCGTAGAACACCAGCGGATCACCATCGGAGGCTGCAAAATCCTCTACCGCACCGACGATCAGCAGGTGATCGCCGAGCGGGTCGGCGCGCTCGACACGGCACGAAAGCGTCGCGAGCGCCTCGTCAAGATATGGCACGCCACGCGGACAGCGCCAGTGCGGCACACCGGCGAACTTGTCGGGCTGGGGTCTGGCGAATCGACGCGCCAGTTCGTCGTGCCCGGCCCGGAGGATGCTCACGCCGAACGCCTCTCCTGACTGAAACAGTGCCGCATTGGGCGAATGGCGCGCCAGGCTCCAAACGATCAGCGGCGGATCCAGCGACAGCGAGGCGAACGAGTTCACGGTCAGCCCCACCGGCCGGCCTTGTGGGGCGCACGCACCAATGATCGCCACGCCCGTCGCGAACCGTCCGCAGACCCTTCGCAGGGCGCGGGGATCGGGCGCGCCCGCCGGCGCGCTTGCGACTATCTTGGTCGAGTCCACGTCACGCTGCCTTGGCCAGTTGCTGGTCGATCAACTGCTGACATGCCACCGGATCGGACCACCACGGGAAGAAATCCGGTGGATTGTCGAATCCGTTGGCAATGCGCGCGGCCAAAGCCGGCGACTGGCCCGCGGCGCCCAAGAGGCCGAGGATATGAGGCGGCGGCGGGGTCAGCAGCGAGTTGGTCCAGTTGACCACATCGCCCGCGTACGCCCAGTACCGCTCGAACGTCTGGTTCATCCAGTCCGCGTCATAGGGAAGGCCGTCCCGCGCGAGGATGGCATCCAGATAGACCTTGCAGCACTTGGCGGCGTTATTCGAACCCTGACCAGTGATGGGATCGTTGACGACCACGGCGTCGGCCATGCCAAACACCAGTCGACCGGAAGGCAAGGTCAGTACCGGCTTGCGCACCGTCGGCGCGAAGCGGCCCGACAGGATGCCGTTGGCATCGGTCAGCGCCACGCGATCGCAACGCTCGGCCTCCCAGGGCAGATAGGTACGCAGGATGCGCAGGCTCTCCTCGAGGTGTGCTTCCGGCGTGCGCGCTTCGGACCAGCGGTCCATGTCGCCGCCCGGTACCCCTTCGAACACCATGATCTCGCATGGCCCGGATAGCGTAAGCGCTGGGAACACGAAGTACTCCCCTACCCCCGGGATGAGGTTGAAGCAAACCCGCGAGAAGGGTGTGCGCGGCAACATGCCGGTGACGTACGTCAGCGCCAGCGCGCGTTGTGGCGCGCTGAAAGGGCTGCGTGCGGCGTCGCGCTCGAAGCGGCTGACGATCTCCCCCTTGCCGGCGGCCAGCAGCACCAGGTCGTGGTCGAGCGTCAGGGCTTCCAACTCATTCAGCCCAACATCGACAATGCGCAGATCGCCGCCGCGTTCGACAAAGGCATCCATCCACGCCGGCATCTTCAGGCGCTGGTCCACTGCCTGCGCCACGCGGTCCAGCGGGGCCGCCCAGTCGATCAGCTTCTCGCCGCGCCGTTCCGGATGGGGAATGGCCAGGCCGATACCTTCCACGGGCGGGCACGCTTCCTCCCACCAGTTGAGATCGAGATCGCGCTCGGTCTGCAGCGCGCGGTCGAACATGCATTGGCTGGACATCACCTTGCCCGCGCGAATCTGGTCCGCGGTGCGATTAGACAGCAATGTCACCCGATAGCCTCTGGCCTGCAGCCCCAGGGCCATCTGTAATCCGGACTGGCCGGCACCGACGATGGCAATACGTTGGCTCATGGTTGTCTCCGTGATCTGTTTTCGGAAGGCGATTCAGCCAGCCAGCTTGCCGATGGCCGGGACGTTCTGTTCAGGGCCCATGGCGGCGTATCCGCCATCCACCGCGTAGTCCGCTCCGGTGACGAAGCTGGCGTGATCCGAGCAGAGAAACAGGACCACCTGTGCGACCTCGTCCGGCTCGCCAACGCGGCCGAGCATGTGGAAGGGCGCGGCCACGGCATCGGTGCGCGCGCGGTTGCCACCGCTGACTTCGTCCATCAGCCGGCACCAGGTCCATCCCGGCGAGACGGCATTGACGCGGATGCGGTCCGGCGCGAGGTCCATCGCCATGCTGCGCGTCAGTTGCGCCATGGCGGCCTTGGATACTGGATAGAGCCAGCGCCCGGTCTGCGCGACCCGCGCCGAGATGCTGGTGAAATTGACGATGGCACCGCCGCCACGCGTGCGCATGTGCGGGTGCACGGCCTGCGCCAGCATGACGCCGGACACCACGTTCACATCGAGTGCCGCCAACCAGTCAGCGCGGGAAGAGCGAAAGCCATCATCCAGATAGGTGCAGGCCAGGTTGACCAGAAAATCCACGCCGCCGAATCGGCTGACCACCTGCGCCACCGCGCTGCGGACCTGATCGTCCTGGGTGACGTCGGTGGGCACGAACATGGCCATCGGTCCCAACAACGCCGCCACGCGCTCGCCGCCGGCGGCGTCGATATCGAGAATCGCCACGCGGGTACCCGCTTCGGCAAATGCGCGGGCAACCCCCGCGCCGATCAGTGTGGCGCCGCCTGTGACGATGGCTACCTTGTCCTGCAAGCCTTGCATGATGGTGTCTCCTCGATTGATGTGCGGGGCGGCCTCTGACGTGCCGTCCCCGCGTTCCGCCCGTTCCGCGACGTGGGCCGGGGGCGTTACTTGCCTTCGCTCTCGCTCCAGCGCGCCATCAGCGTGTTGGATGGCAGCGTTTCGTCCAGCAGCTTGCGTGCCGTCTCGATTCCGGCCACGGGCAGCCCCTTGGGATCGAGCAGGCCGACCTGTACCAGCACGCTGGCCTGGTCCCAATAGATATGCTCGTGATAGAGCTTGTCGCCACGGAACTTGATGATGGCGATCAGCGGGATCTCGACGCGCTTGCCGGTTGGAGGCACGCCGGGGAGCATCCAGTCGATCTCGCAGGTGTGGGTAAAGCAGAAGAGGATCTCGTCCACTACCTGGCTGGCGCCGATCGTGCGGGACAGCGGAATCAGCGTGGTGTCGGGCGGATTGCTGTGGACGAAGTGGTGCTGGTAGAAGCGCTTGAGCTGCCGGTAGCCCACGCCGCCGGTCATCGTCGGGATGTGGTTGACGTATGGCTCGGCCACCATCGTCGCCATCGTGGCATCGACATCGCGCGTGGCGAATTCGTACTCGCAATGCTTGTCCCACAGCGCGGAGAAATCGTAGTGCGGCCCCATCTCGGCGCGGAACGCCGCGATCGAACGCTGGTGCGCCATCAGAGCCGATGCCTTGTCGAAGTGCTCGCCGCCGGTGCGCGCGAACGCGTGATCCATCCCCGGATAGACGTACAGTTCGACACCGGGTTGGCCGGACAGCGCTTCGCGGATGCTCGCCTGCGCCTCGGGCGGGCAGAAGCCATCGCGCTCGGCGACATGCAGTACCAGCCGGCCACGGATGTTTCTGGCCTCGCCAAGCGCGCGCTCGATACCAACCCCGTAGTAGCCGACGGCACAGGCTACGTCCGGCAGTCGGCACGCCGCCAGATAGGCCAGCTTGCCGCCGAGGCAGAAGCCGAGCACACCGGTCTGGCCAGCGCATTCGGGGCGTTGGCGTAGCGTGGCGAGAGCGGCGCCGACGTCCTGCACGCCCTTATCTTCGTCAAATTGCTGGTACAAGCCGAGTGCACGCTGGAAGTCCGCCCCGCGGTCGGATAGCTCGATCCCGTGCTCGATGCGCCAGAACAGATCCGGCACCAGCACGGTATAGCCTTCCTCGGCGTAGTAGTCGGCCACCTGCCGCATGGTGGCATTGACGCCGAAGATCTCCTGGCACAGCACGATGCCAGGGCCCTTGCCTCCTGCCGGAGTGGCGAGATAGCCACTGAAGTTGCCGTCCTGGGTCTGGATCTGGATAGTCTGGCCCATGCCTTTTGCTCCTGTATGTTTTGTGGGTATGGCCGCCGTGCGTGCCCCGCCGTTGCCTTCATGATCGGAGACCCGCACCGCAGCAAACTAGCCGCCTAGTGCAGCGGCTATCCGATTAGTGCAGGAAAGTGCGTCCCCGTTCAAGGGGGACGTTGGGGCCGGGGACGAATCCGCTATAGTGGTGCGCAGCGAATCAGCCGCTGCGCACTGTGCCAGCCGGCTGACAACAGCCGGAATCACGCGGCGCGCACGTTCGGTCAAGGTGGCGATCCACCGGCAGAAGCGGCAGCGCCCGGGCCGGCCCCGCCAGGAGCGAGACATGCCGCAGATGCCCCCCACTGCCCCGGCCATGGTGCCGCTGGCAGGTGCCCTGCTTCACGACACCGGCCGTCTGGTGTTCGATTCGGACGACCTCGACACCACGCGTGCACGGGTTGCGTCGGTCTTCAAGCCCCATCGACTCACCCTGCATGGCAATGCTCTGCGTGCGCGAATGCATCACGTGCCCGTGGGGGCAGTGTCCTTCAACCGGCTCAGTTACGGCGGAGACGTGACAATCGACCCAGGCCCGCTCGGCGATTTCTTGCTGATACAGATGCCGATGGCTGGCCAGGCGGATATTCACTGCGGCGGGCAGCACGTTGTCTCGGATTCGGAATGCGCCTCGGTGCTGACGCCGAGCGAACCCCTGCGGATGCGATGGAGCGCCGACAACGACCAACTCATCGTACGCATCGAACGCAGCGCGCTGGAACGCGTTTGCGCGGCATATCTGGGCCGGCGACCGAACCAGCCGCTGCGCTTCCAGCTCGGCATGGCCTGGCGCAACACGGGGTGGCAGTCGCTCGTCCAGTATCTTGCCGACACCTTGAACCACGCGCCGCAAACCGCGAGCCACCCGCTAACTGCCTGCCAGCTCGAGCAGTTGGCAATCGGCACATTGCTGACGTTCCAGCCGCACAGCCTGTCCGACGTGTTACGCGAACACGGCAAGCCGCTGGCGCCAAGGCACGTGAAGGTTGTCGAGGAATACATCCATGCCCACGCCGATGCAGCGGTGACGCCCGCGCTGCTCGCCGAGATGGCGGGGGTCAGTCTGCGCAGCCTGTATGCGGGATTCCGCGAGCATCGTGGCCTGAGCCCGATGACCTATCTGCGCACGGTCCGCCTGGAACGGGTGAGGCAGGATCTGCTCAATGACGCAACGCTGTCTTCGGTAACGGCCGCCGCGTTGCGCTGGGGCTTTGCTCACCTGGGGCGATTCAGCGTCGAATACCGGCGTGCGTTTGGGGAGTGCCCGGGAGAAACCTTGCGGCGACGCGGCCGGGGCTAAGCCAGGCAAGAAACCGGGTCACCACAAAACAAAAACGGCGAACCGAAGTTCGCCGTTTTGCTGCAACAGGCCGCCGATTCGGCCCGAAACATATTTACACCTTGATCTCGACGTCCACGCCTGCCGGCAGGTCGAGCTTCATCAGCGCGTCGACGGTCTTATCGGTCGGGTCGACGATGTCCATCAGGCGCTGGTGAGTGCGGATCTCGAACTGATCGCGGCTGGTCTTGTTGACGTGCGGCGAACGCAGGATGTCGAAGCGCTGGATACGGGTCGGCAGGGGCACGGGACCCTTGACGATAGCACCGGTACGCTTGGCGGTATCCACGATTTCGGCTGCCGACTGGTCGATCAGGCGATAGTCGAAAGCCTTCAGGCGGATACGGATCTTCTGGTTCTGCATGATTGTTCCTTAAAAGAGCGATGGGCTAGTGGCCCGGATAAAAGGGGACATGCCCGCGGGCATGTCCCAGGAAGATTGCTTAGTCGAGGATCTTTGCCACAACGCCGGCGCCGACGGTACGGCCACCTTCGCGGATAGCGAAGCGCAGACCTTCTTCCATGGCGATCGGGGCGATCAGCTTGACAGTGATCGACACGTTGTCACCCGGCATCACCATTTCCTTGTCCTGCGGCAGCTCGATCGAGCCGGTCACGTCGGTCGTACGGAAATAGAACTGCGGGCGGTAGTTGTTGAAGAACGGCGTGTGACGACCACCTTCGTCCTTCGACAGAATGTACACCTCACCCGTGAAGTGCGTGTGCGGCTTGATCGAGCCCGGCTTGCACAGAACTTGACCACGCTCCACGTCTTCGCGCTTCGTGCCGCGCAGCAGCAGACCAACGTTGTCACCAGCCTGGCCTTGATCCAGCAGCTTGCGGAACATTTCCACGCCCGTGCAAGTCGTCTTCACCGTCGGGCGGATACCCACGATTTCGATTTCTTCACCGACCTTGATCACGCCACGCTCGATACGACCGGTCACCACGGTACCGCGGCCCGAGATCGAGAACACGTCTTCCACCGGCATCAGGAACGTACCGTCCACAGCGCGCTCCGGCGTCGGGATGTACGTGTCCAGCGCGTCGGCCAGGTTCATGATCGCCACTTCACCCAGTTCGCCCTTGTCGCCTTCCAGCGCCAGCTTGGCCGAACCCTTGATGATCGGCGTGTCGTCGCCCGGGAATTCGTACTTCGACAGCAGCTCGCGCACTTCCATTTCCACCAGCTCGAGCAGCTCGGCGTCGTCCACCATGTCGCACTTGTTCAGGAACACGATGATGTACGGCACGCCAACCTGACGGGCCAGCAGGATGTGCTCACGCGTCTGCGGCATCGGGCCGTCAGCGGCCGAGCACACCAGAATCGCGCCGTCCATCTGCGCAGCGCCCGTGATCATGTTCTTCACATAGTCAGCGTGGCCCGGGCAGTCAACGTGAGCGTAGTGACGGTTGGCCGTCTCGTATTCCACGTGCGCGGTGTTGATCGTGATGCCGCGTGCCTTCTCTTCCGGCGCTGCGTCGATTTCGTCGTACTTCTTGGCTGCGCCACCGAACTTGGCTGCCAGCACCGTGGCAATCGCTGCCGTCAGCGTCGTCTTGCCGTGGTCAACGTGACCAATCGTACCTACGTTCACGTGCGGCTTGGTCCGCTCGAACTTTTCCTTTGCCATGTTTCAGCTCCTAATGGAATACAGTCTGATTCGATTCTTTACACCGCCACGCAGATCATGCGTGGCGGTACAGCGTTTTATTGCTTGCCCTTGGCCGTCATCACAGCTTCGGCGATGTTCTTCGGTGCCTCAGCGTAGTGCTTGAATTCCATGGTGTACGTGGCGCGGCCTTGCGTGGCCGAACGCAGCGCGGTCGAGTAACCGAACATTTCCGACAGCGGGACTTCGGCCTTGATGATCTTGCCGCCGCCCACCATGTCGTCCATGCCCTGCACGATGCCGCGGCGGGACGACAAGTCGCCCATCACGGTACCCGTGTAGTCTTCCGGCGTTTCCACTTCCACGGCCATCATCGGCTCGAGCAGAACCGGGCTGGCCTTGCGCATGGCTTCCTTGAAAGCCATCGAGCCGGCCATGCGGAACGCGTTTTCGTTCGAGTCCACATCGTGGTACGAACCGAACGTCAGCGTGACCTTCACGTCCACCACCGGGAAGCCAGCCAGGATACCGGCCGGCAGCGTGTCGACGATACCCTTCTCGACCGCCGGGATGTATTCGCGAGGAATCACACCGCCCTTGATGGCGTCGATGAATTCGAAGCCCTTGCCCGGCTCTTGCGGTTCCAGCGTGATCACGGCGTGACCGTACTGGCCGCGGCCGCCCGACTGCTTGACGAACTTGCCTTCGACGTCCTCGGCCTTCTTGCGAATGGTTTCGCGGTAGGCAACCTGCGGCGCGCCGATGTTGGCTTCCACGCCGAATTCGCGCTTCATGCGGTCGACCAGAATTTCGAGGTGGAGCTCGCCCATGCCCGAAATGATGGTCTGGCCCGATTCTTCATCGGTACGCACGCGGAACGACGGATCTTCAGCGGCCAGGCGGTTCAGGGCGATGCCCATCTTTTCCTGGTCAGCCTTGGTCTTCGGCTCGACAGCCTGCGAGATCACCGGCTCCGGGAACACCATGCGCTCGAGCACGATCGGGGCAGCGGGGTCGCACAGCGTGTCACCCGTGGTGGCGTCCTTCAGGCCCACCGCGGCGGCGATGTCACCGGCCAGCACTTCCTTGATTTCTTCGCGCTGGTTGGCGTGCATCTGCAGAATACGGCCCAGACGCTCCTTCTTCTGCTTCACCGGGTTGTACACGGTGTCGCCCGAATTGATCTTGCCCGAGTACACGCGGAAGAAAATCAGCTGACCAACGAACGGGTCGGTCATGATCTTGAACGCCAGCGCCGAGAACTTCTCGTTGTCGTCAGCCTTGCGCTCGAGCTTCTTCTCGTCGTCGCTTTCGTCCACGCCCTTGACCGGCGGAATATCAACCGGCGACGGCAGGAAGTCGATCACGGCGTCGAGCATACGCTGCACGCCCTTGTTCTTGAACGCGGTGCCGCACAGCATCGGCTGGATTTCGCAGGCGATGGTACGGTCACGCAGCGCCTTCACGATCTCGGCGCGGGTCAGCTCTTCGCCGCCCAGGTACTTTTCCATCAGCTCTTCGCTGGCTTCGGCGGCGGACTCAACCATCTTCTCGCGCCATTCGTCAGCGGTAGCTTGCAGTTCGGCCGGGATGTCCTGGTACTCGAACTTCACGCCCTGGCTGGCTTCGTCCCAGACGATCGCCTTCATTTCCAGCAGGTCGACAACGCCCTGGAAGCCGTCTTCAGCGCCGATCGGCACCACGACGGGCACCGGGTTGGCCTTCAGGCGGGTCTTCAGCTGGTCGTAGACCTTGAAGAAGTTCGCGCCGGTACGGTCCATCTTGTTGACGAACGCCAGACGCGGCACGCCGTACTTGTTGGCCTGACGCCAGACGGTTTCCGACTGGGGCTGCACGCCACCCACTGCGCAGTAGACCATGCAGGCGCCATCCAGCACGCGCATGGAGCGCTCCACCTCGATGGTGAAGTCCACGTGGCCCGGGGTGTCGATGATGTTGAAGCGGTGCTCGGGGTAGTTGCCGCCCATGCCCTTCCAGAAGGCGGTGGTCGCAGCAGACGTGATGGTGATGCCGCGCTCCTGCTCCTGCTCCATCCAGTCCATGGTGGCCGCGCCATCATGCACTTCACCGATCTTGTGGTTCACACCGGTGTAGAACAGGATCCGCTCGGTCGTGGTGGTTTTACCCGCGTCAATGTGAGCCGAAATACCGATGTTACGGTAGCGCTCAATAGGAGTCTTACGAGCCACTTTAATCCTCTATTCGTCCATGAGGCGCAGAAATCTCATGGTCTGCGCCCTTAACACAAACGGGCGAGATGTGTAAAAACACAGCCCGCCCGGCAACCAACAATGTTTCTCGCGCGCTTTAGAAGCGGAAGTGCGAGAACGCCTTGTTGGCTTCGGCCATGCGGTGCACTTCGTCGCGCTTCTTCATCGCGCCACCACGGCCCTCTGCAGCTTCAAGCAGTTCACCTGCCAGGCGCAGCGCCATCGACTTCTCGCTGCGTTTTTTCGCGGCCTCGCGCAGCCAACGCATCGCCAATGCCAAACGACGCGACGGACGGACTTCGACCGGAACCTGATAGTTGGCGCCGCCCACGCGACGGCTCTTTACTTCCACCACCGGCTTCACGTTGTTGATCGCAACGGAGAACACTTCGATGGGGGCCTTGCCTGCCTTCTTTTCGATCTGGTCGAACGCGCCGTACACGATACGTTCGGCAACCGACTTCTTGCCGTCCAGCATCAGCACGTTCATGAACTTGGCAACTTCAACGTTACCGAACTTCGGATCAGGCAGAATGTCCCGCTTGGGGACTTCACGACGACGTGGCATCTTTTTTCCTTTAGATTCAGTTGAGAAGCGGTCTTGCTTGTTCCCGCTCTCCGGTCACCAACTAGCTTGCCTTCGCTTAATGGGCAAATTCGCCGGGTGACCACTTACTCGACGGCACGGCGCACAAAAACGCTCCGTTGTACCGCCGCCTGGTGACAGTTCCATGACTCGCGCCACAGCTCTGTCGGGTATTGCTTGCGTAGAAGCTTAGGCAGCCTTCGGACGCTTCGCACCGTACTTCGAACGGGCCTGCCGGCGGTCCTTCACGCCTTGCAGATCCAGCGAGCCACGGACGATGTGGTAACGCACACCCGGCAAGTCCTTCACACGGCCGCCGCGAATCAGCACGACCGAGTGTTCCTGCAGGTTGTGGCCTTCACCGCCGATGTACGAAATGACTTCGAAACCGTTGGTCAGGCGCACCTTGGCGACCTTACGCAGTGCCGAGTTCGGCTTCTTCGGCGTCGTGGTGTACACGCGGGTGCACACGCCGCGACGCTGCGGGCAGTTCTCAAGCGCTGGGCTCTTGCTCTTGATGACTTCAGAGACACGCGGCTTGCGAACCAGTTGGTTGATAGTTGGCATTGTTCAATCCAGCTTGGTTTTTACAAAAACACCCCTCTGCCAGCGGACGACATGAGGGGCAACTACGGGTTTCGGACGGGAAAGGTGAGCGAACGCTCTGGAGGAAGGGCTGTGAAGTGACAGACTTGCCAAAGAGCGCGAGCTCGCCAGGATCCCGCTGTCGCCTTGCCTGGTTGCGAACCGAAATCCACATATCCGACAGACGAGCGAAATCCAAAGCCAAAAACTCGAATCTGGCACTCTAGCAGGCCGGCTTGCAATGGTCAAGCGGTATACCCGAAGATCCCCCGGGCGCCCTCACGCTCAGACCGCGCGCAGGATTTCGAGGATTTCCTCGCCGTAGCGTTCGAGTTTCGACGCACCGATTCCGGGCACTTCCGCCAGCTCATCGAGCGACTCGGGTGCGCTGCGCGCCAGTTCCGCCAGCGTGGCGTCATGGAAGATCACATAGGCGGGCACGCCATGCTCGCGCGCCGTGGTGGTCCGCCAGCCGCGCAGCGCTTCCCAGTTGGCCAGCATGTCGGCATCCATCGTCGCCGTATGGTCGATCCGCGCCCCGCGCGCGCCACGGTCGCCGGACTTGCCCGGCTTGCTGACCTGGCGGCGCAGGGTGATCAATTCCTCACCCTTGAGCACGGCACGCGCCGAATCGCCTAGCAGCAACGCTCCGTGTCCACCGTGATCGATGACCAGAAGCCCGTGCGCGATCAACTGACGGAAGATCGCGTGCCATTCGGATACCGAGCGATCCTTGCCGATGCCGAACGTCGACACCTTGTCATGCCCCCATTGCCGGATCTTCTCGTTGGCATTGCCACGCAGCACGTCGATCAGATGTGTGGCGCCAAAATAGACGCGGCTCGCCTGCGCGATACGGTAGACACACGACAGCGCCATCTGGGCCTCGCGTGTCCCATCCCATGTGGAAGGTGGCTCCAGGCAGGTATCGCAATTTCCACAAGGCTCGGCCGTCTCGTCGAAATACGCCAGGATGCGCACACGCCGGCAGCCAGCGGTTTCACACAAACCCAGCAAGGCATCGAGCTTGGACGACGAGACGCGCTTGTGCGCCTCGTCCGCTTCCGACTCGTCGATCATGCGTTTCTGCTGCACCACGTCGCCCAGCCCGTATGCCATCCATGCATTGGCGGGCAGGCCGTCGCGTCCCGCGCGTCCGGTTTCCTGGTAGTACCCTTCCATGCTCTTGGGCAGGTCCAGGTGCGCCACAAAGCGTACGTCCGGCTTGTCGATACCCATGCCGAAAGCGATGGTGGCTACCATCACGATCCCTTCTTCCTCGCGGAATCGGGCCTGGTGCGTCTGGCGAATCTGGGAGTCCATGCCGGCGTGATAGCCCAGCGCGTTGATGCCGTGGCTGGACAGCCACGCTGCGGTATCCTCGACCTTCTTGCGCGACAGGCAGTAGACAATGCCGCTGTCGTGCCCGCCAGTCGCGTTCATGTGCTCTGCCTTGATGAACGCGAGCAACTGCTGCCGGGCGTTGTCCTTTTCGATGATCCGATAGCGGATATTGGGGCGGTCGAAGCTTGAGATGAAGACGCTCGCCTCGTCCAGCGCCAGACGCTCGACAATCTCCTGGCGCGTCAGTGCATCGGCCGTGGCCGTCAAGGCGATACGCGGAACACGCGGAAAGCGCTCGTGCAGGACCGACAGCTGGATGTACTCGGGCCGGAAGTCATGTCCCCATTGCGATACGCAATGCGCTTCGTCAATCGCAAAGAGACCCACGCGTGTCCGCTCGAGCAGATCGAGGAACCGCGGCGTCATCAGCCGCTCCGGCGCCACATAGAGGATATCCAGCCGCCCCGCCAGCAGGTCCCGCTCGACTGCCGATGCCTCGCTGCTGCTCAGCGTCGAGTTGAGCACCGCGGCGCGAACCCCCGCCTCCGTCAGTGCGGCGACCTGATCCTGCATCAGCGCGATCAGTGGCGATACGACGATACCCACGCCGTGGCCTGCCTGCTGCCGGAGCAGCGCGGGAATCTGGTAGCAGAGCGACTTGCCGCCACCGGTCGGCATCAGCACCAGGCAATCACCGCCTTCGGCCACGTGGTCGATGATCTCGCCCTGCCGGCCGCGGAATGCGTGGTAGCCGAAGACTTCTTTGAGGATCGCCAGGGCGCGCGACATGGGACAGCGGGATTCGGAAAGCCAGGAAAGGCGTAACCATACCACTAAGGCCCGGCTCACCTGTATGTGTCCGTGTCAATGTCGTGAAGACTTCAACGGCCGACAACCGCGTTGCCCCAATCCGACGCATCCCGGCTCACCTTGCCTCAGCACAACCATCGCACTGCCCGTCAGGCCTAGGATGATTCGAAGCCGCGCATTCTGTGACGCGAGCAACGGTTCAGCGAACCCCACGGAAGATGCAAACCCATTCCTTTGCCCTGCCGATCTCCATTACCCGGGACGGCACCGAGCCGTACAAGCGGCAGATCATGCGACAGATCGAATGGCTGATCGTCTCCGGGTGCCTGCAACCTGGAGATCGACTCCCTTCGATTACCGCTCTGATGGCGATGTTGCGCGTCTCGCGCAATACCGTGGTTGGCGCATATGAATGCCTGGCCGATACTGGCCTGCTGCGTGGAGAGCCGGGCCGGGGATTCTTCGTCGCGACCGATACACCGCGAATGTCTTCGCTGCCGTCACCCGGCGTGAAAACATCGGGGAATGCCACATCCGCGCACCAGTTCGCCGAATCCGGCGCGGACATCGCCACCCCCGGCGTTCACACCTCGCCGCCGCCGTCGCCAGTACGCTTCGACTTCAAGATCGGGCGCCCCGCGCCGGATGCCTTCCCGGCGCGTCGTTGGGCGAAACTGGCGAACCCGTTGCTGCGCCATATGGGGCATGCCATGACGGAGTACACGCCCGCTGAAGGCCTGTGGGGGCTGCGGGTGCAGATCGCGGATTACTTGGCCGCGACACGTGCGCTGGCCGTAGATCCAGGCCAGATCATCGTCGTCGCCGGCGTGCAGGAAGCACTCCACCTCCTTGCCACGCACTTCATCCGCCACGGCAGCCGCGTCGTGATGGAATCCCCGGGCTATGCGGGGTTCTGCAACCTGCCGCGACTGGGGAATGCCGTTCATGTCACCGTCCCCGTCGACGCGCAAGGGCTATGCACCCATGCCCTGCCGGAAGCACCGGTGCAACTGGCCTATACCACGCCATCGCACCAGTACCCGCTCGGCTACACAATGTCGCTCGACAGGCGGCGCGAGTTGCTGGCGTGGGCAGCACGCGTCGGTGCCTGCGTGATCGAGGATGACTATGACGGAGACTTCGCCTATGACAGCGCGCTGCTCCCGCCACTGGCCGCACTCGATCCCACACGCGTCGTTTATGTGAGTACCTTCTCGAAAGTGCTGGGTCCAGGGCTCCGTCTTGGTTTCATGGTCTGCCCCCCAAGACTCGCCGATGCAATGGCACGCCGAAAAGCACTGCTGAATCATGGGTGCCCATGGCTGGAGCAGGCAGTGCTTGCGCGTCTGTTTGAGTATGGGGACTACAGCCGCCATCTCTACAAACTGCGCCGGAGATATCGCGCCCAGCGCGACGCCTTGCTGGCCGGCCTGCGCAGTATCTGGGGTGACGATTGCCAGATCAGCGGGGCAAGTACCGGAATGCACCTGGCCTTGCACCTCCCGACCGACAGCCCACCCGCTGACGAGATCGTTCAGTGCGCACTGGCCAACGGCATCCGCCTTTACCCGCTGCCGGAAGCCGCCTGCGGGAATGCATCGGAGAAGACCGATCGGGTCGTGCTGTTTGGCTATGCCTCGTTGACGACCAAGCAAATCGGCGAAGCCATGAGCCTGCTCAAATCCGTGCTGACTGCCCGCTTCAGGCGTGCGGTGGCGGAGCCCGCCACCGCACGCTCCATCACTTCGGTGGCTTCACCTTGCTGAAGTAGCGCGACAATGCATCGATCGCAGCATCGTCCAGCGGTTCGGCCATTGGCCGCATCACAGGATCGTTGCGGCGCCCAGCCTTGAAATCGTGCAACTGCTTGGCCAGGTATTCCGGCTTCTGCCCCGATAGGTTCGGGTACAGCCCAACGCTGCTGATGCCATCGATGCCATGGCAAGAGGCACACAGCGGCAGGATTGCCTTCACCTTCTCGTCAAGCTTCGGTGTCTCGGCGTGCACTCCTACCGAGAACAGCACCAATGCAAGCGTGACGGCGCTACGGTTCAAACGAAAATCGGTCATCGCGTCACTCCTCCATCAGTTCTTGCGAGTGGGCGGCAGGCCCACGGTGATCCATTGCGTCCGGGCACGCGAGAAGATGCCTGCCGGGCTTTCCATCTTGTGTTCGGCGACCAACTCCAGTGTCTTGCTGTCGTAGATACGAATCCGGTCTCCGTAGTAGCCCGCGCTCACGTACAGATACTTGCCATCACGCGTGTACTCCGGGAAGAACGCATGGCCACCGGCTTCGAGCGTGCGCACGACTTCAAGCTTCTGCTTGTCAATAAGCTGGATCTGTGAGGCCCTCTTGTCCTTGCTGACGATATCGACCGCGACATACGGCGCATCAGGATGGGCTGCCGGCGATTCGGTCGGGCCGGCCACGCGGATGTTCTTCACAACCGAGAAATCCTTGGTGTCCCAGACTGTCACCACATCGCCCTTGTCGCACTTGCCGATGTTGGTACCAAAAGCCAGCATTCGGCCGCCGATCGGCGTCACCGCGCCAGATCCGACGTGCGGCTGGCAGCCCGCTGGAATATCGCGAACCACCTTGTCTTCCTTGAGATCGATGGCGACGATCTTGTTGTCGTCATACGAGGCCACCATCGAATATCGCCCATCTGGCGTCAGGAACGTATCGTGCAACTTGCGTCCGACCTTCTCGAGCTTGGTGACGGGCATCCCCTCTCGATCCGGGTCCACGATCCAGATCTGCCCCGCCTGGCGCAGAGTCAGCGCGAACTTGTTGTTAATCCGGCTGCCGATTACCGGCCCGCCTGCCGACTGAATGAACTTGCCGTCCGGGTCCGTGCCTTCCAGCCGAAGGTGCTTCACGGGTTCGAGCGTATCCGCCTTCAGGATCATGACGAGGTTTGGCACGAATGAACTGGCGGCAAGCCATTTGCCGTCGTTCGACACGGCGATGCCCGGCCCCGTCAAACCCGTCTTGATCTTGCGTACAACCTTGAGCGAGTAAAGGTCGATCTTGTAGACGTAGCCATCGTCGCTCTTGAGCCACGCCCATCGCTCATTGACCGGGCTGAAATCCATGATGTGCGGCGCAATCGGTGTGGCAATCTCGCCAACCACCTGATTGGTTTTGCCGTCGAGGAAGACCGTCTTGGCGTTATCGGAACCCATTCCCCGGCCATAGCGTCCACGGGCCATGACCACCATCAGGTCGTAGACCGAGTCGATCTTGTAAGTCGGCTTCGACGGGAGCGTCTTCTCGTCGATCAGCACTTCCAGGCTGTCCTGGGCCTGCTTCATCGACCATTCCGGCTTGCTGACCGGCTGCGAATGGATGTACTCCGCCAGCAAATGAATATCTGCATCGGGCAGGCGCGAGTGGAATGGTGGCATCAGCGTATCGGGGATACCGGTCATGATCGTGCCACGCAACGCAGCCTCGCTCTGCACAAGGCGGTCCTTGTGCAAGGCGGGCCCCACATACCCGCCCCGGCTTGCCGAGTGACACACTGCACAATTGGCCTGATAGAGCGCGTCGGCGCGCTTTATCTCCTCGGCGGTCATGGCCGAGATGGCCGACGACACACCGGTCAACGTGACAAACAACATCGTTCTTCCGAACATGGACCAGACTCCAAGTACCCCACGCAATCGCGCAGCAACAATTGAAGTCTGTTCCGTCGAGTGACGGCGCGCAGGGGATGGAAACTGAAAGGTGATGGGTACGGTTGGCAGGTTAGGGAACGACTGCCGTGGGTACGGCTGCAGTTAGCGTCTCCCCGGCAACGGTATGTCTTGCCGCCGGAATTCGTCCGGGTCAACCGGCGGAGTTAGCGGGGCCGGCGATGCACTCTGACGCAGCACATCCATCTGGCCTTGGCGCGCCTGATCCTCGAGCCGTTCGCACAGGCGTGCATTGCCGCGGCCCGAGAGGCAATCATAGTGTTCCTCGAACCGCTGACGGCGATGTTCCTCCACCGTGGCGCCCGGCTGGCTGGCCGACAGATCGAGCCATAAGGCCTCGTCGGCTGCCGCCCGCGTCGAAGCCAGCATCAAGCTCCCGGCAATTGCAAGTCCACGGACAATTCGATGGCTTGGCGAAATACGAGAAACGGGAAATGGAGGCTGCATGGGTTTTGGTTGACGTGCTGAGAATCGTTCCGGCCAACCATAGCGCCCATCGTCGATCGATTTCCTGACGTCACGCAAATTTCCGGCCCGCACGGAAACGCGGAAGCAAAAAAAAACCCGGCTCGGATGAGCCGGGTTTTCTATACCGCTGTACTGCTTGGCGTGATGCCGATCAGACTGCGTCGCCCTCGCCTTCGGTCGCTTGCACCACCGGCGGCTCGATGAAGAGCGATTGCTCTTCGTCGCTGATCGCCTGGGCGCGTTCGCGCTCGGCAGCCTCGCGTGCCTTGCGGGCACGGTGGTAGGCCAGGCCGGTACCGGCCGGGATCAGACGACCCACGATCACGTTTTCCTTCAGACCACGCAGGTCGTCGGTCTTGCCCATGATCGCGGCCTCGGTCAGCACGCGCGTCGTTTCCTGGAACGATGCAGCCGAGATGAAGCTGTCGGTCGACAGCGACGCCTTCGTAATACCCAGCAGCAGGTTCTCGTGCGTAGCCGGACGCTTGCCGTCGGCGATCACACGATCGTTCTCGTCGAGCAGTTCCGAACGCTCCACCTGTTCACCCGGGATGAACTTGGTGTCGCCCACATCGGCGATCTGCACGCGGCGCAGCATCTGACGAACAATCACTTCGATGTGCTTGTCGTTGATCTTCACGCCCTGCAGACGGTACACGTCCTGCACTTCGTCCACGATGTAGTGCGCCAGCTCTTCGATGCCCTTCAGGCGCAGGATATCGTGCGGATCCGCCGGACCTTCCACGATCATCTCGCCCTTGTTCACCACCTGGCCGTCGTGCACCAGCACCTGCTTTTCCTTGGCGATCAGGAACTCGTGGGCGTTGCCGTCCAGGTCCGTAATCACCAGGCGCTGCTTGCCCTTGGTGTCTTTGCCGAACGACACGGTACCGGTGACTTCCGCCAGCACGGCGGCGTCCTTCGGCGAACGTGCTTCGAACAGCTCAGCCACTCGCGGCAGACCACCGGTAATGTCACGGGTCTTCTGCGACTCGGTCGGGATACGTGCGAGCACTTCACCCACGTGCACCTGCTGGCCGTCCTTCACGGTAATCAGTGCGCCCACCTGGAAGCCGATGGTCACGGAGTGGTCCGTGCCCGGGATCTTCACTTCCTGGTTGTTCGCGTCGAGCAGCTTCACCTGCGGGCGCAGACCCTTGGTGGCAGCCGTGCGGCGCTTGGCGTCGATCACCACGAGGGTCGACAGGCCGGTGACTTCGTCCATCTGCTTGGCGACAGTCACACCCTCTTCGACGTTCTCGAACTTGGTCGTGCCGGTGTACTCCGACACGATCGGGCGCGTCAGGGCGTCCCACGTGGCCAGCTGCGTACCAGCCTTGATGGCCTGGCCGTCTTGCACGAGCAGCGTAGCGCCGTAAGGGATCTTGTGGCGCTCGCGCTCGCGGCCGTGGTCGTCGGTGATCAGCGCTTCGCCCGAACGCGAAATGACGATCAGCTCGCCCTTCGTGTTGGTAACGTAACGCATGGTCGCCGTGAAACGCACGGTACCGGTTGCCTTCGCTTCCACGCTCGATGCCACTGCCGCACGCGATGCCGCACCACCGATGTGGAACGTACGCATGGTCAGCTGGGTACCCGGCTCACCGATCGACTGTGCAGCGATCACACCCACCGCTTCGCCGGAGTTCACCAGCACACCGCGGCCGAGGTCACGGCCATAGCACTTGCCGCACAGGCCGTAGCGCGTATCGCACGACAGCGGAGTACGCACCTTCACTTCGTCCACGCCGATGGCGTCGATCAGCTCGACCAGGTCTTCGTCCAGCAGCGTGCCGGTCTCGATCGCGGTTTCCTGGGTTTCAGGATTCACCACGTCAGCCACGGTCACACGGCCCAAAATACGGTCGCGCAGGGCTTCGATCACTTCACCGCCTTCGACCAGGGCCTTCATGGCCACGCCGTTGGAGGTACCGCAATCGTCTTCCACCACCACCAGATCCTGCGTCACGTCGACCAGACGACGGGTCAGGTAACCCGAGTTCGCGGTCTTCAGTGCCGTATCCGCCAGACCCTTACGTGCACCGTGGGTCGAGATGAAGTACTGCAGAACGTTCAGGCCTTCACGGAAGTTCGCCGTAATCGGCGTTTCAATGATCGAGCCGTCCGGCTTGGCCATCAGGCCACGCATACCGGCCAGCTGACGAATCTGGGCCGCGCTACCGCGAGCACCCGAGTCCGCCATCATGTAGATCGAGTTGAACGATTCCTGCTTGACCGTCGCGCCGGTGCGGTCGACCACGTCTTCGTGCTGGAGCTGCTCCATCATCGCCTTGCCCACCTGGTCACCAGCAGCACCCCAGATGTCCACGACGTTGTTGTAACGCTCCTGGTCCGTCACCAGACCCGACATGTACTGCTTGTCGTATTCCTTCACCTTGGCGGCTGCGTCGGAGATGATCTTCTCCTTCTGCGGCGGCACCAGCATGTCGTCGATCGCGATCGAGATACCGGCGCGCGTAGCCAGGCGGAAGCCCGACTGCAGCAGCTTGTCAGCGAAGATCACCGTTTCGCGCAGACCGCACTTACGGAACGCGGTGTTGATCAGGCGCGAGATTTCCTTCTTCTTCAGCGGCTTGTTCAGCACCGAGAACGGCAGGCCCTTCGGCAGGATCTCGGACAGGATCGAGCGGCCGACCGTGGTGGCCTGCAGCGTGATCTTGGGTGCGAAACGTGCGTCGCCGTCGGCGTCCTTGTTCACCACTTCGTACTCGGTGATACGGACGTTCACGCGCGATGCGAGCTCGACTTCCTTGTTCTCATAGGCGCGGATGACTTCGCTGATATCAGCGAAGGTCATGCCTTCACCCTTGCCGTTGATCTTGTCGCGGGTCGTGTAGTACAGACCCAGCACCACGTCTTGCGACGGCACGATCGACGGATCGCCGTTGGCCGGGAACAGCACGTTGTTCGACGCCAGCATCAGCGTGCGGGCTTCCATCTGGGCTTCCAGCGACAGCGGCACGTGAACGGCCATCTGGTCACCGTCGAAGTCGGCGTTGAACGCGGCGCAGACCAGCGGGTGGAGCTGGATTGCCTTGCCTTCGATCAGCACCGGCTCGAACGCCTGGATGCCCAGACGGTGCAGCGTCGGCGCGCGGTTCAGCATCACCGGATGCTCGCGGATCACCTCTTCCAGGATGTCCCACACCACCGGCGTCTGGCTTTCCACTTCCTTCTTGGCAGCCTTGATCGTCGTGGCGATGCCCATCGTTTCCAGCTTGTGGAAGATGAACGGCTTGAACAGCTCGAGCGCCATCAGCTTGGGCAGACCGCACTGATGCAGCTTCAGCGTCGGGCCCACCACGATGACCGAACGGCCCGAGTAGTCCACGCGCTTGCCCAGCAGGTTCTGACGGAAACGACCGCCCTTACCCTTGATCATTTCGGCCAGCGACTTCAGCGGACGCTTGTTGGCACCGGTCATCGCCTTACCGCGGCGGCCGTTGTCCAGCAGCGAGTCGACGGCTTCCTGCAGCATGCGCTTTTCGTTGCGCACGATGATTTCAGGAGCCTTCAGCTCCAGCAGGCGCTTCAGACGGTTGTTACGGTTGATGACGCGACGATACAGGTCGTTCAGGTCCGACGTGGCGAAACGGCCGCCATCGAGCGGAACCAGCGGACGCAGTTCGGGCGGCAGCACCGGCAGCACTTCCAGGATCATCCACTCGGGCTTGATGCCCGAGCGCTGGAACGCCTCGAGCACCTTCAGGCGCTTGGCGAACTTCTTGATCTTGGCTTCGGAACCGGTGGCCTGCAGCTCGGCGCGGATCTGTTCGATCTGCTTCTCGATGTCGATGCCGCGCAGCAGTTCACGGATGCCCTCGGCACCCATCATCGCCACGAATTCGCCTTCACCGTATTCATCGCACTTCGCGATGTAATCGTCTTCCGACATGATCTGGCTCTTCTTGAGCGGAGTCATGCCGGGTTCCAGCACCACGAACGCTTCGAAGTACAGCACGCGTTCGATGTCGCGCAGCGTCATGTCGAGCACCATGCCCAGACGCGACGGCAGCGACTTCAGGAACCAGATGTGAGCGGTCGGAGCAGCCAGTTCGATGTGGCCCATGCGCTCGCGGCGCACCTTGGCCAGCGTCACTTCCACGCCGCACTTCTCGCAGATCACGCCACGGTGCTTCAGGCGCTTGTACTTGCCGCACAGGCACTCGTAGTCCTTGATCGGGCCAAAGATCTTGGCGCAGAACAGGCCGTCGCGTTCCGGCTTGAACGTACGGTAGTTGATCGTCTCCGGCTTCTTCACTTCACCGTACGACCACGAACGGATCTTCTCGGGCGAGGCCAAGCCGATCTTGATCGCGTCGAACTGCTCTTCCTGCTGAACCTGCTTAAAGAGATCGAGCAATGCTTTCATTGCAACTCCTTGTTTCGCCGCCGGTCCGGAATTCGTCCGGAGCAGCAGCATTCAATTCTGTGGGAAACCACTCACTGGTGGGCACCGGCCTCGGCCGGCACCCTCGTCCTCCGGATCAGTAGCGATCCAGGTCGATGTCGATACCCAGCGAGCGGATTTCCTTCACCAGCACGTTGAACGATTCCGGCATGCCGGCGTCGATCGAGTGCTCGCCCTTGACGATGTTCTCGTACACCTTCGTACGGCCGTTCACGTCATCAGACTTAACCGTCAGCATTTCCTGCAGCACGTACGATGCGCCGTAGGCTTCCAGTGCCCACACTTCCATCTCACCGAAACGCTGGCCACCGAACTGGGCCTTACCGCCCAGCGGCTGCTGCGTCACCAGCGAGTACGGGCCGGTGGAACGGGCGTGCATCTTGTCGTCGACCAAGTGGTGCAGCTTCAGCATGTGCATCACACCCAGCGTGACCGGACGCTCGAACGCTTCGCCGGTACGGCCATCGTGCAGCGTGACCTGCTGCTTCGATGCCGTCAGGCCGCGTTCCTTCGCGATATCGTCCGGGTAGGCCAGGTCGAGCATCCGGCGGATTTCCGCTTCGTGCGCGCCATCGAACACCGGCGTGGCGAACGGAACACCCTTCTTCAGGTTGCCCGCCAGTTCCAGCACTTCAGCGTCGCTCAGGCTATCCAGGTCTTCGGCCTTGCCACTCTCGTTGTAGATCTGCGCGAGCAGCGGACGGAGTTCCTGCGCCTTGGCCGAAGCCTTGAGCATGTCGCCGATACGCTGGCCCAGACCGCGAGCGGCCCAGCCCAGGTGGGTTTCCAGAATCTGACCCACGTTCATCCGCGAAGGCACGCCCAGCGGGTTCAGCACGATGTCCGCCGGCGTACCGTCGGCCATGTACGGCATGTCTTCGATCGGAACGATCTTCGACACGACACCCTTGTTACCGTGACGGCCTGCCATCTTGTCGCCAGGCTGCAGGCGACGCTTGACGGCCAGGTACACCTTGACCATCTTGATCACGCCCGGCGGCAGTTCGTCGCCCTGCGTCAGCTTCTTGCGCTTCTCTTCGAAGGCCAGGTCGAACTCGTGACGCTTTTGCTCGATGGCTTCCTTCACCGCTTCGAGCTGGGCAGCCACTTCCTCGTCGGCCGGACGGATGTCGAACCAGTGGTACTTGTCCAGGTCGGCCAGGTACTCGCGGGTCAGCTTGGCACCCTTCGCCAGCTTCTTCGGACCGCCGTTGACGGTCTTGTCGAGCAGCATGCGCTCCAGACGCTGGAACGCGTCGCCTTCCACGATACGGAGCTGGTCGTTCAGGTCCAGACGGTAGCGCTTCAGTTCGTCGTCGATGATCGACTGGGCGCGCTTGTCGCGCGTCACGCCTTCACGCGTGAAGACCTGCACGTCGATCACGATACCGCTCATGCCCGACGGCACGCGCAGCGACGTGTCCTTCACGTCCGAAGCCTTCTCGCCGAAGATCGCGCGCAGCAGCTTCTCTTCCGGCGTGAGCTGGGTTTCGCCCTTCGGCGTGACCTTGCCCACCAGCACGTCGCCGGCTTCGACTTCCGCGCCGATGTACGTGATGCCAGACTCGTCCAGACGCGCCAGTTGCGCTTCGGCCAGGTTCGAGATGTCGCGCGTGATTTCTTCAGGTCCGAGCTTCGTGTCGCGGGCGACGACCGACAGTTCCTCGATGTGAATCGAGGTATAGCGGTCTTCGGCAACCACACGCTCCGAGATCAGGATCGAATCCTCGAAGTTGTAGCCGTTCCACGGCATGAACGCGACCAGCATGTTCTGGCCCAGCGCCAGTTCGCCCAGGTCGGTCGATGCGCCGTCGGCGATCACGTCGCCACGGGCAACGATATCGCCAACCTTCACCATCGGACGCTGGTTGATGTTGGTGTTCTGGTTCGAACGCGTGTACTTGATCAGGTTGTAGATGTCCACGCCGACTTCACCGGCTACGGCTTCGTCGTCGTTCACGCGGATCACCACACGCATTGCATCGACGTAATCCACCACGCCACCACGCGTTGCCTGAACGGCCGTGCCCGAGTCAACGGCCACGGTACGCTCGATGCCGGTACCAACCAGCGGCTTGTCCGGACGCAGGCAAGGCACGGCCTGACGCTGCATGTTCGCGCCCATCAGTGCACGGTTCGCGTCATCGTGTTCCAGGAACGGCACCAGCGATGCAGCGGCCGACACGATCTGCGACGGCGCCACGTCGATGTACTGGACGCGGTCCGGCGTGACCATACGCGTTTCACGTTCGGAACCTTCACGCGCCGACACCAGTTCGTCGATGAGGTTGCCTTCGGCGTCAACGGTCGCGTTGGCCTGCGCCACCACGTACTTGCCTTCCTCGATGGCCGACAGGTAATCCACCTGGTCGGTCAGCTTGCTGTTTTCCACCTTGCGGTACGGCGTTTCCAGGAAGCCGTACTCGTTCAGGCGGGCGTACAGTGCCAGCGAGTTGATCAGACCAATGTTCGGGCCTTCCGGCGTTTCGATCGGGCACACGCGACCATAGTGGGTCGGGTGCACGTCTCGGACTTCAAAGCCGGCGCGCTCGCGCGTCAGACCGCCCGGGCCAAGAGCCGAAACACGGCGCTTGTGGGTGATTTCCGACAGCGGGTTGGTCTGGTCCATGAACTGCGACAGCTGCGACGAACCGAAGAACTCGCGAATCGCCGACGAGATCGGCTTCGAGTTGATCAGGTCGTGCGGCATCAGGTTCTCGGTCTCGGCCTGGCCCAGACGCTCCTTGACGGCGCGCTCCACGCGCGACAGGCCGGCACGGAACTGGTTCTCTGCCAGTTCGCCGACGCAACGCACACGACGGTTGCCCAGGTGGTCGATATCATCGACTTCACCCTTGCCGTTACGCAGATTCACCAGGATCTTGATCGTCTCGAGGATGTCCTCGTCCTGCAGCACCATGCTGCCTTCGCCGCTCGGGCGCGACAGACGGCTGTTGACCTTCATGCGGCCAACGCGCGACAGATCGTACGATTCCTCGCTGTAGAACAGGCGCTGGAACAGCGCTTCCACGGCGTCTTCGGTGGGCGGCTCGCCCGGGCGCATCATGCGGTAGATGGCGATACGCGCGGCCGTCTGGTCCGCGGTGTCGTCCGCACGCAGCGTTTGCGAGATGTACGGACCCTGGTCCAGGTCGTTCGTGTACAGCGTCTGGATGTCCTTGACGCCGGCTTCTCGCAGGTTTTCCAGCAGCGTCTCAGTCAGTTCGTCGTTGGCGTTGGCGATCACTTCACCGGTGTCCGGATCAATGATGTTCTTGGCCAGGACGCGACCCAGCAGGTAGTCTTCCGGCACGCTGATCAGCTTGGTGCCGGCGGAGTCCAGATCACGGATGTGCTTGGCGTTGATCCGCTTGTCCTTCTCGACGACCACGCGACCGTTCTTGTCTACGATGTCGAAGCGCGCGACTTCGCCGCGCAGACGCTCGGGCACGAACTCGAGTTGCGCGCCTTCGCTCTGCAGCGTGAAATTGTCGAACACGAAGAAGTGCGCCAGGATCTGTTCCGGCGTCAGGCCGATCGACTTCAGCAGGATCGTCACCGGCATCTTGCGGCGGCGGTCGACGCGGAAGTACAGGATGTCCTTCGGATCGAATTCAAAGTCGAGCCACGAGCCACGGTACGGAATAATCCGTGCCGAGAACAACAGCTTGCCCGAGCTGTGCGTCTTGCCCTTGTCGTGCTCGAAGAACACGCCCGGCGAGCGGTGCAGCTGGCTGACGATGACACGCTCGGTGCCGTTGATGACGAAGGAGCCCGTCGAAGTCATGAGCGGAATTTCGCCCATGTAGACTTCCTGTTCCTTCACTTCCTTCACCTTGCCCGGGTTCTCGCGATCATTGATGATCAGGCGAACCTTTGCGCGCAGCGCCGAGTGGAACGTCAGGCCACGCTGCTGGCATTCCTTGACGTCGAACGGCGGGTTGGACAGGTGATACGAGACAAACTCCATACGGGCAAGCCCGTTATGGGAGGAGATGGGGAAAATCGCGTTGAAAGCGGCCTGCAGACCCTCGCTCTTGCGACGCGCGGGCGGCGTTTCCGCTTGCAAAAACTGGGTGTAGGATTCAATCTGTGTGGCAAGCAGGAATGGAACCTGATGAACCGTCGCACGCTTCGCAAAGGATTTGCGAATGCGCTTCTTTTCGGTGAAGCTGTACGCCATGGGATCTCCGAATCATCGCAGGGCTGGCTGGACCTGGCCAACACCTGAGGTGTTCAGCGACTGGGAGGGGATTTGGCGGTTGGCCGCTACCAACCTCTGGCTGACGGTGCCCGCACGCTGCGGGCGGTGTGGTCATTGCACGGCGCAATGCCTGTACTCGCCCGGGGGACACCCGACCAAACTTGTCTTCTGCAGTCGGTTCAGAAGACAAACATCAGCAACCACCTAGTGTGCCACTGATGTTTGGCTTCTGCTGAGGCAGCGAACGATTGTCGCGTGCCAAGCATATCTTGCCGCACATTTCCGCGTATTTCGCGCGTCTTTGCGCCGCCCGGGTGAATCATCCAACACACCCCACAGAAGCGCAAAAAGGCTGGCGCCGGGAATTTCCCTTTGCCAGCCCCATCCGCGTGCCCGGGGGCACGCGTGGTACCACTTACTTGACGTCGACCTTGGCGCCAGCGTCTTCCAGCTTTTTCTTCGCGTCGTCGGCGGTAGCCTTGTCCACGCCTTCCTTGACGGGCTTCGGTGCGCCATCGACCAGGTCCTTGGCTTCCTTCAGACCCAGACCGGTGATTTCGCGCACGGCCTTGATCACGCCAACCTTGTTCGAGCCGACTTCGGCCAGAATCACGTTGAACTCGGTCTTTTCTTCAGCAGCGGCAGCACCGCCAGCGCCCGGGGCAGCAGCCACAGCCATGGCAGCAGCCGACACGCCAAACTTCTCTTCGAACGCCTTGACCAGGTCGTTCAGTTCCATCACGGACATCGCGCCAACGGCTTCCAGGATGTCGTCTTTAGTGATTGCCATTTGGATTACTCCTACTAGATTTGATTCGGGATCGGTAATGCGATCTGTCTATGCGACGGCTCAGGCGGCCGGGACTTCCGCTTCCGCGGGAGCGCCTTCTGCCTTCTTGGCGGCAACTGCAGCCAGCAGGCGGGCAAAGCCCGACACCGGCGCTTGCATCACGCCAAGCAGCTGAGCGATCAGTTCGTCACGGCTCGGGATCGAAGCCAGGGCCTTGACGGCGCCAGCATCGAGAACGTTACCGTTGTACGACCCTGCGCGCAGGACCAGCTTGTCGTTGGTCTTGGCAAAGTCGTTCAGAACCTTGGCCGACGACACTGCATCTTCGGAAATACCGTAGATCAGCGGACCGGTCATTTGCTCTGCGAGGCCTGCAAACGGCGTACCTTCGACAGCACGGCGGGCCAGCGTGTTCTTCAGAACACGCAGGTACACGCCTTGCGTACGAGCGGTAGCACGCAGCTTGGTCAGATCGCCAACCGTGATGCCGCGATATTCGGCCACGACGATGGTCTGAGCCTTGGCGACTTGCGCCGAAACCTCAGCTACGACGGCCTTCTTATCTTCAATATTGAGTGGCACGGTTAAGCTCCAAAACGATGCGAATACACCAGGTGAACCTGATACAGACACATCAGTCCAAACGAACGGCGTCCGATTGGCCCGAATCGGCCGGGTCATGCCCAGCTTCATCAATCCCTTCGGGTGCGCCATCTGCGCTGGCGGGCCGGCTCACATCGGGGCGTGCCCCGCAAGTGCCGACCGATTAAGTCCACGCTGCCGAAATGCTGCAGTGTGAACACCAGCGGTCTTTGATAACCAGCAGCACCTGCCGCGCATTCCGCGCAACGGGCGCCACTGCCCAAAGCCATGCTCCTTTGCCCCTCGGCTCGGGAGACGATCCCGGCGATGCCGAGATCTTCAATTCCTGCCCTGACCGGTGTTATCGGGTTCCGGTCAAGTGATTGCCGTCAGCTCAGGCCGACAGCGAAGTCTGTTCGACGCGAACGCCAACGCCCATCGTGGACGACACAGCGATCTTGCGCAGGTAGACACCCTTGCTCGTAGCCGGCTTAGCCTTGACCAGTGCGTCCAGCAGGGCGCTCAGGTTGCTCTTCAGCGCGGTGTCTTCGAACGAGCGACGACCGATGGTGGCGTGGATGATACCGGCCTTATCGACACGGAACTGAACCTGACCAGCCTTGGCGTTCTTCACAGCCTGGGCTACGTCCGGCGTCACGGTGCCAACCTTCGGGTTCGGCATCAGGCCACGCGGGCCGAGGATCTGACCCAGCGTACCAACGATACGCATCGTGTCCGGCGAAGCGATCACGATGTCGAAGTCCAGGTTACCGGCCTTGACTTGCTCGGCCAGGTCTTCCATGCCGACCACGTCAGCACCGGCGGCCTTGGCGGCTTCAGCCTTTTCACCCTGGGCGAACACGGCAACGCGAACCGACTTACCGGTACCAGCCGGCAGCACCACGGAACCACGCACGACCTGGTCCGACTTCTTGGCGTCGATGCCCAGTTGCACGGCCACGTCGATCGACTCGTCGAACTTTGCCGAAGCGCAGCTCTTGACCAGGCTCAGGGCCTCGTCGATCGGGTAGAACTTGGTACGCTCGATCTTCGCCTTGTTGGCGGCGACGCGCTTGGAAACCTTAGCCATTTACAGACCCTCCACGGTGATGCCCATCGAACGGGCCGAACCAGCGATCGTACGCACGGCGGCGTCGAGGTCAGCAGCGGTGAGGTCAGCGTTCTTGGCCTTGGCGATTTCTTCAGCCTGGGCGCGGGTGATCTTGCCAACCTTGTCGGTATGGGGCTTCGGCGAACCCTTGGTGATGCCTGCTGCCTTCTTGATCAGCACGGTCGCCGGCGGCGACTTCATCACGAAGGTGAAGCTCTTGTCAGCGAAGGCGGTAATCACCACCGGCACCGGCAGACCAGGCTCCATGCCCTGAGTCTGCGCGTTGAACGCCTTGCAGAACTCCATGATGTTCAGACCACGCTGACCCAGTGCGGGACCAACGGGCGGGGAGGGATTTGCCTTACCAGCCGGGATTTGCAGCTTGATAAAGCCAATAATCTTCTTGGCCATCTTTACTCCAATCCGGATCCGTTCCTTTGGAATCAGATCCTGTTGAGTCGTAACGCGCTATCGCCATGCCAATCGGCACAACCTCACGCTCCTCTTGGGCACACCTTGCGGGCACCCTATCCTGGCTGCTGCCTGTCTTACGACGCCAGCAGCCAAAAATGCTTAAACCTTCTCGACCTGACCGAACTCGAGTTCGACCGGCGTTGCGCGTCCGAAGATCGTGACCGTCACGCGCAGGCGCGACTTTTCGTAGTTCACTTCCTCGACGTTGCCGTTGAAGTCGGTGAACGGGCCGTCCTTGACTCGCACCATTTCGCCCACTTCAAACAGCGTCTTGGGACGCGGCTTCTCGACCCCTTCCTGCATCTGGGTCATGATCTTGTCGACTTCCCGCTGGGAAATCGGGCTCGGGCGATTACGCGCACCGCCCACGAAGCCAGTCACCTTGCTGGTGTTCTTCACCAGGTGCCAGGTCTCGTCGGTCATTTCCATTTCCACCAGCACATAGCCAGGGAAGAAACGACGCTCGGTCACAGATTTGTGGCCGCCCTTGATCTCGACGACTTCTTCCGAAGGCACCAGGATGCGGCCAAACTTGTCCTGCATCTCGGCGCGCTCGATGCGCTCCTGCAGCGCGCGCTGCACACTCTTCTCCATACCGGAGTAGGCATGCACCACATACCAGCGCTTCTTCGACGAAGGCGATTCCGCGGCCGTGGTTTCCTGCTGAGCGTTATCCGTCATGTGCTACCTCTTATTTCCAGCCCAGCACGAGGGAGAAAATCACCCACTCGATGAGCTTGTCAGCCGACCACAGGAACAGCGCCATGATGACGACGAAGACGAACACAAGGCCGGTCATCTGACCGGCTTCCTTGCGCGTCGGCCAGACGACCTTGCGAACTTCCCGATACGATTCACGAGCGAATCCCACGAAGTCCTTGCCCGGCGCCGACAGCAGCGCGACAACCACGCCAGCTGCGATACCGGCGAAGAGCGCGGCACCTCGTACATACGAGGGCTGCTGCGCGAGCGCGTAGAAGCCGATGACCCCGGCAACCACCAGGAGCACCGCCACGCCGAGCAGCCACTTGCCGCTCGAGGCGCCTACGGTTTCGACATTGGGATTGGCCATGTTTCGCAAACGAGACTAAGCCGCGTCACGATTACCCCTCGCGACGCGGCTGATTGATTTGGCAGGGGCAGAGGGAATCGAACCCCCAACCTTCGGTTTTGGAGACCGACGCTCTGCCAGTTGAGCTATACCCCTAGAACAACTTTGGGTCGGCATTGCCAACCCCTCTGGCAAACGAACGCGGCCGGTTGATGCCGCGTTCGCCAGTTCGACTAATACTTAGTCGAGGATCTTTGCCACAACGCCGGCGCCGACGGTACGGCCACCTTCGCGGATAGCGAAGCGCAGACCTTCTTCCATGGCGATCGGGGCGATCAGCTTGACAGTGATCGACACGTTGTCACCCGGCATCACCATTTCCTTGTCCTGCGGCAGCTCGATCGAGCCGGTCACGTCGGTCGTACGGAAATAGAACTGCGGGCGGTAGTTGTTGAAGAACGGCGTGTGACGACCACCTTCGTCCTTCGACAGAATGTACACCTCACCCGTGAAGTGCGTGTGCGGCTTGATCGAGCCCGGCTTGCACAGAACTTGACCACGCTCCACGTCTTCGCGCTTCGTGCCGCGCAGCAGCAGACCAACGTTGTCACCAGCCTGGCCTTGATCCAGCAGCTTGCGGAACATTTCCACGCCCGTGCAAGTCGTCTTCACCGTCGGGCGGATACCCACGATTTCGATTTCTTCACCGACCTTGATCACGCCACGCTCGATACGACCGGTCACCACGGTACCGCGGCCCGAGATCGAGAACACGTCTTCCACCGGCATCAGGAACGTACCGTCCACAGCGCGCTCCGGCGTCGGGATGTACGTGTCCAGCGCGTCGGCCAGGTTCATGATCGCCACTTCACCCAGTTCGCCCTTGTCGCCTTCCAGCGCCAGCTTGGCCGAACCCTTGATGATCGGCGTGTCGTCGCCCGGGAATTCGTACTTCGACAGCAGCTCGCGCACTTCCATTTCCACCAGCTCGAGCAGCTCGGCGTCGTCCACCATGTCGCACTTGTTCAGGAACACGATGATGTACGGCACGCCAACCTGACGGGCCAGCAGGATGTGCTCACGCGTCTGCGGCATCGGGCCGTCAGCGGCCGAGCACACCAGAATCGCGCCGTCCATCTGCGCAGCGCCCGTGATCATGTTCTTCACATAGTCAGCGTGGCCCGGGCAGTCAACGTGAGCGTAGTGACGGTTGGCCGTCTCGTATTCCACGTGCGCGGTGTTGATCGTGATGCCGCGTGCCTTCTCTTCCGGCGCTGCGTCGATTTCGTCGTACTTCTTGGCTGCGCCACCGAACTTGGCTGCCAGCACCGTGGCAATCGCTGCCGTCAGCGTCGTCTTGCCGTGGTCAACGTGACCAATCGTACCTACGTTCACGTGCGGCTTGGTCCGCTCGAACTTTTCCTTTGCCATTTCGCGACTCCTGTCTCGGTAGCAATTGCCAGTGCGGGATTGATGGTGCCCATGGGCAGGATCGAACTGCCGACCTCTCCCTTACCAAGGGAGTGCTCTACCACTGAGCCACATGGGCGAAACTTGACTTACTTCTCTGGCGGCAACCGGTAGGCTGGAGCGGGTGAAGGGAATCGAACCCTCGTCGTAAGCTTGGAAGGCTTCTGCTCTACCATTGAGCTACACCCGCCCGGTTACTTCCTGCTTCACCGGCTTTCGCCTGGTTGCTGCCTTGCATTCTGGTGGAGAGGGCTGGATTCGAACCAGCGTAGGCGTAAGCCAACAGATTTACAGTCTGCCCCCTTTAGCCACTCGGGCACCTCTCCGCAGAGAACTTGTGATTATGGTGCAACCTACCTTGGCTGTCAAGCACTTTCCATTGCGGTCAGCGACTTTGCGGATTGCCAGGAGGCCCACTGAATATCCGCTCGAGGCGGCTCCAGAGGAACCAGAATCATCGATCTGAAATCGACGCTCTCACCCTATAGGGGTCTCCGAGAGCCGCTTCAGCAGCCGGATTTGGGTTGCTAAAGCCTGATTTCAGAGTTTG
>NZ_JBBHZL010000014.1:0-178950 GCF_049843575.1 Cupriavidus sp. Met-2
GCATTGCGCAAGCCCTAATCAAAGCCCGCTATCCAATTGCCGAGACGAGAGTTTTACCGGGCGCGACAGAGAGCGGCCACGCGGAGTCACCTGAGGCGCGGGCCATCGACCTGGTGATGGTCAGCAGCCGCCTGTTTAAGGCGGTGCCACTTAGCATTGTGCTGCGCGCGGCAGGCGTGGGGCAGAGTGCTGGCGGATCGTACAGCATTGATTCGCTGCTGGATCTGATTCGCGGCCAGGACCTTTTCCGGTGGATATATGCAGATGAAGAACAGACCGATATCTTGGTCGAGGCGCGTCTACAGATCGAGGCGCGCCTTATCTGCGACTCCCGCTTCGGAAGCGCTGCTAGGGAAGCCGACGCCATCCGGAGCCTGATCGAGGCAGCAACCCGCGCCGGCCCAGAGACTAGCGACGAGACCTCGTACGTCGCAGAGTTGATCCATGCCGCCGGCCCTGACGGCCCGGAGGGCGATCGCTACAAGGAGAGCTACGCTAGCCTTGCTCGCGCCCTGACAACCCTGCGTGCCAAGACCATGCCTAACGCCCGCCTGATGCTTCAAGAGTCGGTACTTCGTCGGCACTACATTCGCACCCACAAGAACATCGAACAGCAGCAGAAGATTGAATTGCTGAATGAAGCGGTCAGCGTGGTGGATGAGGCGCTGAACCGCACCGCGGAAAATGGAGCGCAGGGAATCTACGCGTCGCGCCAGACCATCGATAATCTTTGGAACGAGCGCGCTGCAAGCTACGGCTACGTTGCCACAGACGCAGTACAGCATGGAATGGGTGTCAAGGCATGGTCCGCCTACAAGGCGGCTCATGAAGCAGCTGCACTAGCGAAGGCACGTCGCGATTCGTCGTTTTCTTTAGACGTATCTCTTTGGATGCCGATCGATATTCTCAAGCTGGAGAATACGTTGACGGATGCCCAGCGGCTTGAGATCGCCGCGGATTTGAGGTCGTCCTTAGATGGTGTCGACGAGAACGCGCTGGACGACGAGCGAAGGAAGAAATTCCAAAGTAGGCGCATGGAAGCTGGCGACGCAATTGGCGACACAGTACTCTCAGACGACGCGTTTACCCGACTCGACGAGGCCGGCTCTACGGCGGGCTACTTCTTCCGGGCACGCCGCCTTGCACCAGATATGAAGCTCAAGGCCGAGCCGACATCCGAGGACATTGTCGCTGCACAGACTTGTGTTGCATACCTTCGCTGCCACTATGACAAGATCTCGCAGGATGGACGTTGCCTGCGGTTACTTCTTGACATGGAGTGGGCAGTATGGACCCATCGTTGGCTGATGCGCGGTCTACGGCAACCATTCCCAGGCTCCACCGAGTTCCGCACCATGGTCCAGATTATCGTCGCCGACATGGCAGCCCTAGGTGAGGAAAAGCTGGCTACGAAGTACCGGTATCTTCGCGCAGTCACGACTTGGCTGGAGGGTAATGAGAAGGCCAGTAAGGACCTTTGGGACGAACTGGCTTACGACACACAGTTCGCTGATTCGCAGCGCGTCTCCGTTCGGCACCTGCTCGCCGACAAGAACGGCACGCCTATCATCTTTCGCGGCGTCGTGGAGAAGCAGCTTGGCCCAGGCCGTTACCAAGTGCGCGTGGATGGGATCGGTGTCATAGACCTTATTGCGGAATACTTCCCCAACGTCGACCTGGCTTTCGGACGAACCGTCTCCAACTTCGCTATTGCATTCAACTATCGCGGTCCTCTTGCCGATCCTCCAAGTAGCCCGCGGAGGCTTGGCCGATGAATTTCGTGCAACTTCAGGACGCAACCAGTCAATTTACAGGCATGATCAATAACGCCCTCGGGCGGGATGCGGTCAAGCCAGTAACCCTTGATATTCCGCAGCCACCGCCGGACGACCTGCATTTCCACAAACTTGTCGTATGGTGCTATGGCTTTTTCTATGAGGCCGCCATAGACGTACTTAGGGAGTGCAAGGCCCTCCTGAAACAAGGGCCGCCTGAGAGAACGAATAGGTTTGACCGGGGGGCAAAGATAGTTAACAACCTTCGGACATACAAGGTTCACAATCTTCCACCCAGTAAGGAAAACGACGGCAAACGGAGGCAGGCTGAGGCGTGGATTACAGATGCATCCAGCGATGGCAAGGGGATTGCCGGTGCCACCCAGGAGCTTTGCCGGATTGCCTTGGAAATGGTTAGCGATCTTATTGCCGCTTGGATCGACGCAACGAAAGACTCAAGCGACGCTGGCCAGCTTATCGAGCGCGTTCTGGGGGCGATCGACAATACCTGGCAGCCACACGAGTTGGATGACATCGTCCGCGACGTTGCCGACGAGATCAACCTGTCTGGCTTCGACGCGAAAGCGTTCCGAGATCTGCATCTTGAGGAATGGCGTAAGTGTGCCGGCTGCTTCTTAGATAGAGAGACCGCAGCAGCGGGGCTTCGTCGCCTCATCCGCAAATCGATGGAGAGCAAGTTCGGAACAATCTAGTCATGGAAGGGGCATTGCGCGACTGACCTGAGCAAGAGACGGATCGCGCGTAAATCTCCTTGACGATATGGGACCTCTCCCAGAAGGGGCCTTTCATAGCCTGTAGGTGCTTTCTCCGATGTCCGCTTTGGAGTAGTGGCCCGGCGGCGGGTGGCTTGTCCAGCAACGAGTTGAATCCTTGCGGCCAATCGAACAGAACCTTGACTACCGCCTCGACAAGCGAGATAGATCGGTCTAGTTGCATGACGCCGGCAATCTTTTCCGCCTTCGCTGTATTGCACGTCGCGTACGCACCCAAGAACCACGTCGCTTGAAGTAGCTGATCGACATTGAGCCGATGTATGGGTGTAGCCGCATCAGAGGAGTTGCAGCGCAACGGCAACCGGCTTGCTGCTAGCTTGCCCGGCAACATAGCCTTGGCAGGCTGGCGCTATTCGCAATGGTGCTATTGATCCAGAGAGACAGTTTGTACGATCAACTCGAACTCTGCGAGCAGATCGGGCTGCCTTTGGCGAAGGAAGGCAGACACCGACTCGTTCTCGAGTAACTTCGCTAGGTAGCCCTTCGCCAAGACCAAGTTCAAGACGTCTTGGCCGTAGGTCTGTTCAACGAGCTTGTATTGGCCCTGCAAATTTGTCATCTCCCTTTCCATCTTCGCCATCTGCTCTTGCGTGACGCCAGTGAGCTTACGTGGCTTTCTTCCGTCGACAAGTAGTGTCGCGGGGGTGGCCACAAGCAGGGCCTCGGCATATGCCACGGTGAGATTATTTGCCGAAGCCATAAGCTCGACGCACTCAACTTGCCTGGTCGGCTTCATCTTCCTGACGGCGCGAACGAGCTCTGGAGAGAACTGCCTATCCTTCAGTAACTCTGTTGCCTCTGGGCAGATGCCATTCAAGAGATTGGCCTTCTTCTGGATGTGTGAGACGTCAACGCTGAGCGCCTTAGCCAGACGGTCCGGGGATACGCCGCGCTCAATCGCCCGTCGCAGCATAAAGTGCTCTTGAATGGTGGAGAGGCGATTGATGCGATTGTTGTATGTGAAGCTTTCATCGTCAGTTGCAACCAGGCAAGACGCCTCGACGAAGCCCAACTCGCGGAGCGCAATCAATCGAATGTGACCGTCAAGCAGCACATGCTGACCAGATTGCTGGTTTGCCGGCATGACCGTAAGAGGCTCGATCAGGCCGATTTCCTCTATCGAGGATTTAATCTGGTTGAACTTTCGGGACGTAGCTATTCCTTCCGGAGCCCTCCGAGATGGCAGAATACAAACCACTGGAACGCTCAACGGCTCAGGAATGAAGCCTAGCGTAACGCCGCTCATCTCAGCGCACCTCCGGGCCACACGCGTTCCGACAGGTACTTCGGGAGCGTTGCGAGATCTTCCGCTCGTAGAAGATTGACAAAATTCTCATCAGCGAACAGCTGCCGTAGGGCTCCCACGACAAACAGTAGGCGTTGTTGCGCGAATTCGGCCTTGCGAACCATGGCCTTCTGGCGCTCGACCTCATTCTGATAGGTGCGGATGAGGCTAGACGTGGAGACATCGCTGCTATGGCGGGGCATCCGGTGGGCGATTGTCCTACCGAGGGTCTGGCGCCGCTCAATGACCCGACGCGCGTCCATCAGTTGCTTCCCTCTTAGCTTGCCTGACTCGTACGCCTCCTGCAGCGCGGCTTGAATCGCCTTGTCGTCATCGCCGGCACCGACAATTGCAAGTGCGGCATTCAGCGGGATGCCCCCCTTTTCGACGGCGACAAGTAGTCGCTCCTCGCCTTGTTGAAGTAGAGTCAAGATGCCTTGGATGTACTGTTGGGTGAGCCCTGTTTTCTCGGCAATCGCTTTCGGGGGGTAGCCTTGCTCATGGAGTTGCCGGATGCCAGACAGAAGCTCCAGTGAGCGACATTGGCGGCGGGCAATGTTTTCCGCCAGACTCATGAGAAAGGCATCCTCGTCGCTCACGTGAACGACGAGCGCGGGAATCATCGTCTCGCCGAGAGACCGGAACGCCTTTAGACGCCCTTCACCACACACCAGCTTGTACCGCTCGCCCCCATCTGATGCTGCGCGCGGTGTCACAGTAATAGGCTTTTTCAGGCCTATGGTCTTGATGTTCTCAACGATCTCGTCGAACACCTTTCCGTTGCGTTCTCGGGGATTCAGTACGTCGACCCGGTCGATCGGGATCATGCGTACCTCGCCTGGCTGTTGCCTCTCGGTCATGCTGCTCTCCGAAGTCTTGAGCGAGCCGCCATTCCGTAGAGGTAGTCAAGATTGTCAAATCGATAGCTTTCCAATTCGGCCGGGTTGCGTTCGGCGAGACTGATGCGCGGTCTACAGAAGTCCAGACGTGGAAGCAAATAGTAGTCCAGTATGGATTTGTTTTCCTGATCCAGCCGTATCGCAACAGTTATGTCGGGAGCGAGGCTTGTGTCAAAGCGCACTTTCCAGCGGTAATGGCCTATCGCGGGCGATTGGCAACGGGCAAGGACAAGCGAGGCGCTGAACTCACCATTTAGCATCAGCATATCCGTCGCTGGATCACGAACCACAGTGCCGCCGAGTGCGGAGATCTTTCGCTCTGTCTCCGTCACAGTTTCGGGATGGAGGCGGCGTAGGAAGCGATTCGTCTCCACATACCGGTAGTCGCGATCCGGCGTGAAGCCAACCGTTTGATAGGCACGAATCAGGCTTCCAAAGTGGTACACGTAGACTGACGTCGATGGCATTCCCTCCGTTTCGTCGATAACCAGGCCAGACAGGAAGCCGCGGCTCTTATACAGCGCGCGCAGTCTGTCGATAAGCTCGCTGTCGGTGTATCGGCGCGCTCGTGCGCGCATGATGCCTTGAGCTGTGTAGAAGATATCGCTCGGAATTATTGATTCAAAGGCATGCTCCTTTCGTATCCACATATCGGGCGTGTTGGTGACCCGCATCTTCTTCAGCTTGAAAGAGACGCGGTTGTAGACGTTATTTCCGATGTACTTCTCGTTCGTAAGTACCTCTCTTACTGTAGATCGACTCCAAGGCCGTCCAAGCTCTGTGTCGATTCGCATCTCATTTAGACGTGCAGCGATTTCATGCTCATTTCGTGCCTCCTCTATGAACCAGGAATAGATGAGATTGACCGTGCGGACCTCGCTTTCGGGCCCAGGCATCAAGATAACCCGATCAGTCTGGATACTCTTGTGCTCACCTCTTGCCAACGGTCCCTTCATGACCCCGTGTTGGTCTACGAGTACGCGTCGAAGTCCATACCCTGCTGGTCCCCCTTGCCGGAATCCCATCTCGATTAGTCGGCACTGCCCAGCAAAGACCTTTGCCGACAGTTCGCGGCTGTACTCTCCGGCCATCGCGCGCTTAACGCCTTTGACGATCGTGGAGACGGGCGATCCATCGTTCTCGAATTGCTCGGCGCAGTATGCAACCTGCAGGCCAGCCCTCCGGCAGATGTACTCGTAGTAGGCGCTCTCATCGGCGTCCTGGAAACGGCCCCACCTGCTGACGTCGTAGACGAGAATGACCTGAAAATCCGCCGCGCCAGATTCCACGTCCCGGATGAGGTCTTGAAGCGCTTGGCGGCCATCTATCCGCAAGCCGCTTTTCCCCTCGTCTGCATAGGTGTGAACAATGCGATAGCCACGACGGAGGGCATATTCACGGATTTTGTCGCGTTGATTTTCAGTCGAGTACTGCTGGTGTTCAGTCGACATGCGGACATACTCAGCCGCCCTTACTTCGGCTCCCAGTGGCGCTGCGCCAGTGCGTTGATCGTCCGTTTGCATGATTTCGACTCACTGCGTCCAAATCGATGTGTCGCGCCGATGCCTCGTCGGCCCTCGGTGTTGGCGATCGCAGGGGCGTGCACACGTCATTTCTAGCAGGTCCCTGCCCCTAGCGTGACACGTCATCTCTTTGCAATCATGACCCTCTATGCACTCGGCCGCGCCAGGACTGTAATACGGACGATCCACGAGTCCATCTTTGCAATCAGCTTTGGTAGCGCTGGAGACAGGGCGTAGATGCCGGACCGTATGGCCGTTAGCCTCTTCCACGCGTCCATCTTTGCAACGCGGTTCGTGGCATTCCGGCGCTTCTGCTGTTCTCGGTTGCGAGCGCTATAGGCCGGGTGGAGATTGCGATACGCGCGCCAATACTCAGGATGTGTCGCGGCCCAAGTGCGCTGGGCCCGTGTTTGGTTCTCCCGATAGTCGGCGTCAGTTGCCAATCGTTTTTGCTGCCATTCGCGGCGCCGGCGCCGCTGGCATTCAGGTGACGGACAGAAGCGCTGCTCGGGCGTCTGCGGACGGACCTCAAACGGCCGCCCGCACGCCTGGCACTGTCTGATGATCTTCATGCATCTCTCCCCGCCGGCGGCAAACGGGGAGGGTGCGGGAGGCATCGCTGGCGTTAGCCGCGGCAGCCCTATTAGTTAGCCAGATACATAAGAATCCAGCGAGGGCTGTCTTGAGATTCTCTCAAACTTGAGGGGCGGGTCGTCCGCGACAGTCGGGAACAGCGTGAGCCAAGGGATTTCGGCAAGGGTGGGCTAAAAAGGGAGGGAAAGTGCCTCGACGGGCGCTTGCCGGGCAGTCTCACTAATTCGTGCTCCGATTCAGGCTAGTCTCACTAATTCCGGTTCTGATGCGCGCGAACCGTGGCTGAATTAATTGATAAGTCCTTGATTTCTCGGAATACTCAGTCTCACGAATTCCGGTTCCTCACAGATGACACGGGAAGTGAAATCTGTGCCGAGTTACTGAAAACTTTGTGACGCAGTAAATGAAAAAACCGCCTTCGGGCGGTTTTTTTGTATGTAGGAAATCTGAGGGGCAAGCCGCCGGCAGGAGCCGACCGGTTGCGGTCGCCCAGGGTCTTGCTGCAAACGGCTGCTTTGCCGTGCGAAAGCGGAAGTCCGCACAAGATCCGAGGCGGTCTGCTTCACCCTCACCGCGCACGCGGCGGCCGCCTAACCTCGCTTGCGCGCCCAGATAACTCAGAACTTGCCATCCAACGACGGGCGAGACTATGGGAAGGAATAGCGGCGAGAGATATCCGAGTCAACGCATTCGACCTGAACCGCATCGGCCAAATTTTGCTGCGCCTCTGGGCGCCCCCGCGCGAAAAGACCGCATAGAGCGATCATTAGGGCATGCGTTCGCGCTAATGGACTTGCTGAGCGACTTGATCGAGTGACAAATTGGACGTATCGCTCACCCCGGCATTTGTTAGGCCAGTAGCAACAAGCTAGTCCGACTGTTTGAGCGCTGCGTAGCGGGGGCGCTTTTCACGCTTTTGATTCCTTAAGACTAGCGAGAGCGCTTCCTGTCGTCCCTACTGGATGAAAATGGTGAGTGGGCGGCGGTCGTAAGTCGCCGTCAGCCATAGCATATCTTCAAAGAAATGCCTCACTCGAGGTCATTCTTTCGTCGCTCGGAAACGGAGGGCTAGCCGTTTTTGGTATTCTGTTGCGGTTTGTTGCATGGCAGTGGCCAAGTAGGCGATACCACAACCATCTGATGCCCCACTACGATGACCAAGATTATTCCTTTTGATGCCCTCGCGACGGCCGATCTCGTTGTCGATGCGGTTTATCAGAGTCGGGCAGATGGTCAGATTGCCGGTGAGCCAATTGCAAAGCTCTTACCGGGTTCCGGCAACATGGGGGGATTCCGTGTCACCGGGAGAGGTGAGCAAAAAAGCTGGGTCGTGCTGTTCACGACTGGCGAGGATAAAGATTGGCCTGACACGCTGGATTTAAGTACTGGTAAGTTTGTCTACTTCGGTGATAACAAGACCCCGGGTCATGAATTGCATGAAACGCGTGGTGGCAACAAGGTTCTTCGATATTCGTTCGAGCGACTCCACGCTGCAGTGAATCCGCGAGCGGACGTGGCTCCGTTTTTGGTGTTCAAGAAGTACCCACTCGCACACGGTGCGAGGTCTGTTCAGTTCAAGGGCCTTGCGGTACCGGGCTTCCCAAGCTTGTCGTCGACGGAGGACCTGGTTGCTGTCTGGAAGTCCTCTGAGGGCCAGCGATTCCAAAATTATCGCGCTGTCTTTACGATCCTAAACGCGCCTGTGTTGAGCCGTGCTTGGATCAACGATCTCAAGGCAGGAGATTTAAACTCTTCCAATGCACCAAGAGCGTGGCGTCAGTGGCGCGAGTCCGGAAAATATTCGCCGCTTGCTGCGGCGCCGACCACGAACATTCGATCTGCGAACGCGCAAAGTCCAGATACGGCTCTGAAACGTGAGCTGCTCGAATGTATTTGGCAGCACTACAAAGGCGCACCGATTGCTTTTGAAGCGTTTGCCGCCCGCGTCTTTCAAATGACCGATGAGCGCGTCGTCATCGACGAAATCACGAGAGGGGTTGTCGATGGTGGTCGAGACGCAATTGGGAGATATCGGCTTGGGTCTATGGCCGATCCGGTCTATGCAGAATTCTCGCTGGAAGCAAAATGCTATCGTCCGCCACTAAACGGTGACACGCCGATTACGGTCAGCGTTAGTGATGTTGCGCGTTTAATCTCGCGTATTCGCCATCGGCAGTTTGGCGTTCTTGTCACAACCTCAGTGATTGCCTCCCAGGCTTACAAGGAGGTGCGCGAAGATCGCCACCCGATTGTCTTTATTTCGGGTGGCGATATGGTCAATATCCTCATCGACAAGGGCTACAACACCAGAGGAAGGGTGCAAGAGTTACTTTCCTCGGACTTTGCGCTTGTTGCGGCTGCTAGCAGCGAGCCGGTTGATAAGCCGCGCTAGTACCGCCAGGAGGCCACTGGGCGAAGCTATGTCCGGCGACGATCCGGGTCACCCCACAGCCTTATGACAAGGCTCTGGCAGCTATTCCATGGCAAGCAAGAATGCAAGGATCCAGAAATCGGTGAGTTTCTTGACGAGCAAGGGGCGCCTCTTCAATTTCGCTTCACGACAGATGTGCGCATGAACGCGGCAGCAAAAGACCGCGAAGCCATGCAAACCTGAAGCGGAAATGACGCCGAGCGCCATTTCCGCACCAACATCCCCCCCTCAAGCCGCAAACCGCCTCCGTCCCTCCGACCAAGTCTCCATCACCTTCAACTTACCAATCTCCTCCTGCGCCATCTGGAGCGGGTCCTTATCCACAATCACCAGATCCGCATACTTCCCGGTCTCCAGGCTGCCAACGATCTGGTCCATCTGGCATTGCCACGCCGCGTCGATCGTCACCGCCCGCAGTGCCTGCGCCACGGTAATGCGCTCCGCTGGGTTGAGCACGCCACCGCCGTCGCGCATGGTGCGGTTGACGGCGTTGTCCATGTAACGGATCGGTTCGATCGGCGTCACGTTGTAGTCGGAGTGGAGCGAGATGCGCAGGCCGCCGCGCAGTGCCGATGCGCAGGGGGCGTAGAACTGGGCGCGCTGGGGGCCGAGGATGTTGTCGCGGAATGCCTTGCCCCAGTAGTGCACGTGTCCGATCAGGAATGACGGCGACACGCCGAGCTTTGCCATTCGCTGAATCTGCTCGGGGTGCAGGACGCTGCAGTGTTCGATGCGGTGTCGATGATCCGTGCGTGGTGAGCGTTTCAGCACGTGTTCGTAGACGTCCAGCGTGGTGTCGATGGCGGCGTCGCCGTTGGCGTGGATGGCGACTTGCCAGCCGAGGTCGTGCGCGCGTTGTACGCCCTCGATCAGTTGCTCGGCGGTGTAATTCAGCGCGCCACGGCTGGTGGAGTTGAGGTATGGCTCGCGCTGGTATCCGGTGCGGGCCTGGTTGGAGCCGTCGGACCAGAACTTGATGCCGTGTAGCCGGAAGCGATCTGTGCCGGCGCCCGGCTTGATGCCTCGCTCTACCCAGCCATCCATCCGGTCGGACGTCAGGAAGCCCGAATAGCGGACAGGAGGATCGTCGCGCATGGCGGCGTTGACGATATCGAGGTCATGCACGCCGCTGGTGCCAATGCCGGCATCGTGCAGGCTGGTACAGCCCACGGCGCTGGCGCGGTCGAACAGCTTGCGAATGCTGGCCACCATTTGCGCGGCGTTGGGCATCGGGGCGACTTTCAGAAAGGGGCCGTATGCGGGGCCTTCCTCGAGCCGGCCGGTTAGTTCGCCCTTGTCGTCGCGGACAAAGCGGCCCTGGGCCGGGTTCGGCGTATCGCGCGTGACGTTGGCGAGCTTCAGGGCCGCGCTGTTGACGTAGGCAATATGTCCGTTCGATTCCAGGATGAAGACCGGATTGTTGGGCGCCACGGCATCGAGCCGTTGTCGCGTGACGGGTGCGCCGGGCATCAGCGAGGGATCGAGCGCCTGGGCGCGGACCCACTCGCCCGGTTTGGACTTTGCCGCCTCGGCGCGGATCTTCTCGAGTGCCTGGTCAATCGACGTGGTGGTGAACGGGCCCACGTCGAGCCATGCGTCGAGCACGGCCAATGCGGAGTGCATGTGTGGTTCGACAAATCCCGGCAGCAGCGTGCGTCCACCGAGGTCGATGGTTTGCGTGTCCGGGCCACGGAACTGCGCGACCGCATCCATCGAGCCAACGGCAACGATGCGGCCATCGCGCACGGCCAGGGCCTTGGCCGTTGGCGAGCCGCTGGCCATGGTGTAGATCGGCCCGTTGGTGAAGATGAATTGCGCGTAGGGAGATGTCGAAGGAGACGTAGCCGGGGGGTTCTCGGCGTATGCCGACGGGAATCCGAAGGTGGACATTGCACCGAGCGCCAGCGCGCCCGTCAGGAAGTCTCGGCGCGACGCGCGCGCGAGCAGGACTGCTGCACCACCAGGACTGCAGTAGAAGCACATGTGGTTACCCCATCGTTATCGTTGCTGTGTTGGGAATGGCGCGTATGTGGCGTCGACTGTAGCCTGCCGGACGATAGCGGTGACCGTCCATCCGCGTTTTCGTCAATTGTCGGCGTGGTTCGCAAAAGCGAATGCTGCCTATCGGTGCGAAGTGGCATCGCCTTCGGCATCTGCCATCGCACTATCGGTCATGTCAGCAGACTGAGACATCCCAAGGCTGAACACCGCGACCAGCACGCAACCGATGCCGATGATCTGGCTCTGGCCGATCTGTTCGCCGAGCAGCGCGGCAGCGAGCACCACCGCTGATACCGGTGCCACCGCAGTGAACAGCGCCGCCTCTGCACCGCTCACTCGGGCCGCGCCGGCGTACCAGAGCAGGAAGCCCCCCACGGTTGGAATCAGCGCGTAGTACGCGACGGCGGCGACCGCGTTGCCGGAGAGCGCGTGCATCCACGGCATCTCGAAGCCGGCCGGTATCACCGCCACCGCGAGTCCGAACACCGCCATGATGGTCGAGAGCGCAAGCGGCGCGATCGGTGTCTGGATCCGCTTGTTGAGCAGGATGAAGACACCCTCGCAGCCCACGGCGCCGAAGATCAGCAAGCTGCCGAGCAACGAGTGCGCGCTGCCAGCGTCGTTGCGGAATACGATGGTCAGGACACCGGCAGCCGCCAATGCGATGGCCAGCAACACGGCGCGTCGCGGCCGCTCGCCAAGCACCATGATGGCGATTGCCGCGGAGACCACTGGCAGCGTGCCAATGATCACGCCCGCGTCGGTGGCAGAGGCATGTCGGAGCCCCAGGATCAGCAGCGTCGTATAGCCGACGCTTCCAGCGCCTGCCTGCACCAGCAGCAGGCCCCATTCCCTCGGCGCCAGGATTGGCCAGGTTATTCGGGTCACGCGCATCAGCACGAGAAACAGCGGAAGCGCGATGGCGAAGCGAAGCGCCGTTGCAGTGAACGGTGGCAGGCCCGCGGCCACGATCTTGCTGGCCACCACGGTGCTGCCGACCGTAATCATCGCCAGCGTCAAATAGAGATAGCCGTGCATTCGTCTGGACATGGTCCTTCCTTTCTTCCCCGATGGGGGATGGCGGAAAGGTGCAGGATCGCGAACCGGACGCGGTGTCGTCTTGAATGAAATTGCGAGCGTGGCGGGGAAGGCCGGCTACGATGCGCCGCAGGCACGCGCGTACATGCTGGGCGAAATGCCGTACGTGCGAACAAAGATGCGCGTCATATGGCTCTGGTCGGCGAAGCCGCTCGCTGCGGCAGCGTCCGCGAGCGACATGCGGCGCGCGATCAGATGCCGTGCGGCGATGATGCGGCGCTGGATCATGTAGGCGTGTGGTGTCATGCCAGTCGCCCGCGAGAACGCGCGGATGAACTGGAAGCGGCTCAGGCGGCACTCGTTGGCCAGTTCGCCGAGCGTGAGCGGCGCGGCTGAATCGTCGTCGATGCGACGTCGCGCCAGTGCGATCTCTGCGAAGCCCGGGCCGCGTGTGTCCGAGCGGGTCTGCCCATGCATCGTGTCGGCCAGCAAGGTGAGCAGCAATTCCTCGCGCAGCACCGAGGCATGTTCCGCGTGCGCGGCCGTCATGGCGGTGAACAGTGTCAGGAAGCGTTGCGCGAGCCGCACATCGCGCATGACTGGGTGGGCGAACTCGAAGCTCCGCGTCCGCCCTTCCGTCACGTCCAGGATCGCGTCGGCGACCACGGGTGGATCGAAATAGAGCATCTGCCAGGCACGGCCGGCATCGCCGATCGGCATGCCGTCGTGCACTTCGCCAGGGTTGACCGTGATCGTGTCGCCGGGGCCGGCCTCCACGATCCCCTGCCCGCTGGCCGATCTTTGCGCGCCCTTGCCGATCACACCGATGCCGAACTGATCATGCGTATGCCGACCGAACGCGTGGCGCGAGTCGGCCTGCACAGCCTGTGTGCCGGCAACATGACAGCGGAATATCTGGAACTGGCCTCCGGCCATTTGCGCTCCCATTCGTCTGGCCATTCGTGCGACACCGCTACTTTATCGCGCCCACGGTGAAAGCGGTGACAAAGCGATCGAGGAACACGTTGTACAGCAGCGCTACCGGCACGCTGACGATCAGGCATGCACCCATCAGCGAGCCCCAGAAATAGACGTCGCCGCGCACAAGGAAAGTGGGCACGCCCACGCTGACCGTGTACTGCGAGGAACTCGTGATGAACGTCAGCGCGTAGACGAACTCCTGCATCACCAGCGTCAGCGTGAAGATGATCACGGTGAGAATGCCCGCTGACGATAGCGGCACGATGACTTTCAGGAACGCGCCAAAGCGGCTCATGCCATCCATCATCGCGGCTTCCTCGATGTCCCGGGGCACCGCCTTGAAGAAGCCCATCATCAGCCAGGTGCAGAACGGCACGGTAAAGCTCGGGTACACGAGCACGAGCGACCAGAGCGAGTCCTGCAGGCCCAGCGCGCCGACGATGCGGGAGAACGGAATGAACAGGATCGTGGGCGGAATCAGATAAGTCAGGAAGATGGCGATGGCGAGTTGCCGCCCTCGGGGTCCCGATAGTCGCGCCAGGCTGTAGCCCGCCGGTACCGCGAGCACGAGCGTGATGATGACCACGAAAACGCCCACCAGCAGCGTGTTGAGCAGCCATCGCAGGAATGCGGTTTCCTGGAACAGCACCCGCAGGTTCTCCGTCGTGGGTGGCAGATTGAACACGAACGGATTGTTGGCCGTGTTGATCAGGTCGTGCACATCCTTGAACGTGGTGATCAGCATCCAGTAGAACGGAAAGGCGCAGAACACGGCAAAAGTCGCCAACGTGGCGAACACCGCTACCCACGCGCAGCGTGCGGGCCAGCGCGACCCGAGCCACGCCAGCTTCCAGCCTCCGGATGTCGATATCGCTTCCATGTCACGTCACCTCGGAGCGATGCGCCACAGTCAGCAGCAACGTGACGACTGCCACCAGCAGTGGAAACAGGAAAAGCGAGATCGCTGCGCCTTCAGCCAGATCACCGCCTTGTATGCCTGTAAAGAAGGCCAGGCTGGCCAGCACCTGGGTCGTATCGTAGGGGCCGCCGCGCGTGAGCACGTAAATGATGACCATGTCGGTCAGCGTGAAGACGATGCCGAACAACAGGGCCACCAGCATGACCGGCATCAGCAACGGCACGTCGATCCTGAACAGCCGCCGCCAGAAGCCTGCGCCGTCCATGGCAGCGGCATCGTGCAGATCCTGCGGGATGCCTTGCATCCCGGCCAGGATGATGACGGTGGCCAGTGGCAGCAATCGCCAGACATCCACCAGAATCACGGACGCCATTGCCAGATCAGGCTGGCCGAGCCAGATCGGCCACGTGTTAGGGCCGAAAAGGCCGATCGCGCGTAACGTCCAGTTGATGATGCTGTAGACCGGGTCGAAGATCCACAACCAGCCAATCGATCCCAGCGAGATCGGCGCCACCCATGGCAACAGGATCAGCAGTCGCACGAGCCACTTGCCGGGGAAGTCACGCACCAACGCCAGCGCCAGCGCTTTGGCGAGCACGACCACCAGCGCTTGCGAGACCAGCGTGAACACCAGCGCGTTGCGCAGCGATTGCCAGAACGTCGGGTTCGCTACGACGCTCCGGAAATTCTCCAGCCCGATGAAATGCGGCATCGGACTTCCGACGGTGACATCGGTCAGGCTGTACCAGATCGACAGCAGGAAAGGAAAGCCAAGCAGCAGCGCGATATAGATGAGTGCAGGCGCCAGCATCATTGCGCCTAGCCTGCGGTCATCATCCGGCGTATCCGACGTCTCGTGGTCCGGTCTGCCAAGGGTGGCCGATAGCGCGCTCATGTCACGCCTTCCGCCACGCTCAGGCTTGTGCCACTGCTCGTGTCGAAGTGGTGCAGATCAGCACGGCGCACGGCGAACATGTGACGCGTGCCAGGTTGCGGTGACACGTTCACCGTGCACGGTATCCGGGAGATGACTTTCACGGGCGGCTGCGGTGGTGCCAGCACGCCGTACACGAGCCGGTCCGCGCCCAGGTTTTCGATGCGAGTGATGTCCAACGGAAACCGTTCCAACGATGCATCGGCGGTGAAGACGTCATCCGGTAAAAAATGCTCGGGTCGGAAGCCGATCTCCATGCCGTCGCTGGCAACGAGATTCATGGGAGGTGACCCGATGAACGTGGCGACGAACCGATCGACAGGATGCGCATACACGCGCTGCGGCGTGTCGAGTTGACGTATGCCGCCATGATCGAGCACGGCCACGCGATCCCCCAGCGCCAGTGCCTCCACCTGATCGTGGGTCACGTAGATCGTGGTGGTGCCGAGGCGGCGTTGGAGTTGCTGCAGTTCCTCTCGCGCCGAAGCACGGAGCTTGGCGTCGAGATTCGATAGCGGTTCATCGAGCAGGAATGCAACGGGGTCGCGCACGACAGCACGCGCAAGCGCCACGCGTTGACGTTCGCCGCCCGAGAGCTGACGTGGTTTCCGCGCGAGAAGATGGCCGATGCCGAACAGCGAGGCGGCCCACTCGACCTTGCTGTCGATCTTGTCGCGTGCCATATGCTGGGCCTGCAGCGGAAAGGCGATATTGCCCGCCACGGTCAGGTGCGGATATAGCGCGTAACTCTGGAAGACCATCGCCATGTTGTGCGCGCGCGGCGGGAGCCCCGTGACGATGCGCCCGCTCACCAGCACATCGCCGGAGGTCGGCGTCTCGAGTCCCGCGATCATGCGCAGCAGCGTCGTCTTGCCCGAGCCGGATGGGCCCAGCAGCACCAGGAACTCGTGCTCGCGCACGGCGAGGTCGATCGCGTCGACGGCGGTGGTGCTGTCGTAACGCTTGGTCAGCGAGCGTGTTTCCACTGTGGCCATGATGATTGCGCAGGCGGGGCTATACCAGCCCCCTCGCCTTCCATTTTGCGAAGATCCGCTTGCAAGCGTTCTCGGCATCGCGGATGGCGTCCTCCGGAGACGCGTCGCCGGTTGCGGCGCGGGCGAACATCGTGTTGAGGACCCACGTGTTGAAGATCTCGTCGATAGCGGCGTTGGCGTATCCGGGGTAGCCCACGTTGGTGGCCTGCTCCATCAGCACGCCCAGCACCTTGTACTTGTCATGCGGCGTGGCCTTGGCGTCCGCTTCGATCATCGTCTTGAGGTCGGGCACGGTGCTCGGGAAGCAGGGGAAGTTGTAGAACTCGCTGCCAACGAAGCCATCGCGAAAGTTGTCGATGTAGTCGACGAGGAACTGCTTCGCGCCGGCAATGTTCTCGGCGAATTTCCAGATCACGTAGCAGTCCATCACGTGTTCCAGGCAGATGCGTTGCGCGGGGCCGCGCAGTGCCTGCGTCAGCCAGATGTCGGGCGTGACCGGGATCTGCTTGTTTTCGCCTTCGCGCGTGATCGAGATGGCGTTCAGGCAGAGCGAGATCTTGCCGGCCAGCATGGCCCGGTTGTTCGAGGATGGGTCCCAGGCCAGCACTTCGGGTGTCATGGTGTCGCGATACAGCGCTCGCACGTACTTGACGGCCTCGAGCGTGCCGGGCGAGTTCAGCACGACATTGCCGCGCATGTCCTGCACGGCGCCACCGAATGCATAGAGGATCGTGCGCATGGCCATGGCGGTATCGAGTTCCGCGGAGAGGCCGATACCCACCGGCACGCCCTTCGCCTGCTTGATCTTGCGCCCGGCGGTCAGCACGTCGTCCCAGCTATCGGGAGGCTTCGCGCCGATGGCATCCCACAGGTCCTTGCGGTAATTGACCGGGTCCGGTACGAAGCTGTCGGAGAAGGCGAAGTACTTGCGGGTCTTCGGGTTGTAGGTACTGCGAACCGCCAGGTCCACGGGCTTGCCATGCTTGCGCTGGCATTCCTCGTAGATGTCGCGATGATCGATGACCTGGTCCTCGTACACCGGCGGCGGCGACAGGAACATGAAGAGATCGTGCCCCTTCTGGGCCGACACCTCGGCAGCGGCACGCGTAGCCAGCGCCGGAATGCCGACGTGATCGACGATGACTTCCGTATCGTGGCGCTGCCCCCATTCCTTCACATACGTGTTGTCGAACCACTTGTCGTAGCCCGGCACGAAATGGTTCCACTGAAGAATCCTGAGCGTATGCCTGGCCGCCGCGTGCGCGGCACCGGGGCGCGCCAGCGGTGCCAGGCCCGTGGCCAGTGCAGCGGCGGCCGCGGCTTGCATGACGTGGCGACGCTGCAAACTGGTGACGGAAGCATTGCCACCGCTGGGCCGGGTACGGAGCCCGGCAACGGGCGTGGTGTTCTTCATGAGAGCCTCGCAAACATGATGAGAGCCTCATGTGCTCTGTTTGCGTGGCTACTGGGCAGGGTGGCTACGCGCCGGGGCGCATGTGCCTATTTTTCAAGCATAGGCCCGTGTGCGGGAAATTCAATCACGGTGTGATGCCAAGGGCTTGATTCGATTGGATTCCCGCCACGTGATCCGCGCGCGGGCCTAGCGCGGGCCTAGTACAAGCCCGGCAACATGCGCCACGTACGTGCGCAGTACTGTTCGTACTCGACCCCGAACTGGCTCTGCAACAGCGCTTCCTCGGCCCGGATGCGGGCTACAAGCGGCGGGAGCATCAGCAGCGCCAGCAGCACGCCCACCCATGAGCGGAACACCAGTCCCCATCCCAGCGAGCTGATCACGAAGCCCACATAGCTTGGATTGCGAATGACGCTGTAGATGCCCGTCGTGACCAGGGTATGCCCGGGCTGGATCGCCACGAGCCCGCTGAAACGCCGGCCCAGCACGAAGACGGGCCAGAGCCGCAGCGCGCCGCCGGCGACAAACAGGAACAGGCCGATCCAGCGAATCGTATTGCCGTCGATCGACCAAACGTCGAGGCGGTCCGTATAGGCCGGCAGGAATCCCGCGAGCAGGCTGAGCACGCTGAATGCCACCAGTACCCATCGGTTATCGCGGTCCTCGCGTTCGCCAGCGCTGATATTGCCGCCGGAGAAGATGGCGATGACAGCCATCACCAGCGTCGCAACGACTGCCAGCGTGCGCGCGGTATCGGCGAAGTACGCCGTGATACCACCCCATCCGAACACGGGCAACGCCAGGTACGCGAGGGCGCCCGCGATGGTGATGATCGCCATTTTTGGAGTGGGACGCATGAGTGCCTCCGTCTGCAGTGGGCTTCACATGCGAGCCTATGCCTCGCGCGCGGCCGTGTCGAGAGGTGGCGTGTGGCGGCGTGTGGGAGCATCCGGCTGCCGTTCGGTGTGACAATACATGCCTGTCAGCGACATCCACATTGCATTCACAATGGCTCTCATCGATATCAGCAATCTCCAGCAAGCGGCGGCCGCCTTCGGCGAGGCCCGGGGCTGGGGCAAGTATCACAGCCCGAAGAACCTCGCGATGGCGCTCAGCGTCGAAGTGGCCGAACTGGTGGAGATCTTCCAGTGGCAAACCGAAGAGGAATCGCGCGGGATCATGTCAACGGACGAGCGCGCGCACGTCGAGCAGGAACTGGCCGATATCACCATCTACCTGACGCAGCTCGTGACCGCGCTTGGCGTCGATCTCGACGCGGCGGTGCAGGCGAAGATGGAGATGAACGCACGTAAATATCCCGCGCCAAAGTAAGGCCGGAGACGAGCAGGAGGGCTGCGCCGCCCTCGCCCACCGGCGTGTTTCGATTCACATGTCCGCGGGCTTCCGCCACGCCGCTCAATTCCGGCTAGACTTCCTCCACCAATCCTCGCGGAGATCGGGTCATGGCGGTTACCAGACAGGGCAAGTCGGCGAGCAACATCCATATTGGCATCGGCGGCTGGAACTATGCGCCGTGGCGCGATAACTTCTATCCGGCAGGTCTCGCGCAGGCACGCGAGCTGGAATATGCAAGCCGGCATCTGACCGCGATCGAGATCAACAGCACGTACCACGGCACGCAGAAGCGCACGTCGTTTGCGAACTGGCGCGACGCCACGCCCGATGGCTTCGTCTTCTCGGTCAAGGCTTCGCGCTTTGCGACCAATCGCCGCGTGCTGGCCGAAGGGAGTGATTCGATCAGCCGGTTCATCGACAGCGGCATTGCCGAATTGCGCGAAAAACTGGGCCCGGTCGTCTGGCAGTTCGCACCGACCAAGCAGTTCGTGGCCGACGATTTCGAGGCCTTCCTGAACTTGTTGCCGACCTCGGTGGAGGGTGTGAAGCTGCGGCACGTGATGGAGGTGCGTCACGAGAGCTTCATGTGCGACGCGTACCTGAAGCTGGCGCGCAAGTTCAAGGCGGCCACCGTCTTCACCGACTCACCGAAGTTTCCGTCGTTCGCTGATCTCACTTCGGACTTCGTGTACGCGCGGCTGATGAACGCCGACGAGAAGGTCGCGACGGGCTATGCGCCGAAGGTGCTGGACCAATGGGCGCAGCGGGCATCGGCGTGGGCTGGCGGCAAGTCACCGGACGATCTGCCACGTGTGGAAGACGAACCCGCTGGCAAGCTCAAGCCGAAGGAAGCGTTCCTGTTCTTCATCAACGGCGCGAAGGAGCGCGCGCCGGCGGCGGCTGGCGCCTTGCTTGAGAGGCTTGGCTGGGTGCCGACCGAGGCAGTGCCGATGAAGGCTTCAACGCCGAAGCCGCCCGCCGCGAAGAAGATCGCGGTGGTCAAGACGGTGACCAGGAAGCCGGCGGCCACGAAGACCGTGGCGCGAAAGACTGCATGACGGTGTCTCTGCCATGCGCGTCACCAAGTTCTCCGCATCGATTCCGCTTTCGACCGGCACACTGTTTTCCGCGCTTCCGCTGGCGCCTGCGTTGCAGGTGACGCTGACGGAACTCGGATGGCATGCCATCAATCCGCTTCAGGCGGCCATGCTGCCAGAGGCGCTGGCCGGCCGCGACCTCATCGTGCAGGCGTCTCCCGGCAGCGGGCGTACCGTGGCCTTCACCGTTGCCCTGCTCCATCATCTCGATCCGCGCCGGTTCGATGTGCAGGCGCTGGTGCTCTGCCCGACGCGCGAGCGCGTGCAGCATGTGGCCCAGTGCATCAGGGACTGCGTGCGCGCCGCCCGGCACGTGAAGGTCGTGGCGCTGATGCATGGCGCGGCGATGCGTCCGCAGATCGACAGTCTGATCCACGGCGCGCATGTCGTGGTCGGCACACCGGGCAGGGTTGTCGACCACCTGGATGCCGGCAGCCTCGATCTGCGCGCGATCGGCATCCTGGTGATCGACGACGCCGAATCGATGCTCGACCTCGGACTTGTCGACGATGTCGGCTTTGCGGCGAGCCGATGTCCGAAGAGCCGGCAGACGCTGTTGTTTTCCACATCGTTCAATAGCGACCTGGATCCCGAGGTGGAGCGGTTCTCCAGGCTCTGGCTCAGGAAGCCGCGACGCATCGCTCACTTGCCGGATTGACGCCGGGGTGCGTGCCCCATTCCGATGCGCGTTCTGCGTGAAACAAAGATTCGTGAAAGTCACCCTGTGAGTGCCGCGATTCCTTTGCTAATCTGAATGGACGCAGCCGGATGCACGTTGCGCAGTGCCGCTGGCGCGGCCCGCACAGGGCAGTGAATATTTCCAAAACGGCAACAAGGAGTCGGTGTCATGAAAACCGCGCGGCAGGTTCTGGAAAGCAAGGCAAATCAGGCGATCTTCAGCATTCCTCCCACGGCGACGGTCTATGCTGCGCTGCAACTCATGGCCGAGAAGGGCATTGGTGCCCTGCTGGTGATGGAGCAGCAGAAGATCGTCGGCATCATCAGCGAACGGGATTACGCGCGCAAAGTGATCCTGATGCAACGCACGTCGCGTGAGACCCTCGTGCGTGAAATCATGACCACCGCGGTGATCTATGTCCGGGCCGACCAGACCACCGACGAGTGCATGGCGTTGATGACCCGGCATCGCTTGCGTCACTTGCCGGTGATGAATAGCGATCAACTGCTCGGCATGATCTCGATCGGTGACCTCGTGAACGACATCATCAGCGAGCAGCGCTTCACCATCGAGCAACTGGAGCACTACATCCACGGCGGTTCGCGCTAAGCGGGCTGTTATCGCGGCCGATCGCATGGCGATCGGCCGCGATCTCCGGATAACGTCAAATGTGATGCGAGGACGCCCGCAGGCCGGCCTTTGCCTGTCCGGTATTCGGACAATTCCGCCAGCGCCAAATGCTAAGCATGCATATAATTATGCGGTTACTGAATTAGGCCGCATACACCGACTTGCGGCCGCACCCTCCCTCCCCGCATGTCGTCGACCGCCCCCGCCAGCCAGTCCACCGCAGAGGCCCTAGAGGCCACAGCTTCCCTCCCCCAAGCCGCCGTTCACGATCACGCGTCGATCATGCGTGTGATCGGTGGCATCGTGCTGTGCATTCTGCTCGCGGCGCTCGACCAGACCGTGGTGATCCCGGCCGTGCCGGCGATCGCGAACGATCTCAACGGATTCGGGCACCTGTCGTGGATCGTGACCGCGTACCTGATCGTGTCGACGGTGACCACGCCGCTGTACGGCAAGCTGTCCGACAGTTTCGGGCGTCGCCGTCTGCTGATGGTGGCGATCTCGCTGTTCATCCTGGCCTCGGTGGCCTGCGCGCTGGCGCAGACGCTGCCGCAGCTAATCCTGTTCCGCGCGCTGCAGGGCCTCGGCGGTGGCGGCCTGATGTCGCTGGCGCAGGCGGCCATTGCCGACGTGGTGGCGCCGCGCGAGCGCGGCCGCTATCAGGGCTATCTGGCCACGGTCTGGGCGATCTCGTCGATCGCGGGGCCGCTGGTAGGCGGCTGGGTGTCCGATCACATGTCGTGGCGCTGGCTGTTCTGGATCAACGTGCCGCTCGGTCTGCTGGCGATGACCATGTGCTATCGCGGGCTCGCGCATCTGAAGCCGCGCGGCGGCCGGCCCCAGGTCGATTGGCTAGGCGCCCTGCTCCTGGCCGTGGCCATTGTCGCGTTCCTGCTTGCCATGAGCTGGGGCGGCGAGGCGTTCGCCTGGATCTCGCCCGAGATGGCCGCCCTGCTGGCGATCTCGCTAGTGGCCGTGCTGTTGCTGGCCTGGCAGGAGCGCCGCGCCGCCGACCCGATGCTGCCGCCGCGCCTGTTCCGCAATCGCGCCTATGTGATGGGCGTGGGCGCATCGGCGCTGGCCGCGCTCAATATCTTCCTGTGCATCTTCGCCCTGCCCCTGCATTTCCAGCTTGTTCGTGACGCCGATGCGTCGATGTCGGGCCTGCTGGTGGTGCCGTTCCTGCTGGCGACCGTCGCCGGCAACTTCGTGGTGGCATGGCTCGCGCCGCGTCTGGGCCGTATGCGCGTCATCCTGACCATCGGCTTCGTTGCCGCGGCGGTCGGGCTAGTCTCGCTGGCTGCCGTGACGGTCGCCGTACCGACCTTCTTCGTTCTGCTGGCGATGACGATCGGCGGTATCGGCCTGGGTATGGCGATGGTTGGCACGCTGATCAGCGTGCAGAACGCGCTGGAGCGCCGTGACATGGGCGCGGGCACCGGCGCCTTGCTCGTGCTGCGTTCGCTCGGCAGCTCGATCGGTGGCGCGCTGGCCGGCACGCTGCTGGCCATGGAGTTTCGCGACGCGCTGGCCCGGGCCGGCGTCACGCAGGCGCTGGACCTTGGCGCGCTACGGCATGGCAGCGAGGCGCTGGCGCACCTGTCGCCAGCCGTGCGCCATGTGCTGGCTGGCGGCGTGGAATCGGGCTTTCATCTGATTTTTGCGGCCGGCGCGGTGGCCACGATCATCGCGCTGCTGATCGTGCGTCGGATGCCGGATCTGGAACTGCGCAGCAGCGTGACCGAGCACGCGGCCAAGATCCACATGGAATAAGGACGTCAAACCAGGGAAGAGGCCGGGTGTGCCCGAATGACGCGAATCGGCCGAGAGCGTAGACTTCCTTGCACCTAAAGTCACTCCTCAAGCCACCGGAGCCCCGATTCATGTCCCGCCAACGTACCCTGGAATCCGTGCAACGAACCGCTCTGGCTGGCGCGCTGACGCTGGCTGCCGCCGTGGCAGTCATGCTGCCGCCACCTGCTCACGCCGCCGAAAAGGCCGTGCCGGCGGCCGCGCAGCCGGCGGGCAATTGCCCGGCGTCGTTGAACTTCCGCTTCCCGCGGCTCCAGGACGAATCGCCGCAGAACCTGTGCCAGTACGCTGGCAAGGTGGTGCTGGTCGTGAACACGGCCAGCTATTGCGGCTTCACGCCGCAGTACGAGGGCCTTGAGGCGCTCTACGCCAAGTACCGCGAACGCGGGCTGGTGGTGCTCGGTTTCCCGTCCAACGACTTTTCCCAGGAACCCGGCTCGTCCAAGGACATTGCAGACTTTTGCTACAACACCTACGGGGTCAAGTTCCCGATGCTCGGCAAGAGCCATGTGCGCGGCAGCGACGCCAATCCGATGTACGCACTGCTGGCCCAGGAGACGGGCACCGCGCCGAAGTGGAACTTCTACAAGTACCTGATCGACCGCAAGGGGCAGGTCATCGGCAGCTACAACAGCATGGTCAAGCCGGACGACAAGCAGTTTGTCTCGAAGATCGAAGAACTGCTGAACGCGCGCTGATGCGCGGCTTGCCCCGCAGCGTGTCCATGCGGCTGTCGTTTCGTAGCTTGTTTCTGCCATAGTTTGATCACCGTCAATAAAGAAACGCCTACGTCTCATTACTTTCGCCCCTAGCCATTTACAACAAAACTAGAGCGGCGAGAGAGGGATCATGAGTAACGTGTTGTACGAAGCGGGCGGGCATGTCTGTCTGGCATTCACGGATCTGGTCGACGAGGGTCAAGGCGAGGTCGTCCAGAGCAACCAGTTTCTGGTGGTCGACAACGGCCATGCGGCGTTGATCGATCCGGGCGGAAACATGACCTACAGCGAGCTGTATCTGACGATCAGCCGCTATTTCCCACCCAAGCAGCTTGACTACGTGCTGGCGTCCCATGCGGACCCGGACATCGTCGCTTCGGTGGGGCGCTGGCTGACATCGTCGGACAGCCGCGTGCTGATCTCGCAGGTCTGGGCACGCTTTCTGCCGCATTTCTGCCAGGCAGGCAAAACGGCGGGGCGCATCGTAACCATCCCGGATGGTGGCATGGTGATACCGCTCGGCAATTGCCAGCTGATCGCGGTGCCCGCGCACTTCCTCCATTCCGAAGGCAATTTCCAGTTCTACGATCCGGTCAGCAAGATCCTGTTCTCGGGCGACCTTGGGGCCACGATGACATCGGGGACGGAAGCCGGCACAGTGGTCACCGATTTCGATGCCCACGCCCGCCGGATGCTGGCGTTCCATCGCCGCTATATGAGCGGCAACCGGGCGTGCCGGCTCTGGGCCGCGATGGCGCGGACCATGGATATCGAGTGGATCGTGCCTCAGCACGGGCCCTCGTTCCGGGGCCGCGAGATGGTCAATCGCTTCATCGACTGGATCGACCAATTGCAGTGCGGGCTGGATCTGCTCGAGCCCGCCCACTACCGTGTGCCGTCGATGCTGGGCTGAACGGGCAGGGGTCTCGCGCTTGCGCTATGCTCGCGGGCTGGTGCTACCGCAAGGAGACGAGACCCATGAAACTAGTCCGCATTGGAGAACCCGGCGCCGAGCGCCCCGGCATGTTGGACAGCGACGGCCGCGTGCGCGACCTGTCCGGCGTGATCGACAACATCGGCCCGCAGGAACTGGCGCCTGGCGTGCTGGCCCGTCTGGCGAACATCGACCCCGCCACGCTGCCGGTGGTGGAGGGCGGACGCTTCGGCGTGCCCTGGAGCGGCGTTGGCAAGATCGTTGCCATCGGCCTGAACTATGCCGACCACGCCGCCGAACCCGGCATGCCGCTACCGACCGAGCCGATCGTGTTCCTGAAGGCCAACACGTCGCTGAACGGCCCGAACGACAACGTGATGTTGCCGCTCGATTCGCAGAAATCGGACTGGGAAGTGGAACTGGGCGTGGTGATTGGCACCCGGGCTCGGAATGTGTGGAAGGAGCAGGCGCTCGACTACGTGGCCGGCTACTGCGTGGTCAATGATGTCTCCGAGCGCGAATTCCAGCTCGAGCGCGGCGGCACGTGGGACAAGGGCAAGGGCTGCGACACCTTCTGTCCGGCGGGCCCGTGGCTGGTCACGCGTGACGAGGTACCCGACGCGCAAAAGCTGGGGATGTGGCTCGACGTCAATGGCGAGCGCATGCAGAAGGGCAGCACGGCCACCATGGTTTTCGATGTGGCGACGATCGTCAGCTATGTCAGCCGCTTCATGACGCTGGAGCCCGGCGACCTGATCGCCACCGGCACGCCGCCGGGTGTGGGCATGGGCTTCAAGCCGCCGCGCTACCTGCGTGCCGGCGACGTGATGCGCCTGGGCGTCGAGGGGCTTGGCGAGCAGTCCCAGAACGTCGTGGCCTACGTCGGGCGCGGTGGCGCAATACGAATCTAGGCGGATTCAGACGGATCCAGGGCAGGGCGGTTGGGTGTCCGCGGCGACATCGGCGCGGGTTCCCAACGGAAACGTCTTCACACAAATCGTCGCAGTTCCACACAAAGCGTCCGATCAGGGCAACAGTTTTGCCGTGATTCCGGGCGTTTTCGCACGAAATCAGCATTCCAGGTTTTCTTCCTTGGGGTGCGTGAAATACTGTTCATACATGTCTGCCGTTTAGAGCACTGTCATGTCTGAACACGCCCCCGAAATCGAAGACCCCGACATCGACGCCCCTGAAGTCGCATCGATCCTCAAGTCTGTCTCCGTCCGCCTCGCCAAGGATTCCCCCACCCGGTCCTTCTGCACCCTGCACGACACGCTCGACTCGCGTGACGAACTGCAGGACATCCGCCGCCATATCCACCAGCATCCCGAGCTTGCCTTCAACGAGGTCCACACGGCCGAACTCGTCGCCAGCAAGCTGGAGAACTGGGGCTACACGGTCACACGTGGCGTGGGCGGTACTGGCGTGGTGGCCTCGCTGCGAGTGGGCGCGGGGCAACGCAGCGTCGGCATTCGCGCCGACATGGATGCATTGCCGATCCACGAGCGGTCGGGCTTGCCCTATGCCAGCGTGCACGACGGCAAGATGCACGCGTGTGGCCATGATGGCCACACCGCCGTGCTACTGGGTGCCGCGCGGCAACTGGCACGTACCCGGCAATTCGATGGCACCGTGCACCTGATCTTCCAGCCGGCCGAGGAGATCGGGGCGGGCGGTGGCGCGGAACGGATGCTGGCCGACGGCCTGTTCGAACGCTTTCCGTGCGATGCGATATTTGGCCTGCATAACCATCCGGGTGCCGAGGCCGGTACCTTCATGTTCCGTTCGGGCCCGTTCATGGCCGCGTGCGACACCGTAGCGATCACCATCCGAGGGAAGGGGGGCCATGCCGCGCGGCCGCATCAGTCGATTGATCCGATCCTGGTCGCGGGCAGTCTGGTCATGGCGCTGCAGTCCATCGTGGCGCGCAACGTCGATCCGAATGAGACTGCCGTGGTGACCATCGGCACGCTGCATGCGGGCCACGCGCCCAATGTGATTCCAGATAGCGCGCGCATGGAACTCAGCGTGCGCTCATTCAGTGCGGATGTCCGGGCATCCATGGAAACGCGCATCAAGCAGCTTGCCACGTCACACGCCGAGGGCTACGGCGCGACGGCCGATATCGAGTACGTGCGTGGCTATCCGGTGCTCGTCAACAGCGAAGCGGAGACCGAGTTCGCACGCCAGGTGGCCGAGGAACTGGTGGGCCCCGAACGTGCAATCGCGAATTTCCACCGCATCGCCGGCAGTGAGGACTTCGCTTACTTCCTGCAGCAGCGGCCCGGGTGTTTCGTCCGGATGGGCAATGGGGTCAACCAGCCGCTGCTTCACAACGCCGGCTACGACTTCAATGACGACAACCTGACCGTCGGGGCGGCTTACTGGACGCGGCTGGTCGAGCGTTACCTCGCCGGGTAGGACAGGGCGACAGGACTATTTGAAGAAGGCACTCGGCGGCACGCCGAACTGCCGGCGGAACATCGTCGCGAAGGCGCTCGGGCTGCCATAGCCCATGTCGAGCGCCACATCCACCACCTTGTCGCCTGCCGCCAGCCGCTCTAGCGCGGCCAGCAGCCGTGCCTGCTGGCGCCACTGGCCGAACGTCATCCCGGTCTCCCGCGCGAATCGGCGCTGAATGGTCTTGGGGTCCACGCCAAGCCTGTCGCCCCAGTCAGCCAGCGTCAGGCCAGAGTCGGGGCTGTCGGTGATCCGCTCGCAGATCACGCGCAGGTCCTTGTCCTTCGGGCGGGGCAGGTGGAGCGGCAGCGTGGGTACCAGCGTGACTTCATCGAGCAGCAATTGCATCAGCCGGGATTCGCGCGAGTCGGGCGAATAGGGCAGGGGAATGTCGATCGCGGCCAGGATCAACTCGCGCAGCAGCGGAGAAATACCGAGTACGGTACAGCGCGTGGGCAGGTTCGGCGCGGCGTCGGGGCGAATGTAGGCCGTGCGCATCTGCACGTGCCCGACCATGCGGATCCAGTGCACGGTGCCACCGGGCATCCACATGCCGCGTGTCGGCGGCACGATCCACTGTCCTTCTGACGTCGAGACCACCATTACCCCGTGCACGGCGTGGATGAGTTGCGCGTGCGGGTGCTGATGGGGCTTGGTGACATGGGTCGGCAGGTAGTCCGCCGCCATGGCCGCCACAGGCATCGGGCCGCGGTCGTACTGGAGGTAGGCGGGCTGTTCCGAGTAGGTATCGGGCCGCCCGTCGGCATGGGCAGCGTTCGGCGCTTCGGCTGGCATGTCCTTTTCTCCAAAGTTACGGCCTCATTCTCGCAGGACAGGCGGCAGTTTGCCAATTAGCATCGTCACACTTCCCGGCCGCGCGCTGTTCGGGCGCCCGGGCTTTTGCCAAGCATGACTGGCCAATGCGCCCCCGCACCATGAGCACAACCATCAATCCGGCCCATCCGGCCGACCGTGAGGAAGGCACACGCTTCCGCGTGCTGTACGCGATCAGTTTCGCGCACTTCCTCAACGACATGATCCAGTCGCTGATCCTTGCCATCTATCCGATGCTCAAGGGCGGCTTCAACCTGAGCTTCACGCAGATCGGTCTGCTGACGCTGACGTATCAGGTTACGGCGTCGCTGCTGCAGCCGGTGGTCGGCCTGTACACGGACAAGCATCCGAAGCCGCATTCGCTCGCCATCGGCATGGGATTCACGCTGTGTGGCCTGTTGCTGCTGTCGGTGGCCCCGACCTATGGCGTGCTGCTGGTTGCCGCAGCGCTGGTGGGAACCGGTTCGTCGATCTTCCACCCGGAATCGTCGCGTGTGGCGCGGCTGGCGTCGGGCGGACAGCATGGGCTGGCTCAGTCGATCTTCCAGGTGGGCGGTAACGGTGGCAGCGCGATGGGTCCGCTGCTGGCGGCGTGGATCGTTCACTCGCAGGGCAGCGTGGCGTGGTTCTCGCTGGCCGCGCTGCTGGCCATCACCGTGCTGTGGCAAATCGGCGGCTGGTACGGCCGGCACCTGGCCGAGCGCGCCGCGAAGAAGAAGGGCGCCGGCGTCGTGGTCAACAAGCTGCCGAAGTCGACAGTGGTGCGCGCCATCGTGGTGCTGCTGCTGCTGATCTTCTCGAAGTACTTCTACATGGCCAGCCTGAACACGTACTACACGTTCTACCTGATGGAGAAGTTCGGCCTGGCGCGTCAGACCTCGCAGATCTACCTGTTCCTGTTCCTGTTTGCCGTAGCGGCGGGCACGATCATGGGCGGGCCGATTGGTGACCGTATCGGCCGCAAGCGCGTGATCTGGGCGTCGATCCTGGGCGTGGCGCCGTTCACGCTGATGCTGCCCCATGCCAACCTGTTCTGGACCGCCGTGCTGTCCGTGGTGATCGGCTTCATCCTGGCCTCGGCCTTCTCGGCCATCCTGGTGTTCGCCCAGGAACTGATCCCGGGCAAGGTGGGCATGGTGTCCGGGCTGTTCTTCGGGTTTGCCTTCGGCATGGGCGGTATTGGCGCCGCCGTGCTCGGCCGGCTGGCCGATGCGCACGGCATCGAGACCGTGTACCAGCTTTGCGCGTTCCTGCCGCTGCTGGGCCTGCTCGCGGTATTCCTGCCGGACCTGCGCGAGAGGGCGAAGGCGGCTTGAACGGCTGATGGTTTTAACCCCCTCGCGCCAGAGCGGGAGGGGGCGTCACTTCCCTCCCGCGATCACTTCCCCGTCTTGTCCTGCGAGACATCCATGATCATCCGCGTCAGCAGATACAGACGCGGCGTGACCGAGTTCAAGTCCACATACTCCGCATCGTTCGAATGCGCGCCGAAGCCGCGCAAGCCGAAGCGCTCGATCACCGGTGCCTTGGTGGCCGCCGCCGCAAATGCCGCATCGGTGCCGCCGCCTTCGGCGGTGTCATAAACAGCCAGCTTTTCGCCGATTTCGGCATAGATGCCCTGCGCGTGCACAGCCAGCGCACGCGATGCCGGTGTCGCTTCCAGCGGCGGGCGACGGCGCTCGAACTTCACCTCGACCTTCGTGTCGGGAATCAGCTTCTTCTGGATCCGCTCCTGTAGCGTGCGCTCCAGGCTGTCGTAGTCGGCGGTGCGCAGCACGCGCACATCGGCCTGCGCGGTGGCTACGGCCGGAATCACGTTGCGGTTGGTGCCGGCGTGGGACAGGGTCCAGTTGACCTTGAGGCCAGTGTCCGGGTTGGACAGGTCGCGCATCTGCAGGATTTGGTGCGATAGCTCGTAGAGCGCATTACGCCCCAGTTCCGGCGAGCTTCCCGCATGGGAGGACTTGCCGTCGACCTTGAGCGAGATGGCGCCAATGCCGCTCGTAGCCAGCGAGAGCCGGTCGCCGGTGACGCGCGAGGCTTCGCACGAGAACACGGCATCCTGCTCCGCCCCCAGCTTCGTCAACGTGGCGCGCGCGCCCGGCGAGCTGATTTCCTCGTCGCCATTGATCAGCACGGTCAGCGTGCCATAGTCCTTGAACTTCATCTTCTGCAGGATGGCCACGGTATGCAGGATCACCGCCACACCGTTCTTGTCGTCGGCAATGCCCAGGCCGTAGGCGCGATCCCCGTCGACGCGGAAGGGCTGCTGCGCGAGCATTCCGCGCAGGTACACCGTGTCCATGTGCGCGATCAGCATGATCTTGCGTTGGCCGGTGCCCTTGAACTGGGCCATGACCATCTTGCCCACCTTCGCCGGGGTGTCCTCCATGCGATAGATCTCAGTTGGCTCGACCAGCTTCGCGTCGCCGCCGAGCGCGGCCAGGCGGTCGCGAAGCAGGTTGGCGATGCGGTCCAGGCCTTCGATATCCTTGCTGCCAGACTCGATCGAGACCAGGTCCTTGAGCGTGTCGATCAGCGCCGGCTTTTCCTGCTGCGCAAGCTGAAAGGCCGGCTGCACGGGCTCGGCCTGGGCCGGCAGGGCGCAGATCGCGCCAGCCAGCGCCAGCGCGGCGGGCAAGAGGGCCAGGCGGGCCAGGCGGGTACGCAGGGCAGGGTGAGGGGCAGCGTGCATGACGGGAACACTCCTTGTGGTGTCTTCTGTGCGGAAAGTTGGAATGTTGCGGAATCGGGGCGTCGCGGTAAAGGCCCCGGCGTGGGTCTCGTCACGATTCACGCGCCGTCCGCGCATCCTGTCGCGCGGGCGCTGCAGACATTGGTCATCCTGGCATCGAATTTGCGGCATCATGGTGGTCATGAAGTCCGCCGTACTCCAGCCCCCCGGGACCCCCGCCATGCCTGCCGCCGTGCCTTCCCGTGCGCCTGCGCACCCTGCCTGTGCCCATTGCCTGGCACTGGCTGACGACCCGCGCCGGCGCGAACCCCATCCCTGCCTGGCCCTGCACAACACGGCGCCGCTGGTCAGCCAGAGCGCGGCCGGCGTGCCGTTCAGCATGTTGTCGTTCAGGTGCCGGGAATGCGGTACCGCATGGCGGCTCTATGACCGGGCCAACGAGCTGTTCGTGTCGTGGGTGCCGGAGCATCCGCTGGTGCGATAACCGCTCGCCCGTTTCAGGGGCGCGGGCCGGATCGGCTAAGATGGCGGCAATTCGGACGCGGCCATGCATTTCCCGCCACGTCCCGCCAAATCCGCAGATTCCCGCTAATTTCCCGCCAATTTCCCGCTCAAGCCCGATCATGGTCGCCTTCCGATCCCTGCCGCTGCACGCCGCGTTCATCGCGGCCGCTGCCCTGACCGCCTCCATCTCCGTCCCGGCCTTCGCCGCGGACAACTATCCGAGCCGCCCGATCCGCATGATCGTCGCCTATCCGACCGGCGGCATCAGCGACGCCGTGGCGCGTGCGCTGGGCGAAAAGCTCTCGGTGCAGATGGGCACCTCGGTGGTGGTCGAGAACAAGGCCGGAGCGGGTGGCAGCATCGGCATCGACGCCGTGGCCAAGGCCGCGCCGGACGGCTACACAGTCGGTTTCTCGTCGACCAGCCCGCTGACGCTCAATCCGCACGTGGGCCACGTCAACTACGACCCGCAGCACGACGTGGCGCCGGTGATGAGCGTGATGTACTCGCCGGTGCTCGTGGTCGCCACGCCGAGCTTCTCCGGCAAATCGTTCCAGGACCTGATCGCGCAGGCCAAGGCCAAGCCGGGCTCGGTGCGCTGGGCCACGTCTGGCCTTGGCACGGTGGGCCACGTGATGCTTGAGCAGATCAAGGCCAAGTCGAAGACCGAACTGACGATGATCCCGTACAAGGGTGCCGGCCAGCAGATGAATGACGCGCTCGGCGGACAGTTCGAGGTGATGAGCACCAACGCCAGCCCCATGCTGACGCAGCACATGCAGGCCGGGCGCCTGCGCGCCATCGCCGTGGGCGCGCCGAAGCGCATCGACTCGCTGCCCAATGTGCCGACCATGGACGAACTGGGCTATCCCAAGGCCAACCTGACCTCGACGTTCGGTATCTTCGCGCCGGGCAAGACGCCGCCGGCCATCATCAACAAGCTCAATGCGGAACTGAACAAGGCGCTGGCCGAGCCCGACGTGCGCGACCGCCTGCTGCGCGGCGGCGAGGTGCCCACGGGTGGATCGGCGGCACAATTCGGCGCGGCCATTCGCGCCGAGTCGGCGGAGAACGCGCGCATCGTCAAGGAAGCCGGCATCAAGATCGATTGAGATGGATTCCGCTCAGCCGAAGGCGGCGGCCACATCTGCCACATTCGCCTCATCCGCCTCATAGGGCAGCCAATGACGGCCGGCCGCGTGTCGCGACGGCTGTTTCTATCGGGTCCAGGCGGCTCCCGAGCCGATAGACCGAACGCAGCATGATGCCGTTGAACGGCCAGAGCGCGAGTTTGGTGCGTACCCGTGACAGGTGGCTGTCGATGGTGCGCGCCTGCTCCTTGATACCCGTGGCAGGCCAAACGTGCTCGATCATCGCGCGGCGCGTCACCAGCGCGCCAAGGTTGCGGAACAGCAGCAGCGCCAGCGCGTATTCCTTGGGCGACAGGGCCACGGTCATGCTGTTGACCCACACGCGGTGCTCCGCTACCGCAAAGCGGAACACGCCGCAGACGAGTTGATCGGAGGTGTCCCCTAGCGCGCCGGGCGGCACGGTGGCAACCGTCATGCCGGGCACCGCTGCCCGCCGGGTCAATGCCTCGATGCGGGCCCGAAGTTCATCGCATCGCGCGGGCTGTGGCACGTACGCATCCGCGCCAGCCGCGAGGCAGCCCACGACCACTTCCTCCGCATCGCTCTGGCCCAGCATCATCACCGGCATCCCGTGTCCCAGTGTGCGCCGCACCCAATCGAGCAGATCATCGGCGTTGGTACCGGCCACGTCCCGGTCCAGCAGCAGCAGATCGAACGGCTCACGACGCATGGCCTCGATCATCGGCTGGCTGCTGCGAAATCGCGCAAGCGTGTGTCCGCCGGGATGCAACGCTCGCTCCAGCACGATGGCGCGGGCGGGGTCGTCTTCGAGCGCGGCGATTCTCAAGATGCGTTTCCTTCCTGTTCAGGTCAGATGTTCCGGGTCATGGTAGGCCGATGCGCGCGCCAAACGAAAGTAAACATTTGTGGCCGATGCAGAAAATGAGCATCGTCTTATAGGGTTTTCTCGCTCACACGCCTCTAATGGTCGTCAGCGATTTCACTGGACGCTCCACGTGGGAGCGACGACGCATGACAAGGATGGGACTGAGGGTTGCCTCGCTGGAGGACGACGCCGCCGAGGCCGCGAGGATTCGCGAGATCGTGACGGCGGAAGGGCACGAGTGCGTAACGTTCGCCGATGGCAGGCGCATGCTGGTCACGTTGCGCAAGGTCACGTTCGACCTGCTGCTGCTTGACTGGCACGTGCCGCATGTCTCGGGCCGGGAAGTACTGGACTGGGTGCGCGCGCACCTGGACCCGCGCATACCGGTGATGTTCCTGACTGGGCGTGACACCGAGGCGGACATTGTCGCAACGTTGAGTGCCGGCGCCGACGACTATATGGTCAAGCCGATCCGGCCGCGCGAACTCGGCGCGCGCATCGCAGCGCTGCTGCGGCGAGCGTACCCGGACTCTCGCCAGCCAGACGATGGACGGCTGACCTGGGGCTGTTTCCGCTTTGATGCCGTGACGCGCGAAGCCACGTGCCACGGGCAGGAGGTACGGCTGACGCCGAAGGAGTTCGAAGTCGCGCTGCTCCTGTTCCGCAATGAGGGCCGCGCCGTGCCGCGCGAATACATGCTTGCGGCGATCTGGGGCAAGGAACTGCCACCGCTGTCGCGCACCATCGATACCCATGTCTCGCGCGTGCGTACCAAGCTCGGCCTGTGGGAGCACAACGGCGTGCGGCTCCAGCCGCTCTACACGCATGGCTATCGTCTGGAACTGCTGACGACGCCGGGGATGGCGCCACCGTCAACACCACCGCCAACTCCACCTTCGACTCCGCCATCGCAAAAAAAGAAAGGCACCCGAAGGTGCCTTTCTGCCAACTGATCAAACCAACAATCAGAAGATGTGGCGGATGCCAGCGCCGAAGCTGGTCTGGTTGTTGCGGCCCGGCAGTTCGGTCGTGGTAGCGCCCGAAACCTTGTTGAAGTCCGCAGCACCATAGACTTGCGTGCGCTTCGACAGCGAGTACTCGGCGATCAGCGCGGCCGTGTAGCGGCGGCCATTGTTGTCGGCGATACCGTTCTTGTTTTCGACGTAATCGGCGTAGAACGCACCGGTCAGCGCCAGGGCCGGAGTGGCCTGGTAGGTCGCGCCGATGTAGCCCAGCGTGTCCTTGCGCGGATTGGCGTTGGCAGCAGCCGTACCGACGGTGTTCGGAGCCGGGTTGGCGTTCGTCGTGACGACGGCGGCGTTGTTCAGGATGTTGTCCATCAGGCCGGTGTGGTCGCGACCACCGATGTAGCCCAGGAAGATCTTTGCCGGGCCGATCGAGTACTTACCAGCAGCGCCCCACATTTGCTGCTTGTTGCCATTGGCGTCGCGAATTTCCTGGTACACGCCACCCACGCCGAACGGGCCGTAGTTGTAGGCTGCGCGCACGCCAAAGTACGGCGTGTTGATGCCGGCGCCCGAACCGCTTGCCTTCGTGAAGCTGCCCGGGGTTTCGCCGAAGCCGTAGCTTGCGCCGAAATCAAAACCGCTGAACGAACCGCCGTAGCTGACCACGTTGTTGCGACGGAGCTGCGTCAGGCTGTAGTACATCCACGAGTTACCGGTGTAGTTACCGATGGTCAGCGGATCGTAGTCACCGAAGAAATTAAACCCTTCGGTGTACTGACGGCCCAGCTTCACGGCGCCGAAGTCACCAGCCAGGCCAACGTAGGCTTGACGGTTGAAGATCTGGCCCGACGAGCTCATCGTGCCGTTGGGCACGTTGAAGCCGTTTTCCAGTTGGAAGATGGCCTTCAGGTTGTTGCCCAGGGCTTCGGCGCCCTTCAGGCCCCAGCGGCTTTGCGTGATGGCACCATTGTCCATCGCGAGTTGGCCGTGGTTGTTGGCATCGGCGTTGGTCGTGTAGTGGATGCTGGCGTCGGCAATGCCGTACAGCGTGACCGACGTTTGCGCGTAGGCGCCGCCGGCAAACAGCGAACCGAGTGCGAGGGTCAGTAGCGATTTCTTCATGGTGCTCCTTTTCTGTCTTGTGGTTGTCCGCTGCCGGATCACGGCGCGTCCATTTGAATAACGTTTGCTGTAAACGCCGCGAAAATTTAACAAAAGGCGGATCGTTCGGACATAAAACCAAGCAAGAGCAGTGCTTCAGGAGGAGATTTGGTGCAATTCCGTTGGTTTGCCGCTACACAATGCCTCCGCACCCTGAAAATGGTGCGCAGCAGCACGCGTCGTTCTGGTGCAAGGGCACGAACGGGCAGCGACAGGGCAACGAAAAACAGGGGGATAAACGGAAGTGCGGAGGACAGCGCAGCGGTCGTGAAATACGACTGCTGCGCTGCAATAACCTAATCGAAAATGCGGGTTTTCCCTTAGAAGAAAATACCGCGGATTTATCGCGGATTTACTTTGGAATTACCCACAGCCTCGATCTCAGGCTTGTGGAATTTCTATCTTGACCTCGAGAACCTCGAGGTTGTCCTGACGCTCCAGGCTGACGCGCAGGTCCTGATCGCTGATTTTGACGTACTTCGAAATCACGGCCACCAGCTCGCGCTGAAGGGCCGGCAGGTAATCGGCCGGCGCCGAATGGCCCGAACGTTCATGGGCAAGAATGATCTGCAGGCGCTCCTTGGCGACCGATGCGGATTTCTTCTTCTCTCCCAGCAGGAAGGACAGGATCGACATGTGGATGAGCCCTCCTTATTTGTTGCCGAAGATGCGCGAGAACAGCCCCGGCTTCTGATAATCGGTAAAGCGCAGCGGTTTGTCCTTGCCCAGGAAGCGGTCCACGATGTCGCCGTAGGCATCGGCCACATCGGTGCCTTCCAGGTGGATCGCCGGCGTGCCCTGGTTGGAGGCATGGAGCACCGCCTCCGATTCCGGAACCACGCCGATCAGCTTGATGCGCAGGATTTCCTGAATATCGGTAAGCGACAGCATCTCGCCACCGTGCACGCGCTTGGGGTTGTAGCGCGTGATCAGCAGGTGTTCCTTGATCGGCTCGCCTTCGCTGGCGCGCTTGGTCTTCGACGACAGGATACCGAGAATGCGGTCCGAATCGCGTACCGACGATACCTCGGGGTTGGTCACGATCAGCGCCTCGTCAGCGAAATACATCGCCATTAGCGCGCCCGTCTCGATGCCGGCCGGCGAGTCGCAGATGATGTACTCGAAGCCCATTTCCTTCAGGTCGTTGATGACCTTCTCCACGCCCTCGCGCGTCAGCGCTTCCTTGTCGCGCGTCTGCGACGCCGGCAGGATGAACAGGTTTTCGCACTTCTTGTCCTTGATCAGCGCCTGGTGCAGGTTCGCTTCGCCCTGCACCACGTTGATCAGGTCATACACCACGCGACGCTCGCAGCCCATGATCAGGTCGAGGTTGCGCAGGCCGACGTCGAAATCGATCACGGCAGTCTTGTGGCCACGCAGGGCCAGACCGGCGGCGAAACTCGCGCTGGTGGTGGTCTTGCCAACGCCCCCCTTGCCGGAGGTCACTACGATGATTTTTGCCATGGCTCTATGGTCCGGTATGAGTGGAATTCGTTCGATTGCGTGCTGCCGTTATTTCATGCGCAGCGGTTCAAGGATCAGCTTTTCGTCGGCCAGGCGAACCTGTGCCGACTTGCCGAGCACGTCGGCCGGGAGTGTCTGCTCCGCGGTCCGGTAGATGCCGGCGATGGAAATCAGTTCGGGCTCCAGGCACGTGCAGAAGATGCGCGCATCGGGATTACCCTTGACACCCGCCAGTGCGCGGCCGCGCAGCGGGGCATAGATATGGATATTGCCTTCGGCGATGACTTCGGCGCCGTAGCTGACCAGGTCCAGGATCACCACGTCGCCCTGGGCGTAGATCTGCTGGCCCGAGCGCAGCGGCTTGTCGATCAGCAGCGTGGGGATTGCGCGGGGGGCGGAAGCCGCGTTCGCGGCCGCCATGATCTCGGCGATTTCCGAGGCCTTGCCATTGACGGCGGCGCCCTCGCTGTCCTTGCCCTTGCCGGTGTTCCCGGCCGCCTCGGCGTCCGTCTGCCCGCTTGCCGCCGTGGCTTCGGGTTTGCCCGCCTTCTCTTTAGGGGCCTCGTCCTTGCCGCCACGCCGGCTCTGGCTGTCCAGCAGCGGCAGGCCGAAGCCGCCGGCCCAGTCGCGCTGGTCGGCACGGGCCACCACGCCGATGGCACGGGCCTTGAGGGTGGCCAGGGTGTCGATCACACGGTCCAGCGCCAGCGCCCCGGTGCCTTCCAGGCGGCGCAGGTCCAGCGCGACAACGTCATCAGAAAAGAAATCGGGGGTTGACTCGAAGCGGGAGAGGAGGTCGTCCCGCACCGCGTCCAGGTCGGCGGTATTGAGAGCGAGAAGGAGGGCGTCGACGTTGCCACTGCGCAGCTCGAAGCGTGGCGATTTCTTCTGAGACATAGCCGGGTGACCGTGGAAATGCCACATTCTAACGTCGTATCTCCGGGGAACTGTAACAAATGTCGGACGGCCGGCCCCAGGTGGCCGATGCGGACCACGGGCGCGCCAGCCGCACGTCAAAAAGTGGTGATGGCGGGGATGGTTCACATCAAATGCCTCGGCTTGTTACGATTGCACGTCCTCAAGTACGGAGCATCCATGGGAGCCATCGTTAACTGCGCGGCCTATCGCGACGGCAGAAAGGTCGGAGATGTGGAGTTCGACGGCATTGCCAGAGCGCTGGCCGAGCCCGGCACCTTCGTCTGGCTGGGGCTGCACGAGCCAGACCTGCCGCTGCTGCGCAAGGTGCAGCAGGCGTTCGGTCTGCACGATCTGGCCGTGGAGGACGCGCTGGAGCCACATCAGCGCCCCAAGATCGAGGCCTACGGTGACTCGGTGTTCGTGGTGCTGGGTACCGCGCGCCTGGTCGACGACGAAGTGGTGGTGGGTGAGACGCATCTGTATGTCGGCCCGAACTACGTGGTTTCGGTGCGGCATGGCGCCAGTTCCACCTACACGCCGGTGCGCGAGCGCTGCGAGGAAGACCCGCGCGGCATGGCGCATGGCACGGGGTTCGTGCTCTATGCGTTGATGGACTACATCGTCGATCACTACCTGCCAATCGTGAACCGGCTCGAGGAAGCCTTCGAGGCGCTGGAGCAGGATATCTTCCACGACGAGTTCGATCGCGCGGCCATCGAGCGCCTCTATAAGGTCAAGCATCAGGTCCTGCGCCTGCGCAACGTGGTCTATCCGGTCGAAGACATCTGCAGCCAGTTGATCCGCCTGCATGAAGACCTTGTGCCAAAGGATCTGCGCGCGTACTTCCGCGATATCCAGGACCACAGCAGCCGCGTTGTGCGCACACTCGACGTGGTACGAGAGATGCTGACGACGGCCGTCCAGGTCAACCTGGCGCTGGTCACCGTGACACAGAACGAGGTGGTCAAGCGGCTGGCCGGGTGGGGTGCGATTCTGGCGGTGCCCACCGTCGTGTTTTCGCTCTATGGCATGAACTTCAATTTCATGCCGGAACTGAAGTTTCACTACGCGTATCCCGTGGTGATCGGCTTCACGGCGGCCGCGTGCAGCTTTCTCTGGCGCAAGCTGCACCGCGCGGGCTGGATCTGACGGTTTCGTCGCCATGATCTCCCTTCTCCCGCATGCTGGAGTGGGGGGATCCCCCTCCTGAAGACATCGGCCGAACCGTCTTCCAGCGCCAGCAGTTGCTGGTCTTCTGCATTTTTATATTTCGTTTACACCCCCCTCCCGCCTCTCTACCCCGTTTTTACCCCCCGATCCCTAACCTGCTATCCGTAAATCACTCAGTCAGGTGTTATCGCCTGCACAAGTCATGGACGGGATCTACTTCCTTGTATTGCTGGCCTTCGGCGCGTTGACGGGCGCGCTGCTGGCTCTGTGCGCCGCGCTTGGCGCCAATCCGCCGGCCAGTCGAGGTAACGGCGAAGCCGCCGCTGCCGATTCCAGGCCAGCCGCCGACAACAGGGGGCAGTAATGGAATGGACTGACCTGCTTAGCGCCGGCCTGGCCGCTGCGCTCTTCATCTACCTGCTCATTGCGCTGTTCCGGCCGGAGAAATTCTGATGTCGACACCGCACTTCACTCAATTTCTCGGACTGCTGGTTCTGTTTCTGGCCATCCTGTTCGTGGTGGGCCCATTCCTGGGCCGCTATATGCGCCGTGCCGTCGAGGAGGGCAACTTCAGCCTGACCGCCTGGGGGCGGCCCATCGAGCGCGTGCTGTATCGCGTGGCCGGTGTGCGTGCCGATGCCGAAATGGGCTGGAAGCAATACGCCATCGCGGTGCTTGTCTTCAATGTGATCGGCGTGATCGCCGTCTACGCGCTCCAGCGCGTGCAGGGTTTGCTGCCACTGAATCCGCAGGCGTTTGGCGCGGTCTCGCCCGATTCGTCGTTCAACACCGCCATCAGCTTTGTCACCAATACGAACTGGCAAGGCTACAGCGGCGAGTCGACGATGAGCTACCTGACGCAGATGCTGGCGCTGACGGTCCAGAACTTCGTCTCCGCAGCCACTGGCATTGCCGTGGTCTTCGTTCTGATCCGTGGCTTCGCGCGCCATACCTCGGCCACGATTGGCAACTTCTGGGTCGATATCACGCGCACCACGCTCTACGTGCTGCTGCCGCTGTCGGTGATCACAGCGCTGCTGCTGGTCAGCCAGGGCGTGATCCAGAACTTCGACGGCTACAAGGACGCGAATCTCGTCACGGCGGTCGAGTACACGCAGCCCAAGGTCGACGCGGCGGGCCAGCCCGTGCTCGACCCGCAAGGCAAGCCCGTGACAGAGGCGATGAAGACGACCACGCAGACGCTGGCGATGGGGCCCGTGGCTTCGCAGGAAGCGATCAAGATGCTCGGCACTAATGGTGGCGGCTTCTTCAACGCGAACTCGGCGCACCCCTATGAGAACCCGACGCCGCTGTCCAATTTCATCGAGATGCTGGCGATCTTCCTGATCCCGGCGGCCCTGTGCTTCACGTTTGGCGAGATGGTGCGGGACCGGCGTCAGGGCGTGGCCGTGCTGGCCTCGATGACGGTGATCTTCGTCGTGATGGCCGTGGCGGCGATGGCGTCCGAGCAGCACATCACGGCGGCCCTGTCGTCTCTGTCGATCGACCATGCCGCGTCCGCACTGCAGGCAGGCGGCAACATGGAAGGCAAGGAAGTGCGCTTCGGCATATCGGCCACTTCGCTGTTCGCCACGATCACGACCGCCGCTTCGTGCGGCGCGGTCAACGCCATGCACGACTCGTTCACGGCCATTGGCGGTCTGGTGCCGATGTTGCTGATGCAACTGGGTGAGGTCGTGTTTGGCGGCGTGGGATCGGGCCTCTACGGAATGCTCGTGTACGCCGTGCTGGCCGTGTTTATCGCGGGCCTGATGATTGGACGCACGCCCGAGTACCTCGGCAAGAAGATCGAGGCCTACGAGATGAAGATGACCGCCGTGGCGATCCTGGTCACGCCGCTGCTCGTACTCGTGGGTACCGCCATCGCGGTGATGCTGGAGCCGGGTCGCGCCGGCGTGTTCAACCCGGGCACGCACGGTTTCTCCGAGATCCTGTATGCGCTGTCGTCGGCGTCGAACAACAACGGCAGCGCGTTTGCCGGCCTTTCCGCCAACACACCCTTCTACAACACGCTTCTGGCTGCGGCTATGTGGTTCGGGCGCTTCTGGATCATCGTGCCGGTGCTGGCGATGGCCGGTTCGCTGGCCGCCAAGCGCCGTACGCCGGTCACGGCCGGCACCATGCCGACGCATGGCCCGCTGTTCATCGTTTTGCTCGTGGGTTCGGTGCTGCTGGTTGGCGCGCTGACCTATGTGCCGGCGCTGGCCCTGGGGCCGGTGGCGGAGCAACTGCAGCCCGCGGCGGTGACCGCGGCTGCCAAGTAATCCTGCGGAGAATCGCACATGCAACAACAATCCACCGCGACACGCTCCAGCGCTGCCGGCACGGCGTCGCGCAATCCGGCACCGGGTTCCACGGTGATGACAGGCGGCGGCCTGCCAGGCCATCCGCGTCCCTCGCGCGGCATGATGTCGCCCGAGCTGGTGAAGCCGGCCATCATCGATGCCTTCCGCAAGCTGAATCCACGCGATCAGTTGCGCAACCCGGTGATGTTCGTGGTCTACGCCGGCAGCATCCTGACGTCGATCCTGTGCGTGCGTGCCTGGCTGCACCCGACGCCGGGTGGCGAATCGGCAGGCTTCATCCTGGCCGTGACGGTATGGCTCTGGTTCACGGTACTGTTTGCGAACTTCGCCGAAGCACTGGCTGAAGGTCGCAGCAAGCAGCAGGCCGCTGCGCTGCGCGGACTCAAGACCACCACCATGGCACGCGTGGTGCGCGCCGGCCATCGCGATGCGCGCGCGCAGGGGGCTACCGAGCAGCGTGCGGCCACGGAACTGCGCAAGGGCGATGTCGTGCTCGTCGAGGCCGGCGACATGATCCCTGGCGATGGCGAAGTCATCGAGGGCGTGGCGTCGGTCGATGAAAGCGCCATCACCGGCGAATCGGCGCCGGTGATCCGTGAGTCGGGTGGCGACTTCTCATCGGTCACTGGTGGCACGCGTGTGCTGTCGGACTGGATCATCGTGCGCATCACGGCCAACCCCGGCGAGAGCTTCATCGACCGCATGATCAGCATGGTCGAAGGTGCCAAGCGCCAGAAGACACCGAACGAACTCGCGCTGACGATCCTGCTGGTGGGGCTCACGCTGGTGCTGTTGCTGGCCACAGCCACGCTGCAGCCGTATTCGCTCTACGCGGTGCTGGTGACCAAGGCCGGCGTGCCGGTCTCGGTGACGGTGCTCGTGGCGCTGCTGGTCTGCCTGATTCCGACCACGATCGGTGGCCTGCTGTCGGCGATCGGCGTAGCCGGCATGAGCCGCATGATGGAAGCGAATGTGATCGCCACGTCGGGCCGCGCGGTGGAAGCGGCGGGCGATGTCGACGTGCTGCTGCTCGACAAGACCGGCACGATCACACATGGCAATCGCCAGGCCTCGCGCTTTATCTGTGCGCCCGGCGTTACCGAGCGTCAGCTCGCCGAGGCCGCGTGGCTGTCGTCGCTGGCCGATGAAACACCGGAAGGCCGCAGCATCGTTGTGCTGGCACGCCAGCAGTCAGACGTGAGCGCGCCGGAGATGGGCGAGCGGGGACTGGCAGCGCCGGTGTTCGTGCCGTTCACCGCGCAGACGCGCATGAGCGGTGTCGACGTGGCCAATGGCCAGATCGTGCGCAGCGTGCGCAAGGGCGCGGCCGATGCGGTGCGCCGCTACGTGACCGAGCGCGCGGGCAAGTTCCCCGATGTGGTGATGCAGGCCGTCGATGATGTGGCGCGCGCGGGCAGCACGCCGCTGGTGGTGGCGGAATCCATCGCGCAGGGTACCGAGGAATCGGTGCGAGTGCTCGGCGTGATCGAGCTCAAGGACATCGTCAAGGCCGGCATCCGCGAGCGCTTTGTCGAACTGCGCAAGATGGGTATCCGCACGGTGATGATCACCGGCGACAACCGGTTGACCGCTGCGTCGATCGCGGCCGAGGCCGGTGTCGACGACTTCCTCGCCGAGGCCACGCCAGAGGCCAAGCTGGCGCTGATTCGCGAGTACCAGAGCGAAGGGCGTCTTGTGGCGATGACCGGCGACGGTACCAACGATGCACCGGCGCTGGCGCAGGCCGATGTGGCCGTGGCGATGAACAGCGGCACGCAGGCCGCGCGCGAGGCCGGCAATATGGTCGACCTGGACAGCAATCCAACCAAGCTGATCGAGATCGTAGAGATCGGCAAGCAGATGCTGATGACGCGCGGGTCGTTGACCACGTTCAGCGTGGCCAACGACGTGGCCAAGTATTTCGCCATCATCCCGGCCGCGTTCGCGACCACCTATCCGCAGCTCAACCTGCTCAACGTGATGGGGCTGTCGACACCGGGCTCGGCCATCATGTCCGCCGTGATCTTCAATGCGCTCATCATCGTCGCGCTGATTCCGCTGGCGTTGCGCGGCGTGGTGTACCGCCCGCTGGGCGCGGCGGTGCTGCTGCGCCGCAACCTGCTGATCTATGGCCTGGGTGGCATCGTGGTGCCGTTCGTCGGGATCAAGCTGATCGACATGTTGCTGACGATGTTCGGCTGGGTCTGAGCATCGCAAGGAGAATCGCAAATGACTACACAAAGCAATACCGTCGCGCAGGTGCCGCGTCAGACTGGGCTGCTGCGTCCGGCGCTGACTGTTTTCATCGTGCTGTCGGTGGTGACCGGCCTGCTCTATCCCGGCGTTGTCACCGGCATCGCGCGCGCGGTGTTTCCGCATCAGGCAGCAGGCTCGTTGATCGTCAAGGATGGCAAGACGGTCGGTTCCGAACTGATCGGCCAGCCGTTCTCGGACCCGAAGTACTTCTGGGGCCGCCTGTCGGCTACGGCGCCGATGTCTTACAACGCCACGGCATCAGGTGGCTCAAACCTGGGGCCGACCAATCCGGCGCTGACGGACGCCGCGAAAGCACGTATAGACGGGCTCAGGGAAGCGGATCCGGACAACAAGGCGCCGGTTCCGGTGGATCTGGTGACGGCCTCGGGCAGCGGTCTCGATCCGCATATCAGCCCGGCAGCGGCGCAGTACCAGGCGGCCCGCGTGGCGCGGCTGCGCGGTGTGTCATTGGAGAAGGTCGAGGCGCTGATCGCCGCCAATACCAAAGACCCTGGTCTGGCGGTGCTTGGCGAGCCGGCGGTCAATGTGCTTGCGCTGAACCTGGCGCTGGATGGGCTGAAATAGATCTGGTGGCCGTTGATACCTGGTTTGCCCTCCGTCTTCCCCTCGCCCTTGCCCTGCCCGTGCAGGCGGGAGCCGGGGGAACGCCGAAGGCCTGTGAAACGCTGATGGTTTGCCCCGCCCTCCCGTGTGTGGAGTTGGGGACAGACGCATGTACGCATGGCAATCGCCTGCGTGGCACAATCATCGCCACCAACCGCCGTTGCCGATGACCGATCCAGACGCCCGCCCGGACCCCGACGCCCTGCTGCAACGCATGCAGGCGGAGCGCGCGCGTGCCGCTCGCGGCAAACTGCGCGTGTACTTTGGCGCGTCGGCCGGCGTTGGCAAGACCTTTGCCATGCTGGGCGCCGCGCGTGCGTTGCGCGAGCAGGGCGTGGACGTGGTGGTCGGCGTGGTCGAGACACATGGCCGCGCCGAGACCGAGGCTCTGCTCGATGGACTCGAGCGCCTGCCGCTGCGCGAGGTTCCATATCGGGACCGCGTCCTGGCGGAGTTCGATCTCGACGGCGCGCTGGCCCGACGCCCCGCGCTGATTCTGGTGGATGAACTCGCGCATTCGAATGCCGCGGGCAGCCGGCATCCGAAACGCTGGCAGGACATTCAGGAACTACAGGCCACGGGCATCGACGTCTGGACCACGGTCAATGTGCAGCACCTGGACAGCCTCAATCAGGCCGTGGGTGGCATCACCGGTGTGCGCGTCTGGGAGACCGTGCCCGATGCGGTGTTCGACGGCGCCGACGAAGTGGTGCTGGTGGACCTGCCCGCCGATGAACTGCTGCGCCGGCTGCGCGAGGGCAAGGTCTACCTGCCCGATCAGGCGCGCCACGCCGCACGTAATTTCTTCCGCAAAGGCAACCTGATCGCGCTGCGCGAACTCGCGTTGCGGCGGACCGCCGATCGCGTCGACGACGATGTGCGCGCGTATCGACATGCCGAATCGATCGATCTGGTCTGGCGCACGCGGGAAGCCCTGGTGGCGTGCATCGGCGCCGGCGACGATGCCGAGCAGGTGGTGCGCAGCGCGCAGCGTCTGGCGGGCCAGCTCGATTGCGACTGGCATGTGGTGACGATCGCCACGCCCCAGTTGATGCCGCCATCCAACGAGGTCCGCGCGCGCATGCGCGCCGCCATGCAATTGGCAGAGGAACTGGGGGCCCGCACGGAGACGCTCGCCGGCAACGACATGGTCAAGGCGGTGGCAGGCTACGTGCGACGCCACAACCTGACCAAGGTGCTGCTTGGCCGTGCCCCCGCCGACTGGTATGCGCGAGGGAACTGGATCGACAAGGGGCGTGCCTTGCTGGCCCGTGCGCTGTCGCCGTTGCTTGGTGTCGGTAACCGGCTGTTCGGCCGGCAGATGTTCGCCGATGCGCTGGCGGCGGGTTGCCCGGAGATCGACGTGATCAGGGTGGCGGCCGACTCCACACGGGCGGACCTGCGTCCGCGAGTCCAGGAGGGGCTATCCACCGAGGCGCACGATGCGGAGGCCGAAGCCGAGTTGGCCCGCGTGCGCCGTCATAACTATGGCTGGGCCGTGGTCTGGTGCATGGCGGCGACGTTCCTGTCGACGTTGACCAGACCCTGGTTCGACCTGGTCAATATCGCGATGCTGTTCCTGGTTGCCGTGGTAGGCGTGGCGTTGCGTCATGGCCGGGGACCGGCGGCATTGGCATCGGTGATTTCGGTGGCGGCGTTCGACTTTTTCTTCGTGCCGCCGAGAATGTCGTTCGCCGTCAGCGACGTGCAGTACCTGTTGACGTTCTTCGTGCTGCTGACGGTTGGTCTGGTGATCGGCCAGCTTACGGCGGGACTACGCGAGCAGGCTCAGGTGTCCGTGCGGCGCGAAACCGATGCGCGCACGCTCTATGAGCTGGCGCGCGAGTTGTCCGCTGCGCTGACGGCGCAGCAGATCGTCGAGATCGGCGGTCGCTTCCTGCGTGCCGCCTTTGACGCGGATGGCACTTTTTTCCTCGTCGCAGAGAACGGACGGCTCATGCCGATGGCCGGCGGAGAAAAGACACCGGAGCCGCGGACAGGCAAAGGCGATGCCATCGACAAGGTGTTGGCGCAATGGGTGTTCGATCACGGTCAGCCTGCCGGCACGGGCACGCACACGCTACCCGGCAGCACGGTGCTGTATCTGCCGCTGAAGGCGCCGATGCAGACGCGCGGCGTGCTGGCCGTGGAGCCGCGCGCGTGGCGGGCGCTGGCGGACCCGGCGTTGCGTCGTCAGGCCGATGTCTTTGCCACGCTGATCGCGATCGCGATCGAGCGTATCCATTACGTCGACGTGGCGCAGCGCGCGCTGGTGTCGATCGAGTCGGAACGGCTGCGCAGTTCGCTGCTGGCCGCGGTGTCGCATGATCTGCGTACGCCGCTGACCGGGCTGATCGGCATGGCCGAAACGCTGCAGCGCGCGGAGATGCCGCTGCCGGCCAGCGTCGCGGAGACAGTCGAGGCAATGCGCGTTCAGGCACAACGGATGCGCACGATGGTCGTCAACCTGCTCGACATGGCGCGCCTGCAGCATCACGACCTGGCGCTCAAGCGTGGCTGGCAATCGCTTGAGGAACTGATTGGCGCGGCGCTGGCGTCGATGCGCGACGTGCTCGGTCGGCACCATGTGGAAGTGATGAATCTTGTGGAGCTGCCGCTGGTGGAGTGCGACGATGTGCTGATGGAGCGTGTGCTGTGCAACCTGCTGGAGAACGCGGCGAAGTACACGCCGGCAGGCACCGCCATCCGCATCCGCGGCGCGGTGGTGGGCGACGAGGTGCAACTGTCAGTGGAAGACGAAGGCCCGGGCGTGCAGTCGGGCCAGGAGCGCTACATCTTCGAGAAATTCACGCGTGGCGAGCGCGAATCGGCCACCTCCGGCGTCGGGCTCGGCCTGGCGGTCTGCGAGGCGATCATGCAGGCCCATGGTGGTCGCATCTGGGTGGAGGCCGCCCACCCACATGGTTCGCGATTCACGCTGGCGCTGCCGCGCGGCAATCCACCGGCTATCGAGCCAGAGTCGCTGGACGAACCCATTCCGGATCATCACTGACATGCCTTTTGATTATTCGCCGACCGTGTTGCTGGTCGAGGACGAACCCCACATCCGCCGCTTCGTGCGTGAATCGCTGCAGTCCGAGGGCTGCACGGTGCACGAGGCCGATACGCTCAAGCGCGGCCTGATTGACGCCGGCACGCGCCAGCCGGATGTGGTGATCCTGGACCTTGGCCTGCCTGATGGCGATGGCATGACACTGATCCGCGAGATGCGCACCTGGACCGAGGTGCCTGTGCTGGTGCTATCGGCACGCACTGGCGAAGCCGACAAGATCGCCGCGCTCGATGCGGGCGCGGACGACTACCTGACCAAGCCGTTCGGCGTCGGTGAACTGGTGGCGCGCGTGCGCGTGCTGCTGCGCCGGCACGCCAAGGCGAATCCACAAGGCACGCCCCAGATCACGTTCGGCGACGTGCGCGTGGACCTGGCCAACCGGCTCGTCACGCGCGGCGAAGATCAGGTGCATCTGACGCCGATCGAATACCGCCTGCTGGCCGTGCTGATCGCCAATCGTGGCAAGGTCATGACGCACCGGGAACTGCTGCGCGAGGTCTGGGGCCCCTCGCACTCGGAGAGCAGCCACTACCTGCGGGTCTATATGGGCCACCTGCGCCACAAGCTCGAGGTCGATCCGGCCCAGCCCGCGCATCTGCTGACAGAGGTGGGCGTCGGATACCGGTTCGCCGGCTGAGCCAGATTATAAGAATGACGAATAATAACGAAGAATAATTTGAGTCGATAATCTGTTATCGACATATAAGTTCCCACGGATCGCCCACTACACTGAATCAAACACCCCCAGACGCGCCTAGCCGGATCGGAGCCAGCCATGTCGCAACTTGCCGCCCCTACGATCCGCCAGTCCGTCGTTGCACTGGCGCTGGCCTGCGCCCTGTCCGGCTTGAGTGCTTACGCGGCCACCGAGCGACCGCAACCGGCACAGGAACAGACCCAGGCGGCGGTGGCCGCCTACGAGGCTGGCAATTTCGAGGTGGCGATCCAGGGCTTTGCAGCGGCCGCGCAGAAGGGCAACCGGCTGGCCCAGTTCGACTACGCGATGATGTTGCTGCGTGGCGAAGGCACGCCGGCGAAGCCGCAGGAGGCGCTGGTCTGGCTGCGCCGCGCGGCGGACAACCAGATGACCCACGCGCAGTTCACATTCGGCGATCTGTACGAACGCGGTGACGTGGTGCCGAAGTCGCTGCCCGAGGCCAACCGCTGGTATGAACTCGCGGCGCAGGGGGGACATGTGCAGGCGCAGGTGGCGCTCGCCACCAATTACTTCACCGGCCGGGGCGTGCCCCTCGACTACGGTCGCGCGTTCCACTGGTACAGCAAGGCCGCCGCAGCCGGCGACGAAGGCGCGCAGTACATCGTCGCCAGCTATTACGAGCGCGGGTATCCGGGGGTGGTGGATCGCGATATCGAACAGGCCAAGCTCTGGTACGCCCGTGCCGCCGCGCATGGCGATCCGGGCGCGCTGGCCAAGCTGCGTTCGCTGCAGGACGAGGGGGCGCAGCCCGCGAAGGGCCCAATGTGAGCGCTATGCGCGACGCGAGCGCCGATCCTGTCATACTCGCAGCGCATTGCGCCGATGCATCCCGGAGACCGTAGCCCTTGCCCTCGCAGTCGTCACTGCCTCTTGAAGGACCCGATGCGCCTGCCCTGATGGCTGGCCAACTGGCGCTGCCCGTGCCGGATGGCCACCTCGACGAGTTGCGCCTGCCAGATGGCGCGTTGCGCGAATGCTGGGCACGCTTCTTCTCGGTACTCGGCGATCCACCGCCAGACGTACTGAATGCCCACGCGTCTGCCGTGGCGCGGCAGATTCGCCAGAACGGCGTCACGTACAACATCCGTGCCGACCAGGGCGATGGCGCGCGCGCGTGGCAACTCGAAGTGTTTCCGCTTCTGGTGCCGGAGCAGGACTGGGCCACTATCGAAGCGGGCGTGGCGCAGCGCGCGACGTTGGCCAACGCGATCATGGCCGACATCTACGGCCCACAGCTGCTGCTCAAGCGCGGCCTGCTGCCACCGGGGCTCGTCTACGGGCATCCCGGCTACATGCGGCCACTAAAGGGATACCGGCCGCCGGGTGGCAGCTACCTGCAGACCGTGGCAGTCGACCTCGTCCATACCGCGAGCGGCTGGACCGTGATTGCGCATCGGACGGAGACGCCGTCCGGCATGGGCTATGCGCTCGAAAATCGCCTGATCGTCTCGGGCCAGTTCGCCGAGGCGTTCCGCGAGATGCGTGTGCGGCGGCTCCCGCAGGCGTTCGCCCAGTTGATCTCCACACTCGCGCTGGCGCCGCTGACGCCGCTGACGCCGCTGGGGGGCGAGCCCGGCAGCCCGAGACCCTTGCAGGCGGGGCGGCAGATCGTGCTGCTATCGCCGGGGCCATACAACGAGACGTTCTTCGAGCACACGTTCCTGGCGCGCTATCTCGGCATCACCCTGGTCGAAGGCAAGGACCTGACCGTGCGCAATGACGTGGTCTATCTGAAGACGTTCGGCGGTCTGGAGCGCGTGGACGTGATCCTGCGTCGCCTCGACGATGTGTTCTGCGACCCCCTCGAACTGCGCGGCGATTCGATGATCGGCGTGCCGGGCCTGCTCGAAGCGATGCGTGCGGGCAATGTGATGGTGTCGAACGTGCCGGGCTCTGGCTTTCTCGAGTCGCCCGCGATCCACGGTTTCCTGCCCGGCGTGGCGCAGGCGTTGCTCGGCGAACCGCTGGTCCTGCCGGCGGTGTCGAGCTGGTGGTGCGGCGAGGCGCCGGCGTGGCAGGAGGCACTGGGTCTGCTTGACGAAGCGTTCGTGATGCCCACCTATCCGCGCACGCCTGCAGACGCGCCGCTTGGCATGGAGCAGGGGCTGCAGACGCTGGCGGACTGGCGCGCGCGCATCGACGCGTCGCCCGATCGCTATACCGTGCAGGCGCCGCTGCCGCTCTCGCATATGCCGTGCTGGGAACCCGACGGCCATGGCGGCGGCCGCATTGGCTCGCGCCCGGCCATGCTGCGGGTTTATGCGATTGCCGATGGCAATGGCGGCTGGCAGGTGATGCCGGGCGGATTCACGCGTCTGGCCCCGCCGCATCGCGAGGCGGTATCGATGCAGATCGGCGGTACCAGTGCCGACACGTGGGTGTTGTCGAGCCAGCCGACGCACGCGGTGCCGCTGACCTCGGCGCGCGCCGGTTTGGCGGCGATGAGCGCGACGGCAGGATCGGCGCTTGCCCGGCAGCTGACGGTGTCGAGCCGCGCGGCCGAGAACCTGTACTGGGCGGGCCGCTACGCCGAGCGCGCCGAGAACCTTGTGCGTCTGTGCCGGCAAATCCTTGGTTCGATCGAATCGAACGACGAAACCGACGACGGCACGCTGACGATGATCGGTGACCTGGCAACGTGGTTCGGGCTGGTGCCGCCGCAGACGCCATCGCCGCGAGCATCGTTGAGAGCGTTCGAACATGCCCTCGTTTCCACGCTGGCCAACCCTGACGCGGACTCCGGGCTGGGCCCGACGCTCGCCAGCCATGCCGGCGCCGCCAACGAGATCCGCAACCGGCTCTCGAACGATCACTGGCGCACGATCTTGGCCGCGCGTAATGACTTTCGCGATGCGATGCAGGCAGCCTGCCCAGATGGTCCATCGGCGGGGGAGGGCACTTACGATCGCTCGAAGGTGCTGGCAGCGCTCGAGCACCTGTCGATGCAGCTTGGCGCGATCAGCGGCGCGCAGGGCGACCGCATGGCGCGCGACGTGGCGTGGCGGCTGGTATTCATCGGCCGCCATATTGAACGGCTCGGCACGCTGGCGCTGTTCCTGGAAGTGGCCGAGCGCAGCGGCGCGCTGTACTCGCGCAGTGGTGTGGACCTGCTGCTGCATCTGTTCGACAGCACGTTGTCGTTCCGATCGCTGTTTCCCGGCCGCGCCGATGTACCTGCGCTGGTCGATCTGCTCGTGCTCGATCCGACCAATCCGCGCGGCATCTATGGTGTGCTGGATCGCTTGCGCGCCAAGCTCGTGCAACTGCCCACCGGCGCCACGGGGCAGACGCGTGTGCCGCTGGCGGAGATGCTGCCGCCAGCCAGCGCGCTACCTTCGCGCACGCTGCTGTGCGCGAGCAATCGGCAGGGGCGTCAGACCACGCTCGGGGCGCTGTGTGATCAGCTTGGCGCGCGCATGGCAAAGTTGTCCGAAGAGATCGGCGGCCGCTACTTCAGTCATGCCGGCGTGACAATCGAAACCGAACTGCCATGAGCGACATCGGCACGACCACGCTCAGCGTGCACCACACCACCACCTACCACTACGCATGGCCGGTAGAGCTTGCGCAGCAGCGTGCCGTGGTGACGCCACCGTCCTGCGCGTGGCAGACCGTCGGGGCCCATTCGATCGAGGTGGACCCCGCCCCGTCCCACCAGCACATGCGCACCGACGGGTTCGGCAACAACGTGCTGCATTTCATGCTCGACGTGCCGCACGAGACGATGTGGCTGACGGCTACCAGCACCGTCACACTGAAGCCGCGCTGGCAGGCGCTCGATATCGCCCGCAGTCCGCGCTGGGAAGACGCAGCGGAGCGGCTACGCTATCGCGCAGGCCAGCCCTTTCATCCCGAGACGGAGTTTGTGTATGCGTCGCCCAACGTCGCATTGCATGACAGCCTGCGCAACTACGCGCTCCTTAGCTTCGCGCCTGGCGTGACGGTCGCGGCTGGCGCCATCGATCTGATGCATCGTATTCACGCCGACTTCGACTATCACAGCGAGATCACGGAGGTGCATACGCCGGCGCTGGAAGCGTTCGCGCTGCGCAGCGGCGTCTGCCAGGACTTCGCACAGGTGATGATCGGCTGTCTGCGCTCGATTGGCCTGCCGGCACGCTACGTCAGCGGTTACCTGTGCACCGATCCACCGCCAGGCGAGCCGAGGTTGCTGGGCGCCGATGCCTCACATGCGTGGGCCGGCGTCTGGTGCCCGGAGAACGGCTGGATCGATCTCGATCCCACCAATGCAATGCTGGCCGACACGCGACACGTGACGCTGGCCATCGCACGCGACTATAGCGATGTGCCGCTGCTGCATGGCGTGATCGTGGGGGGCGGGGAGCATACGGTGGGGGTGGAGGTCAGCGTGGTGCCGGTGATGTCGGCATAGCGAACGCCAGGCGCAAAAAAACCGGCCACGCTTGATGCATGGCCGGCTTCTTCACTTCCGGAGCGCCGATATCAGCCCAGCTTCTTCTTCAGCAGTTCATTGACCTGCGCCGGGTTAGCCTTGCCCTTGGTGGCCTTCATGGCCTGGCCGACCAGTGCGTTGAACGCCTTCTCCTTGCCAGCGCGGAATTCCTCGACTGACTTGGCGTTGGCGGCCAGCACGTCGTCGATGATCTTCTCCAGCTCGCCAGTGTCGGACATCTGCTTCAGGCCCTTGGCCGCGATGATCGCGTCGGCGTCGCCGTCGGACTCGCCAGCCCACATCGCCGGGAACACGTCCTTCTTGGCGGTGTTGTTCGACACCGTGCCGTCCGTAATGCGTGCCAGCAGCTTAGCCAGTTGCGCCGGGCGCACGGGCGCTTCGTCGATCGAGATGCCTTCGCGGTTCAGTTGCGACGCGATCTCGCCCATCACCCAGTTCGCCGCCGGCTTGGCGCTGGCTGCGCCAACGTTGGTCACGACGGCCTCGTAGTACGCCGCCAGCGCCTTCGTCGCCGTGATGGTGCTTGCGTCGTACGCCGACAGGCCGTACTGGGACACGAAACGGGCCTGCATCGTGGCCGGCAATTCGGGCAGTTCGCTCTTCACGCGCTCGACCCACGCCGCGTCGATCTCCAGCGGCATCAGGTCCGGATCGGGGAAGTAGCGGTAGTCGTGCGCGTCTTCCTTGGTGCGCATCGCGCGTGTCTCGCCGGTGTCCGGGTCGAACAGCACGGTGGCCTGCACGATCTCGCGGCCATCCTCGATCTCGGCGATCTGCCACTGCACCTCGTAGTCGATGGCCTGTTGCAGGAAGCGGAACGAGTTCAGGTTCTTGATCTCGCGGCGTGTGCCGAATTTTTCCTGGCCCACCGGACGCACGGACACATTGGCGTCGCAGCGGAAGCTGCCTTCCTGCATGTTGCCGTCGCAGATGCCAAGCCACACCACCAGCGAATGCAGGGCCTTGGCATAGGCCACGGCCTCGGCCGAGCTGCGCATGTCGGGCTCGGTCACGATTTCTAGCAGCGGCGTGCCCGCGCGGTTCAGGTCGATGCCGGTCATGCCCGCGAAGTCCTCGTGCAGCGACTTGCCGGCGTCCTCCTCAAGGTGGGCGCGCGTCAGGTTGACGGTCTTCTCGTACACGCCCTGCTTGCCTTCCACCTGAATCGTGATCTGGCCGCCTTGCACGACGGGGATCTCGTACTGGCTGATCTGGTAGCCCTTCGGCAGGTCAGGATAGAAGTAGTTCTTGCGCGCGAAGATGCTGCGTGGCGCAATCGTCGCGCCAATGGACAGGCCGAACTGGATGGCGCGCTCCACGGCGCCGCGGTTCAGTACGGGCAGCACGCCCGGCAGCGCCAGGTCCACGGGCGAGGCCTGCGTATTGGGCTCGGCTCCGAACGCGGTGGAGGTGCCGGAGAAAATCTTGGAGGCCGTGGAGAGCTGCGTGTGCGTCTCCAGGCCGATCACCACTTCCCATTGCATGGCGGTTGTTCCTTCGTAAGCCTGATTTGAGTCTTTCTGTATCTGTGTTCGGTGCTCGTCGAGCCGGGTCCCGGTTGTATCAGGGATCCGGGCTCGCAAGCCATGAATCGAGCTGTCCCAGCGCTGCCACGCGGGCCACGGCATCGCCGCCCACCGTGACGCCGCCGTTGCGCCGCGCTGCGATCACATCGCGCCGCACATGCAGTTCGCTCGTGCCGTCGAAGCCATGGTACGCGCCCGGATAGATCTCCAGCCGGAAGCGCGCCCCCGGCTGCCGCGACTGCACGGCGTTCTGCAGCATCGCGCAGCGCGTGGCGGGCGTCCAGTCGTCCGCGCCGCCGATCAGCAGCAGCAGCGGCGAGCGCAGCCGGAAGTTGTGCTGTTGCACCGCGCGCTTGCATCCCGGATAGAACGCCACCGCACGGTCCACCGTGGGCGTGCCGCCGGGCCAGGGCCGGCTGGCGTCGATCGTGGCCAGCACGGCTTGCGCACCGTTGGACCAGCCCAGCAGCACGATGCGGCGGGCATCGATGCCAGGTTGCCGGGATACCCATCGCATTGCGGCCAGTGCGTCGCTGCGGCGTGTCCGGTCGTCGATCGCACGCGATTCGAGGGCGTCGCCGCAAGTGCCCTGGGCCCTGCCGCGCACGCTGTAGCTGTCCGGCATCAGCACCGCATAGCCGCGCTCGGCAAGCCAGTGCGCGTACTCGCGGTAGCGGCTCTGCAGCGCGCCGGCCGGATCGATGACTTCCTCGATCGTGCCCGCGCGTTTCGCGGCCACGCGCATGTCGATCAGACCATTGCAACCGTGCAGTGCCACTACCACGGGCAGTGGCTGCGAACGCGGCAGGCCACCATCGCGGGGTGTGAACCAGTATCCGGTCAGCTCCGGCGAGCCGCCATCGCCGGGAATGCGCACCCGCTGGGCCGCTGGTTCCATGGCCGCCGCTGCCGGTGTCATGGGTGCGCTGGCGGAAGCGGCCGGCGCCGCCGACGGTACTGCCGATGACACAGCAGGCTGCGCGGGCGCGGCCTGCAGGAGCGCCATGCCGATGGCCACCGCCGCCACGCTCGCGCGCAGCCAGTGCCCCGCCATGGTCGGAACCAGCGGCGTGGGGGTCAGCGTGGAAAGGTGCGGTCGGCGCCTCATGATCGGTCGATGGACGGTGTCGCTTCGTGCGTGTTAGCGCGTGCGGGCGCAGTCGCCCGAACCCGGTTCGAACATCACCGGCCATGCCTGCTCATAGATGCCCGGCGTGCAGTGCGCCTGGCAATTCGCGTGCGCCAGCGTGATGCGGCGCGGGTCCTGCCAGACCATCAGCTCGCAGGCGCTGCCGTCGTTGGCGCGCAGTTCGATATGCGGCGTTTTCTTGACCTGACGGAAGTCGGCCAGATTGAAGCTGCACGAGCCGCGCTTGCCCACCCAGAGCTTCCACTGGAGCTGCTGCACGGTGTTGTTGGCCACGCGCAACTGCGCGTCCTCGCGGAAGCCATCCTCCTCGGTGCGGCGGCAATCGCCAACGAGGTCGATATCGCGCGCGGCGATCGGCGTCGAGCGGCCGCCGAACGGCAGCGGAATGCAGCCGGCCAGCGTCGCCAGCAGGGCCATGGCCGCAGCGGCGCGCATGCTGACGATGGGCAGGGGGCGTGTTTGCATGGCGTTGTCAGGCCGGGCGGCGCAGGTGCCAGTCGGTGGCCTGCTGGAACGCATGGGCCGTCTGCAACAATTGCGCTTCGTCGAAATAGTTGCCGATAAGCTGCAGGCCAACAGGCATGTTGCCTTCGCCAAAGCCGCACGGCACGCTCATGCCGGGCAGGCCCGCCAGGCTGGTGGACAGCGTGAAGATGTCCGCCAGGTACATCTGGACCGGATCGGCAGTCTTCTCGCCGAGCTTCCATGCCACCGTGGGCGCCACCGGACCCATGATCACGTCGCACTGGGTGAACGCGCGCTGGAAGTCGTCGGCGATGATGCGGCGGATCTTCTGCGCCTGCAGGTAGTAGGCGTCGTAGTAGCCGTGCGACAGCACGTACGTGCCCACCATGATCCGGCGCTTGACCTCGGGGCCGAAGCCTTCGGCGCGGCTCTTCTTGTACATGTCGAGCAGGTCGCCATACTGCGCGGCGCGATGGCCGTAGCGCACGCCATCAAAGCGGGACAGGTTCGACGATGCCTCGGCCGGCGCGATGATGTAGTAGACGGGGATCGACAGTTCGGTCTTCGGCAGGGTCACGTCGACCAGCGTCGCGCCCAGCTTCTCATACTCGGCCAGCGCGGCGCGCAAGGCCTGTTCGACGTCGGCCGAGAGGCCTTTGCCGAAATACTCGCGCGGCAGGCCGATGCGCAGGCCGGCCAGCGGCTGGCTGGCGGTGGCGCCGGCGCGGGGCTGGCCCAGCAGGCGCGTGAAGTCCTCGGTGACGCCGCCCAGTTCCGGGGTCAGGCTGGTCGAATCCTTCGGGTCGAAACCGGCCATGCCATTAAGCAGCAGCGCGCAGTCCTCTGCTGAATGGGCCATCGGGCCGCCCTGGTCCAGCGACGACGCGAACGCAATCATGCCGTACCGCGACACGCGGCCATACGTCGGCTTGATGCCGGTGATGCCCGAGAACGAGGCCGGCTGGCGAATCGAGCCACCGGTGTCCGTGCCGGTGGCCGCAGGTGCAAGGCCGGCGGCCACGGCGGCGGCGGAACCGCCCGAGGAGCCACCCGGCACGCGGCTGGTGTCCCACGGGTTGCTCACCGGGCCGAAGAACGAGTTCTCGTTCGACGAGCCCATCGCGAACTCGTCCATGTTGGTCTTGCCCAGCGTGACCATGCCGGCGGCGGCCAGGCGTTCGACCACGGTGGCGTCGAACGGGCTTTCGTAGTTGGCCAGCATCTTCGAGCCGGCGGTGGACTTCCAGCCGCGCGTCACGAAGACGTCCTTGTGGGCGATGGGCACGCCGGTCAGCGGCGTGGCCTGGCCCTGGGCGCGGCGCTCGTCGGCGGCGCGGGCCTGGGCCAGGGTCAGTTCGGGGTCGACGGCAACGAACGCATTGAGGGCGCGGCCGGCCTCGATGCGGGCCAGGTACTCGCGGGCGAGTTCCTCGGCGGAAACGGAGCGCGCCGCCAGGGCATCGGCGATCTGGCGCAGGGAAGTCACGGAATCAGCTGAAAAGGGCATGTCGATGATGGCGTCTGGGTGGTGGGCAACGTGGTATCGGAGACCGCGTTGTCACTCGATGACCTTCGGCACCAGGTAGAGGCCGTTTTCGGTAGCTGGCGCGGGGCGCTGGTAATCGGCGCGGCGGTCGGATTCCGTGACGGCGTCCTCGCGCAGGCGCTGGGCGATGTCGCGCACGGCGGACAGCGGGTGCGCCAGCGGCTCGATGCCGGTGGTGTCCACCGCCTGCATCTGCTCCACGAGCGAGAAGAAATTGTTCAGTTGCGCAAGCGTTTGCTCGGCCTCGGCATCGCTAGTTTCGATGCGGGCCAGATGCGCGATGCGCTTGACGTCGGAGAGTGCGAGAGCCATGGCGTGATGCGGCGCGTGCGCCGGGTTCGGTCCGTTGGACTGGAAGTATCTTGGCCGGATTCGGGGGTGCCGGCCATCTGGGGGCCGGAAGGGCGCTTCGGGTGGCACGGCGGCGGGGTGGCCAGGGCGTGCCGGACTGGTGCGCCCGGGGAGGCGCCCCAGGATCGTCGAAGTTACAAGTTTTTCCGGGGCCAAACGCCCCGAAACAGCGAGAATTATAAGGTATGATTATGCGTTGCAGATTCCCCGCAACGCGCGCTCCACTTCGGATGGGCAGGGATGCCCGATGGTGACGCCGTCGGCACAGTCCGGACGGTTTTCGCGGTCGACCAGAACGGCCCCGGGACCCGGAACGGACCAGTTCCGAGCGTCGGCCGTCGCAGCCGTGCAACACTGGCGGCGCATGATAGCCGTCGGCGCCATACAAAAGGGGGACGCACTATCCGGTACGGCGTGGAAGTCCGGCGCGTATTGGACACGGGGTTGCGCGGTGACCATCCTGCGATATGCAGAGGGAAATCATCGCATTTTCAGTCGTAACAATCAGGTTCCTCCGATTAGGCTACTGCCACACGTCAGGTGTATTTGACCTGTCCGGCGCATCTGGCGGCGAACTTTCGCGCAGAGTCTAATCAAAGGTTCCCGTAAGGGGTGCTAACAAAGCGAAGCCTGGTGGGTCTGGCCGGGCGCGGCGAAGGCGTTTGTCCGTCACCGCGCTGCCAGAATTGCCAGAGTCGTTTTGTTAGCACCTCTCGGTTCGGCGCGTGCAGGTCTGCGCCGGTTGCGGAGCGCCGTGGGCTGCCGATCCGGCGTGTCAGCGGCATCGGCCCGCGCCAGCATGACTGGCGCGGGCCGCACGCACCGGGGAGCCGTGAACCATCACCCTTGCAAACGATTCGTGGCCGGGCCGCAGGCGGCGCCGGCCGCTTCGCATACCCGCGAAACAACAGAAGACAGGATTCCTGATGTTCGGATTTCTCCGCAGCTATTTCTCCAACGACCTGGCCATCGACCTGGGCACCGCCAACACCCTGATTTACATGCGCGACAAGGGCATCGTCCTGGACGAACCGTCGGTCGTGGCTATCCGTCAGGAAGGTGGCCCCAACGCCAAGAAGACGATTACCGCGGTGGGCAAGGAAGCCAAGCAGATGCTGGGCAAGGTCCCGGGCAACATCGAGGCCATCCGCCCGATGAAGGACGGCGTCATTGCCGACTTCACCGTGACCGAGCAGATGCTCAAGCAGTTCATCAAGATGGTGCACGACTCGAAGCTGCTGCGTCCGAGCCCGCGCATCATCATCTGCGTGCCGTGCGGTTCCACCCAGGTGGAACGCCGCGCCATCCGTGAATCGGCCCTGGGCGCCGGCGCCAGCCAGGTGTACCTGATCGAGGAGCCGATGTCGGCGGCGATCGGCGCGGGCTTGCCCGTGTCGGAGCCGTCGGGCTCGATGGTCGTCGATATCGGCGGCGGTACCACCGAGGTGGGCATCATCTCGCTGGGCGGCATGGTCTACAAGGGTTCGGTGCGCGTGGGCGGCGACAAGTTCGACGAGGCGATCGTCAACTACATCCGCCGCAACTACGGCATGCTGATCGGCGAGCAGACCGCCGAAGCGATCAAGAAGGAAATCGGCTCGGCCTTCCCGGGTTCGGAAGTCCGCGAAATGGAAGTCAAGGGCCGTAACCTGTCCGAAGGCATTCCGCGCGCGTTCACGGTGTCGTCGAACGAAATCCTCGAAGCGCTGACCGATCCGCTGAACCAGATCGTGTCGGCCGTGAAGATCGCGCTGGAACAGACCCCGCCGGAACTGGGCGCCGACATCGCCGAGCGCGGCATGATGCTGACCGGCGGCGGCGCGCTGCTGCGTGATCTGGACCGTCTGCTGGCCGAGGAAACCGGCCTGCCGGTGCTGGTGGCCGAAGACCCGCTGACCTGCGTGGTACGCGGCTCCGGCATGGCGCTGGAGCGTATGGACAAGCTCGGCAGCATCTTCTCGTACGAGTAATGCAACCGGACCCGGCAACGTGGTGAGTCGCGTCGCCGGGCCCTCCCCCATCTTGAACGTTTTCTCCGCCAGCCCGACCCGCCCCGTCCCGCAAGGGACGGGGCGTCGCGCTGGCGGATTGGCATCGCCTGCGCACGGGTAAATGGATTACTCTCCACCGCCGCTCTTCAAGCAAGGCACGTCCGCCGTTGCGCGTCTGGTTATCTTCGTGACGATCGCGCTGGTGCTGCTGATCGTCGACGCGCGCTTTGACGCCATGCGCAACGTGCGCCAGGTGGCTGCCACCGTGCTGATGCCGGTGGAGCGTCTGGTGCTGGTACCGCGCGACGCCATCCGTGGCGTCTTCGACTACGCCCAGTCTTCCGTCGAACTGGCCAACGAGAACCGCGAGCTGCGGCGTGCGGCGCTCGAGCAGGCCAATGCCTCGGTTCGCCAGGCCCAGCTCGAATCCGAGAACAACCAGCTTCGCAAGCTGCTGAACCTGACGCAGCAATCGACCACGCCGGTGACCCCGGCGGAAATCCTCTACGACGCCCGGGACCCCTACAGCCAGCGTATCGTGATCGATCGCGGCAGCATGCAGGGCCTGCGCGCCGGCTATCCGGTCATCGACGAGCGCGGCGTGATCGGCCAGGTGACGCGCGTTTCCCCGTTCCAGTCGGAAGTGACGTTGCTGACCGACAAGGACCAGGCGATCCCGGTCCAGGTGGTGCGCAACGGTCTGCGCAGCGTGGCCTTTGGCGGCTCACGCGCCGGTCTGCTGGACCTGCGCTTCATGGCGGCATCGGCCGATCTGCAGCAGGGCGACCTGCTGGTGACGTCGGGCCTCGATGGCACCTATCCGCCGGGCCTGCCGGTGGCGAAGATTGTCCAGATCGAACGCAAAGCCGATACGGCGTTCTCCCGCGTGTATTGCGAGCCCGTGGCCGGTGTGCGTTCGCACCGCCAGTTGCTAGTGGTGCGCTATGAGTCGGGCCTTGCCCCGCGCCCGCCGGAGGCAGCCACGTCGCAGAAGGCCGAGCGCGGCTCGCGGTCGGCGGCGGCACGCGCTGGCGCCGAGCAGAAGGCAGACAAGGCGGCCACGTCGGCCGACAAGCCCGCGGACACGCCCACGGCCGCGCCGGCGCAGAAACCCTCGGAGCCCGCACGGTGACGACATCCCAATACCTGCTGCGCCCGGTCAATCCCGCGTTCATCGCGCTGACCTTCGTGCTGGCCTTCCTGATCAACCTGATGCCCTGGGGCGAGACGCTCTGGATTCCGGACGTCGTGGCGCTGGTGCTGGTGTTCTGGAACATCCACCAGCCACGCAAGGTTGGCATGGGCGTGGCGTTCCTGCTGGGTTTGCTGATGGACGTGCATGACGCTCGCCTGCTTGGCGAACATGCGCTTGCCTACACGCTGTTGGCCTACTTCGCGATCACGATCCATCGCCGGGTACTGTGGTTTTCGGTCTACGCGCAGGCGCTGCACGTGCTGCCGTTGTTGTTCATCGCGCACGCGGTGCCGGTGGTTATCCGCCTGGCCATGGGCGCGCCGCTGCCCGGCTGGCAATTGCTGCTGGCCCCGGTGATCGAGGCGGTGCTGTGGCCGATGGCCACCAGCCTGCTGCTGGCGCCGCAACGCAGATCGAACGAAGTCGATGAGACGCGTCCGATCTAGTCCCAATCCCTGACGCGCTCACCACGCCGCCCGCAGTACCGCCATGACCGAAATTCGCAACGTCGAACTGGAAATCGGCCGCTTCCGCATCCGCGTGGCGGCCGCCGCCCTGTTCACGGTCGTCTGCTTTGGCCTGCTGTTCTCCCGCTTTCTGTGGCTGCAGTGGTACAAGCACGACCAGTACTCGGCCAAGGCCGAGGACAACCGCATCTCCGTGGCGCCGATCGAGCCTAACCGCGGCATCATCATGGACCGCAACGGCGTGGTGCTGGCGCGCAACTACTCCGCGTACACGCTTGAAATCACGCCGTCCAAGCTGACCGACACGCTCGACAACACGATCGAGGAGCTGGCCACGCTCGTCGATATCCAACCGCGCGACCGTCGCCGCTTCAAGCGGCTGCTGGAGGAATCGCGCAGCTTCGAAAGCCTGCCGATACGCAGCCAGCTCACCGACGAGGAGGTAGCCCGGTTTTCGGCGCAGCGCTTCCGCTTTCCGGGCGTCGACGTGCGCGCGCGGTTGTTCCGCCAGTATCCGCTGGGCGAAGCGGCCAGCCACGTGGTCGGCTACCTGGGTCGCATCTCGCAGCGTGACCAGGAGCGGATCGAGGCCATGGACGAGGCCAACGACGCCGCCGATGGCGACAAGTACGATCCGCGCAAGGACGCCGACAACTACAAGGGCTCCAACTACATCGGCAAGATCGGGCTGGAACAGAGCTACGAGACCGAGCTGCACGGCCTGACGGGCTTCGAGGAGGTGGAGGTCAGCGCAGGTGGGCGGCCGATTCGCACCCTGTCCACGTCGCCGGCCACGCCGGGCAACAACCTGATCCTGTCGCTCGACATCCGCCTGCAGCAACTGGCCGAGCAGCTGTTCGGCGATCGCCGTGGAGCGCTGGTGGCGATCGAGCCCGAAACGGGCGACATCCTGGCCTTCGTGTCCAAGCCGACCTTCGATCCGAACCTGTTCGTCGAAGGCATCGACTCCAAGACCTGGGACGAACTGAACAACTCACCCGACAAGCCGCTGCTGAACCGACCGTTGCGCGGCACCTATCCGCCTGGCTCGACGTACAAGCCGTTCATGGCGCTGGCTGCGCTGACCACGGGCAAGCGCACTGCCGCCTGGGGGATGCACGATCCAGGGTTCTTCACGCTTGGCAACCACACGTTCCGCGACGACAAGCCCGGCGGCCACGGCTGGGTGGACATGCAGGCGTCGATCGTGCAGTCGTGCGACACCTATTACTACATGCTGGCGCGTGACATGGGCGTCAACGCGATCCACGATTTCATGAAGCCGCTCGGCTTCGGCCAGATCACCGGCATCGATATCGAGGGCGAAAACCGCGGCATCCTGCCATCCACGGACTGGAAGCGAAAGGCGTACCGCCGCCCCGAGCAGCAGAAGTGGTATGACGGCGAAACCATTTCGCTGGGCATCGGGCAGGGCTACAACAGCTTCACGATCCTGCAGTTGGCCAACGCGGTGTCGATCCTGGTCAACAACGGCGTGGCGATGAAGCCCCACCTGGTCAAGGCCGTGGAGGATTCGGTCTCGCGCAAGCGCACGCTGACCGTGCCCAAGGAAAGCTATCGCATCCCGCTCAAGCAGGGCGATATCGACGTGATCAAGCGTTCGATGGTTGCCGTGACGCACTCCGGTACCGCTGCACGGGTGTTCGCCGGCGCTGCCTACGAGTCGGCCGGCAAGACCGGTACGGCGCAGACCTACACGCTGGGCAAGAACGAGAAGTACAACCACCATGCGCTGGACGAGCGCAAGCGCGACCACTCGCTCTACACCGCGTTCGCCCCGGCCGATCATCCGAAGATCGCGCTGGCGCTGATCGTCGAGAACGCGGGTTTTGGCGCCGCCGTGGCCGCGCCGATCGCGCGCAAGGTGATGGACTACTACCTGCTGGGCAAGTGGCCGGAGGAACTGGCCGCGACGGCCCCGCCGCCCGCGGAGCGCGAGCGCGCTGGCGGCAAGCCGCCTGTCGACACGCCGAGCGTGTTCACGACTGGCCAGACCGCCAATGCCGCCAGTGCCACGGTGATGCAGACAGCACCGGCCGCCGCGTCGGATGCCACGACGGGCGCTGCAAATGCCGCAGGCGCGAGCGCGGCGGGGGCTTCCGCATCGGTGCCGGCGGCACGGTCGGCATCCGACACGATTGCCGGCCAGCTCGACCCGGATGCCATCGCCCCGGCCTCGGCCGAAGTGACGCTCGATGCGCGGATGCTGCAGGCGCTTGGCCACAGCAAGCCAGCGCCGACGCCACCCGCCACGCCGTCGCGCGCAACGCCCGCCTCGGCCCCGGCACCCGCCAAGCCGAAGACGCAGCCCGCCCGGCCAAAGCCCGCCAATGTCGCGGGCCCGGCCTCGGGCTCGTCGGCCCGCAACAACGTTTCAGAGTAATAAGGAGACGCGCATGGACCGACGCCGCGTCGTATCGATCATCAAGTCTGCCCTGACCGGCTTCGACAAGCCGCTGGCCTTGATCGTCTTTCTGCTGTTCGCCACCGGCATCGTTGCGCTGTACTCGGCCGCGATCGACATGCCGGGCCGGGTCGAGGACCAGCTGCGCAATATCCTGCTGTCGTACGTGGTGATGCTGGTGATCGCCTACATGCCGACCCAGCTGTTGATGCGGATTGCCGTGCCGCTCTACACCGTGGGGGTAGCGCTGCTGATTGCCGTGGCGATGTTCGGCCTGATCCGCAAGGGCGCGCGGCGCTGGCTGAACGTGGGGATGGTGATTCAGCCCTCCGAGATCATGAAGATCGCGATGCCACTGATGCTGGCGTGGTACTTCCAGAAACGCGAGGGGGTGATCAAATGGTTCGACTTCGTCGTGGCACTGATCATGCTCGGTATTCCGGTCGGCCTGATCGCCAAGCAGCCTGACCTGGGCACTGCGTTGCTGGTGCTGGCCGCCGGCATCTACGTGATCTACTTCGCGGGCTTGACGTGGAAGATCATCCTGCCGATTCTCGGTGCGGGCGTGGTCGTGATCACGCTGATCGTGACTTACCAGAACCAGATCTGTGCGCCGGGCGTGAACTGGCCGATCCTGCACGACTACCAGCAGCACCGTGTCTGCACGCTGCTCGACCCGACCACTGATCCGCTCGGCAAGGGCTTTCACACGATCCAGTCGATCATCGCGATTGGCTCGGGCGGGGTGACCGGCAAGGGCTGGCTCAAGGGCACACAGACGCACCTCGAATTCATCCCCGAGAAGCACACCGACTTCATCTTCGCCGTGTTCTCCGAGGAGTTCGGGCTGATCGGTAATGCGGTGCTACTGGTCCTGTACCTGCTGCTGATCTTCCGCGGGCTCTATATTGCGGCGAACGCGCCAACGCTGTTCTCGCGTCTGCTGGCCGGCTCCATCACGCTGATCTTCTTCACCTACGCCTTCGTGAACATGGGCATGGTGAGCGGGATCCTGCCGGTGGTGGGCGTGCCGCTGCCGCTGATGAGCTACGGGGGAACCGCGCTGGTGACGCTGGGAATGGGCATCGGCATTCTGATGAGCATTTCCAGGCAGAAAAGGTTGATACAAACGTAGTGGATGGCGTCTTTGCTACACTGCCATCCAAAATTTGTTCCGGTGGAAGCCCATGAACGCTCAAGACGTTGCCGCTTACCTGCAGAGCCATCCGCAGTTTTTCGAAGATCACGCCGAACTGCTGGCGACGGTGCAACTGACCAGCCCGCACAGCCATCGGGCGGTGTCGCTGCAGGAGCGCCAGATGGAAATCCTGCGCGAGAAGAACAAGGGTCTGGAACTCAAGCTGGCCGATCTCGTCCGGCACGGCCACGAGAACGATCGCACGCAGCAGCGTATGCATGACTGGCAGATGCGCCTGCTGGCCGAGGCCGATTCCCACGCGCTGCCCTATGCGGTGCGCGACGGCCTGCAGCAGGTGTTCGACGTGCCCGCCGTGGGGCTGCGCCTGTGGAGCGTCGGTGAGACCTATGCCCACATGGAAGTGGCGCAGGGTGCCAGCGATGACCTGCGCCTGTTCGCCGAAGGCCTGCGCGCGCCGTTCTGCGGCGCGAACGCCGGTTTCGAGGCCGCTCAGTTGCTGGAGCGCGACGACGTCGCGTCGCTGGCGATGGTGGCGCTGCGCGTGCCGGCCAAGCCCGACGAGGACGGCCCGGGCGCGGCGTTCGGCCTGCTGGTGCTGGGCTCGCCCGACGCGCGCCGCTTCCATGAGGGTATGGGCACTGCCTATCTGGCCCAGATCGGCGAAGTCGCCGGCGCGGCGCTGAATCGCCTGCGCGACTAAGCGGGGCAAACACTCCTCCATGCGCACGCGCCAGCCGGCACGCAACAGGGCCCATGCGGTCGATGAGGCTGATGAGGCGTCGGCCGAGAAGCCGGCCCCAGACCCGCTGGTGGTGCGCTATCTCGACTGGCTGGCGACGAGCCGAAAGCTCGCCGCGCACACGCTGACCAGCTACGGGCACGATCTGTCCGTGTTGCAGTCGCAAGCCATTCGCCTGGCGCCCGGCGTGGCGTTGCTGGCGCTGGAGACCCGTCACATTCGTTCGTTTGCGGCGCGGCTGCATGGCAATGGCCTGTCGGCCCGCACCATCGCACGCACGCTGTCGGCGTGGCGCGGCTTCTATCTCTGGGCGGCGCGGCATGGTCACGGCGTACAGTCCAATCCCGTCGACGGCGTGCGCGCGCCCAAGCGTGGCAGGCCGCTGCCCAAGGCGCTCTCGGTCGAACATGCGGTGGCGCTGGTCGCCCATCGCCAGGACGACACCAACGAATCGCTACGTGATCAGGCTGTCTTTGAGCTGTTCTATTCGAGCGGCCTGCGGCTGTCAGAGCTGATCCAGCTAGACGTCCGCTATACGGAGGACGGCGACTATCGCTCGTCCGGCTGGCTCGATCTCGATGGCGCCGAAGTGACCGTGCTCGGCAAGGGTTCGCGCCGGCGCACCGTGCCGGTGGGCAGCAAGGCGATCCAGGCGCTGAAAGCCTGGATTCATGTGCGCGAGATGATGCTGCGGCCCGGCGCGCTGCCCGAGGATGCCCACGCGCTGTTTCTTGGCACGCGCGGCCGGCGGTTGCCGATCAGCACGGTGCAGCAGCGCATCAAACGCCAGGCGCTGGCCGCGGGCGTGCCCAGCGATGTCCATCCGCACATGCTGCGCCACTCGTTCGCCACGCATATGCTGCAGTCGTCCGGTGACCTGCGGGCGGTGCAGGAAATGCTGGGCCACGCCAGCATCTCCACCACGCAGATCTACACTTCGCTCGATTTCCAGCACCTGGCCAAGGTCTACGATCAGGCCCACCCGCGCGCCGGTCGGGCAAGCAAGTCGCCGAAGGCATCCAGCGTGAAACCCAGCAAGCCGGACGAATCGGACGAGTTGGCCGAGCCGGACGATTCAGGCGAAGACTAGTTCCACTGCGAGAGGATGTTGCGGAATCGCTCCATCTCGGGCAGCAGCCAGTGCCGGAAGGCCTGGACTTTGGGTGTCTCCAGACTGGCGTGCGTGCAGACGAAGTGGAGCAGCCACGGGCATGGAATGCTGACGTCGAACAATCGCACCACCCGGCCGGACAGCAGGTCGTTGTAGGCCAGCGACGAGCGGATCAGCGCCACGCCCTGTCCTTCGGCCGCAGCCTGCAGCAGCAGCGACGAATCCTGCAGCAGCAGGCCCTTGGTCGGCTCGGGCCAGTCGAGCCCGGCCGCTTCGAACCACGGTTTCCACGGATCGCCTTCACCCCGCAGCAACGGCATGCCGGCCATGTGGGCCGGCTGCTCGGGCAGGCGGCCACCGTTGTAGTTCGGGCTGCAGACGGGGAAGAACACATCGTCGAGCAGCCTCTCCACGTAGAGGCCCGGGTAGTGGCCGGTGCCCATGCGCAGCGCGATATCGACCTCCTCGCTGGCGAAGTCGACGAGCGAGTTCGACGACAGCAGTTCGACGTCCAGTTCCGGATGCTGCTCGATGAAGCTGCCGATGCGGGGCGTCAGCCAGCGCGCGGCAAAGGACGGCATGGTGCTGATGGTCAGGCGCTTGTCGCGATTGCCGGCCTGCAGCACGCGCGTGGCGTCGGCGATCTGCAACAGCGCGTCACGCACGCGCTCGGCATAGAGACGTCCGTTGGTGGTCAGCATCACGCGCTTGCCCCTGCGCTCGAACAGTTGCTGCCCCAGTTCCTCTTCCAGCGCGCGGATCTGGTGGCTGACCGCGCCGTGCGTGACGAACAATTCGGTGGCGGCCCGCGAAAAGCTCTCGTGGCGAGCCGCGGCTTCGAAGGTGCGCAGCGCGGCCAGCGCGGGCAAGCGCGGAAACTCGCGCTTCCAGCTACGCGGTTCGTCGGGATTCCAGGCTCCGCTCCAGACCATGGTGCTCTCGGCTATGTGAGGTTGGCTAACAAGACACAAGAATATATATCGTTTTGATAGTGGCAGGGCAATCACTAGAATTCACTTCACCGGAGACCGCTGGACACAATGAATAACTGGCCCGGTCCAAATGCCAAGCCAGTTTCTGAACCCCCGCCAAGACAGCTGGAATCCGGACTCACGGAGAGTCATCATGAAAGCCCTGCTCACAACGACCGTCTTCACCCTCGCCCCCGGGGAAGTCACCGCGCTGTCGCTGCACGCGGCACAGCGTCTGTTCGTGGAAGATGCAAAAGGCATGGATGTATGGGTGACCCGCGAAAACGACTCGGAGGATTACTGGCTGCGCTGTGGTTCGAGCCTGATGCTCCGGCGCGGCGATGAGATCGTGCTCAGCGTGGACCCGCGTGCCGCCGGCACGGTACGGTTGGCGCTGATCGCCGAAGCGCGCCGTCCGGCGCTGACGCTGGCCGATGTGCCGCATATTGCATATCGCGCTGTGAGGCGGCTGGTTCGAGGCACGGAGTGGACGCCCGCGGAAGACAAGATCACCGCCTCCTGATGCTGATGGTGCGGTGCCGGAGCGGCGGCTCAGACTTGTCTGGCCGCCGCGCGACGAACCCTGAACACCAGCATGACGAAGCAAATCGGGCCGGCCCGCGCTCTGCGTAGGCCGGCCCTTTTCGTTACACTCCTGCCCATGCATCCGATTCACGTCATCGACCGGGGCCGCCAGCCGTATCAGCCCTGTTTCGACGCCATGCGGGACTTCACCGCCACCCGCACGCCCGAGACGCCCGACCAGATCTGGCTGGTCGAGCATCCGCCGGTCTACACGCTTGGCCAGGCCGGCGACCCCGCGCATCTGCTCGCCCCCGACGACACGATTCCGGTCGTGCAGATCGATCGTGGCGGCCAGATCACATACCACGGACCGGGACAGGTCGTGGCCTACCTGCTGCTCGATTTGCGCCGGCGTCACCTGATGGTGCGCGAGCTCGTGCACGACATCGAGCAGGCGGTACTGGACACGCTCGCGGCGTATAATCTCGCAGCCGAACGCAAGGCCGGCGCCCCGGGTATCTACCTGTCCGACGGTAAGCACCAGGGTGCCAAGATCGCCGCGCTTGGTCTCAAGATCCGCAACGGTTGCAGCTATCACGGCGTCAGCCTCAACGTGCAGATGGACCTGTCGCCGTTCCTGCGCATCAATCCCTGCGGCTATGCCGGACTGGAAACGGTCGACATGGCTACCGCGGGCGCCGCCTTCACGGCGGCGGACGATGCCGGCGGCGCGGTGCATCGGCCCGTCACCGCGACACAACAACCCGAGATCGCACAACGCCTGGCGGCGGCCCTGTGCGAGGTACTGGCGGCACGCGAAGCGCGTGCCCCGGTGCCGGGACAAGCCGCTGCCGAGGCCGCCTGAGCATGGCTAGCCCGGCCCGAATCACAGCCTATATTTACAGCCTACATTGCACGCTGACGCGCGTGCGGAGAACAGTATGAGCGACGCCCCGATCGCCACGTCCAGCGAAGTCACGCAATCCCCTGCCGACTACGATCCGACCAAGAAGCAGAAGTCGGCCGAGAAGACCGCTCGCATCCCTATCAAGATCGTGCCGGCGGAAAAGCTCAAGAAGCCGGACTGGATTCGCGTCAAGGCTGCCACTGGCAATTCGCGCTTCTATGAGATCAAGGACATCCTGCGCGCCAACAATCTCGTGACCGTGTGCGAGGAAGCCAGCTGCCCGAACATCGGTGAATGCTTCGGCAAGGGCACCGCCACGTTCATGATCATGGGTGACAAGTGCACGCGTCGCTGCCCGTTCTGCGACGTGGGCCACGGCCGCCCGGACCCGCTCGACGTGAACGAGCCCGGCAACCTGGCGCGCACGATCGCCCAGCTCAAGCTCAACTACGTGGTGATCACCAGCGTCGACCGCGACGACCTGCGTGACGGTGGCGCCCAGCACTACGTCGACTGCATCTCGCAAACGCGCGAGCTGTCGCCGAACACGCGTATCGAAGTGCTGGTGCCGGACTTCCGCGGCCGCCTGGACCGCGCGCTGGACATCCTGCAGGCATGCCCGCCCGACGTGATGAACCACAACATGGAAACCGTGCCGCGCCTGTACAAGCAGGCCCGCCCCGGCGCTGATTACGCGCATTCGCTGAAGCTGCTGCAGGATTTCAAGCGCCGCAATCCCAATGTGCCGACCAAGTCGGGCCTGATGGTGGGCCTGGGCGAAACTGACGAGGAAATCCTCGACGTCATGCGCGACATGCGCGCCCACGACATCGACATGCTGACGATCGGCCAGTACCTGGCGCCGTCGAACCACCACCTGCCGGTTACGCGCTACGTCCACCCGGACACCTTCAAGATGTTCGAAGAAGAGGCGTACAAGATGGGCTTCACCCACGCCGCTGTCGGCGCGATGGTCCGCAGCTCGTATCACGCTGATCAGCAGGCGCATCAGGCGGGGTTTGCCTGATCGATCGACGTTTTCTTGCGCGTCACGAAAAGCGGCCGGATTTCCCGGCCGCTTTTTTTTGGCCCGTACGTAGCCACACCCTTTCAGCAGCCTTTCCATTGAGGTGGTGCAAGCACCTCTTTTGCATCTTCTTGGCGTGTTCTTGTCGCTAACGGTGCATAACTACCTAGGGTCAACACCGAGTGCCGTGCACCGGTAAGTTTCGATACCATGAATTTATCGATAAATCGTCGATGAAATTCGATTGAGTCGCGTCGGCTTCATCGGCGAGTCAGCACCGTGGTCTTGTGGCGCCTACACTGCCTGAGACTGCGGGCTGCAGTTACCTCGCGAGTTCCAAATGCCTCAATGCACCGTCCATCGTCTGGCTGAACAGGCGCTGCTTTACAGCGTCGAGCCGCCGGCGTCGCTCGATGTCCAGCGACGTATCTGGGCGATGGCCGCGCGTGCCGCCGACTGGCGGGGTGTGGTCGATGTGGTGCCGGGCATGAACAACCTCACCGTGACCTTCGATGGCACGGCGGACGTGGCAGCGCTGGAGCGCAACCTGAAGCTCGCCTGGGCTTCGGGAGAGGCGCGCAATGCGACGGGCAGGCTCGTGGAAGTCCCGGTCCGCTACGGCGGCGAGTTCGGGCCCGATCTGGCCGATGTGGCCGCCCACACGGGCCTGACACCCGCTGAGGTCGTGCACCGCCATGCCGCTGGCGAGTACGTGGTCTATTTCCTTGGATTCCAGCCCGGCTTTACCTACATGGGCGGGCTTGCGCCCGAATTGGCCACGCCGCGCCGCCGCGAGCCGCGTCTGGCCGTGCCGGCTGGCGCGGTGGGCATTGGTGGCGAGCAGACCGGCATCTACCCGGCCGTGCTGCCGGGTGGCTGGCAACTGATCGGGCGTACCGACGCCCAGCTATTCGTGGCCGATCGCGATCCGCCGTCGTTGTTCGCGCCCGGCGATACCGTGCGTTTTGTTGCCGAGGAGATCCTGCTGTGATCGAGATCATTCGGCCTGGCGCGCAGGCATCGGTGCAGGACCTCGGCCGTGTGGGCTTCCGCCGCTTCGGCGTGGGCCGCTCGGGCGCGGCTGACGACCTGGCGCTGCGCGTCGGCAATCGCCTGCTCGGCAACGATCCCGGCGCGGCGGCGATCGAGTTCACACTGGGCCGCGCCGCCGTGCGTTTTGAGGCCGACATGCGCGTGGCGCTGACGGGCGCCGAATGCAGCGCGAATCTTGACGGTGTCCCGGTCTGGTCGTGGCACGCGTTCGACGTGCGCCGTGGCGAGACGCTCACGCTGCCGTCGCCGCGCGGCGGCACGCGCACCTATCTCTGCGTGGCCGGTGGCATCGACGTGCCCCTGGTCATGAATTCGCGTAGCACCGATCTCAAGTCCGGTTTTGGCGGATTCGAAGGCCGCGTGCTGCGTGAAGGCGATCGCCTGCCCGTGGGCCGGCCCGGCATCGAGCAGGGGCAGGACTGGGTGGGCGTGGCCGCGCCGGGTTGGGCGCTGCCCGGGCAAGACGGTGGCAATGCCATCGCAATCCGCCTGCTGCCCGGCCCCGAATACGCCGACTTCGAGCCGGCGTCGCAAGCCGCGCTATGGCAGTCCGAATGGACCATCACGCCGCAGAGCAACCGCATGGGCCTGCGTCTGCAAGGTCCCGCATTGGCACGCCGAGCCGAGCGCTCGGCCGATCTGTTGTCGCACGGCGTGGTGCCGGGCGTGATGCAGGTGCCGCCGTCAGGCCAGCCTATCGCCCTGATGAGCGATGCGCAGACCACGGGCGGCTATCCGAAGATCGGCACCGTGATTGGCGCGGACCTGTGGCGACTGGCGCAGGTGCCGCTGGGCGCGACCGTGCGCTTCCGCCAGGTCACGCTCGAGGAAGCCGCCGCCGCGCAGGCCGAGGTGGACCGCTACCTGCGCCAGATCGACCAGGCACTGGCATGGCAGCGCGACGGCATGCAGATCGCCGCGCGGCGCCGCGCAACCACGCGCTTTGTCGCCTGAACGCCCAGACGATGCAACGACGCAACGAAACAACGAATTCCAATCGCCTGCCCCGACATATCCCCGGAGAACGCACATGCAAATCGACCTGAATGCCGACCTCGGCGAAGGCTGCGGCAATGACGAAGCCCTGCTGGCGCTGATCAGCTCCGCCAACATCGCCTGCGGCTGGCACGCGGGCGATGCCGCCACGATGCTGCAGACCGTGAAATGGGCGTTGGCCAACAAGGTGTCGATCGGCGCGCATCCGAGCTTCCCGGATCGCGAGAACTTCGGCCGCACCGAGATGCAGCGCGATCCCGAGGCGGTCTATGCCGATGTGCTGTACCAGATCGGCGCGCTCGATGCGATGGTGCGCGCGCAGGGCGGCGAACTCGCCCACGTGAAGCCGCACGGCGCGCTCTACAACATGGCCGTGCGCGACGCAAAGCTGTGCGAGGCGATCGTGCGCGCCGTGCGTGACTACGACTCCGACCTGGTCTTCTTTGGCCTGGCCAACAGCCAGATGATCGACATCGCACGCGCGGCGGGCCTGCGCGTGAAAGAAGAAGTCTTCGCCGACCGCGGCTATAACCCCGATGGCACGCTGGTCAAGCGTGGCACGCCGGGCGCGTTGCACGAGGACGAAGACGTGGCCCTGAACCAGACGCTGTCGATGGTCCGCGACAAGCAGGTGCGCGCGATTGATGGCACCTGGGTACCGATTCGCGCCGAAACCGTGTGTCTGCACGGCGACGGTGCTCACGCGCTTGCCTTCGCGCGCCGCATCCGGGAACGGCTCGGCGCGGAAGGCATTGCCATCCGTGCCGGCAACTGACGAGCCATCACGACGGGCTCACTCACGCGCTGGTTTTGCTCCCCCCAAACCTTATCCGGTGCACTCCATGGAAACCGCACTCAATCTTTGGCCCCTGCTAGGGGTCGGCGTCATCATCCTTGGCTTTGTTCTGCGGTTCAATCCCATGATGGTGGTGGCCGCGGCTGCTATCGTCACCGGATTGGCCGCGTCGATGCCTGTCATGCAGATCTTCACGGCGATCGGCACGGCATTCGTCAAGGCGCGCAACTTGCCGCTGATCATCCTGCTGCCGCTGGCGGTGATCGGCCTGCTCGAGCGTCATGGGCTGCGCGAGCATGCCCAGGCGTGGATCTCGCGAATCGCATCGGCTACCGTTGGCCGTCTGCTGATCGTCTACCTGGGTGTACGTGAACTCACCGCAGCGGTGGGGCTGACAAGCCTGGGCGGCCATCCGCAGATGGTGCGCCCGCTGCTGGCGCCGATGGCCGAAGGCGCGGCCGAGAACCGATTCGGTCATCTGCCCGAACCGGTGCGCCAACGCATCCTGGCGTTCTGTGCCGCTACCGACAACGTTGGCCTGTTCTTCGGTGAGGACATCTTCGTGGCCTTCGGCGCCATCGCGCTGATGCACACGTTCCTGCTGTCATCGAACATCGACGTCGAGCCGCTGCACATCGCCGTCTGGGGCATCCCCACCGCCATCTGCGCGTTCCTGATCCATGCCGTGCGCCTGAAGCGTCTCGATGGCTGGCTCGAACGCGAACTCGGTGGCAAGCAAGCCGCCGGCACGCCGGCCACTGCCGTAGCGAAAGGGGAGTAAGCCATGATTGTCTCGATCGACTATCTCTACTGGCTGGCCGGCTTCGTCCTGCTGATCACGGCCCTGATGACGTTCACGGACAAGACGCACCCGCGTCGGCTGTCCACGGGGCTGTTCTGGCTGCTATATGCGGTCATCTTTCTCGTCGGCGACAAGATCCCGCCCGCGATCGTTGGCGTGGGCGCGGTGGTGATGGCGCTGATCGCCGGATTCGGCGGCGTGGGCCAGGGCAAGCATGGCAGCCTGCCAGAGGAAGAGCGTCGCGCCAGCGCGCGTCGCCTGGGCAACAAGCTGTTCATTCCGGCGCTGCTGATCCCGCTGGTCACGGTGCTCGGTACCGTGCTGTTCAAGGATGTGAAGATCGCCGGACTGGCGCTGCTCGATCCGAAGAACGTCACGTTCGTGTCGCTCGGTATCGGCTGTATCGTCTCGCTGATCGTGGTTTGCTGGCTCACACGCGACACGGTGACGCAGAGCATGCGCGAATCGCGTCGTCTGATCGAGTCGCTCGGCTGGGCGCTGGTGCTGCCGCAGATGCTGGCGATGCTGGGTCTGGTGTTTGCCGATGCAGGCGTAGGCAAGGCCGTGGCGCACCTGACCACGGCGTACATCAACATGGACTACAAGCTCGTGGCCGTGGCGGTGTACTGCGTGGGCATGGCGCTGTTCACGATCATCATGGGCAACGGCTTTGCCGCGTTCCCGGTGATGACCGGTGGTGTTGGCGTGCCGATCCTGGTCGGCATGTTCAATGCGAACCCGGCCGTGATGGCGGCGATCGGCATGTTCTCCGGCTACTGCGGCACGCTGATGACGCCGATGGCCGCGAACTTCAACATCGTTCCTGCCGCGTTGCTGGAACTGGAAGACAAGAACGCCGTGATTCGCGCGCAGGTGCCTACCGCGCTGTGCATCCTGGTGGCCAATATCATCCTGCTGTACTTCCTGATGTAACCGGAGCCTGGCCATGACCACCCGTACTGTCCTGCTGACCGGCTTCGAGCCGTTCGAGAATGAACCGGTGAATCCGTCCTGGGAGGCGGTGCGTGCGCTCGATGGCGAGCGCGTGGGCGATGCCTTGATCGTTGCGCGGCAGTTGCCCTGCGTCTTCGGCAAGGCCATCGAGGCAATGGACGCGCTGGTCGATACGCTACGCCCTGACGTGGTGATCGCCGTCGGGCAGGCCGGTGGCCGCACCGAGCTGTCGATCGAGCGCGTGGCGATCAATGTCGACGATGCCCGCATTGCCGACAACGCCGGGGCCCAGCCGATCGACGCGCCGATCGCCAAGGATGGCCCGGTCGCGTACTTCTCGACCCTGCCGATCAAGGCGATCGTGCGCGACATGCGCGCGGCCGGCGTGCCCGCGATGGTCTCGCAGACCGCCGGTACCTTCGTCTGCAATCACGTGTTCTATGGGCTGATGCATGTGCTTGCCCATCGCAAGGCGGGCAGCGCCGCCGCGCCCACGCGCGGGGGATTCATCCATATTCCCTATCTGCCCGAACAGGCCGCGCGTCATCCGGGGGCGCCGAGCCTCGCACTCGATACGCTGATCGCGGGGTTGCGCGTGGCGGTGGCCACGTCGCTATCGACGGACGCGGATATTCGCGAGGGCGGCGGACAACTGCACTAGCAGGAGCGGCCTCAGGATTGCGGCCGCTTCGATTCCTGCTGCGCTTCCGTCGCGGCCGCCACCGCGCGCTCGGTGGCGCGGCGCCTCGCGCGCCGCACCAGCCGGCGTCGCACGCTGGCCTGCTCGAATCGCCAGATGATGTAGAAGAACGCCAGGAGCGGCCATAGCCAGCCCAGCCATTGCGCGAGGCTGTTGAAATGGATGAAGCGGCCCATGCGCCAGCCTTGCTCCGAAATCCACGCGTACGGGTTCGACGGCAGCACGTTGGTCAGCACGATCAGCGTCGCCAGCGCCAGCGTGGCGAGGATCGCCCGCAGCCAGCGTGGCAGGCGCAACAGCAGCACCAGCACCAGCGAACTCGTCAGCAGCGCGAAGCGGCCCCCCTCGGACAGCCAGTTGAAGGCGTTGTCGTCCGGGAACTGCAGCTCGGCTACCGCGGCCTTGATGATGAGCGCGGCAGTCAGCAGGCCCGCCAGGATGCGCAGCATCGGCGCGGTGCGCCGCATGGCGATCGAGGCGAACAGGCCGGTGCCGATCCAGCTCGATGCCGTGACCATGGTCTCCAGCATCAACTGGCCCTGCATATCGTCAGGGCGCAGGCCGATGTTGTCCTGCCATGCGATCAGCGAAGGGAAATAGGCCTGCACCAGCTCCATCGGCCACGAGTCCGGGTCGGTCAGCCATTCCCGCACGATCCCGCCCATGCCGAACAGATGCTCCTGCGGGAAGATCTGCGCGAACGGCCAGAGCAGGATCAGGATGATCGCGAAGCTCGCGTACGGCTCGAACCACGCATAGCGCAGTCGCGTCAGGGTGCCGCGGTCCACCAGCGCACTGGTGAACGGCGCCACCACGGCCGCGCCGAGCAGTGAGCCCAGCGCATTCGTGATCAGGTCAATGTTCGAGGAGATGCGCGTTGGCAGCCAGGTCTGCAGCGCCTCCATCGAGCCGGACAGCAGCGCGCCGGCCACCAGCGCGATCAGCGTGGCCCGTGCGCCGGACACGCGCGGATGCAGAGACAGCACAACGAGCGCGCCGAACGGGCAGTAGCCGAGCACATTGGTCAGCAGGTCGAACTCGGTGATGTAGCGCGGCTTCGGCGCGGTCAGGAAGGCAAACGCCGAGACGCCGTTGTTGACCCATCCGGTGAACGGATAGAGGCTCGCGTACACCACGAGCAGTGTGAAGCAGAGCAGGCCCACGCGCGCCACCGGCGAGTGACGCGGCAGCAGCGCGACTTCGAGCTCGGACTGGCGCGTGTCCTCCGGTTGGCTCCGCTGCGGTTCCGGAGGCGCGGGGGAGTGGGGAGAGGGCGGGGGCGTTGCCTGTGCCATGACTACGGTAAGACGGCGAGCAATGTGACCGACACGGCTACCACTCTACGCTCATCGGCGCTGCGGAGCCGGCGGGGCCGGCGGCGCGCTCGATGCCTGCGCGCCATCGAGCGGGAGCGTCGCGGTCCAGTCGAGGATCGCGGCGATTACGGCATCGACGCCGGCCGAAAGTGCCTTGACGCCACCCTGGCCGTCCGCGCTTGGCGCCGGCTGTTCGGCGACGAACGTTTTCTGTCCGATCAAGCCCTTGTGGTAGACCGTCGCGCGGGCTCGAACCACGCCGCGGCTGCTGGTCGGGGAGTCGAAAACCTGTTCGAAGGCGAGCAGGTCGACCTTGAGCGCCGGGATCGTCGTATCGCCCGACCATGACAGCGGGCCGCGAGCGGCCACCGCGTCGCGGAGGCGATCGTTGAACAGGTGCTGCGGGGAGTCTACCCAACGCTGCGTCGAGTAAGCCTGCAGCCGCTGCGCCTGCGTGTACTGGAGCCGGTAGTAGATGCCGCTGCCGTCCATCCAGACCGGCCCGTCGGTCTGCGTGATGCGCAGCTTTGGCAACGGTGCCGGCGGCTGAGATGGCGCCGCTGCCAGCGGGCCGAAGTCATAGGTGGTCGAAGGCGGCTGCGAGGACAGCACGCTGCAGCCCGACAGTGCGATCAGCAGGCCCAGCGCGGTGAATCGGAGAGCGGAGGCGATGGTCATGGTGAATTTCCGTCGAGTTACCGTCAAATGTTGGGCGCTGCGGATCAGGGCGCCTGGAAACCCGGCTCGCCCGGGCCAGGCGTGGGCGATGGCCCGCCGAACAGCACGCTACTTGGCTTGTCGTTGAACTGACTGGCGGCGCGGTCGATGCTGCGCACCGCCTGGCGTGACTCGCGTGCCAGTCCGTTGATCTGTGGCAGCGTTTCCTGATTCACGATGGTGGTGGTGGACTGTACTGAATCGGCAGCCACCTGCAGGTCGTTGCCAACGCGGTTGACCGTGCGCATGACCGTGCCGTCGGGGTTGCCGATCTCATCGGTCAGCCGCTTCGTCGACACCAGCGCTGCGTTCAGGTTGTCCACGGCCTTGGGCAGCTTCTCGGCGGCCGGCTGCAGGGTCGACTTCAGATGCGAGTAGTCGTCCGCGGTCTTGTGCACGGCCCGGATGGCCGCCATCAACTCGTCGCGGTTGGCGGGCTGGAACATGCTGTCGAGCGATGCCATCAGTGTTTCGGCCTGCGTCAGCAGTGAATCGCCGCGCTTTTCCAGTTCCTCGAAGAAACCGGGCCGCATCACGATGCGCGCGGGCTCGCGTGCCGACGTCGTCAGCCGCGGCGAGCTGCTCGTGTCGCCCTCCGTGCGCTCGGAATCGTCGAGCTGCACGTAGGCAATGCCGGTCACGCCCTGGAAGCCTAGCGTGGCATACGTGGTGCGCGTGATTGGCGTGTCATGGTTGATGCTGATGCGGACGATGATCTGGCCCGGCACCTGCGGATCGAACTTGATAGATAAGACCTTGCCGACCTCGAGTCCGCGATATTTCACGTCGGCCTGCGGCCCCAGTCCGTTCACCGTCGATCGCGTGATCAGGTCGTACGGCACGCGCACGGTGTGATCGCTGCTGAACCAGAACAGGGAAACCGATACCAGGATGGCAAGGCCGATGGTGAACACGCCGGCCAGGAAGGCGTTTGACTTGTTTTCCATCAGACTTCTCCAGGATGCGCGTCCGGCGCGCCGGGGCCCTTGGGGGCCGGCAGCGCCTGCAGCGCGCGCTGGGCGCGTTCGCCCAGGAAATATTCGCGAATGAATGGGTGGTCGACCTTGATCACCTCGGGAATTGGCGCGGCGGCCAGCACTCGATGGTCGGCCAGCACGGCCACGCGATCGGACAGCGCCACTAGCGTGTCGAGGTCGTGCGTGATCATGACCACGGTCAGGCCGAGTTCACGGCGCAGTTCGCGGATCAGGGCCACATAGTCGTCCGAGGCCATCGGGTCGAGGCCAGCGGTTGGCTCGTCCAGAAACACCAGCTCGGGTTCCAGCGCTAGGGCACGGGCCAGCCCGACGCGCTTGATCATGCCGCCGGACAGGTCGGACGGCATCTTGTCGGCGTCCTTGGCGGAGAGCCCCACCAGTTGCAGCTTGAGCAGGGATGCCCGGCAGATGAGGTCGTCCGGCAGCGCGCGCATTTCGCGCAGCGGCAGCGCGACATTGTCGATCACCGACAGCGCGGAGAACAGCGCGCCACGCTGGAACTGCAGCCCCCAGCGGCTGCGCAGGGCCTGCAACTGGTCAGCGGACAGTTCCGCGGGATTCTCGCCGAAGACCCGGATCGTGCCCGAGGTCGGACGGTCCAGGCCGACGATCTGGCGCAGCAGCACGGTCTTGCCCGAGCCAGACCCGCCAACGATCGACAGCACCTCGCCGCGATAGACCTCGAGGTTCAGATCCTTGTGGACCACGTTGTCGCCGAAGCGCTTCTCGAGGTTGCGCACCTCGATGATCGTCTCGCGCGGGGTGCCGCGCTCAATGGTTGGACTCATATGCCGATGTCCTTGAACAGGATTGCGAACACGGCGTCGGCGATGATGACCACGGTGATCGACGTCACCACCGATGCGGTCGTGCCCTGGCCCAGGCTCTGCGTATTGGGTTTGACGCGCAGGCCGAAGTGGCAGGCCGTCAGCGCGATCAGCATGCCGAAGACCACGCCCTTGCACAGGCCGAACCACAGGTTGGCAACCGGCACTGCATCGGGCAACTGGCGCAGGAAGTACACGTAGCTGATGTCGAGCTGCAGGCGGGCGGCGACCATGCCACCGAATAGCGCCAGCAGGTCGGTCCAGGCCACGAGCAGTGGCATGGAGATGGCCAGGGCGATCACACGCGGCATGACCAGCCGGAAGCCATGGGAAATCCCCATCACGGACATCGCGTCGAGTTCCTCGGTCACCCGCATGACGCCGATCTGCGCGGTGATGGCCGAGCCGGAGCGGCCGGCGATCAGGATCGCGGCCAGCACCGGACCGAGCTCGCGGATAACGGCCATGCCGAGAATATTGACGATGAACGTGCTGGCGCCAAATATCCGCAGCTGATTGGCCGACAGGTAGGACAGCACGATGCCGATCAGGAAGGCGACCAGCGCCGTGATGCCGAGCGCCTTGTAGCCGACGTTGTAGATATTCGCGGAGATTTCGCGCCAGGGGCCGCGCTGCGGCGCGCGCAGGAAGCGCAACAGGTCGAACACCAGTTGCCCGAGCATCGTGACGCCGACGCCGAGTTGGGCCAGAAACGACAGCACGCTCGCGCCGACGATTGTCACCGGGTTGAAGCGTTCGACCATGTGCTTCTTCCAGCCCTCGGTGCGCAGGCCGGCGATGCGCGCGAATACGCGCTTCTGGCCGTCATTGAGCGACACGTTGTCAGGCATGTGGCCATTCCAGGCCTGCCAGATCAGTTGTGCGCCGATATGGTCGAGGCGCGTGATGCCATCGAGGGACCACTCGGCGTGGCGCGGCGCCTCGGACAGTTCGTGCAGTTGCGCGCGCAGGCCACGTGCTTCATGGCATCCGGCTAGCGCAACGGCCGTCCACTCTCCCTGCAACTGCACGCGGAAGTCGGTGTCCTGGCGCGATATCTCAATGACGGGTGTCGGCTGGCGTTCCAAATGAGGCTGATGTGATGGGCGAGTCTCGATTCTATGCTACTGGCCGCCGGCATGGCGATCAGACACCTTCTGACACGGTGGCGGCTACAATCTCGCCAGACCGCGCCGCGCGGGTTTGATTCCCTGAAACTCCCCGAATTCCGAGTTCTTTGCTTTCGACATGTCAGAAGCCCCCGACCGTTCCCCATCCGCCCCCGACTGGCGCATCGATGCCGATTTCCTGCATCTCGAGCTTGGAGCAGGTGCCGCGCACGCCTGGGCCGTCGAGGTGGTCGAGGAAACCGGCTCGACCAATGCCGACCTGACACAGGCCTGCCGCGCCGCGCCCTGGTCGGACGACGCGTGCAGCGTGCGGGTGGCCTATCGCCAGACAGCAGGCCGTGGTCGGCATGGCCGCCCGTGGCGGGGGCAAGCCGGCCTGACTTTCTCGGTGGCGATGCCGCTGGCGCTGTCGCCGGCGCGCCTGAGCGGACTGAGTCTCGCCGTGGGACTGGCGTTGGCCGAGGCGCTGGAGGACGTGGACCCGGCGCTTGGCGCGCGCGTTGGCCTGAAATGGCCGAACGATCTCCAGATCGACGGCCGCAAGCTGTCGGGCATCCTGATCGAATCGGTGCCTGCCGGGCCGGAGCGGGTCTGGGTGGTGATCGGCATTGGCCTGAATCTGGTGCGTGACCCGGCGATGGAAGCCGCCCTGGGCCGCGATCTGGCTGGCGTGGCCGAGGCCATGACGACGTTTGATCCGCAGCGGGACCCGACGCGCATCCTGGCTGCGATCGCGAACCGGCTGGCGCGGATGCGCGAGGCATTCCTGGTGGATGGCTTCGCGCCGATGGCGGCGCGCTGGTCTGCGCGGGATGCATTTCGCGATGAGCCGGTGCGCCTGCTGCACGATGGCGTGGTGCAGGCCGAAGGGCTGGCGCGTGGTGTGGATGGCGAAGGCTACCTGCTGCTGCACACGCCCGAGGGGCTGCAGCGCATCGCCAGTGGCGAAGTCTCGCTGCGCGGAGCCAGTGCATGAGTCGGCTCCTGATCGACATCGGCAACACACGCCTCAAATGGGCGTGGTGCGATGACGCGCCCGTGGCTGCGGAGCATGTCGTCGAGGGTGGCGCGGTCCTGCCCTCACCTTGGCGACACGGCGGCGCGGCGGCGCACGCCGTGCCTGCCGAGCGCTCGGCGCTGGTCGGCACATGGCGGCAACTTGCCGCCGGGACCACGCCCGAGATCTGGATTGCCAACGTGGCCGGCCCGACCATCGCGGCGGCCATGGAAGCCGTGATGGAGGATGCATTTGGCGCGGTGTCGCCACATTGGGTACGTACCACGGCCGCGCACGGCGACCTCGTCAACGGCTATCGCGAGCCCACGCAGCTTGGCGTGGACCGTTGGGTCGGCAGTATCGGGGCGCACCGGTGGTTGCCCGGCGAGACCCTGCTGATCGTGACGGCGGGCACGGCCACCACACTCGATATCGTCACGGCCACGGCGGATGGCGCCCGCTTCGAGGGTGGGCTGATCTTGCCCGGCCTTGAACTGATGCTCGGCACGCTGGCCCGCAATACTGCGCAATTGCCTGAACTCGATGTGCTCGACACCGGCGCGGGCGCCGAACGAGCTGTTCGGGCGTTGGGCGCGGACAACACTCACGATGCGATCGCGGCGGGCTGTCTGGCCGCGCAGGCCGGTGCCATCGAGCGCTCCTGGCGTGCGCTCGCGGGACGCGGCCCGGTCCGCTGCCTGCTCTCGGGCGGCGCGCGGCACGCGGTGGCTGGCGCGCTCGCGATGCCGTTCGAGATGCACGATAATCTCGTGCTGCTCGGGTTGCACGCCATGGCGCTGCCTGCCTGACATACCTGCGCAACCCCTATCCGTCGCCTGTCATTCGTCACCATGCTCCGCAAAGGTTTCAACGCCCTGCTGCTGATCCTGCTGCTCGTCAACCTTTGGCTTGCGGCGGCCGTGGCCGGCAAGTTCGGTCCGGAACCACTGGCCGGCTGGGCAGAAAGCCCGCGCGAGCCGCAACGCCTGGGGCAGCAGGCGCGGGTGGAGCGGATGCAGATCCAGCCGCCGAGGGCGGCGGAGGCTGCGGACGCGGCAGTGGCTCCGGCATCGTCCCCGGCAGCGCCACGCGCGGCCCATCCGGCGGCCATCTCCAGCACCGCGCGGACATCCGCCGATAGTTGCATGGAGGTGGGCGGCTTCACGGCGCAGAACGTGCAGCGCGCGATCGAGGACCTGAAGGCGATTGCCGTGACCGCACCCCTGCCGATGGAGCAGTTCGAGCGATCGGAGCAGGTGCGGTGGTGGGTTCATCTGCCGGCCCAGCCGACGCGCGAGAACGCCGATCGAAAGCTGGCGGAGCTGCGTCGCCGCAAGGTCACCGACGTATCGGTGGTGGCGGGCGAGAATCCCGAGTCGTACACGGTTTCGCTCGGACTGTTCCGTGACCGCGAGCGTGCCGACAAATTCCTGGAAGTATTGCGCGGGCAGGGCGTGCGCACCGCGCAGATCAGCGATGCGCCGAGAGCGATCGCGCGGCAGTGGCTGCGCGTGGCGCACGCCGACGATGCCGTGCGCGCGCGGATGGACGAAGTGAGGCTGCGCTATGGCGGTGATGTGCTGCAGGACTGCCGCCCGGTGACCCAGGCGCGCGGCGAGCCAGTCGCGACGCGTGCCGAGGGTTAAAAAGCGGGTTCAAAATGAAGCGAAGCAGTTCTGGCTAGACGAGGGGCTGCAGACAGTAGAAGTAGAACGGCAAGGCCCTGCAACGACGCCAGAATCTTCTTGAAACGGCTTCTAACACCCGGCTCAGCCGCCGCGTACCTTCGTCAGCAGCTTGGTGGTCGAGCGGTCGTGCAGGAACTGGATCGCGTATGCCTGTCCGCCCCAGCTACGCACCAGCCGCGTTTCCTCCAGCGTGTCGATGTCGTAGTCGCCGCCCTTCACGTAAACGTCCGGCCGCACCAGCCGGATCAGTTCCACCGGCGTCTTCTCGCGGAACATCGCCACCAGATCCACTGACGCGAGCGCGGCCAGCAGCGCCATGCGATCGGCATCGTGATTGAGCGGGCGATCGTTGCCCTTGCCGAGCATCTTCACCGAAGCGTCGCTGTTCACCCCGACCACCAGGCTGGCGCCCATCGCGCGCGCCTGCGCCAGATACGTGGCGTGGCCGCGATGGAGGATGTCGAACACGCCGTTGGTGAAGACCAGCGGGCGCGGCAGCTTTGCCACTGCGGCGTGCAGGGCCGCGACATCGTCGGCGGGGACCAGCTTGGATTCGAAGGCGGGTGCGTTCATGTGTCGTGGAGAAAGAAAAACCCCATCGTATCCGATGGGGTTTGGCATGCTCAGGTGCTCAAGCGGGGCCGGAACGCTCAGGCTTGGGCAGGTTGGGCACCGCCGCTCTGCAGGCTGATGTTCAGTTCCTTGCGGTAGCGGTTCAGGTCCTGCACCGTGTCGAACGTGCGCTCGAACAGCAGCGACATGTTGTGCAGAATCCGCTCGATGACCTTCTTTTCCCAGATCTCGTCGAAGCGGATCTGTTCGTCGAGCCAGTGCTCGAGCCAGTCCGGATCGGGCAGGCGGGACTGCACCGTGTCGTTCGGGAACAGCGCCTTGTTCACGTGCAGGTTGGTCGGGTGCAGCGGCTTTTCCGTGCGACGGGCCGACGCCATCAGCACGCCGATCTTGGCGAACGCGGCACGCGCGTTGTCGCCAAACTGGTTCAGGTACTTCTTCATGTAGCGCAGGTAGGCGCCGCCATGGCGTGCCTCGTCCTGCGACAGCGTGCGGTAGATATGCTTGATCACCGGTTCCGAGTGCCATTCGGCGGCACGGCGGTACCAGTGGTTCAGGCGGATCTCGCCGCAAAAATGCAGCATCAGCGTTTCCAGCGGCGGGGCCGGATCGAACTCGAAGCGCACGGCGTGCAGCTCTTCCTCGGTCGGCACCAGGTCCGGACGGAAACGGCGCAGGTACTCCATCAGCACCAGCGAGTGCTTCTGTTCCTCGAAGAACCAGATGCTCATGAACGCCGAAAAGTCGGAGTCGTGGCGGTTGTCGCGCAGAAACATCTCCGTGGCGGGCAGGGCCGACCATTCGGTGATGGCATTCATGCGGATGGTTTTCGCCTGGTCGTCAGTGAGCAGGCTGGCGTCGAAGGTATCCCAGGGGATGTCCTTGTCCATGTGCCAGCGGACCGCCTCCAACGATTTGAACAGTTCGGGGTAGAGCATGCTAAGCCTTTGAAATTACGGGCGGATTCTACCAGACAAGAATTATTCTCGAATGATTTCTCTACTCCGTTGTAGCCCGGATCGTAGCGATTTCAATCAGATTGCCGGTTGTTGTCGCAAAAAGTGGCGCTATTGCGACACTTCTGTCACTTCTTTTTTGGCCGGCGTGGTTTCCGGCACCACTCCATAGAGGAATGCGGCGATCTGGTCGCCCTGGGCGGCCGCGTCACGTTCGCCCAGCGCCAGCAAGGCCTGGGTGAACTCGGGTTCGAACAACAGATAGCTCGCGAACGCGGCGCCGCGCGCCTCGGTGCCGCCCAGTGGCGACAGGAACGCGCGCACGGTGCGTGGCAGGCGATTCAGGTGCTCGGCCGCGATGGCCTCGATCGGCTCGCTGGGTGAAATCGTCATGACCTGCACCGGGCGCCAGCCTTCGGTGTCGTTGGCCATCTCGGGCATCCGCGACAGCAGCCGGTTGATGTGCATGAGTCGCTCGATGTCGGCCTGCAGGCCATCCAGGAAGATGCTGGCCAGGGCTTGGCCGCCAACCTGCGCCAGCGACGGATAGCCGCCCGATGGCACGGTATCGAACCAGCCGGCCCGCTGGCGCGACGCGGCGCCGATGGCCAGGATGCGCGACGCGCCAAGGTGAATCGCGGGTGACAGCGGCGACATCTGCCGCATCGTGCCGTCGCCGAACCATTCGTGATGGCCTTCGAGTTCGAGCGGTATGGCCGGGAACAGGAACGGAATCGAGGCCGATGCCAGCAGGTGATCGACGCCAATCGCGGACTCCACGGCCATGCGCTGGCTGCGTTGCCATCCGTGGATACGGCGGTGAGACTGATAAAACGTGACATGGCGGCCGGTGCTGTACGACAGCGCCGTGACCGCGAAGGCTTGCAGCACGCCGGCGTCCAGACTGGCCTGGACGCGCTCCGGCTCGAACAGCTCGGTCAGGAAGCTGCCGAGCGGCGCATTGTCGAATAGCGCGCGTGGCGATGACCGCCGCGTGACCCAGCCGAAGGCCAGCGAGGACAGCCATCGCGCGCCGGAAACGCCCACGCGCAGCACGTCGGTCCGGTAGACGTCGTCGGCGTGCAGGCTGTGCCAGAGCGCTGACAGCTTGTCCGTGGCCGCGCGGAAGTCGGCGGCGCCGACCGCCAGGCCCGCGCCATTGATCGCACCCGCGGATGTCCCGGCGATGATGCCGAACGGCAGCGGGCAATGTGCCAGCCCAAGACGCGCGGCGATCTTCGCAATACCGGACAGCACACCGGCCTGGTACGCGGCCCGCGCGCCACCGCCCATCATCACCAGAGCGGTGCTCTGGCGCTGGCGGGCGCGGGCCGAGGCCTCCGCCGAATGTGCGGAGAGCGCGCTCACTCGAACGTGTCCTCCGGCGTGCCGGGCGCTGGCGGGGTCTCAGGCTTGGCCGTCGATTTCCCGGCCGATGCCTTTCGGGCTGCGGGTTTCTTTGCAGCCGGCTTGCCCGATGTCTTCGCCGCCGGCTTTGTCGCCGATTTTGCGGATTTCCTGGCTACGGTCTTTGTTCCCGCCTTCTTCGTCCCGGACGTCTTCGCCCCCTTGGGTGCAGGACCGGACTTGTTATCGCCGGCGCTCGTGGTGCTCGTGGTGCTCGTGGTGCTCGTGGTGCTCGTAGCAGACTCGCTGCCTGCCGGGCTGGCGCCGAAGCCACCAAGGTTGCTGAACGGCGTGACATTGGCCGCCGCCGCCGCGCTGCTGGCGATCTGGTTGAACTGTTGCTGCATCAGGTCCCACCACAGCGATGCATTGGGCGGCACCTGGGCGGGTCCGGTGGAAGTGGCCGAGGCTTCGGCGCCGGATTCGGGCGGCGCGTCGATGTCGTCATCGGCGGGCTCGTCATTTTCCGCATCGGCTTGTGCTTCCGAGACCGTCTCGGCAGCGCCGTACTGGTGATGCGGTGCGGCGCTCGGGGCGCTGGCGGCGCGCGCCACGTTTTCCATCGCGCTCTGCATGGCATCGGGGGAGAGCGCGCTGCCAAACGTCTGCAGCGCTACCAGCGTGGCCCGTTGCACTTCAAGGCCCTGGATGGTCGTGCGCAGCAGGCTCGAGTTGAGCTGCAGCCAGCTTTCCACTGCCTTGAGGTCGTGAATCCGCTTGTCGATGCCCTCGAGATCCATCGGGGGCGTCATCGCGCTCAGGCCGGGCATCAGCCCGCTGGGCATTCCGCTGCCGGAAGCCCAGAGCTTGCGAAGGAACTCGTAGCTGTTGGTGAAATCGGGTAACTGTCCGAACATGGTCGCGCAACTCCGTCTGACATGGTCGTCCCGAAACGTGAGCAGGACGACCGGTTACTTGAATTCGGGCGGCCGCTTCTGACGCAGGCTCGCCATGCCTTCGTGCACGTCGGGGCCGGCAAAGCCCATGAATTCGAGCGCCAGCGAGGTATCGAACGCGGGGCCGGCCATGCGCAGCCAGTTGTTGAGCGCGTACTTGGTCCAGCGGATGGCGGTCTGCGATCCGGCAGCAAGCCGGTTGGCCACCTCGAACGCTTTCGCGACCAGTTCGTCTTCTTCCACCGCCAGCGATACCAGGCCGATCCGCTCGGCTTCCTCGCCGCTGACCGACTCGCACAGCATCAGATAGTACTTGGCCTTGGCCATTCCGCACAGCAACGGCCAGACGATGGCGGCATGATCGCCGGCGGCCACACCCAGCCGGGTATGGCCATCCACGATGCGCGCGGTCTTTGCCGCGATCGAGATATCGGCCAGCAGCCCGGCTACCAGCCCCGCGCCAACGGCCGGGCCATGCATCGCGGAGACGATCGGCTTGTCGCAGTTGATGACGTTGTAGACCAGGTCGCGTGCCTCATGCCAGACGCGGGTGCGCGTCTCGAAATCGTTGGCCATCTCCTCGACCAGTCCGAGGTCGCCGCCGGCCGAGAAGCCCTTGCCTTCGCCACGGATCAGCGCCACGCGGATTTCGGGTTCCGCCGAAATATCACGCCAGATCTCGGCCAGTTCGCGGTGCATGGAGGCGTCGGCGGTGGCCAGTTTCTGGTTGGCCGATTGGGCCGCGCCCATGATCACCTCAAGGATGGGGCCGTGGCGGCGCAGGGTCAGGGCGCGATAGCGCGCAAGGCGCGGGGGCAGGGTATTGGCGTCGGAAGTGGTCATTTGGGCGGGTATCGAAGAAGTTTCGGGCCGCCGGGCAGGGGAACTGGATGTCCGAAAGAGGCGAAGGAGCGCGAAGGGACGCAAGGAAGACGCGTCGAATGCAATTCCCCGACCGGCTGGTCGGGGAATTATAGGCCCAGGAACGCCTGGCGCGGCAAGGCTTGCATGCCTTAGAGGCGCTATCAAAAAGATTCTGGCGTTGTTGCGCGGCCTTGGCCGGTCCACTTGTACTGTCTGCGGCCGCGCCCTTGCAGGGCGCGCATGTGCTCGCAGGCACGTGCCGTTCCGCAGGCGGCTCGCATACGAGCCGAAACCCCTGCGTCACCCTAGCCAGAACCGCTTCGCTTCATTTTGATAGCGCCTCTTATGGGCCGGTGCCCGTTATGGTGCGGCCACCACCTGGTCGATCGCGCCGAAGATCGACTTGTGTTCGGCGTCGAACATCTCGATACGGACGGCATCGCCGTACTTCATGAACTCGGTCTCGGGTTTGCCGCCGTCGATCGTCTCGATCATGCGTTTTTCGGCGATACAGCAGTACCCCTTGCTGCGATCGACGTTCGAAATCGTGCCCGAGCCGACGATGCTGCCCGCGCGCACGTTGCGCGTCCTGCAGATGTGGGCAATCAGCTGGCCGAAGTCGAACACCATATCGGTGCCGCAGTCGGGCGAGCCCACCTTCTTGCTGTTCCAGTGGACCACCATCGGGCGATGCACGCGGCGCTCGCGCCAGGCGTCGCCGAGTTCGTCCGGCGTGACCGCCACCGGCGAAAACGCCGTGGCGGGCTTGCTCTGGAAGAAGCCGAAACCCTTGCCGAGTTCGGCCGGGATCAGGTTGCGTAGCGAAACATCGTTGGCCAGCATCACCAGCCGGATGGCCTCCCCGGCCTGGTCGGGGGTGGCGCCCATGCGCACGTCGCCGGTGATCACGGCCACTTCGGCCTCGAAATCGATGCCGAAGGCCTCGCTGGCGCAGACGATGTCGTCCTGCGGGCCGATGAAGTCGTCGGAGCCGCCCTGATACATCAGCGGGTCGGTCCAGAACTCGGGCGGCATCTCCGCGCCGCGCGCCTTGCGCACCAGTTCCACGTGGTTCACGTAGGCCGAGCCGTCGGCCCACTGGTACGCGCGCGGCAGCGGCGCCATGCAGTCCTTGGTCTGGAACGGGAACGGGTGGCGTGACCGGCCGGCGTTCAGCGCGTCATACAGGTCCTGGAGCTGCGGCGCGTAGAAGGCCCAGTCGTCGAGCACGGTCTGGAGCTTGCCTGCGATATCGGTGGCGAAGTGCGCGGTTTTCAAGTCGCGCGAGACAACGACGAGCTGGCCGTCGCGCGAACCATCCTTCAGGGTGGCGAGTTTCATGCGGAGTCGAACATAGGCAAATCGGATGGGCCACAGTCTACCGGAGCGGCGCGGGCGCACCGTATAGAATGGCCGGCAATACCGATACGCTTGCCAGGAACGCATGACCGCAGCCGAAGACGACGATACCCGGGACGATATTGCCGACGACACCAGGCGTGCGGGCATCCAGTCCATCGAGGTGGGATTCCGGCTGCTGCAGGCGCTGGCCGCGTCGCCGCGCGCGATGATGCTGCGCGACCTGGCCGCGGCGGCGGACATGAGTCCGGCCAAGGCGCACCGCTATCTGGTTAGCTTCCAGCGGCTGGGCGCCGTGACGCAGGACGCCGTGAGCCAGCGCTACGACCTTGGCCCGTTCGCGCTGCAGCTTGGCCTGGCCGGGCTGAACCGGCTCGACCCGGTGCGCAAGGCGCGCCCGATCCTGTCGCAGCTGCGTGACGAGATCGACCAGACCGCCGGTATCGCCGTGTGGGGCAACCACGGGCCGACCATCGTCCACTGGGAGGAATCGAGCCATCCGGTCAGCGCCAGCCTGCGGCTCGGTGACGTCATGCCGATGCTCAACTCGGCCACGGGCCGCCTTTATGGGGCTTATCTGTCGCGCCGCCAGACACTGCCGCTGATCGAGCGGGAACTGGCCACGCGTGGCACCGTCCCACTGCCTGACATGCCCGTATCGCTGGACGAATATGACGCGATCTGCGCGGACGTGCGAGAGCACGGCGCGGCACGCACGCGCGGCGGGGTGTTGCCGGGCATCAATGCGATCTCCACGCCCGTGTTCGACGCGAATGGCCATCTGGCGATGGCGCTGATCGTGCTCGGCGCGCAGAGCGTATTCGATGCAGAATGGGGCGGTACGGTGGATCGGCGCGTGCGCGATATCGCCCGGCAAATCTCTTCGGAACTCGGTTACCTAGATGGCAACCAACGGGCCGGACAAACCGGTCAAACCTCGTAGTCGGTCGCGGGGCGGCACGCTGAGCTGGTGGCAGCGCCGTCGCAGATGGGTTGTGGTCATTCTGCTGGTGGTGGCCGCCCATTTGCTGGCGCTGCTGCGTCTGGTTCATGCGCCGGCGCCGAGCCTGCCCGATATCGAGCCGACCCCAACGCTCGACGCCATCCTGCTGCCGCCGCCCAAGCCACCGGCTCCGCCGGCGCCTCCTCCGCCCGTGCCCGCGCCACGACCGGTGCCGCAGCCGCCAGCCCCTTCACCACCGCCAAAACCTGCGCCGCCGGAACCCGCGCCGGCACTCGCCACGGCGGAAAGCGGCCAGACCACGACAACCACCGGATCAGGCGGAGAGGGATCGGCGGCGGCTGCGCCGCCCGCAGCGACGCCGGCAGCCCCAGCGGCCCCACCGAGCCCGCCCGCGCCCAGGTACGACGCACCGCCGTCGGTGGTGCTGCGCTATGCCAGTTTTGTCAATGGCGTGCAGAACCCCGATGGCCGGATCACGTGGCAGCAGGACGGTCAGCACTACCGGCTGGCGGTGGAAACCCGCGTGCTCTGGTTCCGCTTTGCGTTTCAGAGCTCGGGCGACATGAACGACGGGGGGCTGAATCCCACACGTTACGAGGAGGCCCGGCGCAGCAAGGTCGAAGTCGCCCGCTTTGATCGCACGGCAGGCACAGTGGTGTTTGAAACGCGTGGCGGACAGGTGCCAATGCCGTCAGCATTCCAGGACCGCTTCAGCGTGTTCCTGCAACTGGTTGGGTGGGCGCGGGGCGATCCGCAGCGCTATGCGACCCCGGGCGTGACGGAGACGTTCAACGTGTCCGACACGCGGGAAGTGGAAGTCATGCAGGTGCAGTACGTTGGCGAACAGGACATTGATATCGGTATCGACAGGGTGCGCACGAAGCACTTCGTGCGCCTGCCGCGCCACCCGAACGACAAACGCAAGGTGGAAATCTGGCTGGCGCCGTCCCTGAACTGGATGCCGGCGCGTCTGCGTCAGACGGAGCCTGATGGCACTCAGATCGATCTCGTCTATCGTAGTAGTGAGACACATTGACGAATGCGCCTTGGGAGCCGGTGGGTGGCGCCATGACCGTACGGAGACTGACACATGTCTGACACTTCCGCATCGACCGCGTCGCAAACGAACCGGCTTCGGGTCGGGGATGTGCATTTGCAAGTGCGCGTCGATGGTACCGAAGGCCCTTGGGTGATCCTGGCCCATGCGCTCGGTGCGAATCTGACTTTGTGGGATGACACCGCGCGGCACCTTGCCGCACGCTATCGCGTGCTGCGTTTCGACATGCGGGGCCATGGGGGTAGCGATGCGCCGGTGGGCGCCTACACGATGACGCGGCTGGCCGACGACGTGGTGGCGCTGATGGACGAACTCGATATCGCGCAGGCCCACTTCTGTGGGGTGTCGGTGGGCGGTATGGTGGCGCAGACGTTGGGCGTGCGCCATCCGGAGCGGCTGTTGTCGCTGACGCTGGTGGACACGATTCACCACACGCCGCTGGAAGCCCGGGCGATGTGGGCCGACCGGATCGGACAGGTGGAAGCGCATGGCATGGGCGGGACCGTCGAGTCGACGCTGAATCGGTGGCTGACCGCACCGTTCCGGGAGCGGCACCCAGAAATCGTCGAGAGAATCAGGAAAATGTTGCTGGAAACACCAGTGCGCGGCTATGTTGGTGTAGCGCAGGCCATCGAAGCCTTCGATCTGGCCCGCGCGATCTCCCGGATTCACTGCCCGACGCTAGTGGTGGTCGGCGACAAGGACGAGGGCTCGCCGGTGTCGATCGCCGAAGCCATCGCCCGTGAGATTCACGGTTCAAGGCTGGAAGTGCTGCCGGACGCGGCGCACCTGTCATTCATCGAACAACCGGAACGTTTCCATGCGATGTTCGACGCGTTCCTGGGACACGCGGCTTGTGGCGGCCAGTGTGATATTCCGTAACGCCATTGGAAATATCGCAACACAGTAGTGCACGGCGCTCAAGAAACTTGCAGGCTGCGCCGATGCCCAATGTAAGAGGGCAGCAATGGCACGACAAGGTCCGCCCGGTCGTACAACTTGAATTACGGGCGACTACCCTCAGCTTGGAGAGGAAATCGCGTCAATTCCATAGGCCTTGTGCCGGGAGCGCAGCAATGCGCGGAGTTGCCGCTAACTATGCCAGGAGGAAAGTGCGATGCAAATGATCTACAACAGCGACAATTACTGCATTGTCGAGTTTGGAGCAGACGTCGAGCATGCGACCCTTGCCTCGGGCGGTTACGAGATCGTCGACAAGAATCTGAAACGCGAAATTTTCCTCGGTGGCCTGATGGCCGAGACCTTCCGCGCCGATGTGACGCGTTTGATCGAGAGCGAACCCTCCGTGGAAGAAGTCGATGAGTTTCTCGGCAAATTCGATACGGTGATGAACAACCCGCTGGTCATGCACTGACCACTGGCGCGTCGCATCACACCGGGAGGCGCGGCGGCGGTAGACCGTTTGTCCGCCTCCAAAAACAAACGCCCGCTTTTGCGGGCGTTGCTGTCTTCTCAGAAGTCGCGAAATCAGATCAATATTGTTCCCAGGGTAGCCCGTCGTGACGCCAACCGTTGACCGTGTTGCGATGGCGCTGGGCGTCGAGGTCGCCTTCGAATCCATGCAGTACGCAGTAGATAGTGGCGAATCCGGCGCCTTCCAGCGCGCGAGCGGCTGCGGACGACCGGTTGCCGCTGCGGCAGATCAGCACGACCGGGCGGGCCGAGGCTTGCCCGGCCAGTTTTTTCACCGCCTGCACGAAATGCGGATTGACCTCCCAGTCGGGGCCGTCGTTCCAGGGAACGTTGTGCGCCCCGCGGGGATGACCGACGAACAGGTATTCCATCTCGCTGCGGCAATCGATGAACAATGCATCGGGCTCGCCTTCGAGCAGGGTCCGGGCGTCATTGGGGCTGAGGGTTTGCATGGTGCGGATAAGCGTGACGAATGCGTCTCTCAGTGTAGGCGCGCGGCCGGTTGCTGACAACTGGCCCGGCACCCGGGCCGACACCGGGCCCGACACCCGGCCATCAATGTGGCAGGGCAAGTCCCTGACCGCCGCAATGCCTTGATCTACCTGATAAAATCGCCGGTTCTGAATTGTCACAAACTGCGCGGCTCCGCCGTCGCATCGAAGATCGAGCCCCACCATGAGCGCCGCCCAATCCCAACCACGCCCCTACACCCGGGCCGCCAGCCTGCCGAAGCTGCTGCGCGACCGCATTCTGATTCTCGACGGCGCGATGGGCACGATGATCCAGCGTTACAAGCTCACGGAAGCTGACTATCGGGGCACGCGCTTCGCCGACCATCGGATCGACGTGAAGGGCAATAACGAATTGCTGCTGCTGACCCGTCCGCAGGTCATCACGGAGATTCATGAGCAGTACCTGGCCGCCGGCGCCGACCTGATCGAGACGAACACGTTCGGCGCCACGCGCGTGGCGCAGGAAGACTACAAGATGGCCGACCTCGCGTACGAGATGAACGTCGAGGCCGCCCGCCTGGCGCGCGCCGCGTGCGACAAGTACAGCACGCCGGACAAGCCGCGCTTCGTGGCCGGTGCGTTCGGCCCGACGCCGAAGACGGCCAGCATCAGCCCGGACGTCAACGACCCGGGCGCGCGCAATGTCACCTTCGAGGAACTGCGCGATTCGTACTACGAACAGGGCAAGGCCCTGCTCGAAGGCGGGGCCGATGTGTTCCTGGTCGAGACAATTTTTGACACGCTCAACGCCAAGGCCGCGCTGTTCGCGATCGACCAGTTGTTCGAGGACACCGGCGAGCGCGTGCCGGTGATGATCTCGGGCACCGTGACCGATGCCTCGGGCCGCATTCTCTCCGGTCAGACCGTGGAGGCGTTCTGGAACAGCCTGCGCCACGCGAAGCCTGTCACGTTCGGCCTGAACTGCGCGCTTGGCGCCACGCTGATGCGCCCGTACATCGCCGAACTGGCCAAGGTGTGCGATGCCGCGGTGTCGTGCTACCCGAACGCCGGCCTGCCCAATCCGATGAGCGATACCGGCTTTGATGAAACGCCCGAGGTCACTTCCGCGCTGGTGGAGGAGTTCGCGGCATCCGGCCTGGTGAACCTGGTGGGCGGCTGCTGTGGCACCACGCCCGATCACATCGCTGCCATCGCCAAGAGCGTGGCCAACAAGACGCCACGCACCTGGCCCGGCCAGTATCGCGAAGACACCGCACAATCCGCCGCCTGAAGCCATCGTACGCAAGAGAACAGAAATCATGAGCCAGCAAAACCTGCCCCCGCGTCCGATGCGCCTGTCCGGTCTGGAGCCGTTTACGATCGACGACGACACGCTGTTCGTCAACGTTGGCGAGCGTACCAACGTCACCGGTTCGAAGGCATTCGCGCGCATGATCCTGAACGGCCAGTTCGACGAAGCCCTGGCGGTGGCCCGCCAGCAGGTGGAGAACGGCGCGCAGATCATCGACATCAACATGGACGAGGCGATGCTCGATTCGAAGGCGGCGATGGTGCGCTTCCTGAATCTGATCGCATCTGAGCCGGACATCGCGCGCGTGCCGATCATGATCGATTCGTCGAAGTGGGACGTGATCGAGGCGGGCCTGCGCTGTGTGCAGGGCAAGGCCGTGGTGAACTCGATCTCGCTCAAGGAAGGTGAGGAACAGTTTCGCCACCACGCCACGCAGATCCGCCGTTATGGCGCGGCCAGCGTGGTGATGGCATTCGACGAGAAGGGCCAGGCGGACACGTTCGAGCGCAAGACCGAGATCTGCAAGCGCAGCTACGACTTCCTCGTGAACGAAGTGGGCTTCCCGCCCGAGGACATCATCTTCGATCCGAACATCTTCGCGGTGGCCACCGGTATCGAGGAGCACAACAACTACGCGGTGGACTTCATCGAAGCCACGCGCTGGATCAAGCAGAACCTGCCGTACGCCAAGGTCAGCGGCGGGGTGTCGAACGTGTCGTTCTCGTTCCGCGGCAACGACGTGGTGCGCGAGGCGATCCACACCGTGTTCCTGTACCACGCGATCGCGGCGGGCATGGACATGGGCATCGTCAACGCCGGCCAGCTTGGCGTGTACGACCAGCTCGACCCGGAATTGCGCGAGCGCGTGGAAGACGTGGTGCTGAACCGTCGCGACGACGCCACCGATCGCCTGCTGGAGATCGCCGACCGCTTCAAGGGCGGTGGCACGAAGCGGGAAGAGAACCTGGCCTGGCGCGGCACGCCCGAGCAACCGGTGCCGGTGGGCGATCGCCTGGCGCACGCGCTGGTGCACGGCATCACCACGTTCATCGTCGAGGACACCGAGGAAGTGCGCCAGCAGATCGCGGCGCGCGGTGGCCGTCCCATCGAGGTGATCGAGGGGCCGCTGATGGATGGCATGAACATCGTCGGCGACCTGTTCGGCGCGGGCAAGATGTTCCTGCCGCAAGTGGTGAAGAGCGCCCGTGTGATGAAGCAGGCCGTGGCGCATCTGCTGCCGTTTATCGAGGAAGAAAAGCGCCTGGTGGCCGAGGCCGGCGGCGACGTGCGCGCGCGCGGCAAGATCGTGATCGCCACCGTGAAGGGCGACGTGCACGACATCGGCAAGAACATCGTGTCGGTGGTGCTCCAGTGCAACAACTTCGAAGTGGTCAACATGGGCGTGATGGTGCCGTGCAACGAGATCCTGGCGCGCGCTAAGGTCGAGGGCGCGGACATTGTCGGGCTGTCCGGCCTGATCACGCCGTCGCTCGAGGAAATGGCCTACGTTGCCTCGGAGATGCAGCGCGACGATTACTTCCGCGTGAAGAAGATTCCGCTGCTGATCGGCGGCGCCACCACATCGCGCGTGCATACCGCGGTCAAGATCGCGCCGAACTATGAAGGCCCGGTGGTCTACGTGCCCGATGCCTCGCGCTCTGTCAGCGTGGCGTCGAACCTCTTGTCTGACGAAGGCGCGGCGAAGTATCTGGACGAGCTGAAGTCCGACTACGACCGCATTCGCACGCAGCACGCCAACAAGAAGGCCACGCCGATGGTGTCGCTGGCCCAGGCGCGCGCCAACAAGACGCCGATCGACTGGAGCGCCTATGTGCCGCCGAAGCCGAAGTTCATCGGCCGCCGCGTGTTCCGCAACTACGATCTGTCCGAACTGGCCAACTACATCGACTGGGGCCCGTTCTTCCAGACCTGGGACCTGGCCGGCAAATTCCCGGACATCCTAAACGACGAGATCGTCGGCGAATCGGCCCGACGCGTCTTCTCGGATGGCAAGAGCATGCTGGCTCGCCTGATCCAGGGACGCTGGCTGACGGCCAACGGCGTGATGGCGCTGCTGCCGGCCAATACGGTCAATGACGACGACGTCGAGATTTATACCGACGAGTCGCGCAGCAAGGTCGCGCTGACCTGGAACAACCTGCGCCAGCAGAGCGAGCGTCCGGTGGTGGATGGGGTGCGTCGCCCGAACCGTTGCCTGGCTGATTTCATCGCGCCGAAGTCGAGCGGCGTGGCCGACTACATTGGCCTGTTCGCGGTCACGGCCGGGATCGGCGTGGACAAGAAGGAGGCGCAGTTCGAGGCCGACCACGACGACTACAGCGCCATCATGCTCAAGGCGCTGGCCGATCGTCTGGCCGAGGCGTTCGCCGAATGCCTGCACGAGCGCGTGCGCAAGGATCTCTGGGGCTACGACGCCGCAGAGTCGCTGAACAATGATCAGCTCGTCGCCGAGGCGTATCGCGGTATTCGTCCGGCACCCGGCTATCCGGCGTGCCCGGAGCACACGGTCAAGGCGCCGATGTTCGCGTTCCTCGATGCTGCCGACATCGGCATGGGCATTACCGAGGGGCTGGCCATGACGCCGGCGGCATCGGTGAGCGGCTTCTACCTGTCGCATCCGGACTCGACCTACTTCAGCATTGGCAAGATCGGCCAGGACCAGCTCGACGATATGGTGGCCCGTCGCGGCGAGGACCGCCTTACGCTCGAGCGCGCTCTGGCGCCGAACCTGTAGAAGCTGTAACCAGGTGCAAGAGCCGGGATACCGCGCGCGCGTGGCATCCCGGCTTTTTCATATTTGGCGTCAGCCGTTGATGGTTGGGGGCAGGCCCGCGATGCCCTCGCATGGCGCGCTGTGTTGAATCGCGTCGAATCGTGCCGATTTGTAGCAGCGATGTCCTCACCTCTGCTTACAGGGCATTACAAGTCCTCACAGAAGCGAGTGGAGCGAGTCCATAGACTGGGCCTCAGTTCACGTGACACCGCGTGAATGCCGCGGCGAATGTTTCGCTGCGGGGCATTCCAGTAAAGGAGTCTTCCATGAACAAGCTGCTGATCTCCCTGTCCGCCCTGTCGATTGCCGCCGCCTCGTCGCTTGCGATGGCGCAAGGCACTGGAGCCACCGCCGGAACTGCCGGCACACAGGCCGGCGTCGGTGCCGCTGTGAACGCGCCGTCCCTGCAAACCGGCACTGGCGCATCGGTCAATGCTTCCGGTGGTGCGGTGACGCCTGGGGCCTCGGCTGACGGCGGTACCGGTGCCCAGATGGATGCGCCGAAGGGCCATCAGGGCAAGCAAGCCAAGGGCAAGTCCAAGAAGGGCGAAACCAGCGAATCCAGTGCCAGCGCGGGTGGTCAGGCCGGTACGAAGATGCAGTAATCCGGTCAGGTGCCGGGGCGGGCCCCTCCAGACCGCCCCAGCTCCCACTGTCGACAGACCTCGACAAACCGGCAACGGGCGCCTTGTGCGCCCGTTGTGCATTTCCGACAGCGCGCGTGGGGGCAGGTATCCCTCCAGACATGTCAGCCTGAGACTGACATATTTGGCCGCGCGGCAGCACTACAATGCAAAAAAGCCGGCCCGGTCCATCCATCCGAAGCCGGGCCGTCCTTCACCGTGGAGACACAGATGATTCGCGTCCTGATCGCCGACGATCACGAGATCGTGCGTGCAGGTCTGCGCCAGTTCATTGCCGAGGAGCCTGACATCGAGGTGACGGGCGAAGCTGGCAGCGGCGACGAAGTGATGGCGCAGTTGCGCGACAGCGAGTTCGACGTGCTCGTGCTCGACATTTCCATGCCGGATCGGAATGGCATTGACGTGCTGAAGCTGATCCGACAGAGACTGCCTGCCTTGCCGGTGCTGATCCTGTCGACCTATCCGGAAGACCAGTACGCCATCAATCTGATACGTGCGGGAGCATCCGGTTACCTGACCAAGGAGTCGGCGCCGGACGACCTCGTCAAGGCGATCCGCACCGTTGCCCAGGGACGACGTTACGTGAGTCCGACCGTGGCCGACCTGCTGATCGGCGGACTGGACAAGCCCACCGATCAGCCCGTGCACCGCACGCTCTCCGAGCGCGAGTTCCAGATCTTCTGCAAGCTGTCACGCGGGCAATCCGTCTCGGTCATCGCTGACGAACTGTTCCTGAGCGTCAAGACGGTGAGTACCTATCGTTCACGCATCCTGGAGAAGATGGGGATGAAGACCAATGCCGATCTGACGTACTACGCCATCAAGAACGGCCTGGTGGAGTAAGAGGTGCTATCAAAAAGATTCTGGCGTCGTTGCGGGGCCTTGCCGTACGACTTGTACTGTCTGCGGCCCCCCGCCTAGCCAGAACCGATTCGCTTCATTTTGATCGCGCCTCCAAGCAGGCTTCCATAAATCGCTCAATTTTCGGAACCATCATCGCACCATGCCGGAGCAGCCCACTGCCTCCATACCCCGACCACTGCGCGTCCTCCTGATCGAGGACTCGGCCGTGATTCGGAGCATGTTGATGGAGTACCTGACCGCGTTTCCGTTCGTGGAAGCCGTGGATTGGGCCGATACGGAAAGCAAGGCGGTGGGGCTGGCCGCGGCCGGGGCCTATCACGTGGCGATCGTCGATCTGCAACTACGTCAGGGCAACGGCATCAATGTGCTGCGCGAGATGCAGAAGGCGCGGTTCCCGGGCATCCGCATCGTCTACACGAACCATGCGCAGGTATCGATGTACCGGCGCCAGTGCGCCGAAGCCGGCGCGGACTATTTCTTCGACAAGTCACTCGAAATGGAGCAAGTGTTCCGGGTGATCGAGGACTACGCAATGTCGACGCCCTGACGTTGACGTCCCTTGCTGCGTCACCTATTCCAAGGCCCTTGGATCGGCGCCTCCATGCCTTCCCCTCACTCGGCCGGCTCTTCCTGCGCCAGCACCGCCGCGGTCAGCGGCACCTCGATCCCGATCGTCACACCGTGTCCCGGCGATGAATCCACTTCCATCGTGCCGCCCAGCGCCAGTACGCGCTGCTCCATGCCGAGCAGGCCGTGATGGCCGGCAATGCTGCCAGCGTCGAAATCGGGCGGCAAGCCACGGCCGTCGTCGCGCACGGTCAGCACCAGATGTTCGGTCGTGCACGCCAGGGTCACTGACACTTGCTTGGCCTCTGCGTACTTGCTGGCATTCGTTAGCGATTCCTGCACGATGCGGTACAGCGCGATGGCCGCAGGGTCGTTCAGTCTTGGCAGCGTCTCGGGCAGGTCCAGCGCGGTATCCCACTGGTTGCGCGTGCCGACATCTTCCACCAGTTGCACGATGGCCTCGCGCAGGCCCAGGTTCAGCAGCACGGTCGGACGCAGGTCCTCGATCAGTTGTCGCTTGATCTGGATGGCCTGGTCCGCGTGCTGCATCACGCGCGTCAGCTTGTCGCGCGCCTCCGGATGCGTGTCTTGCACGCGCATCCGCACCCAGTGCAGATCGAGCTTGATGGCGGTGAGGATGGCGCCGAGTTCGTCGTGCAGCTCGCGCGCCAGGCGCGTCTTTTCGTCTTCGGTCACGCGTTGCAGGTGAGCGGCCAGGGCGGACAGCTGGCGCGTGCGGGCGCGCACCTTGCGGTCGAGCCGCGCGCTTTCCTCTTCCAGTTCGGCCCGGGTGGCATCGGCCATTGCCATGCGGCGCGCGTGGCCCATGCCGAGCGTCACCATCAATACGATGTTGATGGCCGTGAGCAGCCCAATGCCATAGCGCGACAGTTGCAGGTCATGCTCGGCCGCTTCGAGATTGTGCGTGACCGTGCCCGACTCGCGCACCTGCAGATGCTCGAGACTGCGCCGGGCGTTCTCCATGGTCTGCTTGCCGAAGTCGGTGCGGACCATGTCGAGCGCCACGTCGAAGTCGCGCTTGCCGTAGACCAGCGTCAGTGCCATCTCGTTGAGTTTGCGCGTCACGAATTGGGACGCCTCGCCGAATTGGCGCAGGCCTTCCGGATCGTTCGCGTAGTGCTGGCGGATGCGCGACATCAGTTCGTTGATGCGCGGCAGCGCCTTGTAGTACGGGTCGAGGTAGCTGTCCTTCCCGGTCAGCAGGAAGCCGCGCTGGCCGCCCTCTGCATTGACGAGTTCGGCGATCAGGTCGCCCAGGTCGTTCTGAAGCTGCTGCGAACGGATTGCCTCGATGTATCCCTCGCGCAGGCGCTGGTTGCCGGTCTCGGATGCGATCAGCACGGCCAGCGTCAGCATGATGCCGCTGACCAGCAGCAGTGTGTTTCGCACGAGTAGGGAATGCTTGGCCATTGAGAATTACCGGTTAGAAGACCGTTTCCAGATGCGCGGCGGCCCGATGGGCGACCATCGCATCACATTGAGGGGCGGGGTCAATCGTAGCCGTGGGCCGGCCGGTCTCGCACCCGGTGTGGCGCTCGGTGCGCTGTAGGACTTGGCTGACATGGGAATCGGTCTGGATTCGGTGCCTGCTCTGGCGAGCGAACCCTACGATGAGGCTATGAGCTTGCGCGCCGTGGTGCAAGCCGGACGCGCCACTTTCGGCTCGCCCATCATCCGAGGGAGGCTGGACATGCTGTACTACGCACTCGTCTTCTTTATTGTTGCCCTGATCGCGGCGATCTTCGGATTCGGCGGCATTGCCGCCGGCGCGGTGGAAATTGCCAAGATCCTGTTCTTGATATTCCTGGTGGTGGCAATCGTAACGTTTGTAATGGGCCTGGTGCGCCGACGGTAAGTCGCCCCACGTCCGGAAACAGGAGATCCAATGCTTACGCAAAACCCCAAGGTTCGCAAGGAAATCAACCACCTGCACGACAGCGCTGACGCAGCCGTCCGGCAGATCCGCCATGCCGCGCGCGATACCCGCGACGCGGCACGCGATGCCGCTGGCCCGGTGTCGGAGGACGTCAAGGCACTGATCGGGCAGCTTCAGCAAACGATCGATGTGCTGGCGCGTGAGGGTTCGGCGGAAAGCCTGGCGGCGGGGCGCCGACTGCGTGACCGTGCGCAGGAACTGGCCAAACGGCTGCGCGAACGTGGCCGGGACGGCATGGACTGGGCGCGTGTGCATGTTGACGATGCCGTCGACCACAGCCGTCAGCGCGTGGTGGAATCCCCGCTGATGGCGGTGGGGATTGCCGCGCTGGTTGGCGCGTTCGTCGGCCTGCTGCTGGCCGGCGGCCGCCGAAGCGACGACTAAGAAGCCGTTTCAAAAAGATTCTGGCGTTGTTGCGGGGCGCGCATGTGTTCGCAGGCACATGCCGTTCCGCAGGCGGCTCGCATGCGAGCCAGAACCCCTGCTTCACCCTGGCCAGAACCGCTTCGCTTCATGTGGAAGCAGCTGCTAAGGAAACGAAGCCGGAAGGCGCGCGGCGGGCTGCTGCCTTGCGCTTTTCCGCAGTAATCCCCCTTCCCGGATACCAATCCCTGGTCCGGGTCGCCCGGTCGCCCTGTGGCAGCCGGGCGCTTTTTCGTGTGCGACGACCGGGTGTCGGGAAACCTTTCAAACGGCTTTCTGTGGAAGGGCGTGTGGAGACTGGCGGCATGGTGTCGCCGGACGAAGGTGCAGCAGGGCGCCAGCGAAGGCGGCGCCCGGGGGGGCGTCAGAGGGTCAGACGCCCCACATCACATCCGCGCCTTCCTTGGCGGACTCGCGCAGCATGTCCAGGAACGGATAGGCGCGCTGGCCCAGATGGAGCGGTTCCTCTTCGCGCTCGTCATCCTTGCCGGGGTGAACGGTGGCTTCGGCCGGGTGGACTTTCTTGGCGTCCTGGACGGCGGCTTCGAGCTTTCGGATTGCCGCCGGCATTTCGTCGGCCTTGATCACCCCGCGCTCGCCCAGATGCTTGCCGATGATGCCAAGCAGCGTAATGGCAAGATCCTTCATCATGATCAGGTCTTGCGCCGCGTGGGATTTGAAGGTGATCAACATAGTGGTTCCTTTCACGAGTGGCGGTGTCTGGCGCAGGGCGTACAGGCCATCCGCATGATGTCAGCATAGCACCTGATAAAATTCCGCGTTTCCCGATTTCCACTGCCGGTCACGCGGCGCGGCGTTCACTTGCCGACGCATGGCCGGAAGCACCCCAGCCTCAGGGCCCAGATATCCATGCTGCCTGTTCAGACCTCCCAACTTGCCGCCGCGTTCACGGATGCCGTGCGTGCGCTCGCCCCCGCCGATGCCAACCTGCCCGCGGTGACATTCGAGCGACCCAAGGCAGCCGCCCACGGCGACCTGGCCTGCAACATCGCCATGCAGGTGGCCAAGTCGCTCAAGACCAACCCGCGTGAGCTGGCGCAGAAGGTCGTCGACGCAGTCAAGGCCGATTCGCGCGCGACCGCGCTCGTGGCCGCGCTCGAGATCGCCGGCCCGGGCTTCATCAACCTGCGCCTGAGCCCCGAGGCCCGCGCGGAAGTCCTGCGTGCCGTGCTGGCGGATGGCGACCGCTACGGCGCGCGTCCGGTCGGCGAGCATGGCCAGGTGCTGGTGGAGTTCGTCTCCGCCAACCCGACTGGCCCGCTGCACGTGGGCCACGGCCGCCAGGCCGCCCTGGGCGATGCGCTGGCGAACCTGCTGGCCTGGCAGGGCTGGTCGGTCCATCGCGAGTTCTACTACAACGACGCCGGCGTGCAGATCCATACGCTGGCCATCTCGGTGCAGGCCCGGGCGCGCGGCCTGAAGCCGGGTGACGCCGGCTGGCCCGAGTCCGCCTACAACGGTGACTACATCGCCGATATCGCAGCCGATTTCCTGGCCGGCAAGACCGTGTCCGCCTCGGACGGCGAGCCGGTGACGGCCTCGGGCAACATCGAGGATCTGGAGTCGATCCGCAAGTTCGCGGTGACCTACCTGCGCAACGAGCAGGACATCGACCTGCAGGCGTTTGGCGTCAAGTTCGACCGGTACTACCTGGAATCGTCGCTGTACAGCGATGGCCGCGTGGAAGCCGCCGTGCAATCGCTGATCGCCAAGGGCAAGACGTACGAGAGCGAAGGCGCGCTGTGGCTGCGCACCACCGACGACGGCGACGACAAGGACCGCGTCATGAAGAAGGGCGACGGCACGTACACGTACTTCGTGCCGGATGTGGCGTACCACACCACCAAGTGGGAACGCGGCTTCTCGAAGGTCATCAACGTGCAGGGCAGCGACCACCACGGCACCATCGCCCGCGTGCGTGCCGGCCTGCAGGGCCTGGACATCGGCATTCCGCAGGGCTACCCCGACTACGTGCTGCACAAGATGGTCACCGTCATGAAGAACGGCGAGGAGGTGAAGATCTCCAAGCGCGCTGGTTCGTACGTGACCGTGCGCGACCTGATCGAATGGAGCAACGGCGGCGAAGAGACGATCCGCGGTTGCCTGGAAGCAGGCGTGGCCGACTGGCCCGCGCACTTCACGCGCGGCCGCGACGCGGTGCGCTTCTTCCTGCTGTCGCGCAAGGCCGACACCGAGTTCGTGTTCGACGTGGACCTGGCGCTGAAGCAGAACGACGAGAACCCGGTGTACTACGTCCAGTACGCTCACGCCCGCATCTGCTCGATTTTCGAGGCATGGGGCGGCGCGGACTGGGAAGCGCGGCTGGGCGAGCTGGCCAGCGTGGACCTGGCCGCCGTGACGGCTGCTGACGTGAGCCCGCAGGCGATCGCGCTGGGCCGCCGTCTGGCCGAGTTCCCCGACATGCTGGCCGCGGCCTCCAGCGAACTGGCCCCGCACGCGGTGGCCTTCTACCTGCGCGACCTGGCTGGCGATTTCCACGCGTTCTACAACGCCGACCGCGTCCTGGTGGACGACGAGACGGTCAAGCGCGCGCGGCTGGCACTGCTGGCTGCCACGCGCCAGGTGCTCAAGAACGGCCTGGCGGTGATCGGTGTTTCGGCACCGCAGCGCATGGACCGCGAAGCGGCTCCGGCCTGATCGTGGTACGGGTGGTGGGTTGACGCACCACCCGCCAGCCCATGGCATCGGCGGCCGGCAGTCGACAATTTGCGACGAATCTGAAGCCGTGCGTCATGGGTCTGGCTCTATAATCCCCGGCATCACCGAAGAGGACTTCATGCAACAGATTGCCAAGCGCGCCCCGCGCACCGTCCGCCATACCAAGACGCAGCGTGGCGGCACGTTCCTGGGCCTAGTGCTCGGGTTGATCGTCGGCCTGGCCATTGCCGTGGTGGTGGCGCTGTACATCACCAAGTCTCCTGCGCCGTTCCAGCAGAAGGGCGGCAGTAGTGCCCCGGCCCCGCGTCCCAGCGAGCCTGGCAACGTGGTCAGCACCTTGCCGAGCCCGACGCAACAGGCGCAGCAGCCCGAGGAGCCGTCGGACCCGAACCGGCCGCTCTGGAGCAAGACGCCGGCCAAGCCGGTGGGCCAGCCCGAACAGGCGCAGCCCGGCCAGCCCGCGCCACAGGCGCCGGTGGCGACCACCCGTCCGGCCGATGCTGGCACCAACTCCGCCAGTTCCACCGTTGCCGGCAAGACCCCGGAGAAGCCTGCCGCGCGCCCGGCCGAGAAGCCGGTGGCCGACCCGATCGCGGAGATTGCCCAGGCCGATGCCAACAAGGTGGGATATCTGCTGCAGGTAGGGGCGTTCCGGTCGCAGGATGACGCCGACCGTCAGAAAGCCAACCTGGCCATGCAGGGTTTCGAGGCCAAGGTGACGGATCGCGATGTCAACGGCGTGAAGATGTATCGCGTTCGACTGGGACCGTTCAACCGCATCGACGACATGAACCGCGCACGTGACCGCCTGCAATCGGCCGGTTTCGAAGCCTCGGTGATCCGCTTTACCAAGCAGTAACAGGTTCGCGGCGGCAGGCGGTGAACCGCGCGCCGCCGCCGTGGTCATAGCCTGAGATCCGGGGCCCGGCCGGGCGCTGGACAACGCAATCCGATGCTTCGCTGTACCCTTGCATACCCTCGATAAACCGGAAGGCCCTTCGAACATGAAGAAAATCGCCGCACTGCTTGCCACCGTTGCCGCTGTCAGCGGCCTGCTGATGACCGCGCCCGCCGCCATGGCCGCGCCGACGGAAGGCAAGGACTACACGGTCCTGAAATCGCCGCAGCCCGTGCCGGCCGGCAAGATCGAGGTGACCGAGTTCTTCTGGTACGGCTGCCCGCACTGCTACGACTTCGAGCCCGAGCTTGAGGCGTGGGTCAAGAAGCAGGGTAAGGACGTGGTGTTCAAGCGCGTGCCGGTGGCGTTCCGCGACGACCTTCTGCCCCACACGAAGATCTTCTATGCGCTGGAAGCCATGGGCAAGCTGGACGCGATGCACACCAAGGTGTTCGACGCGATCCACAAGCAGCGCAAGCGCCTGCTGACCACCGATGAAATCGCCGATTTCATGGCCCAGAACGGCATCGACAAGAAGCAGTGGCTGGACACCTACAACTCGTTCTCGGTGACCACCAACTCGCAACGTGCCAACAAGATCGCCGACGCCTACAAGATCGACGGCGTGCCGACCGTGGTGGTGCAGGGCAAGTACGAGACCTCGCCTTCGATCGCCGGCACCAAGCCTGGCGCCATCCAGGCCATGGACTTCCTGGTCACGGGCGTGCGCGACAAGAAGCTCTGATCGCCGCGATCTGACCGACGACGGCCCGGCGTACCGTGTGGTGCGCCGGGCCGTTCTGTTTTGGAATCTCCGATTTCGCTATATTGACGCGATGCGACCACAGAAAATCTTTATCACCGGCGCCTCCAGCGGCATTGGCCAGGCGCTGGCACGCGCATACGCGGAGCAGGGTGCCATCCTTGGCCTGGTCGGCCGGCGCGAGGATGCGCTAAGGGCTTTCGCGGGCACGCTCCCCAATCCCGGCGCTGTGCGCGTCTATGCCGTGGACGTCCGCGACGTCGACGCCATGGGGGTCGCGGCTGCCGATTTCCTTGCGAACGTGGGCTGTCCCGACGTCGTGATCGCCAACGCGGGCGTCTCGGTGGGTACGGTGGCCAGCGAGCGCGAGGATCTGGAGGTGTTCCGCACGGTCATGGATACCAACTGGTTCGGCACGCTGACTACGTTTCAGCCATTCCTCGGGCCGATGCGCGAGCAGCCACCCGGTGCCGACGGATGGCGTGGCACGCTGGTCGGCATCGCCAGCGTGGCCGGGGTGCGGGGATTGCCCGGCGGCGGGGCCTACAGCGCATCGAAATCGGCGGTGATCAAGCTGCTGGAGAGCCTGCGGCTCGAACAGGCGCGCGAGAAGATTCGCGTGGTGACGATTGCGCCGGGTTACATCCGCACGCCAATGACGTCGCACAACCCGTACCGGATGCCATTCCTGATGGATGCCGAGGTGTTTGCGCAAAAAGCGGTGCGGCGAATTGCCGCAGGCAGCCGCTTCGCGGTGATCCCCTGGCAGATGGGTGTTGTGGCTTCGCTGCTGCACCTGATGCCGCGCTGGCTCTACGACGCGCTGTTCGCACGCGCGCCGCGCAAGCCGCGCCGCCCCCGGGACGCATGATGTGGACCGACGCAGGCGGGCAGGTACATGAGGCGGCATCCGGCGATGTCCGCATCGCATCGCTCGTGCCCTCGATCACCGAACTGCTGTTCGATCTCGGCTTGGCTGACCAGCTTGTGGCCCGTACCGGCTTCTGCATTCATCCGGAGCCAGCGGTACGCGCCGTTGCCAAGGTCGGCGGCACCAAGGATGTGAAGCTCGATCGCCTGCGCGCGCTGGCTCCGACGCACGTGGTGGTCAATATCGATGAAAACCGACGGGAGACCGTCGACGAAATCCGCACCTTCGTGCCGCACGTGATCGTCACCCATCCGTGTGCCCCGGAAGACAACCTCGCGCTCTATCGGCTGCTGGGCGGGATTTTCGGGCGCCGGCCACAGGCCGAAGCGCTGGTGGGGCAGTTACGCGGCGAACTCGATGCCATCCAGGCACAAACCTGGCCGGCCCGGCGTGTGCTCTATGCGATCTGGCAAGACCCCTGGATGACGGTGTCGCGCGCGACCTATATCAGCCGGATGCTGGCGCTGGTGAACTGGGCGACGTGGCCCGATGACGCGGATACTTCGGACACGCCGGCTGCCTGCGTCGACGGCGACTGCAGCCGCCCGAACGCGCCGGGCGAGCGCTATCCGACCTTCCGCTGGAGCGACGCGCTAGTGCGCGAGCTGGATGCCGTGCTGTTGTCGACCGAACCCTATCGCTTTACCGAGGATCATGCCGACGCGCTGGAGCGGCAGATCGGCAAGCCGGTATTGCTGGTCGATGGAGAGATGCTGTCGTGGTACGGCAGCCGCGCCGTGGCCGGCGCGCGCTACCTCAGGTCATTGGCACAGGGCTTCTGATCAGCCCGCCTTCTTGAACCGGATTACCCCATCGTCACCTACCACGCGCACCAGTTCGCCGCGGTGCCACAGCGCGTGCAGGTGGGCCAGCGCCTCGCCGATCGCGAACGTGAGTTGGTGAATGTCGAACTGGCGACGGAAGATCACGCTGACTATGTCGTGCGCGTTGCAGGGCTTTTCCGCGCACGCGGCCAGCGTTTCGGCCAGACGATCGACGTGGTGTTCGCGAAGCTGGTTGATGCGAGTGTGAAGATTGCGGAACGGACGACCGTGCGACGGCAGGATCAGCACATCCTTCGGCAGGCCTTCGTACTTGCCGAGCGAGTCCAGGTAGAGCTGCAGCGGATTGGCTTCCGGCTCCATGTCGAACACGCTGACGTTGGTCGAGATACGCGGCAGCACCATGTCACCGGAAATCAACACGTTGGTGGCCGGGTTGAACAGCGCAACGTGTTCCGGCGCATGGCCGTAACCGGTGATCACGCGCCACGACGCGGTGGCCGGGTCCGCGCCTATCTTGACCGTGTCGCCATCCATCAGCCTGCGGTACTGGGTGGGCAGGTCCGGCACCAGCGACGGGTAGTAGCTCTTGCGGGCCCGCAGCTTCTCGAGGTTGTCGGGATCGACCATGCCGTGACGGGCGAAGTGGCTGGCCGCGAAGTCGCCGCCCGCGTTCGATCCGACGCCCGAGCCGCCGGCCATCACGCGCGCCGACATGTAGTCACCCAGACTCATCCACAGCCGCACATCCCAGTGCTTGCAGAGCCAGTGCGCCAGGCCGACGTGGTCGGGGTGGCAGTGCGTGACCAGCACCCGCAGCACGGGCAGGCCTTCGAGTTCGTTGGCGAAGATGGTTTCCCAGTGCGCCTTGATGGTGTCGTTGGTGATGCCGCAGTCCACGATCGTCCAGCCGTCGCGCCCGTCGATGCGGTCACGCAGCAGCCAGAGGTTGATGTGGTCCAGCGCGAACGGTAGCGGCATGCGCAGCCAGTACACGCCAGGTGCGACTTCCTGCCGAGTGCCCGGTTCGGGCATGGTTTCGCCAAACGGGTATTGGAGCTGGTGTTCGAGTGCGTTCATGGGGCTGTCTCTGGTCGTTATAAGGCGCTAGACTTGACGCTAACGTTAACGTCAATTCGCTCTGCTTGTTCGTCATCTTAGACGAAAACTTGATTGCGCAACGAACGATCGTTCACTTTTTCCGGACGCACCATGTCGGCTCAGCCATCAACCGTTACCTACACGATTACCGATCTCGCCCGCGAGTTCGACATTACACCGCGCGCGATCCGATTCTACGAGGACCAGGGCCTGTTGGCGCCTGATCGCGAAGGGCCAAGCGGCCGGCGGCGTGTCTACAACAGCCGTGAGCGCACCCGGTTGAAGTTGACGCTGCGCGGCAAGAGGTTAGGGCTTACTCTCAATGAAATCCGCGAAATTCTGGATTTGTACGAGTCCCCGCGCGATACGGCTCCCCAACTCGAGCGCTTCCTGCATCTCCTGGCCGGCCACCGTGGCACGCTCGAGCGCCAGTTGGAAGACCTGCAGGCGCAGCTTGCCGAGATCGATCAACACGAGCGTCAGTGCCAGGCGCTGCTGGCTGCCCAACATGCCAAGAACGCTGGCAACAAGACTCCCACAGCCTGAGATTGCCGCCCCGGCGGCACACCATGCGACTTCTAATTGACGTTTACGTAAACGTCAATAAAATAGCCGACACCGACCTCATCGAACCCATCGAACCCATCGAACTAACAGGAGACACCACCATGACCGAACTACCCGGCCTGAAATTCGACCTTGGCGAAGACATCGAGATGCTGCGCGAATCGGTGCGCAACTGGGCGCAGGCCGAACTGGCGCCGCGCGCCGCCGAGATCGACCGGACCGACCAGTTTCCGATGGATGCATGGCGGAAGATGGGCGACCTCGGCGTGCTGGGCATCACGGTGGCCGAGGAGTACGGCGGCGCCAACATGGGGTACCTGGCCCACATGATCGCGATGGAGGAGATCAGCCGCGCGTCGGCGTCGGTCGGCCTGTCGTACGGCGCCCATTCGAACCTGTGCGTGAACCAGATCCACCGCAACGGCACGGCGGCCCAGAAGGCGAAGTACCTGCCGAAGCTGGTTTCCGGCGAATGGATCGGCGCGCTGGCCATGAGCGAGCCGAACGCCGGATCGGACGTGGTCAGCATGAAGCTGCGCGCCGATTTCAAGGGTGACCGCTACGTGCTCAACGGCACCAAGATGTGGATCACGAACGGGCCGGACTGCGACGTGCTGGTGGTCTACGCCAAGACCGAGCCGGACCTGGGCGCGCGCGGCATGACCGCCTTCATCGTCGAGAAGGGCATGAAGGGCTTCTCGGTAGCCCAGAAGCTGGACAAGCTCGGCATGCGCGGTTCGCACACCGGCGAACTGGTGTTCCAGGACGTGGAAGTGCCGGTCGAGAACATTCTCGGGGCCGAGAACGGGGGCGCCAAGGTGCTGATGAGCGGCCTGGACTACGAGCGCGCCGTGCTGTCGGGCGGCCCGGTCGGCATCATGCAGGCCTGCATGGACGTGATCACGCCGTACATCCACGATCGCAAGCAGTTTGGCCAGAGCATCGGCGAGTTCCAGCTGATCCAGGGCAAGGTGGCCGACATGTACACCACGCTGCAGGCCGCGCGCAGCTACCTGTACACCGTGGGCAAGAACCTGGACTCGCTGGGCACGGACCACGTGCGCCAGGTCCGCAAGGACTGCGCCGCCGTGATTCTGTACACCGCGGAGAAGGCCACGTGGATGGCGGGCGAGTCGGTGCAGATCCTGGGCGGTAACGGCTACATCAACGAATACCCGGTCGGCCGCCTGTGGCGTGATGCCAAGCTGTACGAGATCGGCGCGGGCACTTCGGAGATCCGCCGCATGCTGATTGGCCGCGAATTGTTCTCCGAAACGATGTAATCCGCCCAGTCGACTGAAAAGTGCTCTATGAGGCGTTCGGTGCCGCCATTGGGCCGGCACCGAACGCCTTTACAATCTCAACATCGCCGCCTGCCCGATTCTCACAGTCTTCGAGCCCTCCGAGCCATGTCCCACTTCCCCAAGCTGCTCTCGTCGCAGATTGCCTACGATGTGGCGCGGACCATGCTGGATGGCTTCGACAAGCACTACCGGCTGTTCCGCGAAGTCAGTATCGAGGCCAAGGCGCGCTTCGAGGTCGGTGACTGGCATGGTCTGCAGCAACTGCAGCGGGACCGCATCGCGTTCTACAACCAGCGCGTGCACGAAACCATCGTGACGCTCCAGGACGAGTACGACGCGGAGGACATCGAGGACGAGATCTGGCAGCAGATCAAGCTGCACTACATCGGCCTGCTGACGAACCATCATCAGCCCGAACTGGCCGAGACGTTCTTCAACTCGGTCTTCACGCGTATCCAGCACCGCTCGTACTTCAACAACGATTTCATCTTCGTGCGTCCCGCGATCTCGACCGAGTACATCGAGAACGAGGAGTCGCCGATCAAGCCGACCTACCGCGCCTACTACCCGGGCAGCCGCGAGGGCATGGCGGCCTGCTTCGAGCGGATCGTGAACAACTTTCAGCTCGAGCGTCCGTTCGAGGATCTCAAGCGGGATGCCGGCTATGTGGCCCGCGCGATCACCGAGCACTTCGGCGAATTCCGCATTGCGCCGAATTTCCAGGTGCATACGCTGTCGTCGCTGTTCTTCCGCAACAAGACTGCGTTCGTCATCGGCCGGGTGATCAACGGCGACCATACCTATCCGCTGGTGGTGCCGATCATTCACGCGGCATCTGGCAAGCTCGTGCTGGACACGGTGCTGCTGCACCGGGAGCAGATCCTGATCCTGTTCTCGTTCGCGCACGCCTACTTCATGGTCGACATGGAGATCCCGTCGGCCTACGTGACTTTCCTGCGAGACCTGCTGCCGCGCAAGTCGCGCGCGGAGATCTACACCTCGCTGGGTTTGCAGAAGCAGGGCAAGAACCTGTTCTATCGCGACTTCCTGCATCATCTGCAGCATTCGTCGGATAAATTCATCAGCGCGCCGGGCATCAAGGGGCTGGTGATGCTGGTGTTCACGCTGCCGTCGTTCCCATACGTGTTCAAGGTGATCCGCGATTTCTTCCCGGCGCCGAAGGAAACCACGCGCGAACTGGTGAAATCGAAATACCAGCTCGTCAAGCAGCATGACCGCGTGGGCCGCATGGCCGATACGCTCGAGTACTCCGATGTGGCGTTCCCGCTGTCCCGCTTCGACGACGCGCTGGTGCGCGAGCTGGAGCAGCACGCGCCGTCGATGATCGAGTACCAGCGCAGCAAGCAGGGCGAGGACGAGATCGTCGTGCGCCATGTCTATATCGAACGCCGCATGACGCCGCTGAACATCTGGCTTCAGGAGGGAACGGACGAGCAGGTGGATCACGGCATCCTCGAATACGGCAACGCCGTCAAGGAACTGATCGCCGCGAACATCTTCCCCGGCGACATGCTTTACAAGAACTTCGGCGTAACCCGCCACGGCCGCGTGGTCTTCTACGACTACGACGAGATCGAGTACCTGACCGACTGCAACGTCCGCCGCGTACCCGCCCCGCGCAACGAGGAAGAGGAAATGTCCGGCGAGGTGTGGTACACCGTACGTCCGCACGACATTTTTCCGGAGACCTACGGCACATTCCTGCTGGGCGATCCGCGTGTGCGCGCCGCCTTCATGCGGCATCACCCCGATTTCTTTGACGCTGCGATGTGGCAGCACCACAAAGACCGGCTCCTGGCCGGCCATGTCCATGACTTTTTTGCGTACCACAGCCAAGAACGCTTCATCCACCGCTACGGGTCCGGCGCAACCGGCCCCGCAACTGAAGAACCAAGGAGGGCAGCATGAGTGACGCCATCGCCCAGCTGTTCCGCAACAACCGCGAATGGGTAGACCGCGTCAACGCGGAAGACCCGACTTTCTTCACGCGCCTGGCCAACCAGCAGGCCCCCGAGTACCTGTGGATTGGTTGTTCCGATTCGCGCGTGCCGGCCAACCAGATTCTTGGCCTGGCGCCGGGCGAGGTCTTCGTCCATCGCAATATCGCCAACGTGATTTCGCACAGCGATCTGAACGCGCTGTCGGTGCTGCAATTCGCTGTCGATGTGCTCAAGGTTCGCCACGTGACCGTGGTGGGCCACTACGGCTGCGGCGGCGTGAAGGTGGCGCTCAAGCGCGAGCGCGTCGGCCTGGCCGACAACTGGCTGCGCCACGTGCAGGATGTGGCCGACAAGCACGCGGGCTATCTGGGCACCGTGCTGCGCGAGGACGACGCGCATACCCGCCTGTGCGAGCTGAACGTGATCGAGCAGGTCAACAACGTCTGCCAGACCACCGTGCTCCAGGATGCCTGGGCGCGCGGTCAGGCCGTCACGGTGCATGGCTGGGTCTACGGCGTGTCCGACGGCCTGCTGCGCGATCTCGGCATGGCCGCCAGCAACAATGACGAACTGCACGCGCAGATTGCAGCCGCGCTGCGCCAGTACGGCGATCCGCCACAAGCATCGATTCGCTGATTTCAACCCACGAAGCTCCACCCCTGCTTCAGGAGACAGACATGCAGAAGGACCCAGTCGTTATCGTTTCCGCGGTGCGTACCCCGATGGGTGCGTTCCAGAGTGAACTGAGCAGTCTGATGGCGCCGCAGCTTGGCGCCGCCGCGATCCGCGCGGCGGTTGAGCGCGCGGGCATCAAGCCTGAGCAGGTGCAGGAGGTGGTGTTCGGCTGTGTGCTGCCAGCCGGACAGGGTCAGGCGCCCGCCCGACAGGCCGCGCTTGGCGCGGGCCTGCCGCTCGACGTGGCGTGTACCACCGTCAACAAGATGTGCGGCTCCGGCATGCGTGCGGCGATGAGCGTCTACGACGGCCTGCTGGCCGGATCGTTCGATATCGCCGTGGCCGGCGGCATGGAAAGCATGACCAACGCGCCATACCTGGTGCCGAAGGCGCGTGGTGGCTATCGCATCGGCCACGGCATGATCTACGACCACATGATGCTGGACGGCCTGGAGGACGCGTACGACAAGGGCCGGGCCATGGGCACTTTCGGCGAGGACTGCGCCGCCAAGTACCACTTCACGCGCGAACAGCAGGATGCGTTCGCGATGGAGTCGGTGCGCCGCGCCCAGCGTGCCACCGAGCAGGGCGACTTCCGCTGGGAGATCGTGCCGGTGACGGTGTCGGGCAAGGGTGGCGATACCGTCATCGACACCGATGAGGGGCCGCGCCGCATCAAGGTCGACAAGATCCCGTCGCTGAAGCCGGCGTTTGCCAAGGACGGCACGATTACCGCTGCGTCGTCGTCGTCGATCAATGACGGCGCCTCGGCGCTGGTGATGATGCGCGAATCCACCGCGAAATCGCTCGGGTTGCAGCCAATCGCCAGAATGCTCGGCCATACCTCCCACGCACAGGCGCCGGGCTGGTTCACCACCGCGCCGGTGGAGGCCATCGCCAAGCTGTATCGCAAGCTCGACTGGAACACTGGCAGCGTCGATCTGTTCGAAATCAACGAGGCCTTTGCCGTGGTGCCGATGGCCGCGATGCACGATCTCGACATTCCGCGCGACAAGGTCAACATCCATGGCGGCGCATGCGCGCTGGGCCATCCGATCGGCGCGTCCGGCGCACGTATCATGACCACGCTGATCGGCGCATTGCGCAAGACCGGCGGCAAGCGCGGCGTGGCCAGCCTCTGCATCGGCGGCGGCGAAGCCACTGCGGTCGGCATCGAACTCTACTGAAGTTACGGACGTTACTGACGCGCTCGCAATCATCCACAGGAGGCTGAACATGCCCACCGCTCTCGTCCTCGGCGCCTCGCGCGGCCTGGGTCTCGAATTTGTCCGGCAGTACCGCGCCGATGGCTGGCGCGTCATCGCCGCCGCGCGTAGCGACGAGGGCGTTGCCGCGCTCACGGCGCTCGGCGCGGAAGCGCACAAGCTCGACCTCACCGACGCGGCCGCCGTGGCGGGGCTCGCCTGGAAGCTCGATGGCGAGACGCTGGACGTGGCGATCTACAACGCCGGCGTGATCGGCCCGCGTTCGGAAACGGCGGAACCGGTGACCCGCGAGGAATTCGACGCGGTGATGCACACCAACGTGCTCGGTCCGATGATGGCGCTGCCGGTGCTGCTGCCGTTCGTCGAATCCGGCAATCATGGCCGCGGTGGCGTGCTGGCGGTGCTGTCGTCGCGCATGGGCAGCATCGGCGCGATGGACAGCAACCGTAGCTGGCTCTATCGCGTGAGCAAGGCATCGGTGAACGCCGCGCTGAAGTCCGTTTCGCTCGATGCGCGCCATGCGATCTGCGTGGCACTGCATCCGGGCTGGGTGCAGACCGACATGGGTGGCCCGAAAGCCGACCTCACGCCGCAGCAGAGCGTGGCGGGTATGCGCCGCGTGCTGGCCGGCGTAGCGCGTCACGATAACGGCAGCTTCCACAACTACGACGGTACGTCGATTCCCTGGTAAGAGACCCGGTACAACATGCTGCTGACCCCTGAACAGGAAATGATCCGTGACGCCGTGCGGCAGTTCGCGCAGGACGTCATCGCGCCGCAGGCCGCCCGATGGGATCGCGACAAGACGTTCCCGAAGGACGTGCACAAGGAACTGGCGCGTCTGGGTGCCTACGGCGTGGCCGTGCCCGAAGCCCTTGGCGGCGCCGGGCTCGACTATCTGTCGCTCGCGCTGATCCTGGAAGAGATCGCGGCCGGAGACGGCGGCACCTCCACTGTCATCAGCGTCAACAACTGCCCGGTGTGCAGCATGCTGATGGCCTTCGCCAGCGACGCGCAGAAGCAGCAGTGGCTGGTGCCGCTGGCGCAAGGTGACATGCTCGGCGCATTCTGCCTGACCGAGCCGCACGTCGGCTCCGACGCATCGGCGTTGCGCACCACGGCCACGCGCGATGGCGACCACTACGTGCTCAACGGCGTGAAGCAGTTCATCACCAGTGGCAAACATGCCGACGTGGCGATCGTGATGGCCGTGACCGACAAGGCCGCGGGCAAACGCGGCATCAGCGCATTCCTGGTGCCGACGTCAACGCCCGGCTATATCGTCGCGCGTCTGGAGGAAAAGCTGGGCCAGCACTCTTCCGACACCGCGCAGATCGTGTTCGAGAACTGCCGGATTCCGGCCGCGAACATGCTTGGCGAGGAGGGCGCCGGCTACAAGATGGCGCTCTCCGGTCTCGAAGGTGGCCGCATCGGTATCGCTTCCCAAAGCATCGGCATGGCGCGCGCGGCATTCGAGGCGGCGCTGGCCTACGCCAAGGAGCGCGAGAGCTTCGGGCAGCCGCTGTTCCAGCACCAGGCCGTGCAGTTCCGGCTTGCCGATATGGCGACGCAGATCGACGTGGCGCGCCAGATGGTGTGGCATGCCGCATCGCTCAAGGATGCCGGCCGGCCCTGCCTGAAGGAAGCGGCCATGGCCAAGCTTTTCGCCAGCGAGATGGCCGAGCGGGTATGCTCGGATGCCATCCAGGTGTTCGGTGGCTACGGCTACGTGACCGATTTCCCCGTCGAGCGCATCTATCGCGATGTGCGCGTGTGCCAGATCTATGAAGGGACCAGCGATATCCAGAAGATCCTGATCGCCCGCGCGCTTGGCTGACAGGCATCTCGAATACGAAGACGAACACAAGTACGAACACGAGTATCCGCACTTTCCTCAACTGTTGTCCGTGAACCGGAGCCTTTGCGATGACCGCCCCCATCGACTTCTACTTCGATTTCTCCTCGCCCTATGGCTACTTCGCCAGCACGCGCATCGACGATATTGCCCAGAAGTACGGCCGCTATGTGATCTGGCATCCGATCCTGCTCGGCGTGGTGTTCAAGACAACCGGCTCGTCGCCGCTTCCCAGCATTCCGCTCAAGGGCGATTACTGCTGGCGTGATTTCGAGCGGACCTCGGAATTCAACCATATCGACTACAAGCGGCCCACGCATTTCCCACTGCCGACGCAACATGCAGCGCGCGCGATGCTATGGCTGCAGAACAACCACGGTGCGGATGTGGCCACGGCGTTTGCCAAGGCCGTGTATCGCGCGCTGTTTGTCGACGACATCAACATTGCCGAACCCGCCGAACTGGCGAAGCTGGCCGAGCCGCTCGGCGTCGACCCGATCGCCATGAACGAAGGTGCCAACAACTACCAGATCAAGGACCAGCTCAAGGCCGAGATCGACGTGGCGATGGCCAAGGGTGTGTTCGGCTCGCCGTTCGTGATCGTCGACGGCGAACCGTTCTGGGGCTTCGACCGCTTCGACCAGGTCGAAGCCTATCTGAAGAGCCGGCGGCAGACCGAACTGCGCGCCGTCGGCGGTAACGAACTCAACAAGGAAAAGAAACCCGCATGACCGCAGCAAACCAGGCCGCACGCTTCGATTGCGTGATTTTCGATTGTGACGGCGTGCTCGTCGATAGCGAACCGATCGTGCATCGCGTGCTGAATCGCGTGCTGAACGAGATTGGTATCGAGATCACGCTCGAGGAATCCATGAAGTGGTTCCTCGGACGCGCGGTGCGTGACGAGCTTGGCAATATCGAGGCGCGCCTGGGCAAGCCATTGCCCAGGAATTTCCTGTCCGAGTGGTTCGTGCGTCGCGACGCGGCACTCATCGAGGAACTGGAAGCCGTGCCGCACGTCCGTCAGGCGATCGAAGCCATCAAGGCACGTGGCCTGCCGGTGTGCGTGGCGTCCGGCGCCGACCGCATCAAGGTCAAGCTGCAGTTGAACCACACGCAGCTGGTGGAACTGTTCACCGACGATGCCGCGCGCGAGCACATCTTCTCGGCTACCGAAGTGGAGCACAGCAAGCCCGCGCCCGACGTGTACCTGCTGGCTGCGCGCACGATGGGCGTCGATCCGTCGCGCTGCGCGGTGATCGAGGACAGTCCCACCGGCGCCACGGCGGGCGTGGCTGCCGGCATGACGGTGTTTGGCTACGCCGCGAGCACCAACGCCGACGCCTTGCGCGCGGTTGGCGTGACGACGATCTTCACTGACATGCGCGAGTTGCCGGGGCTGATCGGATGACGAACAAGGGTCGGGCCGGCACCGGCCCGGCACCGTGCCCCTGCGGCAACGGCGCCTACGACACGTGCTGCGGCCGCTTCCATCGTGGCGAGGCATCGCCACCCACGGCGGAGGCGCTGATGCGGTCGCGTTACAGCGCCTATGTGCTGGGTGACGTGAGCTGGCTGCGGCAGACCTGGCACGCGTCGACCTGCCCGCCGGACCTCTCGGCCGATCCCGGCACGAACTGGCTCGGGCTGACCGTGAAGTCCCACGCGCAGCAGGACGCCACGCACGCCACAGTCGAGTTCGTCGCGCGTTACAAGGTGGGGGGCCGCGCGCACCGGCTGCATGAGCTGAGCCGTTTTGTATTCGAGTCGCGTGAGCCGGGCGAAGCGTCGCGCTGGCTCTACGTGGATGGTGACCTGCGCGAACCGGCCTGACCGGCGCTGCAATACATCCTGGCGAATTGCGCCAGTAACGTTTTCTGAAGAAGGTTGGTTGTGAAGTCTCGCGTCGTCTCCTCCATCTGCGGCATCGCGGCCGCGCTCGCTGGCCTGGTCTGGTGCGCGACGGCCATCGCGCAGGTGGCTCTGCCCGCGCATACGATCGAGCAGGTCGTGATGGTGCCGAAGGTCGGCGCGGAGGACACGGTGGACCTGGAAACGACGATCTTCCGGCCACCCGGCGAAGGACGCCGGCCGCTCGTGGTGATCAACCACGGCAAGACGCCGGGCAAACCGGCGTTTCAGCGACGTGCGCGCTTTGCCGCGCAGACCGCCGAATTCGTGCGGCGCGGTTTTGTGGTGGCACTGCCAATGCGGCAAGGCTTTTCCAAGTCTGGCGGCAAGTATGTCGGCGGAAGCTGCGATGTCGGCGCGAACGGCATGGCGCAGGCGGAGGATGTGATCGCCGCGCTTGATTACCTAGTGCAGCAGCCCTACGTGGACCCGACACGCATCGTCGTGATCGGCCAGTCGTTTGGCGGCCTGTCGACCATGGCGCTGTCCACGATCGGCTATCCGGGCGTGGTCGGCGTGATCAACTTCGCTGGCGGGCTGCGCAATGAAAGCTGCAGCGGCTGGGAAAACAACCTGGTTGATGTGTTCGGCGACTACGGCCGCGGCGCGCGCTATCCGTCGCTCTGGATCTATGGCGACAACGATCGCTTCTGGCCGTGGCCGTTGCCGGAGCGGATGTTCAACAGCTACAAGGCCAACGTGAGCGGCGCGGCAAAGGACACCCACTTTGTCGACGTCGGCGAGTTCGATGGCGATTCACACCAGCTTTTCAGCGATAGCGCGGGCATCGCCGTATGGCTGCCAGAGGTGGAAACCTTCTTCCGCGACCACGGCCTGCCTTTCGACGTGGAGCCGCCGGAGGCAGAGCCCGTCACGCGCGGCGTGACCAGCAACCGGCGCCAGAAATCCTGAATTGGCCGCATTCGACGGAATTCGGCCCCGTCCATTACACATCCGTTTCTCGGAGGAGACATGCAATTCACCACGCTTACGGTTACCGCTGAACGCCACGTTGCGACGGTCACGCTCAATCGTCCCGACGTCCGCAACGCATTCAACGAGACGGTCATCGCGGAACTGACCGGTGCGTTCCGTGCGCTTGGCGATACGCCCGACGTGCGCGCGATCGTGCTGGCGGGCAACGGCCCGGCCTTCTGCGCCGGCGCGGATCTGAACTGGATGAAGAAGATGGCCGGTTACTCGAATGACGAGAACCGGGCCGACGCGCTGACGCTGGCGCAGATGCTGCACACGATCTGGTCCTGCCCGAAGCCCGTGATCGCGCGTGTGCACGGCGATACTTATGCCGGCGGCGTGGGGCTGGTGGCGGCATGCGATGTGGCGGTAGCGGCCGAGGGCGTGAACTTCTGCCTGTCCGAAGCGCGCCTGGGCCTGTTGCCGGCGACGATCAGCCCGTATGTGATTCGCGCGATGGGCGAGCAGGCCGCGCGCCGCTACTTCATCACCGCAGAGCGGTTCGATGCGGCGGAAGCGCTGCGCATCGGCTTCGTCCATGCCACGGTGCCGGCGGCGGGGCTCGACGCCAAGGTGGCCGAACTGGCCGCGACGCTGGTCGGCAACAGCCCGAATGCCGTGCGCGAAAGCAAGCGGCTGGTGCAGGACGTGGCCGGCCGCGCCATCGACAAGGACCTGCTGACCGATACCGCGGACCGGATCGCCGTCATCCGCGCGTCAGAGGAGGGCCGCGAAGGCGTGCGTTCGTTCCTGGAAAAGCGCGCGCCTGCCTGGAAGCCGCAGTAACGGCAATCGGGCGCCAGCCCTCTCGCGCCCGCGGGAGGGTGCGACCCCGCCACATCGAGAGATTTTTTTTGTAGTGCGTTAGCCGATGTTATCGGCGCGTAGCAGGTAGCAGGGCGAAGTGCACGGCACTGCGGGCGGCAAGATCGTCCAACGTCTGTGAAATTGCACTCAACTGGCTGAGTGCGGCCGGTTTGCCAATCCGGCGGGGACCTTTCTACCATGAGCTTCCCACATCCGGCCGCGCGCGATGCGCGGGCGGACACTCATAGGAGAGTCCCTTTGACACATCCTGTCCTCGATTCCGGAGGCGGTGACACGTCGCTCGCGGCACGCAGCCAGCGCGCCGTGTGGCATCCGTGCACGCGCCTGCGTCCCGACGCCAGCGCCAACGAGCCGCCGCTCGCCATTGTGCGTGGCGAAGGGCCCTGGTTGATCGACGCTGGCGACAAGCGCTACTTCGATGCCATCAGCTCCTGGTGGGTCAATCTGTTCGGCCATGCCAACCCGGCCATCAACGCCGCCATCGGCGAACAACTGCAGACACTGGAACACGTGATGCTGGCCGGCTGCACGCACGCACCGGCCGTGGAACTGGCCGAGCGGCTGACGGCGCTTACCGGTGGCGCGCTCGGCAACGCGTTCTATGCGTCCGATGGTGCCTCTGCCGTCGAGATCGCGCTCAAGATGAGCTTCCACTACTGGCGCAACACCGGCCTCACGGCCAAGCGCGAGTTCATCTGCCTGCGCCATGGCTATCACGGCGAAACCGTGGGTGCACTGGCCGTGACCGACGTGGAGATCTTCCGCGATGCCTACGATCCGCTGACGCGCCGCGCCCACGTGGTGATGTCTCCCGATGCACGCCAGGCCGCGCGTAGCGAATCCGCCGCCGATGTGGCCACCCGGGCGCTGGCTGAACTCGAAGCACTGCTGCGCGAGCGTGCCGGCCAGATCGCGGCGCTGATCGTCGAGCCGCTGGTGCAGGGCGCGGCCGGCATGGCGATGTACGACCCGTCGTATCTCGAAGGCGCGCGCGCGTTGTGCGATCGCTATCGCGTGCACCTGATCGCCGACGAGATCGCTGTGGGCTGTGGCCGCACCGGCACGTTCTTCGCCTGGGAGCAGGCACGCGGCGGCGACGCGGTGCCCGCACATGCCTGGCCGGACTTCCTGTGTCTGTCGAAGGGCATTACCGGCGGCTACCTGCCGCTGTCGCTGGTGCTGTCGCGTCCCGAGATCCAGCGTGCGTTCGTGGCCGACGATATCGCGCGCAGCTTCCTGCATTCGCATTCGTACACGGGCAATCCGCTGGCCTGCCGGGCCGCGCTGGCCACGCTGGACCTGTTCGAATCCGAAGATGTGCTCGCCCGCAACCGCGAGCGCGCGCAATGGCTTGGCACGGCGATGGCCGGTATTGCCGCCGACCCGCGCGTCAGCCACGTGCGCCAGCGCGGCATGATCTGGGCCGCCGACATCGACCCGCAGGCAGCGGGGGCGAACTTTGCCGGACGCTTCCATCTGGCCGCGCGCGAACGCGGCGTGCTGGCGCGCCCGATCGGGCACACGCTCTACGTGATGCCGCCGTATGTTTTCGATGCCGAGCTGGCCAACTGGCTCGGTGAACAATTGCTGGACACGCTGCAGGCAGTGCTCGATCCGGCGGAGGAGGCACGCCATGCTGCTTGATCACCTGAAACGCGCGGCCGCGGAACGCGATGCCCAGTCGCTGACGCGCCGTCGCCGCATTGCTCACACGGCCTGCGCGCCGCACCAGTCGGTGGGCGGGATCGACGCCACGCCCACGCCGCTGCTCACGTTCTGCAGCAACGACTACCTGGGCCTGGCCAATCACGGCTCGATCGCGCACGCGCTGGCCGAAGGCGCGCATCGCTACGGTGCGGGCAGCGGGGCATCGCACCTGGTCAGCGGACATTCGCTGGCGCATGCGCAGCTCGAGCGTGAACTGGCGCGCTGGCTGGCACCTTACATCCCACAGGCGCAGGCGCTGTATTTCTGCACTGGCTACATGGCAAACCTGGCGGTGCTGACGTCGCTCGGCGCGACTGGTGCGACGCTGTTCTGCGAATCGCTCAACCATGCCTCGCTGATCGACGGCGCGCGTCTGGCGCGTGCCGATGTCCAGCGCTACCCTCATGGTGATGCAGGGGCGCTTGACGCGCTGCTGGCGGCCAGCACGACCGCGCTGAAGCTGATCGTGACCGATAGCGTCTTCAGCATGGATGGCGATATCGCACCGCTGGCGGCGCTGCTGGAAGTCGCCGAACGCCACGATGCATGGATCATCGTCGACGACGCGCACGGCTTTGGCGTGCTCGGCGAGAACGGCCATGGTGTGCTCGAACACCTGGGCCTGCGTTCAGAGCGGCTGATCTACATCGGCACGCTCGGCAAGGCCGCTGGCGTGGCGGGCGCGTTCGTCGCGGCGCACGAGACGATCGTCGAACACCTGATCAACACGGCGCGCCCGTACATCTACACCACGGCAGCACCGCCGGCGGTTGCCCACGCGCTGCTGACGAGTCTGGAAATCATCGCTGGCGAGGAGGGGCGCTCCCGCCGGGCGCATCTGACCGGGCTGATCGCGCAACTGCGCGCGGGGCTCGCGGTGCTGGCTGCCCAGGCCGGGTGGTCGCTCGGTGAGAGCGAGACCGCCATCCAGCCGCTGATCGTTGGCGACAATGCCGCCGCGCTGGCGCTGTCGGCCGCCCTCGAAGCCGAAGGCATTCGCGTTGGGGCGATTCGCCCGCCGACGGTGCCTGCCGGTACCGCGCGGCTGCGCATCACGCTGTCGGCATCGCACTCTGCAGCCGACGTGGCGCGACTGCTGGAGACCATCGCGCGCGCCGCGCCCCAACTGCACAAGGAGGCTGCATGACCGGCATCGCCGACCGGCCAGAGCGCTTCGCCTGCTTCATCACCGGTACCGATACCGGCGTGGGCAAGACGCATGCGACCGCCACGCTGCTGCACGCGCTGCATGGCGCGGGTTACAGCACGGTGGGCATGAAGCCTATCGCCGCGGGCGGAGAATGGCTCGACGACCAGTGGCAGAACGACGACGTCGATCAGCTTCGCGCGGCCGGCTCCGTGATCGTGCCGCAGGAAAAGATGTGCCCGTTCTTCTTTCGCACGCCGGTATCGCCGCATCTGGCCGCCGCGCTCGAAGGCGCGCGCATTACGCCCGAGCCGATTCGCGATGCATTCGAATCGTTGCGTCAGCGCGCCGAGGCCGTGGTGGTCGAAGGTGTGGGTGGCTTCATCGTGCCGCTCGACATGGGCGCCGCGCGCTGGAACACGGCGGACCTGGCCGTAATGCTCGACCTGCCGGTGATCATGGTGGTCGGTATCCGCCTGGGTTGCCTCAGTCACGCCATGCTGACCGCCGAAGCGATTCGCGCACGCGGCCTCAGGCTGGCTGGCTGGATCGCCAACCGTATCGACCCCGACATGCTGCTGCCAAGCGAGAACATCGTCACGCTGCAGGATGCGCTGGGCGCGCTTGACGCACCGCTGCTGGGCGAACTGCCGTGGCAGGTCGCGCCCGCCGTGGCAGCCCAGTACCTCGACCTCGCGCCGCTGCTGTCGGCCGCGCCGTCCGTTGTCCCCCATCACAGTGCCGCGACGCATCGCGCGTGAAGTGGCCAAACCGAATCCACTACCGAACCCCATACCGATCATGACGCAACAAGCCAACCAGACCGTCGCCACCATTTCCGCCGAAGCCCTGCGCCAGTCGGCCCGCAATATCGCGGCCGCCGCGCCGAAGGAGGGCGATGCATGGCGTGTCGACGATGTCGCCGCACTGTTCGCACTGCCGTTCAACGACCTGCTGTTCCGCGCCCAGCAAGTGCATCGCGAGCACTTCGATGCCAACACCGTGCAGCTTTCCACGCTGCTGTCGATCAAGACTGGTGGTTGCGAGGAGGACTGCGGCTACTGCCCGCAGAGCGCCCACCACGATGCGGGCGTGAAGGCTGAAAAGCTGATGGACCTTGAGGCCGTGCTCGACGCCGCCAAGGCGGCCAAGGCCAACGGCGCCACGCGCTTCTGCATGGGCGCGGCATGGCGCGAGCCGAAGGAACGCCACCTCGAGCCCGTGATCGACATGGTGCGCGAGGTCAAGGCGATGGGCCTGGAAACCTGCGTGACGCTGGGGATGCTCAAGGCCGAACAGGCGCAGCGTCTGAAGGACGCGGGCCTCGACTACTACAACCACAACCTCGATACCTCGCCCGAGTTCTACGGCAAGATCATCACCACGCGCACGTACCAGGATCGGCTGGACACCATCGGCCATGTGCGCGAAGCCGGCATCAACGTCTGCTGTGGCGGCATCGTCGGCATGGGCGAAGCCCGAGAGGCGCGTGCCGGCCTGATCGCGCAACTGGCCAATATGGACCCGTACCCGGAGTCGGTGCCCATCAACAACCTGGTACAGGTGGAAGGCACGCCGCTGGCGGGCACCGAGGCGCTGGACCCGTTCGAGTTTGTCCGCACGATCGCGGTGGCGCGTATCACGATGCCGCGCGCGATGGTGCGTCTGTCCGCTGGCCGCGAAGCCATGGATGAGGCGCTGCAGGCACTGTGCTTCATGGCCGGCGCGAACTCGATCTTCTACGGCGAGAAGCTGCTGACCACCGGCAATCCCCAGGCTGACCGCGACCGCGCGCTGCTGGCGCGTCTGGATATCCGCGCCGAGGGCTACGCGGGGTAAGCTGCCCTGGCACCTGTTTTCCACAACGTGGGAAACAGGTGCCTCCCATCGATCCGCCATGCGGAACGCGCTTCCGCAATCCAACCGCTGGCCCGCGACCTCTGCCAAAATACTTCATCCCATCCCCCAAAAAGAAAACTGGAGTCGAGATGAAGTTGCAGCTGTACGTGCCGGATGGCCGCTATGCCCCGTGGATCGATGGTTTCGCCGAAGTACTGCCGGAAGCGCAGTGCGTGACCTGGGAAGACAGCCAGGGCCAGTCCGTGGACTACGCAGTGGTGTGGCGTCCGCCGGTGGAAATGCTGCGCGGCCGTACCGATCTCAAGGCCATCTTCAATCTCGGCGCTGGTGTCGACGGTATCCTGAAGCTGAATGCCCAGCATCCCGATGCCCTGCCGGCCGGCGTGCCGATCATCCGGCTCGATGACGCCGGCATGGCGGCCCAGATGGCCGAGTACGTCACGGCCGCCGTGCTGCGTTACTTCCGCCGGCTCGATGTGTACGACGCGCAGGAACGCGCCGGCACGTGGAAATTCCAGAAACCGCATCGTCGTGCCGATTTCACGATCGGCGTGATGGGTGTTGGCACGCTCGGCGCCCATATCGCCCGCACGCTGGCTGGCTTCGGCTTCCCGGTGCGCGGATGGAGCCGCTCGCCGAAGACGGTGGACGGCGTGCAATCGTTCCACGGTGAAGACGGGCAGGCCGCCTTCCTCGATGGCTTGCGCGTGCTGGTCAACGTGCTGCCGCTGACGCCCGAGACCCAGGACATCATCGACACGGGCCTGCTGCATCGCCTGGCGCACGGCGCCTACCTGATCAACGTGGCGCGCGGCCAGCACCTCGTGGAAGAGGATCTGCTCGCCGCCGTGCGTGAAGGACAGATCGCGGGTGCCACGCTTGACGTGTTCCGCACCGAGCCGCTGCCTGCCGATCATCCATACTGGCAGGAGCCGCGCATCACGATCACGCCGCACATCTCGGCGCTGACGCTGCGCGAGGACAGCATTGCGCAGATCGCCGGCAAGATCCGCCTGCTCGAGTCGGGCAAGCCGATCGCCGGCGTGGTGGACCTGCAGCGCGGCTACTAGACCGCGACGCGCCCAGACAAAGGAGACACGATCCATGAGCGAGAGCCCCACGCTTCCCGATGCCGCGCAACGCGTGGCCGATCTGTTGGTCGGCATCGGCCACGACCGCCCCGTGGTGATGCTGCCGGCCACCGGCAAGACCTCGGCGGAAGCGGCTGCCGGTCTGGGCTGCACCGTGGCCGAGATCGCGAAGTCCATCATCTTCCGCCGCGTGGAAGACGATGTGCCGGTGCTGGTGATCGCCAGCGGCAGCAATCGCGTCGACGAGGCCAAGGTGGCGGCGCGCGTGGGCGCGCTGGGCAAGGCCGATGCGAAGTTCGTGCGCGAGAAGACCGGCTACGCGATTGGCGGTGTCTGCCCGATCGGGCACGCCGTCGCACCCGTGATGTTGCTCGATCAGGACCTGTTCCAGTACGACAGCGTGTGGGCAGCAGCGGGACATCCGCATGCCGTCTTCAACCTGACGCCGCAACAGCTTCAGGCGATGACCGGAGCGGAAGTCGCGGACGTGGCCCAGGTGACTTCGGCATGACCGCCGCGCAACGCCGTCTGCTGGCCGATCTGGTACGTGGCGCTGCCGCGGCACAGATCGTCGCGCCGGTGCCGTCGCCCTGCCGCAACGTCTGCAAGATGGACGCGGCCAGCGGCTATTGCGAAGGTTGCCTCCGCACGATTCCGGAGATCGCGGGTTGGTCGAAGGCCGATGACGAGGAACGCCGCCGCATCTGGGCCCTGCTGCCCGCGCGCGTGCCGCGCCTGTGCGCCGCGGGGAGCGAAGCATGAGCACGCCTCCGCTGCTGCCATCGACGATGCGCGTGTTCGAACGCGGCTGGCTATCGGCAAACAACATCCTGTTCATTGACGATGCCACCGGGGAGTCGGCGCTCGTCGATACGGGCTACGTCACACACGCAGCGCAGACCGAGGCGCTCGTGGCGGCAGCGCTCGATGGCCGGCCGCTGACTCATATCATCAACACGCATCTGCACTCCGACCATTGCGGCGGCAACGCGGCATTGCAGGCACGCTGGCAGCCCCGCACGGCGATTCCGGCGGCGGAGGCAGCGGCGGTCGCTTCCTGGGACCATGTCGCGCTGTCGTTCGATGCCACGGGCCAGCAGTGCGCGCGCTTCGGCTTCGATGCCTTGCTGCACGATGGGGACCGCCTGCGGCTCGGTGGGATCGACTGGGACGTAGTGGCTGCTCCGGGCCATGATCCACACGCGGTGATGCTGTTCGCGCCGTCGCACGGCATCCTGATTTCTGGCGATGCGCTCTGGGAAAGCGGCTTCGGCGTGATCTTTCCGGAGCTCGATGGCGAGAGCGGCTTCGTCGAGCAGGCCGCGGTGCTCGAGCGCATCGCGGCGCTCGATGCGCGCATCGTGATCCCCGGACACGGGCGGCCGTTTGACGATGTGACGGGCGCCATCTCGCACGCCAGAAGCCGGCTCGACTACCTGCAAGGCGATGGCGTGCGCAATGCCACCCACGCCGTGCGCGTGCTCGTGAAATTCAAGCTGCTGGAACTGCAGGCGGTCTCGCGCGAGGCGCTGTTCGCGTGGATGCGCGACACGCCGCTGATGCAGCGCATTCACGCACGCTTCATGGCGGGGCAATCCATCGAGGATGTGTTCGACCAGACGTTGCGCGCGCTGGCCAAGGCGGGTGCGCTGACGACCGAAGGCGATCAGGTCCGCAACCAGGACTGAGAATGCAGCCGCTGCGGGGCAAGGACTTCCTGTTGCGACCGTTCCGCGCCAGCGACGTGGACCCGTTCGTTGCCGCCGTGCGGGAGTCCATGGGCACCGTGGGCGCGTGGATGCCGTGGGCGCACCCGGACTACAACACGCTCGATGCGCAGGAGTGGTTCGCGCGCTGCGAGACGTGCATGGAAGAGGGCAGCGCGTATGACGTCGGCGTGTTCTCGGCCGACGGGCGCACGCTGTACGGTGGCGTGGCCATCAACCAGATCCGTCGCGAGGACAACCTTGGCAATCTCGGTTACTGGATTCGCCAGAGCCATCAGCGGCAGGGCCTGGCGTCGGGCGCGGCAACGATGATGGCTTGCCACGGATTCCACGCGCTGGGCCTCACGCGGATCGAGATCGTGGCAGCCGAGACCAACCTCGCAAGCCGCGGCGTCGCCGAGAAGATCGGTGCAGCGTTCGAATGCATCGCCCGTAACCGCCTGATCCTGGGCGGCCGGCCCGTGGCGGCCGCCGTGTATTCGCTCGTGCCCGAGTCATTTGATTTCAGCCGATAGCCGTCGTTATGCGCGCCCCTCCCCCGTGAGAGGGAGAGGGGCGTTTCCAGATCGTCAGAACATCGTCCGCATTCCGATCTTGACGCTGCGACCCGGCAGCGGCGCGATGTCGCGCAGGATCGACGTGGCGCTGCGGGCTTCCGTATTGGTCAGGTTGTCGCCGCGGAGGTAGAGCAGCGTCTGGGTACCCGACACCTTGAGCTTGTATGTCAGCGATACGCCCAGCATCGTGTATGCGTCGGTCGGCGTGTCGCCGGTCGGCACGCGGGTCTGGCGCGCGTTCCAGTCCACATTGATGCGCGCGCCCCACGGGCCGGCCGCATAGACCAGCGATCCACCCAGGCGCAGCGGTGCCAGTCGCGGCAGTGGCTCGCCGTTGTTGCGGTTTTCGCCATGCACGTAGTCGGCGCGGGCCTCGAAGTCGAGGGTGTCGCCGGTGGTCAGCATCTTCTGCAGCAGGCGCGTCTTGCCTTCCGCCTCGAAGCCATACAGCGTGGCTGGCACGCCCGCGTACTGCAGGACAGGTAGCGCGCCGTCGCTGCCGGCCGTCACGACATTGCCTTCGGCGTCGCGGAACGTGCCCGTGTTCAGCAGGGCAAGGTAGTTCTGGAAGCGGCTGTAGTAGCCCGACACGCTGCCGCTATGATCCCCTTGCTTGAAGCGCATGCCGAGGTCGATCGACGTGGCGCGTTCCTTGTTCGCATTCGGGTCGCCGATTTCGTAGGCGTTGGTGGCCAGGTGCGGACCGTTGGCGTACAGCTCGTAGAACGTTGGCGCGCGCTCGGTGTACGACAGGTTCGACGTGACCGTCCAGATCGGATTGAGCTTGTACAGCAGCCCGGCCGACGCGCTGCCCGCGTTGAAGCTGCGGTTGTCGTCGGTGAAGCGATCGTTGCCGTTGGCGCTGGCCTTGACGCTGCTGTGGTCGATGCGGCCGCCAAGGTTGAGCTTGAGATCGCCCGACGAAATCAGCGGCAGTTCCTCGAAGACGAAGAGCGCGGCGTTGTCGGTGGTGGTGCTCGGGACGAAGGCTTCCTCTCCCAGCGCCGAGAAATCGGAATGGCCGAACTGCGTGCCGATCACGCCGCTCATATTGCCGATCTTGCCGTGCGTGGCCTCGATGCGCGTATCCCAGCCACGGTTCTTGAACGTCGTGCCGGTCACGCCGTCTTCGATTTCGCGGTGTTCGTAGTCGGTGTAGTTGAAGCTGCCCTTCACCGATTCGATGATGCCGTTGGTATTGCCGGCCAGATTGCGCGCCTCGCCCGCCAGGCCGATGCGGTCCTGTCGCATCTTGATGCGGGCGTCGGCCTCGGCCGGGGTGCCGTAATCGTTGCGGTAGGTCGAGTAGTTGGCGCCGAGGAACCCGTCCGCCCAGGTGTAGGAGCCGCCCATCGAGCCGCCTTCCTGATGGGAGCTCGTGTTCGGCAGCGTGCCGTAGGCCTCGCTCTCTCCTGCGGGCAGCGGCTGCGTGGCACGCAGGTTGGCGCTGCGCGCGAATCCGGGGATGCGCAGGTCGCTGGTCTGGCGGACAAAGGCGTCGGCGTGCACGGCGAAAGTGCCATTGCCCGCTTCCAGCAGGCCGCTGGCGTTGCGCCCCTTGTCGCCACCGATCGTGCCACTGACATCGGCCGCGCCGGATACCCCGGTGACGGGGTCGCGCGGGATGCGATTGTCGATCACATTGACCACGCCGCCCAGTGCATTGCCGCCGTACATCAGCGCCGCGGGGCCGCGCACCACTTCCACTTTCTCGGCAACCAGCGGGTCGATCGGCACCGCGTGGTCATAGGACAGCGACGATGCGTCGAGCGTGGAGCCGCCGCTCTGCAGCAACTTGATGCGGTCGCCATCGAGGCCGCGGATGGAAGGACGGCTCGCGTTCGGACCGAAGTAGGTGGAGGTGACACCGGGCATGCCGTTCAGCGTCTCGCCAAGCGTGCTGGTCTGGCGCACGGTCAGCGCGTCGCCACCGAGCGTGGAGACGGGCGCGACCATCTCGTTCAGGTCGCTGCCGAGCGGATTGGCCGTGACCACCACTTCCTTCAGCGTTTGCGGTTGCGGTTGCGGTTGCGTTTGCGGCGCGGCCGGCGCTGCAGCAGCGTTGTCCTGGGCCATCGCGTGCGAGGCAACGCCGGAAGTGACGATCAGGGCGGCAAGCGCCGCCAGCGGGGTGCGACGCACCGCCGGAATACGGGTGTTGTTCGAGAACATGGCTCGCGATTTTCGTTTTCGTTCATGCGTGCGCGGTGCTGCGCGGGCGAGATGCCCGGCACCGCGCCGTGAGGCAGGCGCGAGCGCGCGGCAAGATACCGCGCCCCCGGCCAATCAGGCGAAAGCGAATGCGGCCGGTGGGGCGCGCGAGCGGAATGGTTGCGCGGACGGCAGGTCCGGCCAGCGCCAGGCCAGGTTGGCTGGCTTGACCGGCTTGCCGAAGGCGAGCAGCGGCAGTTGGAAGCTGCCGACGTGAATGTCGGCCACGGTTGCGCCGTCGAACAGCACGCAGGAGTGAAGGCCGAGCTTCAGGGAAAACGGTTCGGTGTGCGTTGCATCGTCGGACGCCACCGTCAGCGCCGGCTGCGAGGCGTTGGGCAGGCCACCATGCAACACGCGGTGGACCAGACCCGCGTGCTGGGCGAGCAGCAGGCACGCGACCAGCCACAGCACGGCCCAAAGGCTCGGGCCGCGCGCGCGCAAGCGAGAGAGGGTGCAGGACTCAGTGTGCATGTCCGCAATCGCACGGCCCGTCGCCATGATCGTGGTCGTGGCCGTGATCATGGTCGTGGTCGTCGTCGAACGCGTTGCCCCAGTCGGGGAACGGATCGGGGTAGGCCGCCCATGCCTCGGGGCCGGCGGCCATTTCGTCGTCGGTGAGCAGGCACGCATCGAGCTGCGCTTCCAGCGCGTGCGCGTCGAGATCCAGGCCGATCAGCACCAGTTCCTGGCGACGGTCGCCGTACTCTGCGGGCAGGCCGTCCTCGATCAGATCGGCCTCGATGGCGGCGCGTGCCGGACCTTCGGGCGGCCATTCTTCGGCGTCGATCGCTGCCCACCATGCACCGGCGGCGCCGGGACGGCACACGCCGCCTGCCTGGCTCCAGTCGCCGGCGATGTCCATGCGGCTGGCGAGCCAGAACAGACCTTTCGAACGCAGCACGTCGCCATGCTCGCGCATCCATTCGGTATGGATCAGGTCCGCGAAACGCTGCGGGTGGAACGGGCGGCGCCGGCGGTAGACCAGCGTCGACACGCCGGCGGCATCGGGCACCGTATCGCCCTGCAGCGCGGCTTGCCAGCCGGCGGCGTTGGGTGTGGCGTCGATATCGAAGCGTCCGGTATCCAGCACGCGTGCGGCGGGCACTTGGCCGTGGCTCGCGTCGACGATGTCGGCGCGCGGATTGAGCGCATGGAGCATCACGTGCAGGCGCCCGAGCTGGCCGGCATCGACGAGGTCGATCTTGTTGACGACGAGGACGTCGCATACCTCGACCTGGTCGATCAGCACATCGACGACCGTACGGTCGTCGTCATCGTGCGCGGCCAGTGCGCGGGCCGACAGAAAGTCGGCGTCGTGGTAGTCCTGCAAGAAGCGGCTGGCGTCGATCACCGTGACCAGCGTGTCGAGGTGCCCCACGCTGGTGGTCTCGCCGTGCTCGTCCTCGAAGGCGAAGCCCTCGGCCAGGCCCAGCGGTTCATCGGTGGCACCGGCTTCGATCACCACATGATCGTACTGGCCGGTCTGGGCCAGCCGTTCGACTTCGGCAAGCAGGTCGCCATGGCTGTCGACCACGGCCACGCGCGCGCCGGCCTGGGCTTCCAGGTGGCGCAGCACGGTGGTCTTGCCGGCGCCGGTAAATCCGGACAGCACGGTGACGGGCAGACGAACGGCCATGATGATCGATGTTGATGCAACAAAGTTGCGACTGTAGCAGAAAGCCTGCCCCGGGGACAGGCGGTCATTCTGAAATCATTCTGCAATGGTAGTGTCGCAATCGTTACACCATCAAGGCAAATACGACTCCGGAAAAGAAAAAGCGGCCCGGATCACCGGGCCGCCGAGTTTTCCGCCTCTCGAAGGATCGAATCAGTCCCCGAACAGCTTCTGGCGCAGTTCGCGGCGCTGTTGCGCTTCCAGCGACAGCGTGGCGGTCGGACGGGCCAGCAGGCGCGGCACGCCGATCGGCTCGCCCGTTTCCTCGCACCAGCCATAGTCGCCGGATTCGATGCGCTGCAGCGATTGCTCGACCTTCTTCAGCAGCTTGCGCTCGCGGTCGCGCGTGCGCAGTTCCAGGGCGTGTTCTTCCTCGATCGTGGCGCGGTCAGCCGGATCCGGCACGATGACCGTTTCGCGCAGGTGTTCCGTCGTCTGGTCCGCATTCTTGAGGATCTCGTCGCGAAGCTGCTCAAGGCGATTTTTGAAGAAGGCGAGTTGCGCCTCGTTCATGTAATCCTTGTCGCTCATCTTCAGGATTTCAGCTTCAGTCAGAAGTTTGTTGCTGCTCATGGTCCCTGCTGATTCTCTTGTTGATGCGACCGGCGGCGTCGTCGTCCGCTCGGGTGCAGTGGCCGTCCGCTTGCGCGGGGCGGCTGTTTCACTCTGGCTGGCTGCAGTCTTGCTGCTTCGCGTGCCTCCCTTGGCCTCGCCCGCATCGGCGTGCGCCGCCGTACTGCCGCGAGGAGCTGGCGTCGCCTTTGCAGGCGCTGCCTTGCGCGTCTCCACCGCAGCGCTACCAGTCTTGCTGCGGCTTTCCTTCGTCTTTGTTGCGGCTGTCATGGGGACACCTCTCTACGCGTCGAAGAGTGACGGCGCATTGTCGAGGCGACCCCAGGCGGAGGGCGGTCTCCGCACAAAGCCCACGACCGCGCCTGCTGGCGGCCCCGCCTCATGCTGACGACGACTGCCGCCCTGCGGATACGGTTGCGGCCAAAACGTGCGCCGTCCGTATCAAATCCGGCCTATTGTACTTGAACAACTTTCCGGTAGATATGGGAGAAAACCGGACAAAAGCCACGAGTTTTCCCTGTACCCCCTTTCGGGAGGGATTATCGGGCCGGATTTACGCAGGTGTCTGATGGCGCACTAAACGTAAAGTCAGGCGAGGCAGGCCGCAAGTCCCTTCAGAATTGCGTCGCGCGGCAGGTCCACGCCAATGAAGACCATCTTCGTGCCCGGTTGTTCATCTTCCCACTTGGCGCCGATATCGCTGCCCATAAGCTGGTGCACGCCCTGGAACACCACCTTGCGGTCCACGCCTTCCATATAGAGCACGCCTTTGTAGCGCAGCAGCTTCTCGCCGTACACGGACAGGATGCCCGACAGGAATTCCTCTAGCTTGCCGTAATGGAACGGCTTGTCGCTGCGGAAGACGAACGACGCGATCCGGTCGGTGTGATGATGATGGTGGTGGTGGTCATGCGCGTGGCCGTGCCCGTGATCGTGGCCATGCTCATGGCCGTGGTCGTGACCGCAATCGGTGCCGCAGTGTTCGCCGTGTTCGTGGTCATGTTCGTGGTCGTGCTCGTCGGCGCGCAGGAAATCTGGGTCGATCTCGAGCTTTTCGTTCAGGTTGAAACCGCGCAGGTCAAAGATCAGGTCGATCGGCGCTTCGCCGAAGTGCGCGGCGTTGATCGGCGCGCGCGGGTTCATGTGCAGCAGGCGATGACGCAGATCCGCCACCTCGGCTTCGCTCACCAGGTCGGCTTTGGTGATGAAGATGGCGTCGGCAAAGCCCACCTGGCGCTGTGCTTCTTCCTGCTTGTCGAGCTGCAGGTTGGCGTGCTTGGCATCGACCAGCGTGATCACGGCGTCCAGCAGGTAGCGCGAGGCGATTTCCTCGTCCATGAAGAACGTCTGCGCCACGGGGCCCGGATTGGCCACGCCCGTGGTTTCGATCACCACGCGATCGAACGCGATCTTGCCTTCATCGCGCTGGGTGACCAGATCGGACAGCGCCTGCACCAGATCGCCGCGGATCGTGCAGCAAATGCAGCCGTTGCTCATCTGCACGATCTGCTCGCGGCCGTCCTGCACCAGGATCTCGTTGTCGATGTTTTCTTCGCCGAACTCGTTTTCGATCACGGCGATCTTCATGCCGTGCTGCTCGTTGAGGATACGCTTGAGCAGCGTGGTCTTGCCGCTGCCGAGGAAGCCGGTAAGGATCGTGACCGGAATCAGTTTGGACATGTTGTGGTACTCCGAGAAAAGGGCTCGCCGTCTAAAGGTGTCTGGATGTGTCAGTGCGCGGATGCGTCGCCGTGCGATCGGCCGCATTCGGCGCAGATGCCGTTGACCGTCAGTTCCACGTGTTCGACCGCAAATCCGTTGGGTACCCGGGGGGCCACGGATTTCCCGGCCGACTCCAGGCAAAACGTACGATCGCAGCGTGTGCAGTGAAAGTGGCTGTGCTGTCGATGGACTTCGGCGCGCGCCGCTTCGTGCTCCACAAGCGAGAAGCGGAACACGCGGTCGTTGCCGGCGCGTTTCTGTGCCAGGCCCTGGTCCACCAGCCAGTCCAGCACCCGGTACACGGTCACGCGGTCCACGTCGCCTTCGGCCGGCAGGTGATCGATCACGGCCTGGTGGGTGAGTGGCTCGGGTGCTTCGATCAGGCAGGCCAGAATTGCCAGGCGCGGTTGCGTCACACGTGCGCCAAGCTGGCGCAGACGCAATTGCGCCGTGGCCAGCGGATCTCCGGGCATGACTGCGTCATCGGACGCAGCCGCATGTGGGGTGGTGCGTGTCATGCGAAGGATTTAACCATAGGCCCCTACCCGATGCAATTCAGTTGCACCAACAGGGTCTTCGAGACGGCGGTGCGCCGGGATTCAGCCTATGATCGGCACAAAGCGCCAGAAAAGAGGCCCGGAGACAAAGTCATGCAGAACGATGCCAGTGCGTTGCTGTTTCCCAATTTCGAGTGGTTCCGGCTGAAGGTGGACGAGGTGGAAATCGCTGGCGTGCGTGGCGGTTCCGGCCCGCCGCTGCTGTTGCTGCACGGGTTTCCGCAAAGCCACCTGATCTGGCACAAGGTGGCCCCGGCGCTGGCCGACCGCTTCACGGTGATTGCCACCGACCTGCGCGGATATGGCAGCAGCGGCGCGCCACCGGCCAGCCCTGGGCACGAGGCCTACAGCAAGCGCGAGATGGCGCGGGACCAGGTGGAGGTCATGCGCCAGCTTGGTTTTTCCCGTTTCGCGCTGTGTGCCCACGACCGTGGCGCGCGCGTGGCGCATCGGCTCTGCATCGACCACCCCGAGGCGGTCAGCCGCGCGATGCTGCTCGATATCGCGCCGACACTGGCGATGTACGAGGCCACCAGCATGGCCTTTGCCGCCGCCTACTGGCATTGGTTCTTCCTGATTCAGCCGGCGCCGTTCCCGGAGACCCTGATCAATGCCGAGCCCGCGTTCTTCATCGACAAGCTGCTGGGCTTGCGCCACGCGGGCCCGAGCCCATTCGCCCCCGATGCGATGGCTGCGTATGTCGCCGCGATGCAGGAGCCGGCGCGCGTCCATGCGATGTGCGAGGACTATCGCGCCGCCGCTACCATCGATCTGGACCACGACCGCGCCGACCGCGAGGCCGGGCGCAAGCTGGCCATGCCTGTGCGCGTGCTATGGGGCGAACACGGCGTGGTGGCGCGCTGCTTCGAGCCGCTGGCGCTCTGGCAGGCCCTGGGCGACGCGGTCAGCGGCGCGACGCTGCCGTGTGGCCACTATGTTCCGGAAGAGGTGCCCGAGCCGCTGCTTGAGGAAATGCTCGAATTCTTCCGTTAGATAACAGTGGGTCACATTCTCACGGGTTAGCCCCTATACCTCGCAATTGTCCGGGGTTGCTAACATCCACCTCCGGCTCCGCCTGTCGGCGGGGTTCGCTGCCGCATATCACCACTTACATAGATAGATGCCGATGGTCATCGTGGCGATTCCACCCGGATCGCCATGTTCGGGCGTGCCATGAAGACTGGCCTGCCCGGCGGCATACGCGGCGTTGGTACGGGGTAAAGAGGGAATCAGGAGAGACGTATATGAAACGAGTTGCATTGAAATTCGCGGCCGTGCTGGCTGTTGCTGGCGTGGGCGTTTTCTCGGGAGCACAGGCGCAGGAATATCCTGCCGGCAAGCCCGTGCAGGCGGTGGTGCCGTTTGCTGCTGGCGGCCCGACCGACAAGGTCGCGCGCGAACTGACGATGGTGATGTCCAAGCACCTGGGCACCACGATCGTGATCGAAAACCTGGGTGGCGCCGGCGGCACGATTGGCGCCAAGAAGGTGGCTCAGTCCAAGGGTGACGGCTACACGATCCTGATCCACCACATCGGCATGTCCACCGCCCCGGCGCTGTACCGCAACCTGGGCTTCGATCCGCTCAAGGACTTCGAGATGGTCGGCGAGATCGCCGACGTGCCGATGGTGCTGGTGGGTAACAAGCAACTTCCGCCGGCCAGCTTCAAGGAGCTGGTGCCGTACATCAAGGCCAATTCCAGCAAGCTGTCGCTGGCCAATGCCGGTATCGGCTCGGCCTCGCACCTGTGCGGCCTGCTGTTCCAGAGCGCAATCCAGACCGAACTGACCACCGTGCCGTACAAGGGTACTGCGCCGGCGCTGACCGACATCCTCGGCGGCCAGGTGAACCTGATGTGCGACCAGACCACCAACATCGCCGGCCAGCTCAAGGCGGGCGCGCTCAAGCCGTACGCGGCAATGCAGCCGCGCCGCGTGGAAGCATTCAAGGACATCCCGACCGCCGCCGAGCAGGGCCTGCCGGGTGTGGAAGTGAAGATCTGGCACGCGATGTACGCGCCGAAGGGCACGCCGAAGCCGGTGATCGACAAGCTGTCGGCCGCGCTGCAGAAATCGGTGGCCGACCCGAACTTCCGCGCCAAGATGGCTGAACTCGGTGCCGAGGCCGTGCCGGCCCAGCGCGCCACGCCGGATTCGCTGCGCGTGTTCCTGGCGTCGGAAATCAACAAGTGGACGCCGGTGATCAAGAAGGCGGGTGTCTACGCGGACTGATCGGCAATCGCTGCTCCGTGCCGCAAAGGCCACGCGTATCGCGTGGCCTTTTTTATTGTCCGTCCCGCCCGCAGATAGGGATGGCGGCGGGAGAACGGGCGATTTCCTATATTGGAGAACCGTATCGGCGCCGGGCTCTTGAAAGCTGCCGAGCCGGCGCCACCTACGCGGCTGACACCTATCACGGAAGGCACCATGGAACAGTATCACGGCACCACCATCGTCAGCGTCCGCCGCGGCAATCAGGTCGCACTGGGCGGTGACGGCCAGGTCACGCTGGGCAATATCGTGATGAAGGGCACCGCGCGCAAGGTACGCCGCATCTACAACGGCAAGGTGCTGGTTGGGTTTGCCGGCAGCACGGCCGATGCTTTCTCACTGCTCGACCGCTTCGAAGCCAAGCTCGAGAAGTACCAGGGCAACCTGACCCGCGCCGCGGTGGATCTCGCCAAGGACTGGCGCTCGGATCGCGCGCTGCGCCGCCTGGAAGCCATGCTGATCACGGCAGACAAGGACACCACGCTGGTCATCACTGGCAACGGTGATGTGCTCGACCCCGAAGGCGGCATCGCCGCGATCGGCTCGGGCGGCGCCTACGCGCAGTCCGCGGCCAAGGCACTCGTGGAGAACACGGAGCTGCCGCCGAAGGACGTGGTCGAAAAGGCCCTGACCATCGCGGGCGAGCTCTGCATCTACACGAACACCAATTTCGTTATCGAAACCCTCGACTGACGCGCTGAACGGATTCCCATGTCGCACACCATGACCCCGTCGGAAATCGTTTCCGAACTCGACAAGCACATCATCGGCCAGAACAAGGCCAAGAAGGCCGTGGCCGTGGCGCTGCGCAACCGCTGGCGCCGCCAGCAGGTGGCAGAGCCGCTGCGCCAGGAAATCACGCCGAAGAACATCCTGATGATCGGGCCGACTGGCGTCGGCAAGACCGAAATCGCGCGCCGTCTGGCCAAGCTGGCCGATGCGCCGTTCATCAAGATCGAGGCAACCAAGTTCACTGAAGTCGGCTACGTCGGCCGCGATGTGGACACGATCGTGCGTGACCTGGCCGAAATGGCCGTCAAGCAGACGCGCGAATCGGAAATGAAGAAGGTGCGCACCAAGGCCGAAGACGCCGCCGAGGACCGCCTGCTGGACGTGCTGCTGCCGCCGCCGCGCGACATCGGCTTTGCCCAGCACGAGGAGAAGGACTCGAACACGCGCCAGGTCTTCCGCAAGAAACTGCGCGAGGGCGAGCTCGACGAGAAGGACATCGAGCTCGAGGTCTCCGCTGGGATGCCGAACATGGACATCATGGGCCCCCCGGGCATGGAAGACATGACCGAGCAGATCCGTTCGATGTTCGCGGGTCTGGGCCAGGGCAAGAAGGCGCGCCGCAAGATGAAGGTCAAGGACGCGTTCAAGCTGCTGATCGATGAAGAGGCCGCCAAGCTCGTCAATGAAGAAGAGCTCAAGCACAAGGCCATCGCCAACGTCGAACAGAACGGCATCGTGTTCCTGGACGAGATCGACAAGATCGCCAGCCGCAGCGAAGTGGGCGGCGGCGAAGTGTCGCGCCAGGGCGTGCAGCGAGATCTGCTGCCGCTGGTGGAAGGCACCACGGTGAACACGAAGTACGGGATGATCAAGACCGACCACATCCTGTTCATCGCGTCCGGCGCGTTCCATCTGTCGAAGCCGAGTGACCTGATTCCGGAACTGCAGGGTCGCTTCCCGATCCGCGTGGAACTCGAATCGCTGTCGGTGCAGGACTTCGAGGCCATCCTCACGCAGACCGATGCCAGCCTGACCAAGCAGTACCAGGCGTTGCTGAAGACCGAGGAAGTGGAACTGCAGTTCTCGCCGGATGGCATTCGCCGCCTGGCCGAGATCGCGTTCTCGGTCAACGAGAAGGTCGAGAACATCGGCGCGCGCCGCCTGTACACGGTGATGGAGCGCCTGCTCGAGGACCTGTCGTTCCACGCAACGAAGTCGTCGGGGGAAACCGTGACAGTCGATGCGGCATACGTCGATGCGCGCCTGGGTGACCTGGCGGGCAACGAGGATCTGTCGCGCTACGTGCTGTAACGCAGGCCGAAGTCTGAAAGTAAAAGAGCCGGGTGACCGGCTCTTTTCGTTTGGGGTGGCGTCGGACGCCCGGTTACTCAGTGCGAGTGCACGTGGCCGCCGGCAGGTGGCAACACCTCAAGCTCCGCTGCCGGGGTCTTCAGGTCCCGGGTGGTCTGGCCATCGGCGGGAATCTGGGTCCACTCGGACTTGCCGCTCTCGCATTCCTGTAGCACCGGGAAGTAGAGCTTGCCGCCCTGTTCGGGCAGCTTCATCAGCATGCGGAATTCGTCGAAGTGTTCGTCGGCGAGCGTGTTGCCAAACCACCGGATCGTATGCACGTCCTCGTCGATAGTCTTGCCGTGCGAGGTATAGGGCTTGGCGAGCTTCGCCCGTTTGATCTCGAGTTGCCAGCCCGGCTTCGGTTGCGGATGCACGCCCTGTACGCCATCCGGGATTGTCACCGTTACCGCGCGCGTCGCGCTGCCGTTGCAGCCATGACCGACCAGCAACGTGCCCTTGTAGTAGCTGCCCGCGGGCGCCTGCTTCTGTTCGAAAACGATATGGGCCGAAGCCATGGGGGCGGCAACGATAAGCAACGATGCCAGCAGGGTGCGGATGTTCATGGGAAAAGGTCAGGATGGCGAGCCGTGATAGCGCGTCAGTCTAGCGCCAAAGCACCCTTGCGCCGTGCGACCTGGTGACGCAGCACATGGCGAGAGGCCGTTCACGTCCTCGGCTGGGCGTTGATGTCAGCGCGATGTATTGCCTCTGCTCACGCCGGTAAGGTTGGTAAGCATTGGTAAGCACACTGGCGCGGTTCTATCGGGAAATGAGACCCTTGCGCATCTTGATGGTCCTGGGAGTCTGCCCATGTCGCAGAACATTTCGCGAACCCCCTTTTTCCATCGCAACCAGGTGCGCAAGCGCCGAGTGGCGATGGCCACTGTTGGCGTTATGGCCGGCATTACCGCGGCAACGTTGTTCCTGTGTGTCCGTCCAACGATGGCGCAGCAGGGTGTCGCCGCATTGCCGGTGACAGATTCGGCCCATGCCGACCAGCCTGAACGTCGCGCCATGCACGAAGGTCAGGCCGCGGTGGCGGCCTTGGCGATGGCGTCCGGCGCGATGGTGACGCTGGCCGATCGCCATGCGACTGATGCCGTGCGCATTGCCGATGCGTCTGCGTCGGCGGATGCCGACGATCTTGGTTGGGATTACGTCCAGCTGCGCCTGTGAGCCAGTGCGATGGCCGCGCGGCTGGCGCGAGCCGGCCGGATTCAGCGTGAAACCGGCCGCTTGCCCAGCTTGCGCTGCAAGGTGCGCCGATGCATATTCAGCGCGCGCGCCGTGGCCGAGATATTGCCCCCATGCTCGGTGAGCACACGTTGAATATGCTCCCATTCGAGCCGTGCCACCGATAGCGGCACCGGTTCCTCCAGCGCGGCCTCGGCCGCATCCTCGGAAACACCCGCCATCAGCGCGGTCAGGATCGAGTCGACATTGGCCGGCTTGGCCAGATACTCATCAGCCCCTTGTTTGACCGCGGCCACGGCCGTGGCGATGCTTGCGTAGCCGGTCAGCACCAGGATGCGCGCATCGGGCAACGCCGCGCGCAGCGGCGCCACCAGATGCAATCCCGATTCCGAGGCTGACGTGCCGCCCGACTCCGGCGGCGGTCCCAGATGCAGATCCAGCGTGACGTAGGCGAATGGTGTCCTGCCGGCCAGGGCCAGCGCTTCGGCGCCGTTATGGGCGACCTGCACGGCATAGCCGCGGCGCGTGAGGGCGCGGGCCAGGGTGCCGGAAAAAACTTCGTCGTCATCGATGACGAGGAAGGGCATGGCGTCGTTGGAGGCGGTGACGTCGGTCATCACGGTTGGAAGTCGGGTTGTGCGGCGATGGCGCGTTCGGATGCGGCCGTGAGCGGAAGGCGAAGTTCGAGCACCGTGCCGCCCGCCGGATTGTCATGCCACGAGATCTGGCCGCCGAGCTGGCGCGCGGCGCTCTGCGCGAGGTACAGGCCGATGCCCTGGCCACCATGGGCGCTGGCCACCGGCGATTCGCCCAGCCTTGCGCGCAGCCCCGGCGGAAGGCCGTGGCCGTGATCAGTGACGCGGTACACCAGCGCATCGGCCTCGCGCGCGATGTCCAGCCGCAGCGGTGGCCCCTGGCGATGGTCATGCCCGGCGGCCTGCTGGCTGCGCGCGGCATTGTCGAGCGCGATCGTCAGGATCTGGCTGATGCGTGCCGTGTCCACGGCCTGCGCGGCCGCATCGGGCGCGGCACCGGCCTGCAGGCTTGCCTGTGGATGACGCAGTTGCCAGCGTTCGACGAACGGCGCCAGCCACGCATCGATTCGCTGCGGTGCCAGTGTTTCATGGTCGGCGCGCAGCCGGGCCAGGATCGAACGGCAGAGTTCAAGCTGCTGTTCCATCGTGCGGAGGTCGGCCTGGTAGTCGGCCACCGGTGTGTCGCTGCGATTCGTGTTCTCGGCGTCGGCACGCAGTTCCCCGGCGATCACGGCCAGCGTGGCCAGCGGGGTGCCGATCTCGTGCGCCACGGCGGCGGCCTGGTCATTGAGCGCCTCCACGCGCGCCTCGCGCAGCAGCAGCTCGCGCGCCTCGTTCAGTTGCGCGTCGCGCTGGCGCAGCGCGTTGGACAGCCGCGCCACGAAGAACGCGATCATCACCGCACTGGCCACAAAGTTGAGCCACATCCCGGCCAGGTGATAGTTCACCGCGTTGTCGGGGTTGTGCAGATCGAGCGGTATGTACTCGAGCAGCAGCATCGAATAGCAGGCCAGCGCGTACGCCGCGAGCGTCACCACCAGCCGCCACGGCAGGATGGCCGAGGCAATCGCCAGTCCGGGCAGGTAGAACGACACGAATGGATTGGTCGCGCCGCCCGTGTAGAACAAGATGGCCGACAGCGCGGTCAGGTCGACCATCATCTGCACCATCAGCTCGGCGTCGGACGGCGCCGTGCCGTGGCGCGTGTGCCAGTGCAGGCGCGCCACGGTGAACACGTTGAACACGGTCTGGACGGCGAACAGGAACAGCAGCGGCTTGTAGGGCAGGGCGATGCCGGCCAGCGACTCGCATGACACCAGCAGCAAGGCCTGGCCCGCCAGCAGCGCCCAGCGCAGCCAGCTAAGGCGGCGCAGGCTCACCAGGCTGTGACGCTGCGGCGCCGTGCCGATGGGCGGGGCGACGGAGGGCGGTAGGGTGGACATGACGATCGGGGGATGCATGGCGCGAGTGTAGCAATGCCGCGGATCGGCGCTTGCAACGTGCGACACAGTGCCGCATTCTGAACGGCGGGCGGCGCTGCCAGACTGCGAGGTTCAGATCGCGGCAAGACACGCGGGGTGCTGCGTGATCTAATGACCGCCCTCAACACCCAATTCGTGCTGAATCGTGGAGATGTTCCCTATGCAAGCCAAGTTCCGCGCGGCCCGCGCCGCATCGATCGCAACCCTCGCCCTGGCCGGTCTGCTGGCCAGCGCCCAGGCCATGGCGCAAGTCGACGTCAGCGACGCCTGGGTGCGCGGCACCGTGCCGGCGCAGACCGCGTCTGGCGCGTTCATGACGCTGCACGCGCATCAGGACGCCAAGCTGGTCGGCGTGTCGTCGCCGGTGGGCACCGCCGAACTGCATGAAATGAAGATGGAAAACAACGTCATGCGGATGCGCCAGATTCCCTCGCTGGATCTGCCGAAGATGCAGGACGTGCAACTGAAGCCGGGCGGCTATCACGTGATGCTGATGGGCCTGAAGCAGCAGCTCAAGGCGGGCGACACGGTGCCCATCACGCTGAAGTTCGAGCAGAACGGCAAGGTGGTCGAGCAGCAGGTGAGCGCGCAGGTTCGCGACATGACCGCTTCCGCGCAGGGTGGCGGCCACGGCGATCACAAGCACTGAAGCAGCGATGCGCTGATTTCCGGTGCTGATCCGGGTACGTTGAGCGTCGGCACCGGACCCCGTCAGGGGTCATCGGACGGGGTGGTCAGCCGCGCAGGCTGATCGCGTCGGAGCTTTCCGCTTCCGGCGCGACCGCTTGCAATACCCGTTCGCGTAGCCAGGTCAGTCCCGGGTCCGCGTCGGCCTTCGCCGGCCAGATCATGCAGAACGCGAAGCCGGGGATCGTGAACGGCGCCTCGAAGATCGCCAGACGGTCGTCTGCCAGCGCTTCCAGCGAGCGGCGCGCGGTGGTCAGGACCATGTTGGTGCCAAGGATCAGGCCGGGCGCCACGCTCCAGTGCGGCACGGTGCAGGCGATCTTGCGTCGCCCGCCCAGTCGGGTCACGGCCGCGTCGATGGCGTCCCCGCGCTCGGTGGCTGCGGTCACCAGCACGTGCGAGCGCGCCAGATAGGCCACGTGATCTAGCCGGCCCGTATCGCGAACCGTTGCGGCGTCCACGGCACATGCAAAATCGTCGTCGAACAGCACCGCGGTGCGCACGCCTTCCGGCTCGAATGCGAAGGCGCCGAATGCCAGGTCGATCTGGCCATCCGCTACCTGAGCGGTCATCGTTTCCAGACTGCCCTGCGTGACGGTGAGGTCAATATTGGGCGCGGCCTTGCGCACCGTGCGCAGCAGGCGCGGCAACACCACCAGCGAACCATAGTCGGACATCGCCAGCTTGAACGTCCGCCGGGCCGTGGCGGGCTGGAAGCCACCGGGCCCCAGCAGGATGCGGACCTGCGCGAGCGCCTCGGCCAGTGGCGCGGCCAGTTCGTGGGCGCGCGCGGTCAGCACCAGGCCGCCCTGGCCACGTACCAGCAGGGGATCGTCGAGCAACTGGCGCAGCCGCGCCAGCGAGTGGCTCACGGCGGGTTGACTGAGCTGCAGGCGCAGTGCGGCGCGCGAAATATGGCGTTCCGCAAGCAGCGCTTCCAGCACCACCAGAAGGTTGAGGTCGATTCCACGAAGGCTATTCATGCCGCGAATGTTAAACCGAACTTGGGGTGTTTGGGCATTCGCTGCTCTAAAAATTCAATCTGGAGCAACGGCGTCCTGGGGGACGTCGTCCTGCCGCTGCCGAAGGCAGGTTGGACACAGGCAATGTTGGCCCGCCACGATCTTGCGCGACGGCAGCAGCGGCAGGCTGGCGCACCAGCATTCGGGCAGCCCGGCCACGTAGCCACAGACGAACGCGGCGCCGCAACGGCTGCAATGTTCGACCGGGCGCAACTGGCCTGTCTGGATCGTCGACGGATCGGTCATCGTATGCCACTCATCCGGATTGCAATGTGGTCGCGGGTTTCTTGTAAAATCGGCGCCTGCCGTGGCCGGATGGCGCACCCGGGGGGATCCCCGTGACGCGCTGCTTCCCAGACGGCTATTGCCGCAACGCCGGCCTCGCGCGTCCTTTGCCTGTCCGGCGGACGATTAGTCATGATACCTGCTCCACATCACACGGAATGTCCAAAGCCATGAACGCTGACAATCCTGAGCCTGCTACCAAGTCGGTTGCGGCCATCGCTCCCTCCCTCAAGGCTGAAATCCTTGCCGAGGCGCTGCCTTATATCCGGAAGTTCCACGGCAAGACCATCGTGGTCAAGTACGGTGGCAACGCGATGACGGAAGAGAAACTCAAGCACGGTTTCGCGCGCGACGTGATCCTGCTGAAGCTCGTCGGCATGAACCCGGTGGTTGTGCACGGCGGTGGCCCGCAGATCGACGAGGCGCTCAAGAAGGTCGGCAAGGTCGGCACGTTCATCCAGGGGATGCGCGTGACCGACGAAGAGACGATGGAAGTGGTCGAATGGGTGCTCGGCGGCGAAGTCCAGCAGGACATCGTCATGCTGATCAACCAGTACGGCGGCCAGGCCGTGGGCCTGACCGGCAAGGACGGCGGGCTGATCCGCGCCAAGCGTCTGCAGATGCCGGACCGCGAGAACCCGGGCACCTTCATCGACATCGGCTACGTGGGTGATATCGAGGCGATCAACCCGGCCGTGGTGAAGGCGCTGCAGGACGATGCCTTCATCCCCGTGATCTCGCCGATCGGTTTCTCCGACGATGGCCAGGCCTACAACATCAACGCCGATGTGGTGGCTGGCAAGATGGCCGAGATCCTCAAGGCCGAGAAGCTCGTCATGATGACGAACATCCCGGGCGTGATGGACAAGAAGGGCAACCTGCTGACCGACCTGTCCGCGCGCGAGATTGAGGAACTGTTCGCCGACGGCACGATCTCGGGCGGCATGCTGCCGAAGATCTCGTCGGCGCTCGACGCGGCCAAGAGTGGTGTGCACTCGGTGCACATCATCGACGGCCGCATCGAACACTCGCTGCTGCTCGAAATCCTGACCGAACAGGCCTTCGGCACGATGATCCGCTCGCACTGAGCGCGTCATAGGGGAATCCGCCGCGTGCGGGTTCCCGCCTCTTCCTCCATTTCCAGATACCCGCGTGTTCATTCGTCAGCCCACCCAGCGTCGCGGCGTAGAACGCGCTCGCCTGCATTCCTCCCACCGGCCGCGGCGCCATCTGGTCCGCGGCGTGGCCGGCAACACGTCTGGCGACACCGTCTGGCTGTTCGATCTCGACAACACGCTGCACGATGCCTCGCACGCCATCTTTCCGGCGATCAACCGACTGATGACGGCCTACGTGGCGCGTGTGCTCGGCTGCGACGACGCTACGGCCAGCCGGGTGCGCGTCGACTACTGGCAGCGCTACGGCGCCACGCTGCTCGGCATGGTCCGCCACCATCAGGTCGATCCGGCGGACTTCCTGCGCGCCGCGCATGATTTCCCCGAGCTGGCGGACATGGTGCGCGTGCGACGAGGTCTGGTGGCCGCACTGCGCCAGTTGCCGGGGCGGAAGATCCTGGTCACGAACGCACCGCGCAACTACGCGCGCAGCGTGATGGCGATCGCTGGCATCGATCGATGTTTCGAGCGGGTCGTGGCCATCGAGGACATGTGGGTGCACGGACACCTGCGTCCGAAACCGGACCGCCGCATGATGCTGCGATTGCTGGCGCAGATCGGCGTGGCGCCGCACCGGGCGGTACTGGTGGAAGACACGCTGTCGCACCTCAAGCACTATGCGGGGTCGGGTATCCGCAGGGCCTGGGTGACCGGCTACCTGCGCACGATCGCGCCGTCACGGCCGCACGTGGTGGTGCCGGCTCAGGACGCCAGCGTGCCCGGCGCGGCGCGTGACGCGGTCACTCGCTCGACGCTGGCTGCCGAAGACCGCCAGCGCGTGGCGCATCTGGCGCAGGAACGGTCGGTGACGCTGGTGGCGGCCGAGAGCCAGGACCCCACCCGTGCGGCAACCACGCCACAGTCGCAGCCCGATCATTTGCCGCGTATGCGGGCACGCGTGACGAATCGGCCCGGCTATGTGGACATAAAAGTACAATCGATGCATCAACTCCTACGACGAATGTGGAGAACCGGGTCATGACTCAAACCATTTCAAGCCAGGCAGAGGCGGACACGCCCGCTGGCCACTCGCCGGAAGCGGCGCCCGCGCGCAAGCGTCCGCGCCCGGGTGAACGCCGTATCCAGATCCTCCAGACGCTGGCAGGGATGCTCGAACACCCGCGCGGGGAAAAGATCACCACCGCGGCGCTGGCTGCGAAGCTCTCGGTATCCGAGGCCGCGCTGTACCGGCACTTTGCCAGCAAGGCGCAGATGTTCGAAGGCCTGATCGGCTTCATCGAGCAGACCGTCTTCGGCCTGATCAACCAGATCACCACGCAGGAAGAGCATGGGCTGCGCCAGGCGCAGGCGATCGTGCGCATGCTGCTGTCGTTCGCCGAGAAGAACCCCGGCATGACGCGTGTGCTGACTGGCGAGGCGCTCGTCGGCGAACACGAGCGCTTGCAGGAGCGCATCAACCAGATGATCGACCGTATCGAGGCGTCGCTGCGTCAGTGTCTGAAGGTGGCCGTCAGTCAGGCGGCGTTTCCGCCCGATGCCGATATTCCGTTGCGCGTGGCGCTGATCACGGCGGCCGTGCAGGGGCACTGGCATCGCTTCGTGAAGAGCGGTTTCCGCAAGGCGCCGACCGAGAATATCGATGCGCAACTGCGCATCCTGCTGGGCTGATCCGAACAGGAGCAGGCACAAAAAACGGTTTGCACTATAATGTGCGGGTCGCGCCGATTTGATGACTGGCTTGCGGGCGCGCGGCGATGGGAAGGGAAGTCTTCCGGTTGCCAATATAAATGCGGCTAAAGAGGTTGGGTCGGTGCCTCGCGGAAGATTCATGCATGGCACCGGCACGCGGGACACCGCGAACGCCCGACTTGGCTGCGAAGCATCACACGCACTGCCAGTCGGGTTTTTTTATGCCTGCCTCACTCGCGGGCCCCGCTCATGACCGATGTCGCTCCTCCCGCTGGTGTGCTCGACGTGCCGACCGATTCCGTCGGTGTCGTTACGCCCCAGCGCATGCATTTTTCGGAGCCGCTGCAGCTCCGCAACGGCAGCCAGATCGCCGACTACGACCTGATGGTCGAAACCTACGGCACGCTGAACGCCGCGCGGACCAATGCCGTGCTGGTCTGTCACGCGCTCAACGCCTCGCACCACGTCGCCGGCATCGCCGCGGACAATCCGCGCGATATCGGCTGGTGGGACAACATGGTGGGCCCCGGCAAGCCGCTCGACACCAACCGCTTCTTCGTGATCGGCGTGAACAACCTCGGCTCGTGCTTCGGATCGACCGGGCCGATGAGCACCAATCCGTCGACCGGGGCGCCGTATGGCGCGTTGTTCCCGGTGGTGACGGTGGAAGACTGGGTCAACGCGCAGGCGCGCGTGGCCGACATATTCGGCATTCAACAGTTCGCCGCCGTGATGGGCGGCAGCCTGGGCGGCATGCAGGCGCTGGCCTGGAGCCTGATGTATCCGGAGCGGCTGCGCCACTGCATCGTGGTGGCTTCCACGCCGAAACTGTCCGCGCAGAACATCGCGTTCAACGAGGTCGCGCGCAGTTCCATCCTGTCGGACCCGGATTTCCACGGCGGCAACTACTACGCGCACAACGTCAAGCCGAAGCGCGGCCTGCGCGTGGCGCGGATGATCGGCCATATCACCTATCTGTCCGACGAGGACATGGCCGAGAAATTCGGCCGCTCGCTGAAGGCCGAGGACATCCGCTTCTCGTTTGACGTCGAGTTCCAGGTGGAAAGCTACCTGCGTTACCAGGGCGACAAATTCGCCGAGTACTTCGACGCGAATACCTACCTGCTGATCACGCGCGCGCTCGACTACTTCGATCCGGCGCTGGCGCACGGTGGCGACCTGACGCGCGCCATGGCGCAGACGCAGGCCGGCTTCCTGGTCGTCAGTTTCACCACGGACTGGCGCTTTGCGCCGAACCGCAGCCGCGAGATCGTCAAGGCGCTGCTCGACAACAAGCGACCGGTGTCGTACGCGGAGATCGACGCTCCGCACGGCCACGATGCCTTCCTGCTCGACGACGCCCGCTATCACAACCTGATGCGCGCCTACTACGACCGCATCGCAGAGGAGATCGGCGCATGAACGCGGCTTCCAATCCGAATATCCTCGCGCTGCGTCCGGACTTCCGCGCTATCGCGCGCTGGATCGAACCGAACTCCACCGTGCTCGACGCCGGCTGCGGCGACGGCAGCCTGCTGCGCGTGCTGCAGGACGAACTGGACGTTCAGGCCTACGGCATCGAGATCCGCGATGAAGAGGTACTGGCTTGCGCCCAGAAGGGGGTGCATGTCATCCAGCAGAACCTGGAAGGGGGGCTGGCGCTGTTCGAGGACCAGAGCTTTGACACGGTGATCCTGTCCCAGACGCTGCAGACCATCCACAACACGGCCCAGGTGCTGCGCGACACCCTGCGCGTGGGCCGCGAGTGCATCGTCTCGTTCCCGAACTTCGGCTACTGGCCGCACCGGCTGTCGGTGTTTCGTGGCCGGATGCCGGTGTCCGAGTCGCTGCCGTACCAGTGGTACAACACGCCGAACGTGCGTGTGCTGACGATCAGCGATTTCGAGGCGCTGGCGCCCAAGGTGGGCCTGCGCGTGCTCGACCGCGTGGTGATGCATGAGGGTGTGACGGTGAACTGGGGCGTCAACTGGCGCGGCAGCCTGGCGGTGTACCGAGTCTGCGCGGTCTGATGGGGTATCGGTCCGATGAGTCGATAGCTTGACGCAAGCCTCTGGCAGGCATACCGTACGTGAGTTACCGAACGATCGTACTATTTCCTGCCATGACGCAAGCGCCCCTGCATCCACTCGATCAAGCACTGAAGCTCGAACCCGCTGGCGAACATCGCTATGTGGGCCATACCAGCCAGGCTTACTGGAACATGATCGGCCCGTTCGGCGGAGCCACCGCGGCCGTGATGCTGCAGGCCGCCCTGGTGCACCCAGAGCGCCTGGGCGACCCGATTGCGCTCACCGTCAACTTTGCGGGGCCGATTGGGGAGGGTGACTTCGAGGTCGAGGCGCGGCCGTCGCGCACCAATCGCTCGACCCAGCACTGGCATCTGGAACTGCGTCAGAACGGCGAGGTGACGACCACCGGCAGCGCCGTGTTTGCCGTGCGTCGCCAAACCTGGAATTCGGGCGAGGCCGTGATGCCGCAGGTGCCCGCCGCCGAATCGCTGCCGGTCATGAGCGGTTTCGCGCCGGTGAAGTGGCTGGGCAGCTATGACATTCGGGCAGTCCGCGGCGCCAAGCCGACCACGGCCCCCGGGACCGAGAACCCCGACAGCCTGTCCCAGTTCTGGATTCGGGACGAACCGGCACGCACGCCCGACTATGCGTCGATGGCGGCATGGTGCGACGCGTTCTATCCGCGCATCTTCCTCAAGCGCGCGGGCTTCGTGCCGGCGGGCACGGTATCCCTGACCACATATTTCCATGCCGATGCCGCCACGCTGGCGGCAGTTGGCGACAGCCATGTGCTGGGCTGCGCGCAGGCGCGCGTGTTCCGCCAGGGCTTCTTCGACCAGAGCGCGGAGATCTGGAGCGCGAGCGGCGAGTTGCTCGCTACCTCGCACCAGATCGTCTACTACAAGGAATAAGTTACGCCGGGCGCGGCACCGCAGGTTCTGCCGGTTCCCGCGCCTGCGCTTCGTAGCGGTGGACGGTGTTGCGCATGGCCCAGAGCAGCGCAACGCCGGGCACGGCCGCGATGACGGTGCCAAGGTAGAACGGCGCCCATCCCCAGGCTTCGACCATGTAGCCGGAGGTCGGCCCCACGTAGACGCGTCCGATCGACGCCAGCGCAGATAGCAGCGCGTACTGGGTGGCCGAGAATGACCGGTTGCACAGCGTCATCAGCAGCGCCACGAAGGCCGCGGTGCCCATGCCGCCGCAGAGGTTTTCGACGGCGATCGTCGCACCCATCGTCCACAGGTGCGGCGGCGTGACGGACAGGATCCAGTAGCCCAGATTCGACACGCCCTGCAGGATGCCGAACAGCATCAGCGAACGGTACAGGCCCAGGCGCACCATCAGCGAACCGCCGAACAGCGCGCCGATGATCGTCGCGGCCAGCCCCAGCGTCTTGTTGACGATGCCGACCTCGCCCGGATCGAAGCCCAGGCCGCGAATCAGGAACGTGGTCGACAGGCTGCCCGCGAAGGCGTCGCCGAGCTTGTACAGCACGATCAGCAGCAGCAGCCACCACGCGCCCTGGCGGCCAAAGAAATCGCGCAGCGGACCGACTACCGCTTCTTCCAGCGAGCGCGGCGCGCGCGCCGGGACGTCCGGCTCCGGCGCCCAGATCAGCGTGACCAGCCCAACGCTCATCAGCGCCGCCATCAGCAGGTACATGTGTGGCCACCCCAGCACGCGATCGGCCAGATAGAGCGCCAGCCCACCCGACACCAGCATCGCCAGCCGGTAGCCGAGCACCTTGACCGCCGCGCCGGCGCCGCGCTCGGACGGGCGTAGCACGTCGGTGCTGTAGGCATCGAACACGATGTCCTGCGAAGCCGACAGGAAGGCGACCAGTGTGGCCAGCGCGGCCAGCGCCCACAGTGCCTCGTGGGGTGGGCAAAACGCCATCGCCGCGATGCTGCCCACCAGCCCGAGCTGCGTGACCAGCAGCCAACCGCGCCGACGGCCCAGTAGCGGCGGCGTGAAGCGGTCCATCAGCGGAGCCCAGAGGAACTTGAAGATATAGGCCTGGCCGACCAGCGAGAAAAAGCCGATCGTCTTGATGTCCAGCCCTTCGACCGTCATCCACGCCTGCAGCGTGCCCGAGGTCAGCGCCAGGGGGAGTCCGGAGGCAAAACCGAGCGTCAGCATGGCCCCGATGCGGCGATTGCGGAAGATGTCGAGATAGTCTTGAAAAGTCATGATGGCGAGGACGGCGCGCGGCTGGCTGTGTATTATTGCATCACCAATTCCGCGCCCCCGAACAAGTCGAAATTTTCTACCCAGCGAGCCCTGCCTTGAACCCGAACGTGTCCGACACATCGTGCCGGTTGCGCCAGCAGGCCGTGGCCGCAGCCTTCGTACTGGCTGCCGCGCTGGGCGCCGCGCATCCGCTTCCCGCGCGGGCGCAGGGAGTTGCCGTGGTTTCCGCGCCCGACGATGGCGTGCGGGTTGATCGCCGCTATTCGAAGGTGCGGGACATCGTGCCGATGGAGGTGATCGACCAGCAGGCGGCGCGCGAGTACGAACAGGTCAAGCAGGAAGCGATCGCCAAGCACACGCTGGTCGACGAAGACGATCCGCAGGTGAAGCGCCTGCGCGAGATCGGCATCCGGCTGCTGCCGCAGACCGTGCTCTGGAATCCGCGCGCCGGGCGCTGGGCCTGGGAAATCAACCTGATCCGGTCCAAGCAGGTCAACGCCTTCTGCATGCCGGGTGGCAAGATGGCCGTCTATTCCGGCCTGCTCGATGAGCTCAATCTGACCGACGACGAAGTGGCCATGGTCATGGGCCACGAGATCTCGCACGCATTGGAAGAACACGCCCGCCAGCGCGCGGCGCAGGCCGAGATCTCGAACCTGGGCGCAAACGTGGTGTCGCAACTGACCGGCTTCGGCAACCTTGGCAATATGGATATCGGCTCCAATGCCAAGATGCTGTCGCTGCGCTTTTCGCGTCAGGAAGAGACCGAAGCCGACCTGATCGGCATGGATATCGCCGCGCGCGCCGGGTATGACCCCCGCGCGGCCATCACGCTTTGGCAGAAGATGGGCGCAGTGCTCAAGGCCGGCGACGAGTTCACCTCGACCCATCCGTCCGGCCGCAGCCGGATCGCCGTGCTTCAGGCGCATATGAATGAAGTGCTGCCGCTCTATGCCAAGGCCATGAATATGCCGATGGAAAAGCTGCCGCCTTACAAGGCCAATATGGCTGACCTGCACGACGCGCCGGTCGACGCGGGTGACGAGGATCTCCAGCATCCGCTGAAAAAGTAGCGGCGGTGGCCCGGACGGGCGAAAAAAAACCGGCTCAGATCGAGCCGGTTTTTCTTTTGAAGCGGGCGAGACCTCAGGCAACGAGCCCCGTGGCTTCGTCGGCGCCGATATGGACGTTCATGCATTGCACGGCCGCACCGGCCGCACCCTTGCCGAGGTTGTCCAGGCGCGCCACCAGGTTCAGGCGTTCTTCGTTGCCGAAGACGAACAGGTCCACGCGGTTGGTGTCGTTGTTCGCCTGGACGTCGAAGAAGCCGTTGTCCAGATTGGCGTCGCTGTTGAACGGATGGACGCGCACGAACTGCTCGCCTTCATAGTGCTTGCGGTAGATGTCGAGGATGGCTTCCGCATCGGCCTTGCGCGACAGCAGCCCCGGATACACCGGCACCGTCACGGCCAGACCCTTCAGGAAGTTGCCGACGATCGGGTTGAAGATCGGCGCCTGCGACAGGCCGGTCTGCACACGCATTTCCGGCAGGTGCTTGTGCGCCAGACCCAGCGCGTACGGACGCGGGCTCATCAGCTTCGGATTTCCGCCGGCTTCGAACTCCGCGATCATCGACTTGCCGCCGCCGCTGTAACCGGTCAGCGAGAACGCCGAAGCCGGATAGTCGGCAGGCATCAGGCCGGCTTCCACCAGCGGACGCACGGCCAGCACGAACGCGCTGGCGTGGCAGCCCGGCACGGCGATGCGCTTGCTGCTGCGCACCTTCTCGCGCTGGCCACGGGTCAGTTCCGGCAGGCCGTAGGCCCAGTTGTCAGCCGTGCGGAACGCCGTGCTGGCGTCGATCACGCAGGTGTCGGGGTTGGTCACCAGCGACACGGCCTCGCGCGAGGCCACGTCCGGCAGGCACAGGAAAGAGACGTCCGAGGCGTTCAGGAATCGTGCTCGCTCCTGCGGGTCCTTGCGCTTGTCATCGGCAATGCGCAGCAGTTCCACATCGGTGCGACCCGAGAGATAGTCAAGCAGCCGGAGACCGGTGGTGCCTTCCTGACCATCGACGAACACTTTGAAAACCATGGCGGACTCACTCTGAAAAATGCGAAAAGTCTCGCGTCCTTGGGGGCGGAGAACCAGCATTGTAGCGAGGTTGGGTGTCTGGTGCAGGGTTTACGCGAGAGCGGCGGCCGCAGCCATCCGATCAGGCTGCTGAAGCTGCTGGACCGTCACCCGAACCTGTTCGATGAGACGCGCGCCATCTGAAGGCGGACGGCACCCCCGGCGTTGCGCCGGGGGATGCGCACATCACAACGGAAAATCGTAATCGATCGACAGCGGGGCGTGGTCGCTGAACTTCTCGTCCTTGTAGATCGACGTAGCCTTGGCGGTAGCCGCGATTTTCGCCGTGGTCAGGTGGTAATCGATGCGCCACCCCACGTTCTTCGCGTACGCCTGACCGCGGTTGCTCCACCATGTGTACTGTTCGGGGCGCGGGTCCAGCTGGCGGAATACGTCGACATAGCCGTGGTTGTCGAACAGTTCGCCGATCCAGGCGCGCTCTTCGGGCAGGAAACCGGAGTTTTTCAGGTTGCCCTTCCAGTTCTTGATGTCGATTTCCTTGTGGGCGATGTTCACGTCACCGCACAGCACGATCTCGCGGCCGCTGGCTTTCAGCTCCAGCAGGTGCGGCAGGAAGGCTTCCATAAAGCGGAACTTGGCCTGCTGGCGCTCCTCCGAGCTTGAGCCGGAAGGCACGTAGACCGAGATCACGGCGAGGTGCGGATACTGCACTTCGACGTAGCGACCCTCAGCATCGAACTCCGTATTGCCGAAGCCGATGATCACGCGCTCCGGCTTGTGGCGGGTATAGAGGCCCACGCCGCTGTAGCCTTTTTTCTCGGCATAGTGGAAGTAGCCGTGATAGCCGTGTGGCGCCAGGAACGCCTCGGTCATGTCGGCTTCCTGGGCCTTGAGTTCCTGAACGCAGACCATGTCCGCTTCCTGCTTGCCCATCCACTCGAAGAAGCCTTTCTTGGAGGCGGAGCGGATGCCGTTGAGGTTGGCGCTGATAATCCGTAACATCTCGGGAAATTTTGAATTCAGAGAGAAAAGATGACGCAGCAGACGACGCCGGACGACCTTAGCCAGTCCTTCATCCGCTTTGCACTGGACGCGGGCGTGCTGTCCTTCGGCGAGTTCGTGACCAAGGCTGGCCGCAAGTCGCCGTACTTCTTCAACGCCGGTTTGTTCAACCAGGGCGCGATGCTGGGCCAGGTGGCGCAATTCTACGCGAAGACCCTGCTGGAATCGGGCGTGCAGTTCGACGTGCTGTTCGGGCCGGCCTACAAGGGCATCACCCTGGCCTCCGCCACGGCGGTGGCGCTGGCCGGTATGGGGCGTGACGTCGGCTTCTCCTACAACCGCAAGGAAGCGAAGGACCATGGCGAAGGCGGCACACTGGTCGGCGCCAAGCTTCAGGGCAAGGTCGTGATCATTGACGACGTGATCTCCGCCGGTACCTCGGTGCGCGAGTCGATGCAACTGATTCGCGCCGCGGGCGCCGAGCCTGCCGCCGTGCTGATCGCGCTGGACCGCATGGAAAAGAGCGGCACGGCCGACAACATCGGCACGCATTCGGCGGTGCAGGATGTGCAGCGCGAGTACGGCATTCCGGTGATCGCGATCGCCACGCTCAAGGACCTGCTGGCGTATCTGGATGCGTCGAAAGACCCGTCGCTCGGGAACTCCCGGGAGGCTGTGGCAGCCTATCGTCAGAAGTACGGCGTCTGACAACGAACACGGCCCCGGATGGGGCCGTTTCTTTTTGGGAGCATGGCGTGGCGGTCAAGCGGCGAAACAAGGAAGCGATCCAAAGGGAAATCGGCGAACAGGGTGGTCCGCCGCAGGATTCATCGTCACCGGCCACACCGGAGCGGGCGAAACGCGGCGCCAGTGCGCGTGGCTCGGTGCTCAGCGAGCATTGCGGCCAGCCGGTCGAGCCCGGTGACGGGCCGCCGCACGAGGCCTACGCGATCCGCGCGCTGGTGCTGCAGGGCGGTGGCGCGCTTGGTTCCTATCAGGCCGGCGTCTACCAGGGGCTGGCCGAAGGGGGCATCCATCCCAACTGGATCGCGGGCATCTCGATCGGCGCGCTCAACGCGGCCGTTATCGCCGGCAATCCTCCCGAGACCCGCGTGGCGCAACTGCGCGCGTTCTGGGAATACATCTGTGCCCAGCCGTGGTTGCCCGGGCTGCCGCTGGAGATGCTTAGCGACTCCGCGCCGACATGGCCCGAGCCGATGCGAATCTGGTTCGACAGCTTCAACGCCGCGCGTGCGATCGTGGAGGGACAACGCGGCTTCTTCTCGCCGCGCGCGGTGACCGACCTCTGGGCGCATTTCGAAGATCCCACGCGGGTCAGCTACTACGACACCGCGCCCTTGAAATCCACGCTCGAGCGGTTCGCCGATTTCGACCGGATCAATCATCCGAAGGGGATGCGCGTGTCGGTGGGCGCCGTCAACGTCCACACGGGCAACTTCGCCTACTTCGACAACACGCGCACCACGCTGCGTCCCGAGCATTTCATGGCGTCGGGCGCGCTGCCGCCGGGATTCCCGGCGATCGAGATCGATGGCGAGTACTACTGGGACGGCGGGCTCGTATCGAACACGCCCTTGCAAGAGGTGCTGACCGCCCAGCCGCGACGCGATGCGCTGATTTTCCAGGTGGACCTGTGGAGCGCCCGTGGCGGGCTGCCGCACAATCTGCAGGACGTGGTCGAGCGCCAGAAAGATATCCAGTACTCCAGCCGCACGCGGGCCATCACCGACTACATGCGCGAGCAGCAGAACTATCGCCGGATGCTTGGCGAAGTGCTGGCGCTGGTGCCGCAGTCAAAGCGCAACGACCCGTGGTATCAGCGGGCAGCGGACCATGCCTGCGACGCACGGCGCAACGTGATTCAACTGATCTATCGTGACAAGTCGTTCGAGGGCAGCGCGAAGGATTACCAGTTCGGCGTGCTGACGATGCACGAGCATTGGGCCAGCGGCCTCGAGGACATTCGCGAAACGCTCAAGCACCCGAAGTGGCTGGCCATGCCGGGGCCGGACCACCCGTTCGTTACCCACGACGTGCATCGCGGCAACGGCGGCAACGACTGATCCGGGCGCCTATTCCACGGTCGCTTATTCCACGGCCACCTTTGCCAGCTCGGGTTTGGGCGGCGGATAGCTTGGCTTGAGTTTGTGGAACACGTCCGCAAGGATCTCCGCGACCATCAGGTTGCGGTGGCTTTTCGAGTCGGCGGGCACGATGTACCAGGGGCACGCCGGCGTGGCTGTGGCGGCAATTGCGGCCTCGTAGCTCTGCTGGTACTCCTTCCAGTACTTGCGCTCTGCCAGATCCTGCATGTCGAACTTCCAGTGCTTCTGCGGATCGGCGATGCGGTCTTCGAGTCGCCGCTTCTGCTCGGCTTTCGAAATGTGCAGGAAGCACTTGATGATCGTCGTCCCGGTCTCCGTCAACATCTCCTCGAACGCGCGGATCTGGCGGAAGCGGCGCTCGCATTCCTCGTCGTCGATCCAGCCATGCACGCGCGTGATCAGCACGTCTTCATAGTGGCTGCGGTTGAAGATGGCGATCTCGCCCTGGCGTGGTACCTGCAGGTGCACGCGCCACAGATAGTCGCGCGCCAGTTCCTCTGCCGTAGGGGCCTTGAAGCTGGCGACACGCACGCCTAGTGGGTCGAAATTCCGGAAGACCGAGCGCACGGTGCCGTCCTTGCCGCTGGTGTCCATGCCCTGCAGGATGAACAACAGCTTGCGGCGGTGCTCGGCGTAGAAAATGTCCTGCTCCGCATCGAGTCGTGCCGACAGGTCGGCAACATGCGCAACGTCAGCGTCCTTTTCCCCCAGGGAGAACGGCTTGCTCTCCGGGTCGAAGGCGGCAAGCTTGAACCCCTTGCCCGAGGTGATGCAGAAATCGTCCAGCTTCATTGGTGCTCCCGAAGACGGGGCCGGGCCGGCCCCGTGTGTCTGCGAGCCTCAATGGTCAGGCAGGCAGCGTGGAGAGGTCAATAGTGCCTTCGAACACGGTCGTCGCGGGGCCCGTCATCTGCACGGGCTGGCCAGCGCCTTGCCACGCGATGGTCAGGTCGCCGCCGTGGGTGTGCACCTTGACCGGAGAGTCCAGCAAGCCGCGGCGGATGCCAGCCACCACGGCCGCGCAGGCGCCCGTGCCGCACGCCAGCGTTTCGCCCGCGCCGCGTTCGAACACGCGCAGCCGCACCGTATTGCGGTCGACGATCTGCATGAATCCGGCATTGACCCGGTTCGGGAACGACTTGTGGTGCTCGATGACCGGGCCGTCCTGAAGCACCGGGAATTGCTCTACGTCGTCCACGATCTGCACCGCGTGCGGATTGCCCATCGACACGGGCGAGATCCACTCGGTGCGGCCGTTGACTTCGAGACCATAGAGCGTGTCCTGGGCTTCGGCGCGCGTCGGCAGGCCGTCGGCGATGAATGGCACGCGGGCGGGCGTGAGTTCGGGCTCACCCATGTCCACGGTCACCTGACCGTCGTCCTGCAGCTTCAGCGTGATGACGCCGTTCATGACTTCCACGCGGACCGACTGCTTGTCGGTCATGCCACGATCCGTGACGAAGCGGACGAAGCAACGGGCGCCGTTGCCGCAGTGTTCGACTTCGCCGCCGTCCGCGTTGACGATCCGGTAGCGGAAATCCACATCGTCGCGCGAGGATTTTTCAACGATCAGGATCTGGTCGGCGCCGATGCCGAAATGGCGATTCGCCAGCGCGCGCCATTGCGCGTCGGTCAGGTCGAGCTTCTGGTGAATGCCGTCCAGCACGATGAAATCGTTGCCGGCGCCGTGCATCTTGGTGAACTGGAGTTTCATGTCCGGAATTGTAATCAGTAGATGTCAGGTTCGCCGGGCGGGCGGTGCTTGAAGCGTTTGTGCACCCAGTAGTAGTCGGGCACGCGCGGACGGATGGCATCCTCGAAGAACGCGTTCATGCGCCGTGTGTCGTCGGTGACGCTTTCGCCGGGGTAGTCGTCCCAAGGCGGCAGGATGTGCAGTACATACCCCTTGTAGTCTGGCAACTGCTCGGTGTAGATGGGTACGACCTTGGCGCCCGCAAGCCGGGCCAGCCGGGAGACCGATGTCAGGGTCAGCGCCTCCACGCCGAAGAACGGCACGAACTCGGAGTCGCGCTCGCCGAAGTCCATGTCGGAGATCAGCTGCAGGGCCTCGCCTTTCTTCAGCACGCGGAGGATGTTGCGCACGCTGTCGTTGCGCGAAATCATGTTGGCGCCAAAGCGGCCGCGCGCGACCTTCAGGAAGTCATCGAACAGCGCGTTCTTCTGCACCGTGTAGAGCGAGGCGCCCGAACGGCCCACGGTGTCGCGCAGGTGCATCGTCAGGCGAATCGCACCAGCTTCCAGGCCGGACAGGTGCAGTGTCACCAGGATATGGGGCGAGCCGTCGAGCGAGGGCAGGTTGCCCTGGTCGTTGATCTGCACCAGCTGGCGCATCTTTTTCTCGTTGCATGTCCAGAAGATGCCGCCCTCGGCAAAGCTGCGGAAGACCTTGCGGTAGGTCTCGCGCGACATCGCCTCGATTTCCGCATCGGTCTTGTCCGGGAAGCACAGCCGAAGGTTGGCCCGCACCACTTCGCGGCGCGGATTTGGGATCATGAACAGAATGCTGCCCAGCGCCTCGCCGAAGCGGGCCACGAACGGGTAGGGGAGTTTGCCCAGCACCGTCAGCAGACCGATGCCGAGCCACGTGAAGATCCGGCTCATTGAATGTTGTTGTTGGTAGTGGCCTGTGTAGTGGCACGTGTAGTGGCCTGTGTGGTGGCGAACGTGTCCGGCGGCAATTCCGTGCCGGTCGGACACTTGTAGCGGTTATACCCCCACAGGTACTGGGTCGGGTCGATAGTGATCAAGTCTTCGATAGCTGCATTGATTACGGCCGACGCCGCAGCGGGATCTTCGGGCAGCATCCCGCCATCGTTCAGGATGCGCAGGTGGCCGCGATAGCCTGCGCCCTTCGGCAGGCGTTCGGCATAGACCATCACCACCGGGGCCTTCGTCAGTTGCTGCAACCGGTGCACCAGCGTCATCGAATAGGCTGGCTTGCCGAAGAAAGGCGCCCAGGTGCCCTCGCCGCCGCTTGGCACCTGATCAGGCAGGATGCCGACAGCTTCGCCGCGCTTCAGGGCCTTGACCAGCATCCGCACGCCGCGTGGATTGGCCGGGGCCATCGCCATGTTGGGCCGGCTGCGCATCCGTTCGACGAACTCGCGCAGCCAAGCCTGGTGCGGCGGCTTGAACATCGCGGTGACGCGGCGCAGGCGCGCGTACGACTGGGGCAGCACCTCGAAGCAGCCCAGATGCGGCGTCAGGACGATCACGCCATTGCCGGCCGCCTCCAGGCGCGCCAGTTCTGGCCAGAGATGATCGTCGAAGTTGTCCGTGCGGACCGTGATGGATTTGCGGCTCCAGAAGTACGGCATTTCCATGATCAGCCGGCCCGAATGGCGCGCGGCTTCCGCCAGCATGGCGTCGGATACATCCGGATAGGCGTGGCGGAAGTTCTCCTCCAGTCTGCGTCCATAGCGGCCTGGCAGCCGCGCCGCCAGCAGTCCCAGGGCGCCGCCGATCGCGTGGAGCGCGCGCAGTGGTAAGCGGGAAATCAGCCAGAAAATAAATGTCATGACGCCGTCAGGGCTAAATTCGGCAGCGCGCCGGCCGAGAATAACAATATCGGGTTCGCGTCGGCCGCCGCCTGTGGCATACCCAACATGGCACGCTGCAGCGAGGCCGGCAGGCGCGTATAATAGCCTGCATCGCCGAGTTAACTGACAACTTGCGGGGCGATGCCGCTCTACCCGAGGGGCTTGAAAATACCGCTAAAGCGTCGCCGCATCGTTTCCCGAGGCTGGCACGCAATAGCCAACTTGGAGAAACCAGATCGTGTCGAACGATTTCCTCTTTACTTCGGAATCTGTCTCCGAAGGCCATCCCGATAAAGTAGCCGACCAGATTTCGGATGCTGTCCTGGACGCGATCCTTGCCCAGGACAAGTACGCCCGCGTGGCGGCCGAGACGCTTTGCAATACGGGACTTGTCGTGCTGGCGGGTGAAATCACCACGACCGCCAACGTCGACTACATCCAGGTCGCGCGCGAAACCATCAAGCGCATCGGTTACGACAACACCGAGTACGGCATCGACTACAAGGGCTGCGCCGTGCTGGTGGCCTACGACAAGCAATCGCCCGACATCGCCCAGGGCGTCGACCGCGCGTCGGACGACTACCTGAACCAGGGCGCTGGCGACCAGGGCCTGATGTTCGGCTATGCCTGCGACGAAACGCCGGAACTGATGCCGTTCCCGATCTACTACTCGCACCGCCTGGTGGAGCGCCAGTCGCTGCTGCGCCGTGACGGCCGCCTGCCCTGGCTGCGTCCCGACGCCAAGTCGCAGGTGACCGTGCGCTACGTGGACGGCCGTCCGCACAGCGTGGATACCGTGGTCCTGTCGACCCAGCACGCGCCGGACATCTCGCAGGCCCAGATCCGTGAAGCCGTGATCGAAGAGATCATCAAGCCGGTGCTGCCGGCCGAGATGCTCAAGGAAACCAAGTACCTGGTGAACCCGACCGGCCGTTTCGTGATCGGTGGCCCGCAAGGCGATTGCGGCCTGACCGGCCGCAAGATCATCGTCGATACCTATGGTGGCGCTTCGCCGCACGGTGGCGGTGCGTTCTCGGGCAAGGATCCGTCGAAGGTGGACCGTTCGGCCGCCTACGCCGCCCGCTACGTGGCCAAGAACGTCGTGGCCGCCGGCCTGGCGCGCCAGTGCCAGGTGCAGGTCAGCTACGCGATCGGCGTGGCCCGCCCGATCAACGTGACCGTGTACACCGAAGGCACCGGCAAGATCTCCGACGAGAAGATCGCCGCGCTGGTTCAGGAGCATTTCGACCTGCGCCCGAAGGGCATCGTCCAGATGCTGGACCTGCTGCGTCCGATCTACGAGAAGACCGCCGCCTATGGCCACTTCGGCCGCGAGGAGCCGGAGTTCTCGTGGGAAGCCACTGACAAGGCCGCGATTCTGCGCGCTGCCGCCGGCCTGTAAGCGCCTGCTGCTGCGTCCGGGCGTTCTGCCGGATCAAGACCCCGCCGGTCCTTCGGGAGCGCGCGGGGTTTTTTGTTGATCTTGCTGCACAAGACCTCGGGCGCAGTAGGGGTAAAATCCGGTCCAATCCGAACTTAATGGAATGGCTATGTCTCTGGATCTGATCCGTACTCAGCCCTACACCGACTGGTCGCCCGAAGTCTCGCCGGAGACGCAGGCGACTCTGCGCCGTGAACTGGAACAAGGCGCCGTGCTGTATTTCCCGAACCTGCATTTCCGATTTGCGCCGGGAGAAGAGCGTTTTCTCGATAGCCGCTACTCGGACGGCAAGTCGAAGAACATCAACCTGCGTGCCAACGAAGGTGCCGTGCGCGGCGCGGCGGGTACCCAGCAGGACCTGACCGATCTCTACAACCTGATCCGCCGGTACGCCGAATCGACCGAGTCGCTGATTCACGCGCTGTTCCCCGAGTATGGGCCGCACATGACGCGCGCGGGTACCTCGCTGCGGCCGAGCGAGATCGCCGGACGCCCGGTGAGCTGGCGCAAGGACGACACGCGCCTGCACGTCGATGCGTTCCCTTCGAATCCGCTGCTTGGCAAGCGCCTGCTGCGTGTGTTTCACAACATCGATCCGGAGGCACCCCGCGTCTGGCGCGTGGGCGAGCCATTCGCCGATTTCGCGGGGCGCTTCGTGCCGAAGACCCACGGGATGTGGCCCGGTCAATCCTGGCTGATGAAGACGCTGCACATCACCAAGCGCGCACGCAGCGAGTACGACCATCGCATGCTGCAGTTGCATGATCTGGCCAAGGCCGATCTCGACTACCAGAAGTCGGTGCCGCAACAGGAATTCCAGTTCCCGCCAGGTTCGACCTGGATCGTGTTCAGCGACCAGCTTCTCCATGCGGCCATGCGCGGCAAGGCCATGATGGAACAGACCATCTACCTGGACCCCGCCGCCATTGGTGACCGCACGCACTCGCCCGAGGCTGTGTTGTCGAAGATGCTGGGCAAGCCGATGCTGGCGGCTTGAAGGCGGGAAATACGCCCGTTCCCGTAGCGCGGGAGCGGGGCGTTGTCAGCGCAGCAGCAGCTTCAACATCGACTCGAACCGCTTGCCATAGGGCGGCTTGAGCAGCCCGGCGCCATTAAGGCCGGCCTGATGGAAGATCGGCTTGAGCTTCGAGAACGTCTCGAAGCCGGCCTTGCCGTGATAGACGCCCATGCCGCTCGGGCCGACGCCGCCAAATGGCAGGTCGTCCTGGGCGATATGGAATAGCGTGTCGTTGACGGTCACGCCGCCGGCTACGGTCTGGCGCATCACACGGTCCACCACATCCCCCGATTTGTCGAACACATAAAGCGCCAGCGGGCGCGGGCGCGCGTTCACGAAGCCGATCGCGTCCTCGATGCTGCGATACGTCACCACGGGCAGTACCGGCCCGAAGATTTCCTCCTGCATCGCCATCACGTTGTCCGGCACATCCGTCAGCAGCACAGGTGGCAGCCGGCGCGCGGCGGCGTCCGGCGTGGCGTCGGTCAGTGGCACCGCGTGCGCCCCCGCCGCAGTGGCGGCGGCGATCATCGATACCAGCCGGTCGAAGTGACGCGGGCTGATGATGCTGGTGTAGTCGGGGTTGCGCGCGATATCGGGATAAAGCCGGCTGGCGCAGCGGCGAGCCGCCTCCGCGAAGCGGTCGCGTTGGTCGGCTTGCACCAGCACGTAGTCGGGCGCGATGCAGGTCTGGCCCGCGTTCAGCAGCTTGCCCACCAGAATCCGCTCCACGGCCCGCTCGAAATCCGCGTGCGGCCCGATGATCGCGGGTGACTTGCCGCCCAGTTCCAGCGTGACCGGTGTGAGGTTCGCCGCAGCGGCCCGCATCACATGGTGGCCGACATTGGTCGAGCCCGTGAACAGCAGGTGGTCGAACGGCAGGGTGCTGAAGGCGGCGGCCACTTCGGCGTCGCCGTTGATCACGGCCACCTCGTCGGGCGCGAAGGCCGCCTGCACCAGTTGCGCGAACAACGCGGAGAAGCGCGGCGTGTACTCCGACAGCTTGACCATTGCGCGATTGCCGGCCGCCAGCGCGCCGGTCAGCGGTCCGATGGTCAGGTACAGCGGGTAGTTCCACGGCACCACGATGCCGACCACGCCAAGCGGCTGCGGCATCAGGCGCGAGCGGCCAGGCTTGAACCAGAGGCCGGTGCTGGCGCGGCGCACGCGCATCCAGCGCTTGCCGTGCCGCAATGCGTCATCGATCCCGGCCACGCTCGGGAACACTTCCAGCAGCGCGGTCTCCTGATGTGGACGGTTGGTGAAGTCCGCGCTGATGGCTGCGGCGATGGCGTCATGATTGGCCTGCACGAGCCTGCGCAAGCGGCGCAGCCGGTCGGCCCGCACATCCCATGGTGGTGTCTGGTCGTGCCGCGAGGCTGCGCGCATTGCATCAAACAAGGACGACATGGCGGGCACTTCTCTCATTGGCGGTCTCCTTCTGGGACACGGTTTGGTTCCGGGGCGGGGCGGCAGCCCGCAGGCCATCGGCCACCATAAGCCAGCCGCGCGGTTATCGCAATGGAGGGCGACTACCAAACACCGCGCGGCGACCGGGTTGGGAGAAGTGGCATCGCCGCGCTTCACGACCCCCCGCGCCAGCGCCTACACTGGATTCTCGCGACACGCGTCCGCTGGGGACTGGCAGTACGGACACCGACACGCGAGGAGACAGATGGAAGCGACCTTTGACTATCTCGTCGTGGGCGCCGGCTCAGCCGGCTGCGCGCTGGCCGGGCGGCTGGCCGACAGTGGCAACGACAGTATCGCGCTGCTCGAGGCAGGCGGCCACGATCACCATGTGCTGGTACGCACACCCGCCGCGGGCGCTGCGTTCCTGCCACGGGCCGGCTCGCGCAACGTCGGATACCGGACCGTTCCGCAGGAAGGGCTGGACGGCAGGCGAGTCAGCCAGCCGGCTGGACGCGGCCTCGGCGGCTCGTCCTTGATCTCCGCCATGATCTACACGCGCGGCCGCCCGGCCGACTACGACGCCTGGGCCGATGCCGGCTGCGACGGCTGGTCGTGGGACGACGTGCTGCCGTATTTCCGCCGCGCCGAGTGCAACGAGCGTCTGGCCGGCGAGGACGACGATCCGCTTCACGGTGGCACTGGGCCGCTGCACGTCAGCGACCTGCGCTCGCCGAACCCGTTCGCGCACCATTTCATCGACGCAGCACAGCGCGCCGGCATCGTACGCAACGGCGACTTCAACGGCGACGAGCAGGAAGGCGTGGGCTGGTATCAGGTGACCCAGCACAATGGCGAGCGATGGAATGCCGCGCGCGCCTATCTGCACGGCGGCAACGCCCGCAACCGGACCAGCAACGGCGGACGCAGCCACCTGCACGTGCTGACAGGGGTGCAGGTGCTGCGCGTGCTGTTCGAGCGCAGGCGTGCGGTGGGCGTCGTGGCGTGGCGCGACGGCAAGGAACTGGAAATCCGCGCGCGGCGGGAGGTGATCCTTGCCGCAGGCGCGTTCGGGTCTCCGCAATTGCTGATGGCCTCCGGCGTGGGGCCGATGATGCATCTGCGCGAGTTTGGCGTTCCGGTGGTCCACGATCTGCCTGGCGTTGGCGCCAATCTGCAGGATCACGTGGATGTCGCGGTGCAAAGACGCGTGCGTGCGTCCGAGCTGTTCGGCATTTCGCTGGGTAGCGCCTTCCGGCTGATTGGCGAAAGCCTGCGCTATCGGCGCGGGCGATCGGGCATGCTGACATCGAACCTGGCCGAAGCAGGCGCCTTCGTGCGCAGCCGCCCCGGGCTGGCCGAGCCCGACCTGCAATTGAGTTTCGTGGTGGGGCTCGTCGACGATGAGACGCGCCGCCTGCGCCTGGGGCATGGCTACGCGTGCCATGCCAGTGTGCTGCGCCCGCGCAGCCGTGGCGTGGTGCGGCTGGCGTCGCCGGACTCGCGCAAGGCGCCGCTGATCGATCCGCATTATCTGTCGGACCCGCAGGACATGGACGGCCTGCTCGACGGGTTGCGTATCGCGCGACGTATCCTGGCGCAGGCGCCGCTTGCGGCATTCGGCGGGCAGGATCTGCGGCTGGGCCAACTGCGTGACGATGGCGGCAATGACGAAGCCGCGCGGGCCTGGATTCGCGCGCACGCGCAATCGGCCTGTCAGCCGGTGGGCACCTGCCGCATGGGCATGGACCCGCTGGCGGTGGTGGACCCTCAACTGCGCGTGCGCGGCATCGAGGGCCTGCGGGTGGTGGATGCATCGATCATGCCGACGCTGATAGGTGGTGACGCAAACGCGCCGGCGATCATGATCGGCGAGCGTGCCCACGACCTGATTCGCTACGCGCCGCATGTGACGTTGCGGATTCTCGAAACCGTGGCGGCCGATTGACGCAGGCCGCCGCGTTGGCGGCGTACCGGGTGACCTCCGTGGACGGCGTACTCAGACGCTCATCCTGAACTGGCCCACCATCTCGCGCAGCTTGCTGGCTTGTTCGTCAAGCGACTGCGCGGCGGCGGCGGCTTCTTCGACCAGTGCCGCGTTCTGCTGCGTGACCTGGTCCATCTGGCCCACTGCGTGTCCCACCTGCTCGATGCCGGTGCTCTGCTCCCGCGAGGCCGCAGAGATCTCCGTGATGATGTCCGACACACGCCTCACGGCTTGCTGGATCTCCGTCATCGTGCTTCCCACGCCATGCGCCTGCTCGGAGCCGGCACGCACGGTTTCCGCCGAGGCTTCGATCAGATCCTTGATTTCCTTGGCCGCGCTGGAAGAGCGTTGCGCGAGGCTGCGCACTTCGCCCGCCACCACGGCGAATCCGCGGCCCTGTTCCCCCGCGCGTGCGGCTTCCACGGCGGCATTGAGCGCGAGGATGTTGGTCTGGAACGCAATGCCCTCGATCATGTTCGTGATCTCGGCGATGCGCCCGGAACTGGTGCTGATCGCGCCCATCGTCTCCACCATCTGGTTGACCGCCTGGTTGCCTTGATCTGCCACCTGCGCGGCGTTGCTGGCCAGCGACGATGCCTGCTGGGCGTTGTCGGCGTTCTGGCGGACAGTCGTGCTCAATTGCTCCATGCTCGAGGCGGTCTCCTCGAGCGAGGCCGCCTGTTGTTCCGTGCGCGAGGACAGGTCGGTGTTCCCGGCGGCAATCTGCGCGGCCGCGACGCCGACAGAATCGGTCGATCGACGTACGTCGCGCAACGTACCCGCCACGCGCTCGAGCAGCGTGTTGAACGATTGCGCGGTAAGGCCGATTTCGTCGAGCCGGTCCACGGCGGCACGATGATCGAGGTCGAGCGTGCGGCTGACGTATTCGAGCGAGCCCTGGATCTGCGCCAGGCTGCCTCGGATCCGCCGGAACAGCATCAGCGCCATGATGGCCGTGAGGGCGACGGTAATGACGATCACGCTCAGGGAAATGCTGACAGACCGTGCATGTTGGGCCTTGTTGTTCTCCACGGCGATCCCGCCCTGCTTGGTGTTGTACTCGAGGTGCTCGGCCACCGTTTTACGCAGCGCCAGGGAGGCCTTGAACAGCTCGCCGGCCGTCAGCATCTGCTTCGCGCCGGCATAGTCGCCGGTACGGGAGCGCTCGAAGAAGGCCGGGATCTGGTCGCGATAGTGTTTGACCGCGGCGCGATCGGCCGCAAGCATTGCGCGGTCCGTTTCGTCCGAGATGTCATCGCGCTCGTACTTGTCGATCATCCTGTCAAAGCGCTTGCTGGCCTCGTCGAATTGTTGCTCGATCTCGGCCAGACCCTTGGCGTCCTCGCTGAGGCCGTGGCGATACAACTCGATACGCATTGCGGCGACCGATTCGGCGACGGTATTCAGGTCATGGACGCTGCCGAGCGTGTTGTCGTTGAAGTACTCGAGGCGTTTCTCCGATTCGCCCATCTGCCAGATGCCGCCGATGCCGACAAAGAGCAGCGCGAGCAGTGCAATGGAGAGCGTAAGTAACAGACGTTTGCTGATAGTCATGGGGCTATTCGACGCACGCCGCAAGGCAAGCGTCGTCCGTTGGGTGACTTGGATTTCGCAGCGGGCCGACTGCCCGTCACCTCAACGTTTACGGAGTGCACGCATCCCCATGAAGATGAGTGAATTGCGGCACATCAACTTTCGTGCGATCTCTCCACACGGTCTGTCGTTGCTTTTCGGTGGCCTCAGGCGGGCCAGGCGCGTGCCGCGATGCGCGCCAGCGTGCTGGCGTCGGCGTCGAGCGTGCCGAACACGCGGCCGTGTTGGCGGCCAAGCCGGCTTGCGACGAACAGCGCCGCCGATTCGGCATTGCCGTGCGCGATCATCAGCGCGGCCTGTGCCGTCAGCACCAGTCCTTGCGCAAAACGTCGCGCGCTGGTTTCGAGCTGTTCAGCGGGCCCTCGCAGCATTGCCTGCAGCGACGCCAGCTCCGCGCGCACGGCGGCGTCACCATTCGACAGCCGCGCCAGATCCTGCAGGATGCGCGCGCCATCGCCGGGGTCACGCTGGAGTGCGCGCAGGACATCCAGGCACATGATGTTGCCCGAGCCTTCCCAGATCGAGTTGACCGGCGCTTCGCGATACAGCCGCGCCATCGGGCCGTCCTCCACGTAGCCGTTGCCGCCCCAGACCTCCATCGTCTCGCCGGTGGCCTCCAGCGCGCGCTTGCAGATCCAGAATTTGGCCGCCGGGGTCATCACGCGTTTCCAGGCGGCGGCCAGCGGATCGTCGTCGGCATGTTCGAAGGCATGTGCCAGCGCCATCATCATCAGTGTGGCGGCCTCGGATTCGAGCGTCAGGTCGGCCAGCACGTTGCGCATCAGCGGCTGGTCCGCCAGCAGCCTGCCGAACGCCATGCGGTGCCGTGCATGGTGGAGCGCCTGCACCAGACCGGCTCGCAGCAGCGCCGCGCTGCCGATCACGCAGTCGAGTCGCGTGTTGGTGGCCATCTCGATGATTGTGGGGATGCCCCGGCCTTCCTCGCCAATCAGGATACCGGTGGTGCCGCGGAACTCGACTTCGCTGCTCGAGTTGGAGCGGTTGCCGAGCTTGTCCTTGAGCCGCTGGATCAGGATCGGATTCTTGCTGCCGTCGTCGCGGAAGCGCGGCACGAAGAAGCACGAGAGCGGCCCGTCGGCCGCGCCCATGCGGGCGACCACCAGATGCGCGTCGCACATCGGCGCCGAGAAAAACCACTTGTGGCCTGTCAGCGCATATTCCGCGCCCCGGCCGTCGCCGCGCACGGGCAGCGCCACCGTGGTGTTGGCGCGCACGTCTGAGCCGCCCTGTTTCTCGGTCATGCCCATGCCGATCATCACGGCGGTCTTGCCGCGCCACGGCAGGTCGCGCGCATCGTGTTCGGTGGCGTAGAGGCGCGGTTCGAGATCACAGAACAACGCGGGTTCCTTGCGCAGGACCGGAATACTTGCGAGCGTCATCGTGGTGGGACACAGCGAGCCAGATTCAACCTGGGCCTGCAGGAAGTAGCCCACCGTGCGCGCGGCCCAGACGCCGGGGCGTGGCTGGGCGAAGGGCATGGCCTGGAGTTGCTGGCTGCGCAGCAGCGCCAGCAGGTTGTGCCACGACGGGTGGAACTCCACCTGGTCGATCCGCTCGCCAGTGCGGCTGTGCGTATGCAGTTCGGGGGTAAATCGGTTGGCGTCCGCGGCCCATGCCTGCACCTCCGGATCGCCCAGCCGCGCGCCGAATGCGGCGAGCGTATCCGCGTGCCACGCGCCGCCCAGGCGATCCAGCGCGGCACGCAGGCCGGGGTCCGATTCGAACAGGTTGTAGTGCGCCAGATCGGGCACCTGGTTGAACACCGTATGGGTTTGCGCACTGCCGGCATCGGGAAAGGATGTGGCGTCCATGGCATCTCCTGCGTGCGGAATTCGATCGAGGGGGCAGCCTGATGCGGTTCATGGTACGGCAACAACGGCGCGCGCAACACTGCCGAATCCCGCCACAAGACCGGCCAGCCTGCTTGCATCCGCCGTTATCGTGCACCGCAACATATCGATTCCGATACTGTGATGCATGACAGATGCAACCGATCTTTGGCTGGCGTCAGGCAGGGGCTTGTGCTTAAATTCACCCCGTTGGATGAAACAGGGGTGCCGTTCGGATGGGCCGGGCGGCTGAGAGAGTCCCTTCGAACCCGATCCGGCTAGTACCGGCGTGGGAAGTTTCAAATAGAACCGAATTGCTCTAGTCCCGCGGATTTCCACATTGATCCGCACAAACGGGACACCGCCGCCGGCCATGCCTCGCGACGGACCTCACAGGGCTCCTGGTTTCGTCCATCCCCGCATGAGAGAGGACGATACCCATGGCCCGTACTGCCCCCGCTGCTTCGTTTGAATCGCTCGAAAGCGATCTCGACCAGAAATTCGCCTACCCGGCTTCCAGCAAGACCTATATCACCGGCAGCCGGCCGGACATCCGCGTGCCGCTGCGCACGATCCTGCAGACCGCCACGCGCACCGAGAAGGGCGAGATGGCGAACCCGCCGATTCCCGTCTATGACACCTCGGGACCGTACAGCGATCCGGACGTGCATATCGACCTGAAGGCCGGCCTGCCGCCCGTCCGCGCCAAGTGGATCGAAGAGCGCAACGACACCGAGGTGCTGACTGGCCTGTCGTCGGAGTACGGCCTGGCACGCGCCAATGACCCCGCCACGGCACACCTGCGCTTCGCGCAACTGACGAACCCGCGCCGCGCCAAGGCCGGCGCGAACGTGTCGCAGATGCACTACGCACGCAAGGGCATCATCACGCCCGAAATGGAATACGTGGCGCTGCGCGAATCGCTGAACCTGCAGGCGCTCTACGACAAGCCCGAGTACAAGGCGCTGCTGCGACAGCATCCGGGCAACGCCCTGGGCGCCGCTCTGCCGCTGCGTCCGGAAGACATGACGCCGGAATTCGTGCGCCGCGAAGTGGCCGCCGGCCGCGCCATCATTCCGGCCAACATCAACCACACGGAACTGGAGCCGATGGCGATCGGCCGCAACTTCCGCGTCAAGATCAACGGCAACCTGGGCAATTCGGCGGTGACGTCGTCGCTGGCCGAGGAAGTGGAAAAGATGGTGTGGTCGATCCGCTGGGGCGCCGACACCATCATGGATCTGTCCACCGGCAAGCACATCCACGAAACGCGCGAGTGGATCCTGCGCAACTCGCCGGTGCCCATCGGCACGGTGCCCATCTACCAGGCGCTGGACAAGACCGGCGGTATCGCCGAGGACCTGACCTGGGAGATGTTCCGCGACACGCTGATCGAGCAGGCAGAGCAGGGCGTGGACTACTTCACGATCCACGCCGGCGTGCTGCTGCGCTACGTGCCGATGACGGCCGACCGCGTGACCGGCATCGTCTCGCGCGGTGGTTCGATCATGGCCAAGTGGTGCCTGGCGCACCACAAGGAAAATTTCCTGTACACGCACTTCGACGAGATCTGCGAAATCATGAAGGCGTACGACGTGTCGTTCAGCCTGGGTGATGGTCTGCGTCCGGGCTGTATCGCCGATTCGAACGATGACGCCCAGTTCGGCGAACTGCGCACGCTTGGCGAACTGACCGCCAAGGCGTGGGAGCACGACGTGCAGGTGATGATCGAAGGCCCGGGCCACGTGCCGCTGCAGCGCATCCAGGCCAACATGGACGAAGAGCTCAAGCACTGCTACGAAGCGCCGTTCTACACGCTGGGACCGCTGGTCACCGACATCGCGCCGGGCTACGACCACATCACCAGCGGCATTGGCGCCGCCAACATCGGCTGGATGGGCACCGCGATGCTGTGCTACGTCACGCCGAAGGAGCACCTGGGCCTGCCGGACAAGGAAGACGTGCGCGAGGGCATCATCACGTACAAGATCGCCGCGCACGCCGCCGACCTGGCCAAGGGCTGGCCCGGCGCGCAGCTCCGCGACAACGCGCTGTCCAAGGCGCGCTTCGAGTTCCGCTGGGAAGACCAGTTCAACCTCGGTCTCGATCCCGAGCGCGCGCGTTCGTTCCACGACGCCACGCTGCCGGCCGAAGGCGCCAAGATCGCCCACTTCTGCTCGATGTGCGGGCCGAAGTTCTGCTCGATGAAGATCACGCAGGAAGTGCGCGACTACGCGGCATCGCTGCCGGAAGCCGAACGCGGAATGCAGGAGAAGTCGATTGAGTTCGTGAAGACGGGCTCGAAGATCTACTCGTAAGCCGCTATCTGCGCCGACGTGCAGACGGGTGCGGCCCTTGTGGCCGCGCCCGGCAGTATCCGCAGTACCCGTAGCACCTGAGTCCCGCGCGCGGCGCCCCCACGCGGCGCGGCGGTATTCACCCAACCGGAGGCCGGACGGCACATACCTTTCTCATGCCGCCGGCAAACAATCTCATGACAGCAGTACAGTCCTTCGATGTCGCCATCCTCGGTGCCGGCCTGGCCGGGCGGTTATCCGCCTGGCAGCTCGTGCGTGCCGGCGCCCGCGTGGCGCTGATCGAGCGTGGCGGACCCGACGGCAGCGGCTCGGCCGCGCATGTGGCGGCGGCCATGCTGGCGCCGCTGGCGGAATCGGCGATTGCCGAGCGCCGCATCGTCGATCTCGGCATGACCAGCGTCGATCTCTGGCGTACCTGGATCGGCGAATTGCCAGAGCCCGTGTTCTTCCAGGAGGACGGCACGCTGGTGGTCTGGCACGCGCGTGACCGCAGCGAGGTGTCGCTGTTCACGGGGCGTATGCGTGCCGTGGCGCCGCCCGATCTGGTGCAGCAACGCCTGCGCGCGCTCGACGGCGAAGGCGTAGGCCAGATCGAGCCGGCCTTGGCGGGGCGCTTTCCGCAAGGCCTGCTGCTGCAGGGTGAAGGGCAGCTCGACAACCGAGGCGCGATGCACGCGCTGCTGAACTGCGCCGTGACCGAGGGCTTGCACTGCGTCTGGGAGGCCGGTGACATCGATGCCGACGCCTTGCCCGCGCTGGGTATTCGCGCTGGCGTGGTGCTCGACTGCCGCGGCCTGGGCGCGCGCGCCGCATGGACCAATGCGTCCGCGGGCGGCGAGACCGCGCTGCCGGGCCTGCGCGGCCTGCGCGGCGAAGTTGTGCGCGTCCACGCGCCGGATGTGAAGCTGCATCGCCCGGTGCGACTGCTGCATCCGCGCTACCCGATCTATATCGCTCCGAAGCCGAACGATCTCTACGTGATCGGCGCCACGGAACTCGAAAGCGAGGACGAATCGCCAATGAGCGTGCGTTCCGCGCTCGAACTGCTCTCGGCCGCGCATTCGCTGCATCCAGCGTTCGGCGAGGCGCGCGTGCTCGAACTCAATGTCCAGCGGCGGCCAACCCGCCCCGACCATCTGCCGGCGATTCGCGTCGACCAGCAGGCACGCGTCGTGCGAGTCAACGGACTCTATCGACATGGCTGGCTGATCGCGCCGGCCGTGACGGAGGCTGCGTGTGCCGTCGTGCGCGCGATGCTCGGCGGTGACCCCGCCGCGCACGCGGTGCCAGCCGCGTTGCGCTGGCCCGGCATGATCGAAGCCGTGCAGGAGCGTGGCACCGCGATGCTATCGGCTAGGGCCGGGGCCGGCAGCGGCCTGCTGCACTAATCAGACAGACACCATGGAAATCCTGCTCAATGGCCGACCGACCGAGTTGCCCGAAGCCGCCACGCTGGCGGACGCGGTGACGGCGGCGGCCATCGCGCCGCCGTTCGCCGCCGCGGTGAACGGCCAGTTCGTCCCGCGCACCCGCCATGCGGCCACGCTGTTGGCCGCGGGCGACCAGATCGATCTCGTGCAACCCGTGACGGGAGGCTAAGTCCCTTATGACATTCGAACCAACTGAAACCCTGCGCGATCCGTTCGTGCTGTACGGGGAATCGTTCGCGTCGCGCCTGCTGCTCGGCACGGCACGCTACCCGTCCCCCGCCACGCTGCAGGCGGCCGTGGAAGCCTCGCGTCCGGCCATGATCACGGTGGCGCTGCGCCGTCAGACCGCCGTGGGCAGCGGTGATGGCCAGACGCTCGGCGGCGAGACCTTCTGGCAGATGCTGCGCACGCTGGGCGTGCCGGTGCTGCCCAATACCGCCGGCTGCTTCACGGCGCAGGAAGTGATCACCACGGCGATGATGGCCCGCGAGGTATTCGAGACCGACTGGATCAAGCTGGAACTGATCGGCGACGACTACACGCTGCAGCCCGACACGCTCAACATGCCTGCCGTGGCCGAGACGCTGGTCAAGGAAGGCTTCAAGGTGCTGCCGTACTGCACCGAGGACCTCGTGCTGTGTCGCCGCCTGCTAGACGTCGGTTGCCAGGCGCTGATGCCGTGGGCTGCCCCGATCGGCACAGGCCGTGGCGCGGTGAACCCGCACGCGATGCGCACGCTGCGCGACCGTCTGCCCGACACCCCGCTGATCGTCGATGCCGGCCTCGGCCTGCCGTCGCATGCGGCGCAGGTGCTGGAGTGGGGCTACGACGGTGTGCTGCTCAATACGGCCGTGGCCCAGTCCGCGTATCCGGTGAACATGGCGCGCGCGTTCGCGCTGGCCGTGGAAGCCGGGCGCACCGCCTACCTGGCCGGCCCGATGCCCGAGCGCGAGGTGGCCCAGGCCAGCACGCCTGTGGTGGGGATGCCGTTCTGGCACGCCGAAGGCGCGGAGGACCGCGCATGACACGTCAGGGTGTTGCCGCGGCCATCGACGCCGCGCTGTTCGATGACTTGATGGCGCGTTACGCCGCGATGTTTGGCCGTGACGAAACGCCATGGCGCATCTGGTCGGCGGCGAATGCTCCCGCCGCGCTCGATCGCCATGACGTGGTGCTGTCCGATGGCGAGGCCACGGGGGATCTGATCGATCGCGTGGTGGCCGCCGATGCTGTGCTGATCGAATCGGAGCGCGAAGGCGGCCGCTGGATCGACACCGTGCGCTCGCCGATGGGTACCTGGGTGCTCGACGTGCGGGCCGACGACGACACGCCGCATTCGGCCGCGTTCGTGGCCGTGCTGCGCGCCGCGTTGTCGCTGCACTTTCCGGCGCACGACGCCCTGTGCATTGCCCGCGCCTGGCTGCCGGGCGCCACGGCCTGGCCGAACGATTTCGCGCGCTTTCCGCAGGTGCGACATGCGGCGCTGGTGCCGCCGGGCCAGACCGCGCAGCCCTTCGCGCCTTGTCCGCCGGATCTCGGTCTCTATGCCGTGATGCCGAGCGCGGCGTGGATCGAGACGCTCGTGCCGCTGGCCGTGCCGACCGTGCAGCTGCGCTTCAAGTCTGGCGATGCCGACGCGGTGAAGCATGAAGTGGCACGCGCCGCGAAGGCCGCCAAGGGTTCGCAGTCGCGCCTGTTCATCAACGATCACTGGCGTGTGGCGATCGATCACCACGCAGCTTGCGGTGGCGACAGCGGCATCTACGGGATTCATCTCGGGCAGGAGGATCTGGACGACGCCGACCTCGACGCGATCCGCGCGTCGGGCCTGCGCCTCGGGGTGTCCACGCACGGCTATGCGGAAATGCTGCGCGTGGCCGCGATCTCGCCGAGCTACCTCGCGCTTGGCGCGATCTTCCCGACCACCACCAAGGTCATGCCAACCCAGCCGCAGGGCATGGGCCGCTTCCAGTCCTACGTGGCGTTAATGCAGCCTGTGATCCCGTCGCTGGTCGGCATCGGCGGGGTGAACGCAGGCAACATGGGGGAAGTGCTTGCGGTGGGCGTCGGCAGCGCTGCCGTGGTGCGTGCGATCACGGAAGCCAGCGATGTGCCGGCGGCGGTGGCGGGGCTCAACGCCTTGTTTGCCTGATCCGGACGTAGACTTTGGGCGCTGACCGGCCAGCCCGGCTGGTGGCGCCCGGCAATTGCGCATATCCTCTTTCGCTCACCATTAAAGGACTGAGGTTCCGCACTACGGAACGGAACCCTGCAGAGAGGAAACAGCAGTGAACGAGATCATCCCCGCCGCACCGGGCACCCCCGATAAGCCTTACTTCGGCATTGACATTCCGTTGATGCGCCTGCTGGGCCTGCAGCCCGTGCATATGGAAGAGGGTCTGTGCCGCACGCGTCTGCCGGCCAATCCAAACGTGGTGAACAGCCGGGGCGATGTGCATGGCGGCACCCTGATGGCGGTGCTCGACTTCACGCTGAGCGGTGCGGCACGGTCTCATGCCCCGCTGGAGACCGGCGTCATCACGATCGACATGTCCACGCATTTCCTGTCCGCCGCACGCGGCGAGCTGACGTTCGAGGCGCGCATCATGCGTCGTGGCGCCAAGATCGCGTTCTGCGAAGGTGAGGCACGCGACGCGACGGGCACGCTCTGCTGCGTGGCCCGTGCATCGTTCAAGCTCGTGAAGCTGGTCGGCGGCGATTAATCTTTCGGACCGTCCGCCGGACGGTACACCGCTTCAAATCGCGCGCGCTCGGTGATGCCATAGTCGCCGGGCGCGTATTGCATCAGCCAGTCGCCCGGCTTGCCGGTCAGCACATCGCCGCCGGTCGAACGCGCAATCGCGAATGCGTGCGTCATCTCCTTGGCCAGCACCGGCACCGGCTTGTTGCGATAGGGGCCGGACTCGCCATGGGCGTTCGGCCCCACCGCCACATACCGTGGGTCGAAGCGCCCGCGCGAAACCACCCAGCGATCGCCGGTGGCGCCGGTCACGATCGCGTCGCCCGGCTGATAGCGGTTTGGGCCCTCGCGGCTGATCAGTTCTCCCGGCTCGGTGGCAAAGGCCACCTGCACCGTTTCATCCTTGACGTACCAGTTGGCGGCGCGGTCTTCGCGCAGGTCGATGTTGGTCAGTGTCTGCATGGTTTTCGCGATGCTCGCGATCAGCCCAGCGCGCGCGGCGCGAAGCTGTGATTGAGGGGGCCGTTGCCGTCGCCAAGGCGCAGCCGGGCGCCCGAGCGGATGGCTTGCGCGACGAAGTCGAGCGCGGCGGCGACCGCATCGGGCAGCGCATCGCCCCGGGCGAGCTGCGCCGCGATGGCGGCGGCCAGCGTGCAGCCGGTGCCGTGCAGGTTCGGCGTATCGACGCGCGGATGGGTGTAGACGCGCACGGTGCCGTCGGCCAGCATCAGCAGGTCGTCCAGGCCCAGGCTGCCGGGCCCGTCATCTTCCAGATGGCCGCCCTTGAGCAGCACCGCCTTGCAACCGAGCGCAAGCAGGTCTGCTGCGGCCGCCTCCATTTCGGCGCGGCGCGTGATGCGGCGGCCCAGCAGGTATGACGCCTCAGGCAGGTTCGGCGTGACCAGCATCGCGCGCGGAAACAGCAGTTTCACCATCGCCTGGCTGGTCGCGTCGTCGGACAGCGTGGCGCCCGAGGTCGAAATCATCACCGGGTCCACCACAAGCTTGCGGATGCCATGCCGATCCACCGCCCCGGCCACGGCCTCGACGATCGCGGCCGTTCCCAGCATGCCGGTCTTGGCCGCGTCCACGCCGATGTCGCTGGCCACGGCGTCGATCTGCGCGGCCACCATCTCGGCAGGTATGGCGTGGACGCCGGTCACGCCGAGCGTGTTCTGAGCCGTGATCGCGGTGATCGCGCTCATGCCGAAACATCCCAGTGCCGCGAACGTCTTCAGATCGGCCTGGATACCGGCCCCGCCTCCGGAGTCGGATCCGGCGATGGTCAGGGTGCGGGGTGGCGTGGGGAGCATGTGCAAGGTGAGGAGAGACGGAGAAAGACCGGAAAAATGTGCCTGTTCACGCCGCAAGGCGCGGACAGGCACGCTACAATACCGCCACTCCGAGGAGCGTTGCAACGGATGGCCTCGCCTTCCGCCAGGCTCGGAATGTTTCAACGGCGCTCGCAGTTCCGTGGTTCGCACGGACGCGAGTCGACCTGTCCGCCCGCCATGCCAAGTGCTGGCGCGGCCATCGGCACCCCATCGGGGCTGCCGTCATCTTGTCGCCCTCCCGTTTCTTGCGTGACCACTTCAACTACGGAGTGACGTATGAACGCAGTGACCGACCTGAAGCAAGACTACATCGTGGCCGATATCGGCCTGGCCGGCTGGGGCCGCAAGGAAATCGCCATCGCCGAGACCGAAATGCCCGGTCTGATGGCCATTCGCGACGAATTCGCCGCCGCGCAGCCGCTCAAGGGCGCGCGCATCGCCGGTTCGCTGCACATGACGATCCAGACCGCCGTGCTGATCGAAACGCTCAAGGCACTGGGCGCCGACGTGCGCTGGGCCTCATGCAACATCTTCTCGACGCAGGATCACGCCGCCGCCGCCATCGCCGCGTCGGGCACGCCCGTGTTCGCCTTCAAGGGCGAATCGCTGAAGGAATACTGGGACTTCACGCACCGCATCTTCGACTGGGCCGACGGCGGCACGCCGAACATGATCCTGGACGATGGCGGCGACGCCACGCTGCTGCTGCACCTGGGTGCCCGCGCCGAAAAGGATGCGTCGCTGATCGCCAAGCCGACCAGCGAGGAAGAAACCTTCCTGTTCGCGGCCATCAAGGAAAAGCTGGCCAAGGATTCGACCTGGTACAGCCGCAACCTGGCCGCCATTCGCGGCGTGACCGAGGAAACGACCACCGGCGTGCACCGCCTGTACCAGATGGCGCAAAAGGGTGAACTGAAGTTCCCGGCCATCAACGTCAACGACTCGGTGACCAAGAGCAAGTTCGACAACCTCTACGGCTGCCGCGAATCGCTGGTGGACGGCATCAAGCGCGCCACCGACGTGATGATCGCCGGCAAGATCGCCGTGGTTGCCGGTTACGGCGACGTGGGCAAGGGCAGCGCCCAGGCTCTGCGCGCGCTGTCCGCGCAAGTGTGGGTGACCGAGATCGATCCGATTTGCGCGCTGCAAGCCGCCATGGAAGGCTACCGCGTGGTGACGATGGACTACGCCGCCGAGCACGGTGACATCTTCGTGACCTGCACCGGCAATTACCACGTGATCACGCACGACCACATGGCCAAGATGAAGGACCAGGCCATCGTCTGCAACATTGGCCACTTCGACAACGAAATCGACATCGCATCGGTCGAGAAGTACGAATGGGACGAGATCAAGCCGCAGGTTGACCACGTCAAGTTCCCGGACGGCAAGAAAATCATCATCCTGGCCAAGGGCCGTCTGGTGAACCTGGGCTGTGCCACGGGCCACCCGTCGTACGTGATGAGCAGCTCGTTCGCCAACCAGACGATCGCCCAGATCGAACTGTGGGCCGAACGTGACAGCGGCAAGTACCCGGTTGGCGTGTACGTGCTGCCGAAGCATCTGGACGAGAAGGTCGCGCGCCTGCAGCTCCGGAAGCTGAACGCGCAACTGACCGAGCTGACCGAGCAGCAGGCGGCCTACATCGGCGTGAAGAAGGAAGGCCCGTACAAGGCCGACCACTACCGCTACTGATCGGCCACGGCTCTCGCCCCCGGCGCGGGG
>NZ_JBBHZL010000015.1:0-174412 GCF_049843575.1 Cupriavidus sp. Met-2
CTACTCAAAGGGGCTTTTGTCGACCGGGACTCGACGGTGTTTGATCGGCTGATTAGCACCGCCTATACGCAGCACAATCTCTTTATCCCGAACTGTCCGGAAGGCATCCAAGGCTGGCGCGGCTGATCTTTCCGCCGACTTCCGATACGAGGTTGGTATGGTGGTCGCTGAAGGCGACCACGTAATGGCCCACGGTCGCTATGCTGGCCGGGCGCCAAAGCCGATACTGGCTGTTGACATATTTCGTATTGCGGACGGAAAAGTTGTCGAGCACTGGGATGTCATGCAAGAGGAGATACCCGCTCGGAGTACAGTCAGCGGCAACGAGATGTTTTCGAATCCGCAGTCGCAGGACAAGCAGATCAATCGATGAGTTTCTGAGGCGCGCTGCGAGCAATCCTACAGCCTTGAGCAGGGCTCCGACGCAGCTGCTGCGGAGGGGCAGGAATGCTTGAGTAGGATTACACCGTGATCGACTGATGTGGAGTCGGTTGCCGTCGTTGGTCAATGGCAATCCGGTTGTCTGTTCTTGGCCGGTCTCGGCCCTTCGGCTAAATAGGGCAAGGGCGTCCCGGCGCAGAAGGTAGCTACCGACCCTTCTGGGAAATTCGACTGCGCAGCATGCAAGGTGCTGGAGATCAGAAGCTCCGCGGAGACATGCCCAGTTCGACGGCAATGATGTGAGATGAGTCGTTGAGGCGTTCGACGACGATGGTCATGACGGCTCCGCCCGCGCTGCCCGGCATGCCGATTAGCCCGATCGCGGCGGGTGCCCTGCTTCGGCTCGGGGTGGATGGCGGAATCGTCCAGAAGCTTGACTGACGGGTGTGGACGCCAATGTTTGCGATTCCGAATCCCAGGATTGCATGGCCATCGAATTTGCCGTGCCGGCGATGAGGAATCCCGCCGGCCGCGACGAGTGTCAGTGCGGCTTGCTTGAAACGATTTCCGCTTCGGTCCGCCCCAGAACTCATGAGCAGCATGCCGGCCAGTCCGATGACGGGAGGAGTAGCGGGGCAGGTTCTCCCGAAAAGCGAACGGGTACTGATGGCCGCTAGCTGGCATGGACGCTACTGGGCCGCCGCCGGCCCTGCGGTTAGGTGCTGGAACTCTAGATGAGCAGATGGCCCTATCGGGCGCGCAATGGGTCGCCGAGGTCGTGTGAAGCAGTCTCAATCACTTGGAGGGAATCCGGTAAAGCTGGTGGTCGTGCGCATGGAGGAAAGCCACACCGTACGCCGCCTACCCTGACCGAGTGCCAGAGGGCGTCTGCCTTGGGAGGGCGCGGCGTCAGTCGGTCTTCGGTTTCCGTACGGCGAAGTCGGTGACAAATGCTACTGCCATGGCCACTGCGCCGCACAGGAAGATCAGGCTGTAGTTCTCATGCGATTGCGCGAACAGATACGCATAGCCGTAACCCCCCAGCGCCTGACACAGCGCGAACGCTATGGTGGCGCGGCTCCATGCGGCGCGCTGGGCCGTGGCGTCGTGGGGCAACATCTCCTGCACTCGGCCCAAGACAAGCGGGACAATGCCCGGGGTGAACGTGCCTAGGACGATGGTCGACAGCCACAGGGCTACCGTGTGGTGGGAGACGGCCAGCAACCCCACGGCCAGGCCTTGCAGCAACATCGCAAGCCGATAGGCGTTCCTGAACCCGAGCTTGCCCCCTATGGCGCCCGCAAACAGCGGTCCTGCGATAGCTGCGACGCCATAGAGTACCCAGTATCCGGCGCCGGCCGATGCACCCTGGCCAAGACCGCGCGCGACGTAGTCGACCAAGAGCACCATGGCTGGCACCAATCCCAGCGCGTTGGCAGCGTACTGGAAGTACAGCACGCGCAAAGCTGGATTGCTGGAACCCTGTGCATGGTCGACGGGGCGGTGACCTGCCGCAGTTGGTGCCGGCATGCTGGTAGGTGCATCGGCGGTGGGCCACCCCTTCCAGCTAATAGCAGTCAGAAGCAATGACACGGCACCAAGTCCAAGCCACGTCTGTCCCAGCCCAAGCTTGAGCAACTCTGGTACCAGCGTGCCCGATGCTGCAATACCGAGTCCAAGCCCCAGGAAGATCATCCCGCTAACGAACGCCCGCCGGCCCGGCGGAATATGCGGCAGGATCGCAGTAGCCACGAGCACCATGATGGCGCCGCCCGTCAGGCCAGAAAGAAAGCGCCAGAGGAAGAACCAGCTTACTGACACGGGTACTGCGCACGCAAAGAATGCCACGGTGGCCAGCACCATCAGCAGACGTAAAGCATGGCGGTTCGACAGCCGGGTCGCCAGTGGGCGGCCAATCACAGCGCCAGCGAGATATCCGGCGAAGTTTGCGGCGCCGAGTGCCACCGTGTCTGCGGCGCTGAACCAGTGGGCCTGGATCAACGAAGGAATCAGCGGCGTATAGGCGAAGCGGGCAAGACCTATGGCGACAAGGCTTGCGCAGAGTCCGGCCAGCGCCGCGTGGAGCGCACGCGCATCGAGCGCGCGGTCCGTGGTGTCTGGCACTGGCGTGGTGACTGTGTTCTGTGACATGGGGTGATACCTCTGGGCGAGCGCCGCCCCACGCAGGCGGCAGCCGCGCGTAGAGGCGAAGCGTTATTCAGGGAGAAGTCAGGTCGTGCCGCGCGGCTTACGTTCGAGCAGAGCCAGTACGGGTCTGACGGATGCCTCGAGCAGTGCGCGATCCGGCATGACGCGAGACATCACGCGCAGGCCGATCTGTACCGACAGCAGCGTGGCCGAAACGTCCCTGGCAGCGAGTGTCGGGTCGACAGTCCCGTCGGCCTGGCCCGCGCGAATGGTGCGTTCGAAGAAGTGACCGAGTGTAGTCAGTTCCTCTGCAACGATCGCCGCCAGTTCAGGGTCGTCAGCCGATGCGTCGAGCGCCGTATTGATCAGCATGCATCCACGATGCTGCGGATCGGAGACGCCACGCTCGATGCTTTCGGCAAAGAATGCTTCTAACGCCTGGGCCGGTGGAAGGGTGCCTTCCAGTCGAGCAATCCGTTCGCGCAGCGTGTGATTCAGGTAGTCCTCAAGCGCCTGCAGGAACAGTGTGCGTTTGTCGCCAAAGGCGTTGTAGAGGCTAGGTTGAGTCAGTCCCATCGCCTGCGTCAGTTCGCGGGTCGAGGTGGCGTTGTAGCCCTTGGCCCAGAACGCGTCCTGTGCGGCGGAAAGTGCTGTTTGGGCGTCAAATTGGCGAGGTCGTGCCATGGCAGTGAGATTCTGTATCGAATGATATGAAACGTATTTTAGATAGATCGATACAAAATTCAAGGGCGATCTTTCGCGTAGAGCCTGAGGAATGTGGAGAGGATTCGATCAGTGATCTGCAGGCGATATGTTGTGCCAGTTGGATCCCGGCTATGCAAGCCGAGCCCGGCGCAAGGCTAGCGGCGTCACGCCCACATGCCGCCGGAAAACGCGCGTGAAGTGAGAGTCGTCAGTGAAGCCGCACCTGCGGCCAATGGCAGCCACGGTGAGGCGATTGAACGCCGGCGATGACAATTGGCGCACGGCGATATCGATGCGGGCCTTCATCAGCAGGAAGCCAAAGGTCTCGTTTTGAGCGGCCAGTACGCGATGCAGGGATCGCACCGAAATTCCCAGGTCTGCTGCCACCTGCGGCGCGACCAGCGTGGACTCGGTGCATCGCGAACGAATGCAGTCGAGGATTCTCTCGTTCAGCGGCTTCGAGGTCTCGTGTTTATGCGTGGCGACCTGATCTGGTCCGCTCGACGCCAGAAGAATCAGCGCACCGAGCTGGTCCACGATCAGCCGGGGCGGGAGCGGCGCATTGAGGATTGCGGTGGGCTGCAATGCCGCGATGAATGTGTTCAGCGCCACTGCCCAGCGCGAGTCAGCGCCAAACTGCCTGCCGATCACTGTGCCTGTCTGAGGGACCCACTCGCTTAGCCACTGCGGATCGAAGCCGATATTGACGAAGTCGTAGTCGAAAGCGATATCGAGGCTTAGCGCCTGCTGGGAATCCGTAATGAATGAATCCATGGGGCGCATCGAAACTCTCGACTGGTAGCCCAGGTTCCAGGGAACGTTTCGGCTGAGCACCAGATTCAGGCAGCGTGCGCGTTGTCGTGAAATCTCAGCGGCCGTGCTCCGCGCGATATGGGGGGAGCCTGCCACATGCATCACGGTAATGGGACCGAGCGCCAGAGCCTCGATCTTCGCGCTCAGATCGGGCGAATAGGGCGTTTCGAACTGGAACGGAATGATGGCCGACTCGGTGGCGGCCTGGAAGTACTCACGTCTTTGCGTCGCTGGGACCAGATCGGTGCTCCAGCGTTGTAGTTGCCCAAGCTCGTTCCCCATCCTTTTTCCCCACTCATGGATCGTCGTCGGCGTGGCTGGCACGTAGCGTCCACGCATTCTGTGTTGCTGTCATGAATAGTCAATCCATCAAAGCATATCAAGGGCACTCTGCAATTGCCGATTGACTGGAGCCGGGCCGGCGCCCTTAGCCGGTTGCATTGGGGACTTCGCGCGAAATGTGCCGCATAATCATCTTTCGCTTTTGCCCCTGCGGACCGTCTGGATCTGGCACCGATCGAACATGGCTTCGGAGGTGGCAATGCAGTATCTGAATGGCTTGGACGCGAAGGTTGGTGATGTGGTGATGCTTGGCGACCGTGAAACCGGCGTGGTCGTGTGCAGTTTCACCAATGCGGAATATAGCCCGGGATATGAGTCATTCATGAGGCGACATGCGTGCGAGGGAATCTTGATTGATTTCCCGACCTACGGGCTGATGCACTTCAAGTTCGCAGAGGTCGGACTCACCCTGCTGTCCCGGCGGCCTGGCTAGGCAAGCTTCATCCGGTGACATCTCGTTGCCTTGGCAGTGCCGCGGCGCAGGCTACCCGGTGGTCTCTTTGAGGGCTTATGCCTCGCTTCCTCCATAAACTGCGACTCTGTAAGGGGTAGTAATGATAGAGAGTCCGGGTCGACTGTGCAAGGACGACGCTGATTCCCGCACCCACACCCCGGGCTTTTCAATTCTTCCTTGCTTTTATAACTACGACTCGTAGAATCGTAGTATTGCAGTTGACACTTGTCATTGCTGAAGAAAACGGGCGCGCGATGCAGGTGCGGCCGGATCACTCAAACCAGGGATTGATGCAGGAGTTTGAAAATGTCCAAACGCATTCTTGTGATTGGCGCCGGCTTCGCCGGCATGTGGAGCGCGCTGGCTTCGGCCCGGCTGCTCGATGAAGTGGGACGCACGGATATCGAGATCGTGTTGGTGGCGCCCGAGGCGGAACTGCATGTGCGGCCGCGCCTCTACGAGCAGAATCCAGGCGGAATGAAGGCGCCGCTGCAGGAGATATTCAAGGCCGTTGGCATTCGGTTTGTACAGGGTTACGTTGAGCGGATCGATGTGGCGAATCAGCAGGTGGAGGTCAGCAGCGCAGCGGAGACATCACCCGTCGTGCTTGGTTTCGACCGACTTGTGCTGGCCGCCGGAAGCCGCCTGTTCAAGCCGCAGATTTCCGGGCTGGATGAACATGCATTCAACGTCGATCAGGTGGCTTCCGCCGCAACGCTAGAAGCCCATATCGAGTCGCTGGCGACGCGTCCGGCCAGCATCGCCAGGAACACGGTCGTGGTTGCAGGCGGAGGCTTTACAGGCATCGAGACGGCGGCGGAAATGCCTGCACGTTTGCGCGAGGTCCTGGGAGACGACGCGCAGGTCAATGTAATCATCGTCGAGCGAGCCGGCGAGATTGGTCCGGATCTGGGGGCCGGACCACGACCAGTCATCATCCAGGCGCTGACGGAGCTTGGCGTCAAGTGGAAGCTCGGGTCTGGTGTTGCGGCCGTGGACGCGGCTGGTGTGACGCTGGAGAGTGGTGAGCGTATCGAAGCCTCGACGGTCATCTGGACCGCCGGTGCGCGTGCCAGCAAGCTCACGGCTCAAGTCCCTGCCGAGCGCGACGGCTTTGGCCGTCTGCACGTCGATAACTATCTGAAGGTCAGGGGGCTTGAGACGGTCTATGCGACGGGCGATGTCGCATATGCAGCTGTTGACGATGCCGGTAACTACGCCATGATGTCATGCCAGCATGCGATGAACCTTGGGCGGTCCGCCGGACACAACGTGGCCGCGGACCTGGTTGGTGACAAACAAATCCCATACAGCCAGCCAAAGTACGTGACCTGCCTGGATCTGGGCCCCTGGGGCGCGGTGTACACGGAGGGCTGGGAGCGCGAGGTGAAGCTGGTTGGTGCCGAGGCCAAGGCGTTGAAGACGAAGATCAACACCGAGTGGATCTATCCGCCAAGCGCGGATCGCGCCGAGGCACTGGCCTCGGCGGACCCGCGTCGAATCGTGGTGGCGTAACGAGTAAACGAGGCAAGACGGATCGTCTTGCCTCGTTGTTCCTGAAGGAGTGACGAAGACCGCGCAGCTTGGGGCGCTCCCGCGGTCTTGCCGGGTCCGACAAGCTCTCGGGAGGTCAATCGTTCGAAGCATTCGAGAAGACCTTTTTCGAACAAGCACGCCCGACGTCGCTCCTCAAGCGATTCACTACCCCTGAAGAGGTTGCGAATCTGGTTGTTTATGTCTGCTCGCAAGCGTCTTCCGCGACAAATGGCGCTGCACTGCGTGCGGATGGTGGCGTGGTTCGTGCCGCTTTCTGAGCAGCCTGTCAAATGAGAATCGCCTTCCATCTGGAAGGCGATTTTTTATGCACGATTGCGCGTCCGTACGGACTTGCGCGCGGGCGGCAACGACTCTTCGGACTTCTCGCCGCGACGGTTGACGGACCGGGCCGTCAGCCATTGGACCACCTGCGTCCCGTAACTGTTGGGTGCCTTGTCGATGGCGCGATTGGCAATGTCGAGTAGCGTGTGTTGCCTGAGTTCATGCCGCATCGCCTTTTCCGCCGATTGCATGACAGCATGGATCGAGCACACACCGCGCGTGGCCCAGGCGGGTGGTGCTTCGTCGAACACCGCGCAGCGGTCGCGGATCTCCAGACAGTCGAACAACGGCTTGTCGCCATCGATGGCGACGACGACGTCGTGCACTGTGATCTTGTCTGCAGGCCGCGCCAGGCTGAAGCCGCCTCGTATGCCTTCGGTAGCGACTACGAGATTTGCCTTCGCCAGCTTGGTGAACAACTTCGCCAGATAGTCAGCGGGGATACCCTGCAGTTCCGCGAGATCCCTCACGCTAGCGGTTTCCACCGACGCCTGTGAGCGCGACAGGTAAAGGAGGCAATGCAACCCGTATTCCACACCGGTGCTGATGAATGACATGGCAACTAAGAGTTATCGAATCGTAGTTGTCAGGTTATACAGGTACACGCTGATCCGCAAGCAAATGTATGTTTGGCGAGCACCTGCGATTTGTTCTGATATACCCAGGATCGTACCGACGACAGCTAGTGGGCAGCGGATGCCGCACCGGACGCCGCGCCACGCGCTGGCTTGGTCAGCCAGATCAGTGGAACAATGGCGACGAAGATGACGGCTGATATCCAGAAGATGTCGTTCAGGCCCAGCATGATCGCCTGGGTATTGAGCTGTCTTTCAAAGTAGGCGGTCGCCTGGCCAGGGGAAAGGTGCATTACGGACTGGATGGCCTCCAGCGCGGCACTGTAGTTCGGATTACCAGGGTTCGCCTTTTCGACTAGTTGTGCGTGATGCAGTATGGCGCGGTCGTTCCACACAGTGGTCGCAAGCGACGTTCCCACCGCGCCGCAGAACACGCGGACAAAGTTCGACAGTCCGGCCGCGGCGGGGATCTTGTCTGGTGGGAGACCGGAAAGAATGATGGCCGTCAACGGAACAAAGAACAATGCTGTTGGAATGCCCTGCAGCAGCGTTGGGAGAACCAACGTGAATGTGTCGACTCCCGTCGTGTAGTGGGAGCGCATGAAGAACACCGCGGCAAAGCCGAGAAACGAAAGGGTGGAGAGAATGCGCAACTCGGCTTTTGGCATCAGTTTGCCAAGGACCGGCGCAAGCACCACCGCGAAGATGCCCAATGGCGCCGTGACAAGGCCGGCATTGACGGCTGGATAGGCGAGGTACTGCTGCATCCATTGCGGCAGCACGACCAGATTCGCGAAGAAGACCGCGTAGGCGACCGATATTGCGATGGTGCCGGCCAGGAAGTTGCGTCCTTTAAACAGCCTCAAATCGACGATCGGATTGGCTTCGGTCAGTTCCCAGATCACGAAGAACAGGAAGCCGAGTAGGGCGACAATGGCCAGGCTGATGATCACCGGCGAAGCGAACCAGTCGAGATCCTTGCCTTTGTCCAGCATGATCTGAAGGGCTGCCACCCAGGTGACAAGGGCCGCCAGTCCTATGGCGTCGATCGGCAGAATACGGGTCGTTGTCTCGCGGCTACGATAGATCGCCCAGGTGACTGCGGCAGCAAACAGGCCAACGGGGATGTTGATATAGAAGATCCAGGACCAGGAGTAGCTGTCGGTCATCCATCCCCCCAAAGCCGGGCCGGCTATTGGTCCCACGGTAGCGGTCATCGCCCACAACGCGAGTGCCTGACCGCTTTTCTCCTTGGGATAGGACCCCAGGAGAATGGCTTGCGAGAGCGGAATCATCGGACCCGCGACGGCTCCCTGAAGGATTCGCGCCGCGAGAAGAAAAGTGAGATTGGGCGCGACGCCGCATAGCCACGACGACAGGACGAACAGCAGAATCGATCCCACGAAGAGACGGATCTGCCCCACGCGCTGGGTCAGCCACCCCGTTAGTGGAATGGCTACCGCATTGGCGGCCGCGAACAGCGTGATAACCCAAGTGCCTTCATCCACGGAGACGCCGAGGTTGCCAGAGATAGTCGGGATGGCGACATTGGCAATGGATGAATCCAGCACGTTCATGAATGTGGCCAGCGCGACGGCCAGACTGCCCATTGCCAGCTTGCCACCGGTCAGCGGCGGCGGCAATTCGTTTGTCATCGGATTTGACATGATGCCCTCAGTTTGCGTTGGCGACTACGGTTTCACGAGGCCCTGGCGATTGCCGAAGGACTGGCCACCGGACGCGCATTCCTGGTCGTTTCGTTTCGCGTGGAGTTGTCGCTGTTGCTATTGCTGTTCCGGGCGATGATCCGATCGATCTCGCTGTCGGCTTCCGCACCGTAGCGTTCGAACACATCGGTGCGATAGGCGGTGCGAATTGGTGTGCTTGTGCCCTTGGCGGGGGAAAGCTCTCCGCCGCGCTCCCTGGTCTCCACATCGACCTGCATAGACAGGCCAACCTGCAGTGGGTGCGCGCGCAGTTCCACCGGATCCAGTGCGATCCGCACGGGCAGTCGCTGGACGACCTTTATCCAGTTGCCAGTCGCGTTCTGCGCTGGTAGCGCGGAGAACGCGCTACCGGTGCCCGCGGAGAAGCCGACGACCTTGCCGTGATAGGTCACCTTGCCGCCGTACAGATCGGCGTGGAGTTCTACTGGCTGGCCAATTCGAATGTGCTTGAGCTGAACCTCCTTGAAGTTGGCATCTACCCAGACTCCATCGAGAGGCACGATGGCCATGAGTGGGTTGCCAGGCGCAACACGTTGACCGACTTGCACGGATCGACGGGCGACGTAGCCGGTGACGGGAGCGGGCAGGGTGTTTCGCGCATTGGCGAGATAGGCATCCCGCACGCGCGTGGCGGCTGCTTGAACGCTGGGGTGATCGGCCACGCTCGCCTGGTCGGTCAACGCATGGTTCGAGGCGAGTTGTTGCTTTGCCGTTTCCAGCGCGGCTTCGGCAGCCTTCACGGTGTCCCTTGCGTGCGCGACGTCCTCCGCGGCAACCGCGCCACTTTCCGAGGCTTCGGTTCGACGCCGCAGATCATCTCGCGCCCGGGAAAGGTCCACCTGCCGCTGTTGAACAGTTGCAGCCAGCGTGTTGTTGTTGACATATAAGGCACTCACCTGGCGAACGGTCTGCCCGAGCGCCGCCTCGGCATTGGCCAGGGCGATGCGCGCGTCTGCGGGGTCGAGCGTGACGATCGTATCGCCCGCGCTGACGATCTCCGTGTCGTCGGCATTGACTGCGACAACCGTCCCGCTCACCTGAGGGGTGAGTTGCACCAGATTGCCGTTGACGTAGGCGTCATCGGTGTCTTCGTGAAAGCGTGCCACGCTGTAGTAGTACGCGCCGTAGCCTGCCGCTGCCACCAGAGCGCCCAGCCCAAGCAGGGCCAGCAGACGCTTGCGGGTTCTCGGCGCGCCGGACGCGGCCTTGGGATTGTCAGTGGGGTTCGGGTTGGTCGTGGTCATCATGTCACCTGTATCTGTGGCGTGGCGGCTCACCGGGTTGTGTCCGCGCTTTGTGTGTCGTCGGCCGTGTACCCGCCGCCGAGGGCCGCTGCCAGCGCAATCTGGCGGTCGCGTCGTTGCATCCGGAGCGTTGTTACGGTCTGGCTGCTGGCCAATGCCGTGGTCTGCGCATTCAGCACCGTCAATTGCGTGGTCAGGCCGGCGCGGTACTGCGCCATCGCCAGTTTCAAGGCGCGTTGCGCGGCCTCGTCGGTTCGGACCGCGTTGATGATCTGGGCGTCGACGGAACGAATGTCCGACAGTTGCGTGGCCACATCGGTCAATGCCTGGATCAGGGTGTCGTTGTAATTCGCCACGGCAAAGTCGAAGTCGGCGTAGCGTCCTTTCAGTTGCGCGCGCAGTGCGCCACCGTCGAAGATCGGCAGGTGGATGGCAGGGCCGGCGGAGACCGTGCGGCTCGCCGCATGCAGAAAGCGTCCCCACCCGAAAGCATCGAGGCCGATGGCAGCGCTCAGATTGATGTCTGGGTAGAACTCGGCTTTCGCCACCTTGATGTCGTGAGTGGTGGCCTCCACTCTCCAGCGCGCGGCGACGATGTCGGGGCGGCGTGCCAGGAGGTCTGCCGGAAGGTTGTCAGGCAGATGAATTTCTTCGGCGCCACCGAGTGCCGGCTTGGCGATGGCGAGCCCGCGGTCCGGGCCTTTGCCGAGCAGCGCGCCAAGTTGGTAGCGGGTACGCTGAATACTTCCCTCAAGGGCCGAGACGGAAACCTGCGCCGCCGCGAGGTTCGCTTCGGCAGTCTGTTGCTCCACGGCGGTATCCAGTCCCATCCGGACCCGACCGCGTGTGACCCGCAGGACTTCTTCGCGTTGCGTGACTTCATCGCGCGCAATATCCAGAAGCGCGTACAAGCGGGCGAGCTCGTTGTAACTGCGGGCGATGGCCTGACTCAGGCTCAGTCTTACCTGCTCCGCTTCGGCCTCCGTCATGTGGACCATCGAGACCGCGGAACGGAGGGCTTCGCGATTCTTGCCCCAAAGATCGAGCTCGTAGGACGCACTGATGATCGCCTTGTTTTCCGATTGCCACGTGCCGGCAAAGGCTGGCGGTATAAAGGTGCTTTCAGTCAGTCGCTGGCGAGTCCAGGAATACCCCGCGCCTACCTGAGGGAGGGTGTTCGCATTGGCGCTTTCGCTGAATGCCACGGCCGCCGCAATACGGGCACGTGCCTTGTCGATGGATGGGCTACCCGCCAAGGCTTCGTCGATCAGGGCCTTGAGTTGCGCATCGCCAAACTGTGATGCCCAGTCCGTGGCGGGCCAATGCCCTCCCTCGGACGGCAGGCTTTGCGCAGTGGCAATCTGCGTCGGCAGTGCCATCTCCTTGTCGCTATGAATGCCCGCATAGTTCGCGCATCCGGCAAGTACTGCGGCCACTATCGTTGAGAGCGCGAGCAGTGTGGCGCGCTGCTTCGCCTGGGGTGATTGCCAAACCATTTTCCGACTCATCAATTGGTGTGGTGGATAAAGTGACTGGACGTGCATCCCTGAACTGATTTCGCCGTCCGCATATTTAACTGACTGGACAATAGTTGCCTAGGCAAATAAATTCAAGGCGCGCAGCGATGGATTCTTTCAATCGGCTCGATTGCGAAAACCGATGCGCGGTATTGGCCTCGGCGGCCGATGCGCGAACGACAAAAGCGATGACAGGGCGACGCGTCGCCCTGTCAATCTGGGGTGGATTTCAGGACGGGCGGCAGCGTCGCGACATCAGGCCGGGCGGCCCAACTGCATGTCCGGGCTCCCGGTGCCTAGCGAGCGTCCAGCGGCAGCTTCACCGGCATGTTGCCCTCCGCAATCCCGTAGACAAGCAACTTCGCAGGCTTGGTGGAACTGGCATTGCGGGACACCAGGTGCTTCGCGCCCGGCGGTTCATACCAGGCCTCTCCCGCCTTGTAGACGCGGGCAGGTTGGCCATCGAGCTGGGATTCCACTTCACCGTCGAGCACATAGGCGAAGATCGAACCTGGATGTCGATGTGGCTCAGAGGCTTGCCCCGGTTCGTAGGCCACCGTGATCATGAACACATGACGTCCTTTGGCCTCGGGGATGTCTTGCTTCATCACCGGCGTTGTTGTCTCGTGTCCAGCTTCGTGCGCAAGTGCCGGCCTGGCGGCTGTCATGGTGCAGAGCAGCATGGCGGCAATCAGGGGCACCTGAAGCGCAGTGCGACGTATGGCGAGCGCTGTCATGGCGGACCTCACGCTGGTGTCTTGCGGAACGAGATCGCGAAACGGTTCCACGTATTGATGGTCGAGATCAGAAGCGTCAGGTCCACGAGTTCTGCGTCGTCGAAGTGCGGCCGCACGGCGGACCAGACTTCATCTGGCACATGATCCTGAGATACGAGCGTGACGGCTTCGGTCCAGGCCAGCGCCGCGCGTTCGCGATCTGTGAAGAAGGGTGTTTCGCGCCAGACGGACAGCGTGGCAAGGCGGCGATCGTCTTCTCCTCCCTTGCGCGCGTCCGCGGTATGAAGGTCGATGCAGTAGGCGCAGCCGTTGATCAGGGAGGCGCGGAGCCGAATCAGTTCCACCAGGGACTTCTCGAGGCTGGATTCGCTGATGCGCTTTTCCAGCCCAAGCAGCGCCTTGATGGCGTTCGGGTTGGCATTGTAGAAATCGAGACGTTGGGTCATGACTTTTTCCTTGGCTTGTTCATATGCGTGCCGGCTGGCACGCCTCAGACGCAAGCTTAGGCAATGAAGTGGTGACCTTTTAGTACCGATTTATGGCTATTTTGAGGTGACCAATTTTTCGACGCACGCCATCAACGCCGGGTGGCGCGAAGTGTTTCACCGAGTTGGGTCAGGCCACTCCGTATATCGTCCACACCGATGCCGCCGTAGCCAAACAGAATGCCTTGCCGCGAAGGCTGGGTATTGAACATCCTGGAAATGCCGTACAGGCCCACCGATGCCTGGTTGGCCCGGGCAATGATGTCTGCTTCGTTTGTATCGTCGGCCAGTATCGCGACCAGATGGATGCCGGCCACGGACGGTAGCGGCGTGAAGACGTCGGCCAGGTCACCCTGCAGGTACTCCAGCAGCGTCGCGCGTCGCCTGGCGTACTCCCGGTGCATGTGGCGCAGATGCTTGGCGAAGTATCCGTCCAGCATGAACTTGCCCAATGCGGTCTGCATCAGGGTGCTGCTATGCCAGTCACTGACCTGTTTGGCCTTTCGAAGCGTGGCCGCCAGGGACGACGGCGGAATCATGTAGCCAATCCGCAGTTCCGGAAAGATGGTCTTCGAAAACGTGCCAACGTATGCAACGACTCCGGCGTTGTCGAGACTCTTCAATGATTCCATCGGTCTGCCCTCGAAGCGGTATTCGCCGTCATAGTCATCCTCGATCACGAGAGCGCCTCGCCGGTGCGCCCATTCGAGCAGGGCAAGGCGACGCTCAAGCGTCATCGGCATGCCTAGCGGAAACTGGTGGGACGGCGTGACATAGACCATCCTCGCCTTCGACGGCAGGGCATCCACCCGCAGACCGTCCTTGTCGACCGGTACGTCGATCACCCTGGCGCCCGCCGCGGTAAAGACGCTTCGCGCGGGCGGATAGCCGGGATCTTCCACCGCGATCACATCGCCTGGCCGGATGACCGCGCGCGCCAGCAGTTCAATGGCCTGTTGCGCTCCGTTGGTAACGATGACGTCCTGCCAGTTGCTGACCACCGCGCGGCTCGAAGCCAGATAACGCGAGATGGCCAGACGCAGTTCCTGATCGCCCGATGGGTCGTGATAAGAACCGTTTCCGCGCGCCTGGATGCGCAGCGCGTGGCTAACGCATTTGCGCCATTTGTCGAACGGAAACAGGCGCTTGTCGGTGACGCCGCCTACGAAATCGAAGCGTGCCGGCATGTCTTTCCGGCTCGCGGGCAATGCCTCGGGTAGCGTTTCCCACACCGCTCCAGTGGCCTGCACGATCCGCTCGCGCGGCGGCGTAGGCGCCAGGCGCGTCATCTCATCGGACACGAAGGTTCCGTCGCCGGTACGAGACCGCAGATAGCCTTCGCCGATCAACCGCTCGAACACATCGAGCGTCGTCTTTCTGGAGACGTCGAGCTCCGACGCCAGCGTGCGTGTGGAGGGTAGGCGTTCTCCTGGCGCGAGCCGTCCGTCGACGATGCTGGCGCGAATCTGTCGATAGATCTGACCAGCCAGGTCACGGCGGCCGCGGAGCTTGATGTGGGCGTTCATCTTGTAGGCGCGAATGGCGATTCCGCCGGATTCTAGGGCTAGTTGCGGCGTTGAAGAGGAGTACGCGGCCCGAAACCACACTGGCGATGTGGGGTCTCGGCGTGTTCGTTGTGTTTTGTATCGATCGATCTATAATAATTTCGTAGCAATCGATACAAAATTGGCCGAAGCGAGGGCGCTCCGGCACGGAACCTGGATATGCAATGTCACACAAGACTTTCCTGATCACCGGTGCGAGCAAGGGAATCGGCCGGGCCTTGTCCCATCGCCTGGCGGCTGCCGGGCACAAAGTGATCGGCGTCGCGCGTAACGCCGACCCCGGTTTCCCCGGCATTCTGGTGCCCATCGATCTCACGGACCCGGTTGCCACTGAACATGCGCTGACGACACTGAGGTCCGAGCACGTGATCGACGGTGTCGTGAACAACGTGGGGTTCATCGAGCTTGCGCCACTTGGCAATATCGACCTGGATGCCATGGACGACATGTTTCGGTCGAACCTGCGGCCAGCCGTTCAGCTTGTCCAGGCGCTGTTGCCGGACATGCGGGAGCGGGGTTGGGGCCGTATCGTGAACCTGTCGAGCCTTGTCGTGCTGGGCGTTGCGAACCGCTCCGTCTATGCCGCGGCCAAAAGCGCCATGATCAGCTTCACACGAACGTGGGCACTCGAACTCGCACCCACCGGGATCACGGTGAATGCGGTCGCGCCGGGGCCTGTTGAAACCGAAATGTTCCGTGCCAATACGCCACAGGGCAGCGATGCGGAGAAGCGATTTCTGTCCATGGTGCCGATGGGGCGTCTGGGCAAGCCGGATGAACTGGCCGCCGCGATCGAATTCCTGCTTTCCGAGCCTGCCGGCTTTATTACGGGGCAGACGCTGTTCGTGGACGGCGGCGCGTCGATTGGCAAGGCAGCGCTCTAGCGCCCGGGACAGTGCCCCGTAGTCTTGCGATGGAAGGGCATGTTGCGGAGACGGCCGGTGGCACCGCCGAAGGCCGGCGAGACATCTTGGGCCTCGTTGGCCCCTTTGTGCTCTTTGGCCCCTTTGGGCCGATTGGCACGCAGCGGCCAGACGATCGTGTCATCTGGCACTTATATCCCGGTTGCGCTGGTCGCGCGCGGGCACACTGGCATCAAATCCCATGAGATGACCGCCGATACCAGACCGGTATTGGCGGCCGTTCCGACCATGAGGTCTCGCCATGCGTGCCCAATCGCCCCTGTTGATCAGGAACTGGTCCACCAGCGATGTTCCGCAAAGCCAGCGGTACGACTACTACGCCCATGCATTGGCAACAGCGATCTTCCCGATCCAGTTGAGCGGGAGCGCGCCGAGTGCCTTTGGCGTGGACATGTCCGCGGCCGACCTGGGCGGCATGACAGTCATCCGCCAGCGCGGAACCCCGCACCGTTGCTTTGCCGACAGGGGCAATATCGCGAGAGCCGAGGGGCGAACGTTCCACTTGCTTACCAGCACGCGATCCGCATGGACACTGGAGCACTTGACGCGCGAACGTCTGGGGCCCGGCGACGTCATCATGTGCGACTCGTCTATTCCGTTCAATCTCGAGATCGGCAACGATTTCAACATCGTTCACGTCGCGCTCTCGGAAGCCTGGATCCGGCAGTGGCTGCCCGCACCGTCCGTTCTGGTCGGCGCCAGGATAGACGCGAACGATAGCTGGGGCCGCGCGCTATCGGCATTCCTACAGAGTCTGGAACCCGCACGGCTCGCCGACTATCCGCTGCCACGGTCATTCATTGGCGACCACATCGGATCGCTGCTGGCGTTCCTTGCGCAAAGCAGGAGCGCAGTTCCACCGAAGCCAGCCAAAACCGAGGGTGCCGCGGTGCTGGATCGCATTCGCGACTGCATGGCCGGACAGTCGCGCGAGGCGACCCTGTGCGCGGCCGACGTCGCTGCAGCCGTAAGCATTTCGGTACGCAGTCTCCATCGCCACTTCGCAAGATCGTCCACGACGTTTGGAGCCGTACTGATGGCCATGCGATGCGCGGATGCGGTTCGGATGCTGGAATCATCGAGCTTCAGCAGGCTGACCGTCGCCGAGATTGGGCGGCGGGCGGGGTTTGCCGATGCCGCCCATTTTTCCCGGGTGATGCGTGCTCGCGTGGGGCACACGCCAAACCAGCTCCGCCGCGCGCACGCTGGCCCCTCGTCCCGCGACGATCCGAAGGAGGAGTAAGCCGTGAGCGCAATCGTGACCTGGTCGACCAACGCCGTTCCCCGAACGCAGCGACTTGACTACTTCGCCGCGGCGTTGTCCTCGGCCCTTGTCCCAATGCAGGTGGAGGCGACACACACGGGTGCGCTCGCCTCGCATATGTCGATGCTCGAAATCGATGACGTAGACGTGCTGTCGCAATGCGGATCCGCGCATCGGTCATTGCGCGGTCGCGCGGAGCTTGCGCGGAGTGGTGCACACACCTACCACCTCATCGTGAATCGACGCGCAGCCTGGTACGTGGAACATGCGGGCGCCACGCGTGTGCGGGCGGGGCAGGCATTCCTGATCGATTCGGCAAGGGCCAATCTCATCGAAATGCCGTCAGCCTACGAGGTCACCCACGTGAAGATGCCCGAAGCATGGCTGCGCCGCTGGGTGCGGGAGCCGAGCCGGATGGTTGGCCGGCCGCTCGGCGGCGAGGCCGGCCAAATGGATCATGCGCTGGCTGCGTTCGTGGCCGGGATGACGCCACACGCGCTGCGTGATGGACCGTTGCCGGCATCGATGATGATCGATCATCTCGGCGCCATGCTCGCCATGGCAAGCGGAACAACGGGAAGACCGATCGCGGCCTCGTCTGCCGCACTTGCGCTCTACAACAAGGTTTTCGCCTGCATTGCCAACCGGAGCGCGGAGCCCCTGCTGAGCGCGGGCGACATCGCGAATTCGCTGGCGATTGCAGAGAGCGAATTGCACAGTGTGCTCGCGTCGTTCGGCGACACCTTTGCGAGCTTGCTTGTCACGCATCGTCTCGCCAATGCGCGTCGGATGCTGGCGTCTCGCGCATTCGAGGCCTTTACTGTGCCCGAGATCGCGCTTCGCGCCGGCTTCTCTCGCGGCGCCGATTTGACGAATCTGCTTGAGCCCGGTGACACATCGGGCAGCGATGCCTGCCCAGCGCGGGATCGGCCGAAGCGTCTCCGATCCTCGTAGCGTCGACGCCGCTCCAATGGCTACCTGAAAATGAATCAAAAGTGGCTATGTGAAGTAACCGGGCTTCGGCCGTAAGCTCCGGCACCAGCACGTTTCATCGTTCGCCTCGAACTCACCAGCGGATTCACGTCGGATACGCGTTGCCTGCGAGTCTTCATGAATACAGTCGCCATCCTGATGTCGGCGTTTCTGCTTTCAGTGTTTGCCCTCGGGGCATTCATCTGGAGTATGCGGAAGGGCCTGTTCGATACCTCGCCGGCCGCGGCACGCGTGATCTTCGCCGATGAGGAGGCTGGGCACTCGGAAGACCCAGCTTCGGCGCGCCATGGAATTGTCGACCGGTCGCGCGAAGAAGCCGACCGGTCATCCGGGCCAGTCGTGTTCCTGTTCATCTGTTGCGCGATGGTATGGCTTCTGGTTGCTTCGGTCGCCGGCCTGACCGCGTCGATCAAGCTGCACGAGCCCGATCTGCTGGCTTCGGTGCCATGGCTGTCTTTTGGTCGGATACGCACGATTCATTTGAACGCGGTGGCCTATGGCTGGGCGCCGATGGCGGGGCTTGGCATCGCGATGTTTCTGCTGCCGCGCCTACTGAAGACCGAGCTGATGGGCGGGCGCTGGGCCGTGCTGGGGGCCGCGCTCTGGAATGCCGGGTTGATCGCGGGTATCGGCAGTATCGCGGCGGGCATTTCCGATGGACTCGAATGGCTGGAGATTCCCTGGCAGGTTGACATCCTGTTCGTGATCGGCGGAGCTTTCGTCGGCTTTCCCCTTGTGTTGACGCTGGTGAATCGCAAGGTCGACCACCTCTATGTTTCCGTCTGGTACATGGGATGCGCGTTGTTCTGGTTCCCCGTGCTCTTTCTCGTTGCCAACATTCCGGGTCTCCATTTCGGCGTGGAGCAGGCCACTATGAACTGGTGGTTCGGGCATAACGTGCTGGGTCTGTTCTACACGCCGCTTGCGCTTGCCTCGATCTACTACTTCCTGCCGAAGATCATTGGGCAGCCTGTCAGGTCTTATGGCTTGTCATTGCTTGGGTTCTGGGCGCTGGCTTTCTTCTACGGACAAGTGGGCGGGCACCACCTGGTGGGCGGACCGGTACCGGGGTGGCTGATCACACTGTCAATCGTGCAGAGCATGATGATGTTGATCCCAGTCATCGCGTTCTCAATCAACCAGCACCAGACGCTACGAGGCCATTTTCGCCAGCTGATCGAATCCCCGACGCTTCGGTTCGTGACTTTCGGCGGCATGATGTACACGCTGAGCTCGATTCAGGGTTCCTTCGAGGCGTTGCGAGCCGTCAATCGCGTCACCCACTTCACGCACTACACGGTCGCACACGCGCATCTTGGCCTCTATGCCTTCGTGAGCTTCGCGTTCTTTGGCGCGATCTACTTCATCGTGCCGCGTATCACCGGTCGCGAGTGGCCGTACCGTTGGATGATCTATTGCCACTTCTGGCTGGCTGCCGGCGGGATCGGCGTCTACTTCGTCAGTCTGACCATTGGCGGTTGGCTGCAGGGCATGGCCATGCTTGATGCCGCTCGTCCGTTCATGGATTCGGTGCAGGTGACCATTCCTTATCTGAAGGCGCGGTCGGTGGGCGGCACGATGATGCTGGCCGGCCACCTTTGTCTTGTTGCGAACTTCGTATGCGCGATCTTCGGGTTTGGTCCCAACCGCGATCGTCCTGCGCTGTTTCACCAGGGCGGCAAGCCGGAGCAGGGAGTGGAAACATGAACAACGAAAACGCACTGCTTGCAGGTGGCATGACGATGCTGGCGATCGCCACCAGCGCATTGGTCGTGATCCCGTACCTGCAGTTGCATGACGTGAAGCCAACGCCAGGCCTGAAGCCGTACACCACAGCGGAGTTGCGTGGGCGCGGCGTGTATATCGCCAATGGCTGCATCTACTGCCATTCGCAGCAACCACGAGACAGCAGTTTCGCGCCCGATGCCAAACGTGGCTGGGGGCGAGCCGCCGTTGCCGGCGACTACTACTACGACAGCCCCCATCTTCTCGGCACCATGCGAACGGGGCCGGATCTGATGAACATCGGGGTGCGCCAGCCCAGCGCAGACTGGCATCTCGGCCATCTGTACCAGCCCCGTGCCTATGTCAGCGGCAGCATCATGCCGAGCTATCCATACCTGTTCGATGCCAAGGACGCTCCCGATGCCGGCGAGAAGGCCATCACCTTGCCACCAGGCTACGCGCCAGTTGGCAAGGTGATTGTTCCCACTGCGGCGGCGCTGGATCTTGTGGCATACCTGCAGTCACTGAACCGGACCGGGCCCGTATTGCCACCGATCAATGGCGCTGCGGCGCGCTGAAGGCAGGAGACTGCAATGACCGATGTTCGGGAAACACGGCAGGCCGAGGCGGCGCGTGCGCGCGAGCATGAAGACCCGCATGAGAACCAGGCGCCCATTCCGCGCTATGTGCTGGCAATGGTTGCCGTTTTGGTGGCATGGGGGGCGTGGTACATCGCCACGGCTCCAATCAATCAGGCGCCTGAACTGGGCGATCGCCGCACGCTGGCGGACCTGCGCGGCAATGCGAAGGGCGCTGGAGCGAAGGTCGACGGCGCCGCAATCTTTCAGAGCCGCTGCGTGGCTTGCCACCAATCCAATGGACAAGGCTTGCCCGGCGTCTTTCCGCCCCTGGCCGGATCGGAATGGGTCAATGGTAACGAGTCCCGTGTTGCACGGATTGTATTGCGAGGCGTGACCGGCAAGCTGACCGTCAAGGGCGCGGTCTATAACGGGGCGATGCCGGCATTTGCCGACCAGCTTACCGATGCCGAGATCGCGGCCGTACTGACACATGTACGCGTCCAGTGGGGAAATAGTGCTTCGGCAATTTCGGCGGAAGCCGTTGCGGCATCGCGTGCCGACACTGCCGGAATGAAAGGATCCTTCGATGGCGACGCCGCGCTTGGCGGGTCCGGCGGCTAGGCCGTGGCTGGCGCTTGCCGCCGTACTGGCGGCGGGCATCGGCGGGCTGCACGCGCTGACCTACGGGTTGTCGGCCTGGACACTGGACGAGCGGCGTGACCTGCGGATCGCGTCGCTGGATCTTCGAATGCCAGCGACTGCAGTGCGGAACCAGCAAGGGCATGGTGTGCAACTGTTTTCCGGAAACGCGACGTCGACGGTGTACATCGTGGATTTCATCTACACACGCTGCAATACCGTATGTAGCGCGCTGGGCGGCGAGTTCGCGCAGTTGTCTCACCAGGTCAAGGCCGATGGCTTGTCAGGTCAACTTGGTCTTGTTTCGATTTCACTCGACGCGCGCGATACGGCTGGCGACTTGAAAACGTACGCAGCAACGTATCGGGCGAGCTTGCCAGAGTGGGAGGTGGTCACCGCAAGCGATTCGCGCGAACTGAACGCGTTGCTACGCCAGGCGGATGTGATAGCGATCCCGGATGGGATGGGCGGCATCACGCATAACGGGGCACTCGACGTGGTTTCCGCGAATGGTGTGGTTTTGGCCACGTATCCAATGGAGCAATTTCAACAGGCGTATTTGTTTGCACGAAGCGTCGTGCGTCAGGCGGCGCGATGAGCAGGAAGTCATGGCATTTCGTTCTGCTGATTCTCCTGATTCCGGCGCTGCCCCCGCTCCGTGACGTCGTCGAGGCATCGATGTCTTCGCTGATGTTGTGTCTGCTGCCATGTCTGGCCGTGGCGGGTTGGGCCTTCGCCGAGCTATATGTCATAAGTCGCCGGAGCCTAATGGACGCGATGCGGCCCTACGGACTCGCTCTCTGTACCCTGTGCACATTTTCATATGGCGTCTGGATGGTGCCCATTGCCATTGACCTGTCCAGAATGTCGATGGCTACGGGCATTGCGCGCGATGCTTCGGTGTGCGTGGCGGGATTTTCGATGGCGCTTGCAATCCGCATTTCGCCGTGGCCCGTTTTACTCTTCTTCATTGGCAACTTGGTCTGGATGGGCGTGACAGTTGGATTGATCTTCGTTGAAGAGCCGGTGCGACTCTGCGCGAACTATCTGCTCGGAGACCAACATCAGGCCGGAGCGGGCATCGTCGCTTACTCGGCCGGCGCAGGACTATGGTTGCTTGGATGGGTTTGTCGCAAGGCGGGTCTTGCGGATCTGTCATCGGATATCTAGCTCGCTTCACTCCACATCACCGCCGTCGATCTGCAGGACGGTGCCGGTTGCGAAGCCGTTGGCAATCAGGAAGCGGCCCGCCTGGGCGAGTTCCGATGCAGTACCCACGCGACCGACCGGAAGACCCGCGCCGATGCCGTGTAGCACACTGGCGCGCGCGTCGGACGGCAGAAAGTCCCAGGTCGGGGAATCGACCACGCCCGGGGAGACGACGTTGACGCGAATCGGTGCCAGCTCCACGGCCAGCGTTCGCGCCAGTCCGTCGAGCGCCGCCACGATGCTGGCTCCTGCGTTGGCCTTGTACGCGGCGCCTTCAGCCAGTGAACGCAGAATGGTTCGACGGACCGGTCGATACGAGCACGTTTCGCAGCTTCTCCCAATGACAGTGCCTGACCGACCCGTAGTAGTCCCTTGTTGCTGAGCTGGCAATGTCCGGTGACGCGCCAGGAAGGGACAGCGATGATCGATGGTGTCAAAGCTCCCGGAGAAACTCGACTAACGCTGCGTTGACGACGTCCGGTGCTTCTTGGGGTAACCAGTGTCCTGCCGTCGGTACCACATCAGACTTGCGCAGCTTTGGTACGATTTTGGGCATGGCATCGATGATTTCACGCATGCCAGGCATAGCGAGCCCTGTGTCTCTTTCGCCGACAAGGTAAAGGGCAGGCACTTCGATGCGAAGCCCCTCAAACGCTGCTTGCATTTCCCAGTTTCTGTCGAGGTTCCGGTAGTAGTTCAGGCCGCCTCGAAAGCTAGAGACATTGAAGGCGCGTACGAACGCTTCGAGATCGGAGGAGCCAAGCCAATCCGGCAATGACGGGAAATCACCGAGGGCATCGAGATATTGCTTGCCCCGGGGTACCAGTCCGAACGGGTTCGGAGTGCTGGCGTCGCGAACGCCGACATCGCCCGAGGCCGAAAAATAGATCTTGCGAAGGGTCGCAGCAACGTCTCGCTTAAGCTCGCTTTCGGCGAGTCCAGGTTTGGAGAAGTAATGGGTGTAAAACCACGCTTGGTCGTTCTGCGGAAACAGGCGACTTGGCGCAAATGGCGCGCGGCCCATCATCGGAACGCCGAGCGCCACGACACCCCGAAATCGGTCGGGCCGGAGCATTGCCGCCTGCCACGCAATAGTCGCACCCCAATCGTTTCCGACGATGACCCCTTCGCTTTCGCCGAGTACGCCAACGAGCGCAACGAGATCGCCGACAACGTCAAGCGTCGTGTATTGCCCAATACCTTCAGGGCAGTCGCTCAACCCATATCCGCGCAAGTCTGGCGCGACAGCGTGAAAACCAGCTTGCGCCAGTGCTGCGAGTTGATGTCGCCAAGCATGCGATGTCTCAGGAAACCCGTGGCAAAGCAGCACCAAGGGCCCCTCGCCTTGCTCTGCGACATGCAGTCGGATGCCGTTGGCTTCAATAAAGTTCTGACGGTAGGCGCTCATCGTGGCTCGGAATCATGGTCGTTTACAGCACGCATTGCATTAGCGTAACATCAAACATTACGGAAACTCAATAGTTCTGCTTTCATGCGATTCGACACCCGATTGGCCCGACTCCTGCACGTTCTGGTGCACATGCATCTACGCGGTGGTTCAACCACGTCTGAGAACATTGCATTGATGCTGCACACCAACCCAGTTGTGGTTCGAAGAACGATGGCGGCGCTGCGCGATGCAGGTTACGTCCAATCCACGGGTGGACGAGGGGGCGGATGGGACCTTGCGAGAGACCTTGAGGACTTCACGGTAAAGGATGTCTACGTGGCGATTGCACACACCGCGCTTTTCGCACTCGGCCCTGCTGACGACAACCCGGCATGCCCGGTAGAGGCTGCGGTGAATCGCCACATCAATGAGGCACTGAGTTCTGCGGAGATGACGATGCTTCGGATTTTTGGAGAGAAGCGCCTGGCCGAAATCGCCCGAGATGCTACCTCGTCGATATCAGGGAAACCCAGTGGCCAGGTCTAAGACCGCGTGAATTGACTGCCGCCAGAGCAATTGCCATGACCGCGCCGGAATTGCGTGCTTGCCACGCTCGATCTGTGCGGATGCCTGCGGTGAGAGCAGTTAGGCGAGTAGCCTTTCCCGGTGCGATGAAACGGTCTTATGTGCTGAATCTACGAACCAGTTCCGCAGTTCGATAGTTGAAATGCTTCCTTGTGTGCCACCAGGTGGATTCCTAAGATTGCCCAGTTTGCAATTGCTTGGAGTGGTACATGAGTTCGGTCTTCGAGGCCTCCGACGTCAACGGAGGTCGACGTTCGCTGTTGCGGGGAATCGGCGCTGTGGCGGCAGGTGTTTCAGGCGTGCTGCCCGGTCTGTCGCTGGCGCAACAGCGCGAACAGGCGACGCTAGCCACAGGCAGTGCTGGCTACACGTGGGCCCTGACAGCGGTGGCCGAGAGCGCCGGCTACTGGAAGAAGCGCAATGTGGACCTGCGCGTCCAGGACTTCACGACGGGCCGTGACGCCATGCAGGCGTTGCTGGGTGGCTCGGCGAACTTTTCGACGACGACGGATACGCCACTGGTATTTGCCGTGCTGCAGGGCCTCAAGCCGGCGGTACTCGCGAACTTCAGCCGCTACTCGTATGACATGAAAATCGTCGCCAGCGAGCGCAGTGGGATTGATCCCAGGAACCCGGCAAGTCTCAGGGGAAAGAAGATTGGCACCCCCGCTGGCACGTCGGGCCAGTATGCGCTGGCGAAGTATCTGGAGTTCGCCAAACTGGCACCAGGCGACATCACGCAGATCAATATCGCGCCTTCGGACCTGGTAGGTGCGCTGGTACGCGGTGATATCGACGCATTCTCCTGGACGGCACTGGCTGGCAGTGCCGCACAGCGTCAGAGTGGCGGGAAGGTGGTGTTTCTCACCCAGAATGGCTACGAGAAGTACTTCCGTAGCCATCAGTTGCTGCTGGTCAATCAGGCCACGCTCAGCAGTCGAAAGCCCCTGCTGTCCGATGCAGTCAATGCCTTGCTTGATGCGGAGAACCATATCCACACCAACGCAGCCTGGCCGGAGCAGGTGTCGAGCCGCGTTCGCAGCACGCCAGAAGAGATCCGCCAGTTCACCTCTACGTTCGAGTTCAAGGTGGAGTTCAACAAAAGCTTCGTCGAAGATCTGGTCAGCCAGGCCCAATGGGCCATCGACAACAAGCTTGCCCCTCGTCCCAAGGGCGATTTGCGGGAGCTGTTTCGCAGCGTGATCCACGACGAGACGTTGAAATCCATCAACCCGAGCCGTGTCAGTCTGGGGTGATCGTGTATGGGTGAGCTTATTCAGTTCCAGCACGTCTCGCAGTTCTTTGCGGTACGCGATTCCACGCCGACACAGGCGTTGAACGAAGTATCGCTGGACGTTCGCGCCGGAGAGTTCGTTTGCCTGATCGGCCCGTCGGGCTGTGGCAAGACCACGCTGATGCATCTGCTGGCAGGCTTTGTGAAGCCGACCGCTGGCGCGGTGCGCTTTCGCGGTGAGCCAGTGAGGGGGCCGGGCCCTGAGCGTGGCGTCGTGTTCCAGGAGTACGCGCTGTTTCCCTGGATGACCGCGCGCCAGAACGTGGAGTTCGGCTTGCGTGCGTTGAAGGTGGATGCCGGAGAGCGCAAGCGGCGTGCACTGCAGGCGTTGGAGCGGGTACATCTGTCCCATGCGGCGGATCGCTATCCCAATGAACTGTCTGGTGGCATGCGCCAGCGTATTGCCGTGGCGCGCTCTCTGGTCGTGGAGCCTCAGGTGCTGCTGATGGACGAGCCATTCGCCGCAGTGGACGCGATGACGCGGGCGTCGCTGCAGAACGATCTGCTGCGTCTTTGGCAGGAGATCGGCGTGTCGGTGCTGTTCGTTACCCACAACATCGATGAAGCAATCTTCCTCGCGCAGCGAGTGGTGGTCATGGCCGCGCACCCTGGAAGCGTCAGGGCCGATATTGCAATCGAGTTGCCGTACCCGCGCCAGCGCGGTTCGCTGGAGTTCGCGCAGCACTATGCCGAAATCGAGTCGGCGCTGGCGGAAGGTTACGAAAGGCGTGCAGGATGAGTTTCCCGAGTATTGCGCAACCCAAACTGGGCGCGGAAGGCAGGCGTCAAGGTGGCGCGGCAGCCACTGTCGCCGACACAGCGTCGCTGGCCGAGCGATTCCAGCAAGATTCCGAACGACAGGAGCGAAGCCGGCGTCGCGGACGCATCGCGCTGAATCTGCTGGGCGTGGCCTTGTTTCTCCTCGCATGGGAGGCGATTCCGCATGTGTTCGAGTGGATCAATCCGGCGCTGTTTCCGCCGCCGTCCAAGGTGCTGGAGGCCGCTATCCCCTTGATTCGGTCAGGTGAACTCTTCGGGCACATCGGCATGAGCTTGTTGCGTGCCATATCAGGTTTTGTCATGGCTCTGGTGCTGGGCATTTCCGTGGGTGTGCTGACCGCACGCATTCCCTTGCTGCAGTATGTGAGTGAACCAGTGCTGCATGGCTTTCGCTCAGTGCCGTCGCTGGCCGTCGTCCCGCTGGCAGTGCTGTGGTTCGGCATAGGCGAGGCACCCAAGGTTGCGCTGATTGCCTGGGGAGCGTTCTTCCCGATCTGGATTACCACCTTCATCGGCGTGCGCGACACCAACGTGGTGTACCTTCGTTCGGCGGCTTCCCTGGGCGCGGGGCGGTTGCAGCAGCTGTTCCTCGTAGTACTGCCGGCGGCTTTGCCCTTTATTCTGGCCGGCGTACGTCAGGCGCTAGCGGTGTCGCTGGTCGTACTGGTCGCTGCGGAACTCTCCGGGTCGACACAGGGCATTGCCTACATGATGTCGCTGGGACATCAGCTTTTCCAGGTGGAGATCATGTTCATCGGACTGGTGCTGCTGGGCGTGTTCGGTTTCCTGGCGGATCGCTTGTTCCTTCTGGTGACGCGCAAGCTGTTCCCGTGGTATCACACGGTCAGCTAAGACATGGGAGCGACACGAGGTCTGCTCCTCCTGTATAACGCGCAGATCCATACATTCGACGCCCGGCACCCGGGCGCTCACGCAATCGCGCTGTGCAACGGTAGCGTGGTGGCGCTGGATGACGCTGCCATGGCGCTCGCGCAGCAGGCCGAAGCCGTACGCGACTTACAAGGTGCGTGTGTCATTCCGGGCTTTAACGATACCCACGCGCACATGGAGCGAGAAGGGCTGAAGACGCTTCGGCCTTCGCTTGCACAGGCCCGCAGCGTGGCGGACGTGTTGAACGTCGTTCGCGAACGGGCGAGATTGACGCCGAAAGGGCAGTACATCGTCACCATGCCGGTGGGTACGCCGCCTTACTACTTCGGCGGGCCCGCACAGTTGCGGGAGGCGCGCATGCCCACTCGCGAGGAGCTCGACGCAGCCGCGCCGGATCATCCGGTCTACATTCCGGCGCACTTCGGCAACTGGGGCAAGCCGCCGGGACGCGCGGCACTCAACAGTCTGGCGCTGCGGAGAAACGGACTCACGCCTGCCAGTCAGCCACGCTGCGCCGGCGTGGAGATCGGGCTGGACGCACAGGGGCAACTGAACGGTGAGATCGTCGAACACAACAATCGCCCGACGATTGAGTTTGACTTGCTTCCGGATGTGCCCCGATTCGGCTTTGCCGAGCGGATTCAAGGGCTACGTATCTCACAGCGCCTTTATCATGCGCAGGGCGTCACCAGCATCTACGAAGGCCATGGCTCGGCGCCGGAGACAATCTCCGTGTATCGCCGGTTGTGGGAGGAGGGGGAGCTGACCATGCGCACCAGCCTGGTGGTGAGCCCAACGTGGGACAACCTGACTGAGGCGGCACGTGCGATGCGGGATTGGCTGGCAGTGGCCCGTGGGCGAGGTCTTGGTGACCCGTGGTTGCGCGTGAGCGGCGTCCATCTGGCCTATGGAGGTGACGCCGCCGTGGCCTGTTGCGCGCGGCAGGACTTGCCGAACACCGGATGGTCGGGCTTCGTCGAGCAGGCCGTGACGCCGGCAGACTATCGGGCCCTGTGTTTCCTCGCGGCCGAGCATGATCTGCGAGTCAACACCATTGTGGGCGATCGTCTGCATGAGATCGTTCCGGTGCTTCGCGAGGTGGACGCAAGATTTCCGCTGAACGGGCGGCGATGGGTGATGCAGCATATTGCCCGTGCGCGTCGCGAAGACTTGCTGGTGCTGAAGTCGCTCGGCATTCTGGCCACCACTATTCCGACGTATTGCCTCTGGAAAGGTGGCAGCGCCTATCTCGACGAGACGGACGGTGGAAACGCCGTAGTGCCACATGCTACGTTCGAGGAGTTGGGGCTGACGTACTCCCTTGCGACCGACAACATCCCTTATCAGCCGTTTTTCACCCTCTGGGTGGCGGCACGCAGGCAGGAGCGCGTCAGTGGCCGTGCCATCGGGCCCGGGCAGGCACTGTCTCTGCAACAGGGCCTGGCTGCGTTCACGGTGGCAGGTGCGCGGCTGACGTTCGACGAAGACTGGAAGGGGCCGCTCTATCCCGGCTACGCGGCCGATCTGGCAGTGCTGTCGGATGACCCGTTTTCGCAGGAGCCCGAAGAATGGAAGACATTGCACAGCACGCTCACCATCGTGGGAGGCCGGGTGGTGCATGAAGCCGAAGCGGCTTGAGTGAGGCCCGGGAGCCGGACTGGCCCTTGCCAGTCCCTGGTCCGCCGATAGCGGTAGCAGTCGCAGGCTGCGAGCGACTCCCTCGCTCAGCGGGCACCCGGCATACTGAGGAGTTGATATGAGTCGTCTACGCCCCGTTTCTCCGGAAATCCGCGATTCCAGCCAATGTTTTTGCGGTAGCTCCCCAGCAGTTCCTCGCGCACCAGCGATTGCTCGCTCACGCCGGTCGAAGCCTCGGCGTTGGGAGAGACGAACATGGCATCCTCCGGGCACCAGGCCTCGCACATGAAGCAGGTCTGGCAGTCGGCCTGTCGGGCAATGGTCGGTGCGGCCTGAGGCACGGCATCGAACACGTTGACCGGGCAGACGCGGACGCAGATGTTGCAGCCAGTGCAGCGGCTTTCGCTAATGAGTTCGATCATGCGGCAATACCTTCCTGCTCGGCCCTGGCTTGCGCCGATCGCGGACCACCTTGAGTGTCATAGGCCAACGGACGGGCCCAGACCTGGTCCAATCCTCCGCTGACGATATGGTGGTGCTGCGTGGGATCCAGCTGCAAGTGGTCGTAACGCTTGTGCATGCCGCGGGATTCCTTGCGGGCGAGGGCGCTGGCGTACATCCAGCGCGCAGTGGCAAGCATGGCCGCTGCCTCGCGCGCGGCAAGCATCTGCTCCACCGCCGCAGGCGCGGACTCGCGCACGCCGAGCCACGCGTCATCCAGACGACCGAGCGAAGGTGCCAGTACGTCGGCGTGGCGAAAGTAGTTGCGGTCGAATGGGAATACCTCGTCCTGCACGGCTCGGGTGAGCGCGGCAGGATTGATGGTCTGGCGGCCGGCACCAGAAATGGCCGCGACACCGGCGCCCCGCGCCGAGCGCTGGTTGGTGTCGCGCTGGAGTGCAAACCTCGCCGCCCCTTGGCCGGCCCATGAGCCGGAGGAAATCGCCCAGGCTGCATTGTGGCTGCCGCCTCCGGTAAATCCGCCGCAGATGGGCTCGCGCGTAGCAGCATCTCCGGCGGCATACAGGCCGGACACGCTGGTGGCGCAGTCTTCGCTGGTGATACGCAACCCGCCGGTTCCGCGTACCGTGCCTTCGAGACGCAGCGTGACGGAAAAGCGTTGTGTGAAAGGATCGATGCCCTGACGGTCGAACGGCAGGAAGAAGTTGGGCTGCGAGGCGCGCATGGCCAGACGTGTCGCCTCATCGGCCTTGTCCAACCGGGCGTAGACCTTCTGCCGATTTAGCTCGCGCGCGATCACGCTACGCCCCCCTTTGGATGCGGCGCCGGGAATCACCTCGCCAGCTTCATCGGTGAAAGAGGCCCAGTTGTAGAACATGGTCTTGGTAACCGAGCCGCTTTCGGGCGCGATGGCATAGGCGTTGGAGAACTCCATGCCAGACATCTCGGCACCCACTTCCGCACTCATCAGCAATCCGTCACCAGTGAGGACATTGCAGCCGAGCGCACGACTCAGGAACGCGCAGCCACCGGTGGCGATGACGACCGCTTTGGACCTGACTCGCCATTGTGAGCCGTTCTGGCGGTGAACACCGCGCGCGCCAGCCACGCTGCCATCGTCAGCCTGCAGCAGTTCCAGCGCGGGGCTTTGGTCCAGAATCTTCACGCCCGCCTGCACCACGCGTTTGCGCATCAGCCGCATATACTCGGGCCCCTGCAATGACACGCGCTGTGAGCGGCCCGTCGCATCGAGGGGGAATGGATACCCGTGATCGGCCAACTCATTCATGCCATGCCACGTGCGGTCCAGCACGCGTTCCATCCAACGATAGTCCGCCAGGCGACCACCCATGTCGTAGCGGCTGTCCATGGCGGTCTCGCGTTTACCTTCGTCCGGCGAGATGTACCACACCGTGGTTCCTGCCGCCGCCGTCGCTCCGGAAGAGCCGCAGTATCCCTTCTCCGCCAGCACGACGTTTGTGGCGCCGTTGCGTACGGCCTCCAGTGCAGCCCACGTACCTGCGGGACCGCCGCCTATCACCAGGACATCAGCTTCCAACTCGGTATCTGTGGATGACGAGGATTTCGTGCGCTTGACCTGATTCATTTGTCACTCCAAGGTTTCATGCAGCAACCAGCAATGCTAGGCAACACATCCCGACATGGGAATGAAGCTTTTGGCATTAGTTAGTGCGCAAACTGGCGCACGACGTCTGTCCGACGTTGCCTACCAGCGCGGATGGACCGGGTCGAAGACTGAGGTGCGCCAGAAGCGCCTGGCGATCTCAGCATAGCCACGGTAGTAGAAGCCGCCATTGCCGTGTAGTACTGCGGCGCGATGCGCGCGGAAATAACGGGGGATGTGATACCAGGGCAGTGTGGGAAACAGGTGATGCACGTAGTGGAGGTTGTTGTAGAGGTAAAGCAGGCCACCAATGCTGTTGGATTCCACGATAGCCGTGCGTTCCACTGGACGTTCACCCCAGCGATGCTCGGTGAACGTCCGGAGCTGACCGAGCATCATGCCGGGATAGACGAAGTACAGCAGGTACTCCCACCAGCGCATGCCGGCCAGCGCCAGCGCGAAGTACAGCAAGGGCATCGCGGACAACGCATGTATCGCCCAGATCTTCAGACGACTGAAATCGCCTGCCATCAGGCACCGATACTCATTGCGCGCGAGCCGTACCAGACGCAGGAAGGGGGCGCATATCAAACGCACTGGCAGGATCTGATTGGCGCGATAGATCGCGCGCCATGTGACGCTCATTGCCTGCCATTGAGTGGGGCTGTGGTACGCGGTTTCCGTGTCCTTCTGGGGGTGGGTGAGATGGACATTGACGTGGTGCGTGCTGTGTCCCTTGTTATAGAACGGATACGGTAGCCACAGGTTGATGGGTGGCCAGACTACGGCAGTACGCAACCAGATCGGCAGGTGCCGCATGGCGTGAATGGATTCGTGCTGCAGGGAAAAATGGAGCTGCGCGACATAGCCGCCCGCCAGGAACAGCAGCGGCCCGGGGATGCTTGCGTGCCACCAGACCAACGCGGCCCACGCGGCATAAAGTACGGCGGCCAGTGCAATGGTGGGAAGTTCATAGCGGTCCCAGGCATGCGACGAGCGTTTCGGCGTGGGCAGCCGCGTCGAGTGGGCTGGCGATGTGCTGGAGTCGGTTGCCGGCACTTTGGCCTTTCCCGTTGGTGCGCTTTCGATGGTCTTGGTGGCTGGGCCAGTGCTCACGGGCGTGACAAGGGACATGGTGGCAAGTTCGTAACACTCCGCCGCTCACCATGTAACGGAAGAGGGCGGGGCGCGGTCGGTGTCTGGAGAAATGGTTGTCATCGTAGGAGGCTGGGCCGCGCCGTCGCAACGAAGATTCGGATATGTGAATACACGAATTTCTTCGTTCCCTTGGGTATTCGCTTCGGCATCCAATGGATGTCTGTTTGCATTACGTCTAGCGAAAATTCCAATGAAGCACTCACATCAGCAGCGCAGAAAAATCGGGTTCAACGGGGTCATATTCGGCATGCTGGTGTGCCTTGCAACGTGGTTGCCAGAGGCGAATGCCGCGCCCACGGATGCCTATCCCAGCAAGCCGATTCGGGTGATCGTGCCGTATCCCGCAGGCGGCATTGCCGACAAGGTGGCCCGCGATGCGGCCGATGAGCTAGGCAAGCGCCTGTCGCAGACGATCGTGGTGGAGAATCGCCCGGGCGCGGCAGGCAATATCGGCTTTGAGTGGGTGGCACGACAGCCCGCGGACGGCTACACGCTGTTGCTGGCACCTGCTTCCAACCTGACCGTACAGCCGGCGTTGTTCAAGCATCTGTCCTACGATCTGGATCGCGACTTCACCCCGGTTTCCCTGCTGGTGCTAACCCCGCAGGTGCTGGTGGTGAACCCGAGCTTTCCGGTGAACTCGGTGCGTGAACTGATCGAATATTCGCGTGCGTACCCGAATAAGGTCAATTTCGGGGCAAGCATCGGCTCCTATGCGCATCTGGCGGGCGAGAAGCTCAAGACAGAGACTGGCGCGAACTTCACCTCCATTCCATATCAAGGTTCGGTGCCTGCTCTCAACGATCTGATGGGCGGACAGATCCAGTTCATGTTCACGGAGATGGCGACTGCGCTGCCCTATATCCAGGGCGGCAAATTGAAACCCCTGGCAGTCGCCTACAAGAACCGTGTGTCATGGTTGCCCAACGTGCCGACACTGAAGGAGCTTGGCTTGCAGAACTTCGAAGTGACGTCCTGGTACGCCATCGTTGCCCGCAGTGGAACGCCCCCGCAGATCGTCCAGCAGCTGTCGCGCGAACTGAACAATATCGTTCAAGCGCCTGGGTTCAAGAAACGCTACACCGATATCGGGGCAACAACGGTAGGCGGTCGTCCGGAGGAACTCGGTAGATTCGCGCGGCAGGAAGCCGTCCAGTGGATTGAAGAGGTCAAGCGCGTGGGCATCGAGCCAAACTGAGATTGATGTCTTGCTACATCTATCGCATTGAGATGAGCAACGATATCCAAGGGAGTTGTTTCTATGGCAAGCATTTCGCCGCCACGTCTGAAGGCGTGGCTTGAGGAGGGAAGCGAGCTGGCGTTGCTCGACGTCTCCGAAGGGCGCTATTTCGCGGCGGGACACATCATCGCATCGCGGCACCTGCCGTTGTCGCTGTTGGAGCTCGAAGCGCCGCAGATCCTGACGCGGCGGGACGTACCTGTCGTCCTGGTCAGCGCGGACCCGCGTGCAGGTGCCGCGTCCGAACAGGTTGCGCGCGCTGCGGCTGTCCTGCGGCGGTTGGGCTACCAGGAGATCCATGAACTCGAAGGTGGCCTTTCCGCGTGGGTGGCGAGTGGCGGCGTCCTGATCGATGGCTACAACGCATTGGTCAAGGCGTTCGGCGAAGAAGTCCGCAAGCACTACGGTGTGGATGAACTGTCGCCAGAGGCGTTGGCCAGGCGCCTGGATCAGGGGCAGCCGACAAGCGTGGTGGACGTACGCACGCTGGTTGAGCATCAATTCAGCACGTTGCCAGGCGCGCTGAACTACCCCGGCACGGAATGGCCGCTGCGACATTTGCCGCAGCGCGAACCGGATCACTTGTGGGCAGTGCACTGCTTCAGTCGGACGCGCGGCGTGATTGGCGCGGCGACAACGCGCGTGGTACATGGCCAGCATGTACCGGTGGCATGGGTGGGGGATGGTGTCATGGCTTGGGTGGTTCAGGGCGAAGACGACGTGCGGCAGGCGCCAGAGCCGGGCGACGTGCTGCCCCCCCTGATTGAGTCGGATGCCGTGGCGCGCGCGAATGCGCTGATCGCGCGATACGCCTTGCCCGTGGTGGATGCCGCCACCGTACAGCGGTGGCGCGGTGAGGCCACGCGGAACGTGCAGTGCTTCGATCTGCGGCCTGGCGCCAAGTCACGACCCGGTGTGGTGGCGGTGTCTGGTGGCCAGTTGCTGATGCACTTCGAGAACCTGGTGGCGGTACGCAACGCCAGCATGGTGCTGGTGGACGAGCCGCATCGCCTGCGATCGGCAATCACCGCGTTCTGGCTGCTGCAGTTGGGCGAGGCGCAGGTCTACATCCTCGATGCGCGGCCCGACCACGACTTGGCGAACTTCGAAGCGTTGCACGAACCGCCAATGCAGTTGCCGGCGTCTTCGGCGCAACCTCAGCCAGTTAGCGCCGTACAGCTCTCGCACCATATCGCCCACGCCGGCGCACGTGTCGTGGACGTGGGGCCGAGCATCGACTTCCTGCGCGGGCATGTTCCCGGCGCTTCCTATGCGACCGCTTCGGAGCATGGTGCGCTTGGCGCGGCATTGGCCGATGCGGTAGCCAACGGGCAGCGGTTGGTGCTGACATCGCCCGACGGCAGGCAGGCCTTGCTCGCAGCGCGAGATTTGCTGGATGCCGCGCGCAATGTCTACGGCAGCGCCACGGCGGAGAACGCGCTGCAATGGCTGCAAGGGGGCACGGATGCCTGGCGTGCCGCCGGCCAGACGCTTGAAACGGGGGTGGAAGATGATCGGTTGCTCACGCCTTTCCTGGATGACTGGGGTTCCATCATGCGCGTGCCCGAGTGCCAGCGCATTCCCGCCTGGGAGCGATACCTCCACTGGGAACGCAATCTCGCGCCGCGCGTGACGCAAGATCCTGCCGTACGGTTCCGGTTCTTTGACTAGAGCGGAAACGGGCCATGGCAGAAAGGGTGGGCGGCATCGATCCAGCATCAGCGCGCTACGCGCACCGCTCAATCTCGCTGCGTGCAACAACGGGCGCCGGTGGTTCTCTGGTGTTGACGGTCGAGGACGATGGTCCTGGCATTCCTGCCGCGGATCGTGTACGTGTCTTCAAACCGTTTCACCGGCTGGACTCGAGCCGCGATCGCCATACGGGCGGTTTTGGCCTCGGGCTTGCGATCGTGCGCCGCGTGGCGCTCATTCATGGTGGCGATGTGCGCCTCGACAGCGGTTCATGGGGTGGAGCACGCTTCATGATGACATTGCCGCCCATGCCGGATGAGGCCACGGTCGCGTAACGCTAGACAAGAGTTTGCGCATGTTGGGCTTTCGCTGGTATGTGCCGAGTACTGCGCAAGAATTCGACGATCCTCATTTCTACATTAGGGTTTGCACCTAGCGTTTTACTCGGCGTGCGTTACAATCCGCGCTTTCGTATCGCCCGGCATGTGGAATTGCTTCCGACCCGCCGTGCACTGACAAGACAGCGCCCCCCCAGTCTGAATCAACGTCGGCAAGGTCCGGCTTGGTCAGTCTGTCGACGCTGCACGCATATTTGAAGTGACTCCCATGACTCAAACGGACAACAAGACCGTGGCTGGCCGCGGCGGCAAGCCCTTCACCCGTCGTAAATTCCTTGCAGCCGCCGTCGGTGCCGCAGCCGCATGGGGCGGATACTCGTACTTTTTCGGCAGCCAGTACCGAGCCGCGAAGGCGGATCGCAAGGTCGATGTGCTGCTGATTGGCGGCGGCATCATGAGTGCGACGCTCGGCGTCTATCTGAAGGAGTTGGAGCCGAACTGGACGTGTGAGGTTTTCGAGCGTCTGGATAAAGTCGCGGAAGAAAGCTCGAACGGCTGGAACAACGCCGGTACCGGACACTCGGCGCTTTGCGAGCTGAACTACACGCCGATGGACGATAAGGGGAACGTCCATATCGCCCAGGCCATCAACATCAACGAGAACTTCCAGATTTCCCGCCAGTTCTGGGCGCATCAGGTGCGCAAGGGTGTTCTCGGCAATCCGCGTGAGTTCATCAACTCGACGCCGCACATGAATCTTGTCTTCGGGCAGGAGAACCGGGAGTTCATTCGCAAGCGCGTCGAGGCACTCAAGGCTTCGCCTCTGTTCGCCGGCATGGAAATGACGACCGAACCGGCGAAGATTGCCGAGTGGATTCCGGTCATGATGGAAGGTCGCAAGCCCGATGAGGTGGTCACCGCCACGCGTTCGCCGCTGGGTACGGACGTGAATCTGGGCGAAATCACGCGTCAGTTCTACAAGCACCTGTCCGGCAATTCGGGAGTGAAAGTCACCACCGGCTATGAAGTGCGTTCGATTACACGGAATGAGGACGGCACCTGGCGTGTGTCCGCGTTCGACACGAAGGATGGCTCCCAGATCCAGACGGTGGATGCGCGAAACGTGTTCATTGGCGCAGGTGGCGCTGCATTGCCGCTGCTCCAACTGTCCGGCATTCCCGAGGCGAAGCAATATGGTGGCTTCCCGGTTGGCGGCGAGTTCCTGGTCACCGACAAGCCTGAGATCGCGTCGCGCCATCTGGCAAAGGTCTACGGTCTTGCGGATACCGGTTCGCCTCCGATGTCGGTGCCCCACCTGGATACCCGCGTGCTCGATGGCAAGAAGGTGATCCTTTTCGGGCCGTTTGCCACGTGGTCCAGCAAGTTCCTCAAGAACGGCTCGTATTTCGACCTGGCCAAGGCGACGACGCCGTCGAACGTCATTCCTCAGTTGCAAGTCGGCGCTCACGAATTTGCGCTCGTGAAGTATCTTGCGCAGCAATTGGCGCTGTCCCGCGAAGAAAAGATGGCGGCGCTGCGCCGCTACATGCCCGAGGCGAAGGACGAGGACTGGCGTCTGTGGGAGGCCGGACAACGCGTGCAGATCATCAAGAACGATCCGGAGAAGGGCGGCGTACTGAAGCTTGGCACGGAGGTCGTGGTCTCTGGCGACCGTTCAGTATCTGCACTGTTGGGCGCTTCGCCGGGCGGCTCGACGTCGCCAGCGATCATGTTGTCGTTGCTCGAGCGCGTTTTCCCCGAACAGATGAAAACGGCGGCCTGGCAGCAAAAGATTCATGAGATCGTGCCCAGCTACGGAAAAAAGCTCAACGAAAACCCGCAGCTTCTGGCAAAGGAATGGGCGACCACGGCAGAAACGCTGCAACTGGCCATTGCTCCGCCAAGCCTGGACGGCGTTGTCCCGGCCACCGCCCCAATGATGAACCCGGGTGTGGTGAAGAAGGTGCCCGATATGGCCCTGTAAGGCCTGCGCTGCGCGCTGGGGCAGCACCAGGCGCGCGCATCCGCTTTGCCTACACCGCTGGTGTCGAACCGAATAGGCGCTTGAACTAGCGGCTGAACTGCGTGGAACTCGTGTAGCCCACGGCGTGGCTGGCTGGATCCGCGCTCAGGCCTTGGCGGACCATCAAGAGGCGGGCCTGATGCAGACGCGTCGACTTGACGTACCATGGGCCAATCGCTCGCTCTTGCTGCGCGACCCTGATGGGAATCTCGTCAATATTTTCTCTCGCCCCAAGCGTTGAGGAAACCAGGCGTCATGGCTGGTCGCCGCGTCGTTGTTCTTTCGTTCGCGAGCGGTTGCTTCGGAATCCCCCCAGGAAAAAGGCCCTCCACGAGGGAGGGCCAATACTGCCCAGTGTTTCGCTGGCAGCGTCCGCCTTGGCAGAGTGTCGATTCAGTCCAGGGAGATCTTGGCGTGCTCGATCACTTCACCCCAACGTTTCCCTTCCTTTTCCATGAGTCGGGTCATGTCCGCACTGGAGCCGGGGTACGGTCGTGCGCCTTGCTCTGCCAGTTGGGAAATAAATCGCTTGTCTTTGGTCACGACCAGCAGGGTGTCTTGCAGCTTCTTGATCACCTCCGGTTTGGTACCGGCAGGCGCCATCAAGCCGTACCACGACTCGACAACTGCATCCTTTACACCGGCTTCCGCAAACGTCGGTACGTCGGGAATGGCGGGGTCACGCTTTTCGCTGGCGACTGCCAGCAGGCGAACCTTTCCAGCCCTCGCATAAGGCAGCACGTTGGGCAGGTTCGCGAAGATGAGCTGTACCTGCCCCGAGAGCAAATCGACACCGGCCGGGCCAGCGCCCTTGTACGGCACATGTACGAAATTGGCTCCGGTTCTGGACATGAAAAGTTCACCTATCAGTTGATTGATCGAGCCGATTCCAGCGGACGCCATGTTCAACTTGCCGGGATTAGCCTTTGAGTAGCCAACCAGGTCCGAGACGTTCTTCGCGGGAGCATTGCTGGATACGGCCAGAACATTCGAAACGGTTGCGAACAACGCAACCGGAACCAGCTTCTTGGGATCGTACGGTAGCCGCTTGGTAAGCAGAGGCTGAACGGCCTGTCCCATCGAGCCCAGCAGCAACGTATATCCATCCGGGGTGGCCTTGGCGACAAATCCGGCGCCAATCGCGCCGCCCGCACCGGCCTTGTTGTCGACGACAACTGGCTGACCTAGCTGCTCCCCCATATGCTCGGCAACCAGCCGCCCCATCATGTTCACCGTACCACCTGCCGCAAAGGGCACCACCAGCATGATTGGCTTCGAGGGATAGGTCTCTGCGCGCACACCCAGGGAGAGTGCCGCGAGGGACATAAACAAGGCAAAGGACTTCGACTTCAACATAACCAGCGTCTCCTTCGGTATTTTTTCGTAAGCGTCACGCTGGTTCTCAGGCAACCAGCTTGCTCACGGCTTCATTGAGTGCCAGTTGCGATCGACTCAGTCGGCCGCGCGCCTCGCTGACCCATTGGCGATCCGCAGCGCGTTCTTGCGCCGCGCGTTCGAGCAGTCGCGCAACCTGCTGCGGCCCGACGCTGCCTTCCGTAATCCGGGTTTCGACAAAGCGAACCGGATCGAGCGCATCACGTACCGCCGCGTCGCCCAGATTCAGCGCGATACCCACCGTTTCGAGAGCTGCCTCATCGAGACGGCTGCTGGTCAACTGATCGGGACGCAGTCCTTGCGCCACGCAGTTGCGCACCGCACGGGCGACGATGTGGTGCACCTGGCGGAAGGACAGACGTCGTTCACGCACGACGACGTCCGCCAGATTGCTCGCGGTGCACCAGCTTCCCTTGAGCGATTCGGCCATGTGGTCCTGATGCACGATCAGCGTTTCCATGACGCCAGTGAACAGATCGAGCATGCTTTCTGTCGTTGCCAATGCCTCGTCGATATGTGAGACGGTACGCATGGCCTGGTCGCCGGTCCCTTCCGCGCGGAACGTGGCCAGCGCCGCGCTCAGCCACGTCACGGCAGGACCGGCGGCCTTCCTGATGGTCTCCAGTGCGACCGGGTTCTTCTTCTGCGGGAAGATGCTGCTCGTACCACAGTAGCTGTCATCGGATTCAACCAGTCCGAACTCGGCACTGGACCAGATATGCAGGTCGGTAGCCAGATCGTTCAAATCGGCCATGATGAACGACAGTGCGCAGATCGCATCCGCTGCATCGAAAGCTTCGCGGCCAAGCTTGGAGTTCTCGATTTGGCCGTCGAATCCGAGCAGTTCCGTGGTTCGCTCGCGATCAAGCGGCCATGACGTGCCGGCAAGACCCACGGTTCCCAGTGGATTGCGGTTGACGCGTCCGTAAGCTTGAGCCAGACGCTCGAAGCTGTCATGCAATCGGGAGCTGAAGCTGAGCAGATAGTGTCCGAACACCCATGGCTGGGCCTGCTGCATATGGGTGTAGCCGGGCATGATCGTGTGCGCGTGGTGGCGCGCTTGTTCGGCAATCGCCTCCTGGAATACGTTCAACTGGTCCATCACATCCAGCATGCGGTTGCGCTTGTACAGGCGGCGTACCGTGGCGCCCTGATCGATGCGGCTGCGGCCGGTGTGCATCTGGCCGCCCACGTCCTCGCCGATGGCGCCGAAGAGATACGACTCGATCTGCAGAAGAAGGCTGCCCTTGCGCACATCCACGGGAAACGCGGAGGGCTGCATTCTCCGAATGATCAGCAATTGCTCCAGGATGGCCCGACCGGTCTCCGCCGAAAGAATGCCCTGTTCCACGAGCATGGTCGTATGGGCAAGATCAACGGCGACGAACTCGTGAAACTGCCTGCGTTCGCGCTCGAGCCCTGGCAGTGCGTAGTGCTTCGTCAACCGGGAGGCAGGAGGCGAACTCAGGCGAGCCTCGGCAAGTAGTGTTTCGTGGGGAGTCGATGTCATGGTAACAAGCGAGGCAATCGGCGCCTGGCCATGCGGACGGCGCTTCTCTACCCAGCAATAATGCGGTTCAGACGGGGGCCTCGCCCCGCGCGCTGCAAGCAGATCGCGCCGGGCGAACGATCGGAATGAACCTTGGCGAAAGACCGCGGCGCGGTCACTTCTGCTAGTCCGATTCCATGACTCGATGATGAATTTTTGGTCCGCGAGGCACAACTACAGACACGGTTGGACGCGCATAAGGAAATCTTCTACTTATGCGTGGTTTCACTGCGGCTCGCGGCGAATCAGGACGAGGCGACGCTCGCCTTGAATTGTTCTTTGACCAGCTTGATAAAGTCTTCCACAACCTTCGATCGCGGCTGATGGGACGGCAGGACCATGGAGAAATGGAACTGTACGGCCGGCGACAATGGACGCCAGACCACACCTGGATCACGCACTCTGCGCGCGGTGAAGGGATCAACGACAGTCAAACCAAGTCCGCCTGCCACCAGGCTGCATGCCACGTGACCGAGCGATGTGACCACCGAGCGCTTGCAGGTCACGCCAGCAGCGTCGAGTTCCATCTCCAATCGCATCCGCACCGGGCTGTTGCGATTCAGCGCGATAAGCGGCTCATCCTGTAGGTCGGTAATCTTCAATGACTTCTTGCGGGCCAAAGCATGGCCACGCGGGAGTACGCAGACCGCCGCGACGCTTGGTAGCGGGAAAACATCGACCCCCGGGTACTCATTGCCGGACATCTGCACGAATCCGATATCGATCTGGTGCGCTGCGGCGAGCTCCATGACGCCGAGAGAATTCCTGACGTCCAGCGAGATCGCCAGTTCTGGGCGGGAGAGTGAGAACTGCCTGACGCTTTCGCTGAGCAGGCTCAATCCCAGCGTATGCATGGACGCAACACGCAGGGTACCGATGCGAGCGGACTTCAGGTCCAGTGCCACACGCTCGATCTGCTCCATGCCCTGGTAGAACCGGTCCACCTCGCGGAACAGTCGCTGGGCTTCCGCACCCGGAATCAGGCGATTGCCTTCACGTCTGAATAGACGGATTTCCAGTCTCTTTTCGAGGTCCCTGATAAGCGCACTCACTGCGGGCTGGCTGATCTTCAGCCGTTCGGCGGCCACGGTCATGCTGCCGGACACCATGACACTACGGAACGCTTCGAGTTGGCGGGGATTCAGTTGCATAGGTAGCTAAGGCGAAGACTGATGCCATGACTTTTGGGGGGCGAGCCTACAACGTAGCACGCTGCCGCGCCCATAAATTTCTCTTATGCGCGTCCAACCGTGGCTGGGGTTGTTCGTCATGAGAGACCAGCGTCAGAATTTTGTCATGGGATTCCAAAGTCCCATCGAGCCAGAACAACAATGAATTCACGGCGCGTATGCCGTCCTTCTTTGGGACGGAGCCGTCCCCATTCACGAGGAGACCATTGAATGAAATGCAAGTACCTTGCCATTGCGGTGGCAATGCTGACTGCGAGCAGTGTCCAAGCGCAATCGAGCGTTACCCTGTATGGCGTTGTTGATGCCGGTATCGAGTACCTGAACCATGCTGTCGCATCGACGGGAACCGTTGCACCGGGTGCCAAGGGACATAGCCTGGTGGCCTTGCAATCAGGCAACCAGTCCGGATCACGCTGGGGTCTGCGTGGCATCGAGGACCTGGGTGGCGGCCTGAAGAGCCTCTTCGTTCTGGAAAGTGGATTCTCCATCGACACCGGCACGAGCACCCAAAGCGGTCGCCTGTTCGGACGCGGTGCCTACGTCGGACTCGAGAACCAATGGGGCAGGCTGACGTTGGGTCGCCACACGGTGCCGTTCTATGACTTTGCGGTGACGTACGATCCGATGGCGATTTCGAGCCGCTACTCTATCGGCGCGCAGGATCCGTTCATGGGAGCGGCGCGTGCAGACAATTCTGTCAAGTACATGGGCACCTTTGGCGGCCTGAGCGTGACAGGACTGTATAGCTTCAACTACAACAACCAGGAAGTTCCGGGCAACTTCACGAACGGCCGCGAGTACTCTCTCGGCGCGAACTATTCTGGCGGCTCGTTCTCGATTGGGGCAGTCTACGATCAGATCAACCAATCGGCCGCCACGGCATTGCAAACAAATAGCCTGACGCAACGGGCAGCGGTGGCCGGTACGTACGCCTACGGCAACGCCAAGGTTTACGCGGGCTACCGCTATGCGCACGCGTTCAACGGTGCCAGCCTGCCTGGTTCCACAGTGGCTAACACTGCGTCGAACCTCGCTTGGGCAGGTGTTGGCTATCAACTGACACCTGCTCTCTCATTCGCTGGCTCGGCCTATTACCAGAATCTTCGCAACTCCCGATCTGGCAACCCATGGCAGTTCGTCATGGTGGCCGACTATGCGCTGTCGAAGCGCACCGACCTATATACGGTAGCGTCGTATGTGCTTAACAAGGGAAAATCGAGCCTGGGCGTGAATGGCTTCAACAGCCAGCTGGGGACGACGAGCGAGGCCGTACAACCTGGCGCCAATCAATTCGGTGCTGTAGTCGGTGTTCGGCACAAGTTCTGAGCCGACCGGTACGGCGCCCTGCCTTTCAAGCGGTGCCACATACGCGTGCTATATATTTGTCCTTTCGACAGCATGGCGAGGTAGGTCCGCATGGCAAAGAAATCGATTCGGGTATCGCATGTCGCGATACCCGGCGACCTGAGTGTTCTCAAACTGAAGGGATATTTGAGATCCGCGCTCACTGAAGTGGCGGAAGGAACTGGTGACGACGAAATCCTTCTGATCAAGGTTCTAGTGCCACGGCCGTTGGGCCTGAAAGCCGGTGAGAAACTGCTCGACAAGGTCTTGCAAGCGATCGTCGACAAGGATCCACGCGTGAGCCGGGTGTCAGTTGAATTCGTCGATGGTGATGTCACGCCCGAGAAGATTGCGGAAAGCCAGGCGCGAACGCAGAAAGAGATCGACGCATATGGGCACCTGCTCCAGGAATCGACGGACGAAGGGGAATCCGATCGCCATTGAATGGTTCAGTTGATATATCGATAGCCCTCCTGCGTGGCCACCACATCTATTCCAGACGTTGGTAGCTCGCTGCTAGTCGGCGGTTTCCCAAGATGCTGGTTTCACTCCGCATGTGCGCAGCCGCACGATCTCTTGCAAGCCTCCTTGTTGCGGACGATTTCAGTACTGAGCGGGTTTGAATGCCATGAATAAGGAGGGCAGCCAGGCGTGGTGTCCGTCGCTGCGGTCAAGCTGCTAATCCACGCGAAGGGCTTGGCCAACATGCATGGTGTTGTACGTGGTAAGTCCGGCAGCAGGTGCAACCATCGGCGACTCAGACATTGCCTGTGCGGAAGCTTCAGTGTTGGAGCAATTGGCGATGCTAGTTGGGCGTGATTCGACGGCTGCGCTGCGCTAAGCGGCTCGGCCAGCATCGGCGCATCATCCGTCTGACTTTCCTTTAAATTGCACCGAATCTTGAATCACCAAGTCATCGTCGCCACGGCATACGGGAGAGGGGCATCTTGCGAAGCAACCCTTTTTCGCTGGGGCGGCACTTATTGTCATCCCTAGATTCAAAGGCCGTAGGGCTAGGCATTCTCAAATGTCGACACGGGCACGCCTTTGGTGATGCATGGTTAGCCTTATGTTGAGCTGTGGCAATGGCCTGCGACGGCTGGGTGAGCGCAGGAAGGGCCGAGGGCGACGTCATTGAAAAGCAATAGCTGGTAGCTACCAACTTGGAAGTCCTAAACGCCGGTGATACTTGGCGCATCGCGCAATTCAACTCAGGCCGATGTCGTCGTGAATTGGCGGCAGTCTCTAACCGACCCTGAACTGCCCTTCGACGCGGGGTAACCTCTACGGCTGCTTCCAGAGGGATCCGGTCTCCGCGCAGGCTTGCCACATGCACCGGTTCGGTGGATAGCTGACAAGGTAGCAGGCACGACAAACTCGACGCGAATGACCCAAGGCGGATATCAAAACTGATCAGCGCCGATGGCAAACCGCACATGCGTAGTGAAGGGCATCAGAACTGACCGGTCACGTGAGAAAATGGCATTGTGCGGGCAACGGAGTTCGGCAGTTCGCCACCGATTTGACGGTTGGTTTGGTCGCACTACTTGTAGTAACCGACGCCGCAACCCAGGCCGGCAACCGCAGTAACGAGGCTCGCCTTCGGCACCCACGTCTTGTCAGCGCCGGCCTTGGGAGACATGTAGCTGACCTCGTTGACCTGGCCCTCTTTTGCCGCGTCATAGAGCCTTGGTCCATACACGTCGCCCGTAGGGTCCCTAAATTTCCTAGCATCCTTGCCGAGCAACCCCTTAACGTTGGGATTGCCGACCGCGACGAGGAGTCCGTCGCTGAGATTGAAGCAGAACGGATAGAGATCGCCAACAAGAAAGCCATTTTCGCCGTTGTTGATCTGGTTGAGCGTCCTGGCTTTATCGGCTTTGATGGCCGCAACCGTCTTTTCAAGCATGGTCCTAGCGTCCGCCGCAGTACCTTGCGCCAATGCCGTAGCCGAGAATAAGGCAGCCATGGCGCCTAGCGTGCCAATCACGAGTTTACGAAACATGGACATTCCTCCCTTCTCTTCGAGCAATTGGCAATTGTCATGCACCGCGTGCAGCCAGCAAGTCATCATGTCCAAACATTGCCCCAGTTGACCAGTCTACTCGTGCCCGCCGACGAGTTGATAAAAAGAGGTGGGGCGGCTACTTCAGGATTGGGCCCATCGTGTCGATCCCGAGCGTGGTCGAACGGCGTGAAGCGCGCGGCATGGTGCACTAGATACGCGCCTGCAATATCACGCAGGTAATTCAAAGGCGAAGTTACACTTCGCGGACGTGGAGTCACCGCCTATCGCTGAAATCCGCGGCAGCGTTGCCCTGGCCGACGCGAGGATTGTCAATCGGCGGCCGGCGCGATCATCACTTACGTTGAGGCGACCACTCGGTGCCGCCGTCTGAGCCATTCAACATTGTGCTGTTGAAACGGACGAGCGCGGCGGTTGCAATGGCCTCCTTTATTTGAGCATCGGTCGCACCAGCGGCTTTTGCCGCTTTAGTGTGAGCGGAAACGCAATATGCACAAGGAATTTGTGCAGCCACGCCGAGGGCAATGAGTTGCTTGGTTTTCGCATCTAAAGCTCCCGTGGGATTCATCACGGCCCGAGATTCGTCCCAGTGCGGCTTCAGTGCCTGGTCGGGAAGTGTCTGTTTCATCCATTCAGGTGCCTCCTGAGCGCTGACGCTTGGTTCCGTTGCCAGGGCCAACAGCAGTGCTAAACCGGCGCTCGCCAGTAGAGTTCTCATGACTGACATGACTGACCTCCCCAAGTAATATTGAAGGGCTACTGATCGTGACACTGAGGCGCCAGGACTGTCAATCGGCTCGGTCTGCGCCCCGTAGTGCCTGCCGCCGAGTGGCTTCCAGTCCAAATTCGAATTGGGGGGCCGACCTCACGCCACTGCACCGAGTCGGACGACGTTCCCAGCCTCCACCGGGGCGTCGGCGAAGCCGAGCATCGCCGTTGCGGAGCGCGCGCCGTCGAGGATCAGATCGCAACACTCTTGCATCTGCTTTGCTCGCTGCGTCGCGCTTTGGCATGGTGGGGGAAGTCGCCGATCTCGTCGCTTGCGTCGCCAGTCCGCGTGCGGGCTACATACCGGGGTGATCCTTGGGCTAGGCGGGGGACTCGCGCCGTTCACCAACTGAATTTTGCAGACGAGATTGCGGTGCAAAGTGTGGGCGCGGCGGTCCGGGGTAGGCTGAACTTCGGCCATTGGACTTGTAATTTCGATTGACTCTTCATGGCCGGAACCGGCCGATGTCCGAGGTTTTCGGTCCACGTCCCGCAGTTGGATGCCGTCAAAATGCGGTCGTCTTGCCGCGACAATCGAGGTACGATGCCGGTCTTTCAGGCTGGCTGACCAGTCCAAAGGAACTATACCCATGAGCCAACGACGTAGCCGTCGCCAACGCAAGAAGCTGCGGGTGGCGGAATTTCAGGAACTCGGATTTCTCGTCACAGCGGAGCTTGCCGTTGGACTGGGTGCGGACGCAAAGATTGCTGCCTGCGAAGCCTTCATTGCCGATTGCATCGAAGCGAACCAACTCACCTATGGTGGTGCAATAGATGACCGCCTGGATGGATTTGTATCCCCGGAGGGGAACCGCAGTTCCTCCACGGAGGAACACCGCCGAATCGTCCTGGACTGGCTGAACGGTCGGGCTGAGTTCGGTGCTGTGCGCGTCGGTCCGCTGATCGACGCGTGGTACGGCAATTTCGCGGAACTTGGCTGAGCCTTCATATGCCACGCATTGAGGGATGCCGCCAGGAGACATTCGTCCGCTCGGCGAGGCCGTGGTTGGCTGGCTCGAAAGCGTGCAGGAAGATTCCCTGTGAGGCTCGTTGAAGGGAACTGGCGCAAGCTATCTCGGAATCGCCAGTGGATGAGGTGTCTTCTTTTCCCGCACTGTACGATTTGAGTTCCGAACGGCAGGTCAGGCAGGAACCTTGCCAGTCCGGCGGACGTCTCAGGCAATCTTGCCTTGCGCGAAACTGCCGGTTTTCTTTTGTGTGGAGCCTGACGGGCAGCCGATTCGCCGGTCACCAGCTCGGCGCGCATTGCAGTTCGGTCAAGGCGCAACAATCAGACGTGGACAGACTAAGCGGACTTCGATATGAATAGCAAACAACGCCGCAAAGCCTACCGGAAGAGTCCCTACCAGATCGAAACGACATGGACGTTCAGGGGCGCGCAGGTGATCATCACGCGCATTGCAAGCCCCACCGCAGTTATCGTCGAGTTTGAGGGAGCCGGAGCACGCACGCATGTCCCCACGCGTGCACTGGAGCCACGCGGCCCTAACGGAAGCATGTTCCGCCCGCTGCCATAGTTTCTCGACCTACCTCGCATCGGCACTTGGCGGGACTGGCATCCCCGTCGTGTGCGTCGTTGCAATGTGTGACTGCGCGACGGGTGGAATGGGCCGGGAGGCTTATCGAAGCACGGTGCTGCCGTAGCTGGTGCGGACGCTCGGTGCGCGTGACGGCGACCGAGCCCCATCTGTGTGGCAATTCTGGACCTCCGGTGTCGCCTGGTATCGCGGAAGGGAAACCAACGGTCATTGCCAGAAGGCCCCTACATCGGGAAACCCCGGGCGCCCATGTTCCCCGTACGGCCGACCCGACGGTCACGGCGGCTCCGATGTGCGTGGCGCGCGCGGATGCGGGCACGGCGGCTGGCCGCGTGACCATCCTCGCCCGTGTTTCCTGGTTTTCCATCGATGGCCGGAAGGTCGCACGCGACGCCAGCAGCCCCGACCTTTGAGTGCTCAAAAGGTAACTTTTGAGTTTGGCCTTAGAAATTGGCTTATCTTGATAATTAGCACTATCTCGATAGCTGCCCCCCCTAGCGTGCGATTCCTTTTAGGCGCCGATGCTAGCTTGCTGGGAATGCCCCAGTTGCGCCGCCGCGGCGTCGTGATATCCGGCCTTATCGCAATGGTTAGATGTCGAAGCCATGGGGGGCGCCCGTCTAAGTCAGAGCGAGCGACAGGGGGCTGACCGGCGGCAGACACAGCTAACCCGTATGGGACATCCGAGCAGTCCCGGCGATTTCGCCATTGCCGTGCACGCCTATGCGATCCTGATGTGTTTGACCCTATCGCTTGTCAGAAGCTGATAAAGCGTCGCGATCTTCGCTCGCGCGGCACGCTGTGCGCAGTAGGTGAAAAGAACACGTTGTTTTGCGCGCGTGAACGCTACGAAGAACCTAGCGGTGCCGTCAACCTCATCCTTGGTGAAGCTCCGCCGGGCACCATTGTCCAATCCGACGAAGATGACGGTATGGTGCTCAAGGCCTTTACTCTTGCGAATCGTCATCAGCGGGATGGCACCTGTGGCATCGCAGCCATACGCACTATTACCTAATGCTGCATTGCGACAATCCGTCTGCTACAATTCGGGAAAACCCCATAAGGGTAATCCCTGAAAGGAAGGACGCCATGAACACCCAATCCGATATCAAGCTGACCGATCAACTCGAACGTGACCTCATCGAGCGCGAGCTCGGCGCCCAAAGCATGGGCTTCGGCAACGACGTGAAGCGCGTGATCGCTTCGATCCAGAACGTTTTCACCCGCCTGCAGGCGGAAGCGCGCAAGGCCAAGGTTGCCTACGCGAACGGCTGATTGGCCGGGAAGTCTGAACGTAGTAGCGGGTAGATAGCTGTAGTTGGTACCGAAACGCGGCGCATTGGTGCCGCGTGGGAATGAGAGCCGACCCGCCACACACGTGCATCGTGTGTGGCGGGTCGGCTTTTTTGTGCGCGAATTACGGTGTGATGCCGATGCTGTCGACGCGATCGGGGTAGAACGCGAGGTAGCCTGCAATGGCCGACACGGCCGGGTAGGGGCACTCATAGGTCCAGACGGCATTCTCTGCGCGCGCCCCGCCGGCGGGGATGCTGTAGTAGGTGGCATCCCCCTTGTAGGGGCAGTAGCTACCATGTGAGGTACGCGACAGTTCAGACATGTCCACGTCCTCGCGCGGCACGTACTGAACAGCGGGATAGGCTGCTTCCTGAAGCGTCAGTGCGTTTCGGGTATCGGCAATCACTTTGCCGGCGACGGTGACAACCACACGGTCGCCTTGGCGGGTGATGGTGATTGGGTGGTCGGGGCCGGGAATCTTGACGGGTTTGTCTGGCATGGGGGCCTCATCTGGCTGGCACAGCGAAAAAACGGGCGCGGCAACGTTGCCGCGCCTTGCGCTGACATCGACATACGGACGAACAGGAACCTCATGCCGCCAGCGCCAATGATGAAAAAACCGCCACGGAGGGTGACGTGAGGCCAGAAGAGAGGGATCCTTGGCCTCGGAGGAAAAGATAGCAAGCGCCATCGTTCCAGAAAAGCGTTCTCACGGAACACACTTTTCGAGGGCGTAAAACAATAGCCCCGTCACGGTTTCGTGACGGGGCTATTGTTCTTGATCTTGCCGTTACTCTGCGCGCCGGATGCGACTTCAGGTGCCAGATTGCTCTTCGATCCAGAGCGACAGCCGGACCTTGTAGGCTTGCTGGATATGGCGCCGCGCGATCTGCTCGGCCTGCTCGGGGTCACGGGCTTCCAGCGCCTGGACCAGCGCCATGTGTTCCTCATACGATCCGCGCGCGCGGCCTGGGACGGCCAGCGTGGAGCGCCCTAGCAGTGCCATGGATTCGTGCAGCGAGCGGAGCGTCTTCAGCAGATAGCGATTGTGGGCGCAGCGGTGCAGCGTCTCGTGGAACAGGCGGTTGTTCATCGCCAGCTTGTCGGGATCCTCGGCGAACGAGAGGTCGCGTTCGACGATATCGCGCAGCAGCGAGATCTCCACGTCGGTGGCGTGGCGTGCGGCCAGCGCCGCGGCGGTGGACTCGAGCACCTCTCGCATGACGTAGAGTTCGCTGACCATGCTGGCGTCGAGGCGCGTCACGATCATGCCCCGATTGGGCTCGTTTACAACAAGCCCTTCTGACTCGAGCCGCGACAGCGCCTCGCGCACCGGCGTGCGCGACAGGCCCAGGGATTCCGCGAGTTCGACTTCTCTCAGGCGGGTGCCGGGCGGCAGTTGACCTGCCTGGATGGCTGATCGCAACTGTTGATAGGCGCGCTCGGAGCGTGGCAGCGAGGCGTTTTGATCGCCGTCGGAGCTGGCGACGAGGTCCGTAGGAAGCATGGAGTCGTGAAGTGGGGATCTGTAACTCCGCCGCAGGCGGCGAAGTTCGCTATTCAATCTACTGGTTAATGATGCGAGACAACCCAGGGCCATCCGGTTGCCGTCGCGCGTTCCTGCCAGCACGGCTGGAGCGGGAATGGACAGAGACGGCACCAGGAAGAGGGAGATTCTACCTCGCATGCCGGCTCTCGGACCTCCAGGCGCAATATACGCCCCATCACGCGGCTGTTAATCCTGCTTTGCCTGACTAGGGACTCAGCGGTGTCTGAAGCGCGCTCATGCCGAGACTGGTCAGTCCCAGGCGACCGCGCACGCCCAACTTGCGATAGACGCTGGCGACCCGGCGGCGCATGTCGTCGGCCGCCACGCCAAGGCGTCTGGCAATCTGCATCTCGGTGGCGGATGTCAGCAGCAGCAGAAACACCTCCTGCTCGTAGGGGTCGAGCAGCCCCAGAAGGTCTGGTGGCAGGAGATATGCGCACGCTGGCTGCCGAAGGATTGTGACATCGCGCGCGGTACCAAGTCGCAATTGATGTGATTCCAGCCAGCGTGCCGACCACGAGAAGTGGATGTCACTTCCATCCTGGTGCCGGTAACGGTTCTCGAAGCCGGTGCGTTTGTGGCCGGCCAGCACCTCGCTGGCTTCCTTGATGGTGCGATCGCGGTCGCGCTGGACCACGAGTTCGAGCATGGTTTGTCCGATGAGGTCGGACTGCGCAAAGCCCAGCGAATCGTGACATCGGGGGTTCACGTACCGGATGATGCCGGTCTTGTCGACGAGGAAGACGGCATCAGGCTGGGCATCCGCCAAGGCATGAATGGAGTCTTCCGACAGGATGGGCTTTGCCATGGGGTGATCAACCGGACACGGAGAAATCACCGCAGGGCAGGTTACATGTCGCCATGGATTACTGCCCCAGATGAACGTCGATGTGCGGATCGTAGCGCAAACGGATGCGGATCGAAACGAAAAAAAGCCGGCCTTCAGGCCTAATTTCCAGCCTTCGATGTCCGGGATCATCTGGTGGCAAGCGAACTCGTGGAAGTCCTGTCGGATTGGCCCGTTCCGCCCATGCCGGCGCAACTGGTCTATCCGCATCGACGATTGCTGTCCCACCGAACGCAGGTATTTTCAGTGAATGGCTGGCGAGCGTGTTGGCACAGCATATCTAGTTGGCGGGGCCCGCATTCTCCGCAGCATCCCCGCCCGGCCCGCGTTTGACGCGTTTCGGCGGCTAGTGCGCTGGCGGTTCGATGCCGGCCGCGTGGGCACGCCGTCGCCGCGACAGCATATTCAGCCCCTCGACCGCGCTCGAGAACGCCATCGCCGTATAGATATAGCCCTTGGGCACGTGGTGGCCGAGGCCATCGGCGATCAGCGTCATGCCGATCATGATCAGGAACGCCAGCGCAAGCATGACGATGGTCGGGTTCTGATTAATGAAATTCGCCAGCGGCGTGGCGGCCACCAGCATCACCACCACTGCGGCAATCACGGCCACGAACATGATCGGCACATGGTCGGTCATGCCGACCGCCGTGATGATGCTGTCGATCGAGAAGACCAGGTCCAGCACCAGGATCTGGCCGATCGCGGCGGCGAAACCTGGAGCGGCGCTCCGAGCGCTCTCGGCATTCTCGTACTCGGTCTCGGGCGACACATGCTGGTGAATCTCACGTGTGGCTTTCCAGACCAGGAAAGCGCCCCCGGCGATCAGGATCATGTCGCGCCAGGAAATCCCCTTGCCGAGCACCGTGAACACCGGCTCGGTCAGCGCCACGATGACTGCGATCGTGGCCAGCAGCGCCAATCGCATGATCAGCGCCAGGCCGATGCCGATACGCCGTGCCTTTTCGCGGATTTGCTCGGGAAGCTTGTTGGTGAGGATCGAGATGAAGATCAGGTTGTCGATGCCAAGCACGATTTCCATGGCCACCAGGGTGGCCAATGCGGCCCAGGCGGCCGGATCGCGCAGCAGTGCGAGCAGCGTTTCCATGCGAACTCCTTGAGGGGGTGGGCTTGGGCCGCTGGCCCGCAAGCGGACGACTGTCGACATGGTAGCGCACGGCTTGAGGCCGGCGTAGCCGATATAGCAAAGATTGAGGTTGTCGAATGGCGATTGTGAAATATAGTATGTGATATATCAAAATTAACCATCACTCAGCAATCACAACCATCGAGGAGACAACCGATGAAAATTTGTATCTACGGCGCGGGCGCCATCGGCGGCTATATGGGCGCGCAACTGGCGCTGGCCGGGGCGGACGTCAGTTTCATCGCCCGTGGGCCCCATCTGGCGGCGATGCAGGCAAACGGCGTGCGGTTGCTGATCGAAGGCGAGGAACGGGTGGCCAAGGTCCGTTGCGCCAGCGACCCGCGCGAACTCGGCCCTCAGGACTATGTGTTCATCACGCTCAAGGCGCACCAGGTGCCTGGGGTGGTGGACCTGATGCAGCCGCTGCTCGGGCCGGACACTGCGGTGGTGACCGGCGTCAACGGCATCCCGTATTGGTACTTCCATCAGCACGGCGGCGAGTTCGCGGGGCGCACGCTGGAAAGCGTCGATCCTGGCGCCCGCCAATGGAATGGGCTGGGCCCGGAGCGTGCCATCGGCTGTGTGCTGTATCCAGCCGCCGAAATCATCGCGCCGGGCGTGATCAAGCATGTCTATGGCAAGAAATTCCCGATCGGGGAGCCGGACGGCACCCGCTCCGAGCGCGTGACCCGTCTGGCAGAGATGATGGCGCGGGCGGACATGGACGCCCCGGTGCGCGACAACATTCGCGACGAGATCTGGCTCAAGCTCTGGGGCAACCTCTGCTTCAACCCGATCAGCGCCTTGACGCATGCGACGCTCGACATCATTACGTCGGACCCGGCCACGCGGGCGCTGTCGCGCCAGATGATGCTCGAAGCGAAGCACATCGCCGAGAGCTTCGGTGTGCATTTCCGGGTAGACGTCGAACGTCGGATCGACGGTGCCGGTGCGGTTGGCGCCCACAAGACGTCGATGCTGCAGGATCTGGAGGCGGGCAGGGCGATGGAAATCGACCCGCTGCTGACGGTGGTGCAGGAGATGGGCCGAATGATCGGGCAGCCGACACCGATGATCGACGCGGTGCTCGGACTGATCAAGCAACGTGACCGGATGGCCCAGGCAGCGCCTTCAGGCGCGGCGCCAATGGCCAAGGCAGCCTGAAACGCGGACGGTCTGCCGGAAATCGGCGACAATCGGCATAGTGGTCAATGTGATATACGATATACGAAAGGTCGGATTCGTCCCTTTCCAGGCCAGAACTCGCCGCATGCGGCGGGATTGATGCGCGAAACGCATGGCGTCATGCCAAACTTGACGTCATGCGTCACGCGCCAACCTGGTCCTGAATCGGCGAGTGCCATCGGCGGCCATTTGGGTCGCCGGGGCGCCGGCCATTTACGAGTGCACTCATGTCTGCCCAAAGCCAAACCGACGTCCAGCCGACTTCCGGCCTGACCCTTTCACTGCAGCCGATCAATGCGGGTGCCAGCCTGCGTGACCAGGCCTACGCGATGCTGCGCCAGGCGATTGCCGATGCCGACATCTACCAGTCGCGTGACGAAGTCCGTCTGGACGAGCGCGTGCTGTCCGAAGCGCTCGGCGTCAGTCGCACGCCGATTCGCGAAGCCATGACCCTTCTGGAGCAGGAAGGCTTCCTGCGCACGGTGCCGCGCCGCGGCATCTACATCACGCGCAAGACCAAACGCGAGATCGTCGAGATGATCCAGGTCTGGGGCGCGCTGGAAAGCATGGCCGCGCGGCTGGCCACGCTGCACGCCAGCGACGAGGAAATCGGCAAGCTGCGGCATATGTTCGACAGCTTCCGCGATGCCACGCCGGCCGAGCATATCGAGGAATACTCCGACGCCAACATCGCCTTCCATCAGGCGATCGTGCAGTTGTCGAAGTCGCAGATCATCATGGACTCGATCAAGAACATCTTTGTCCATGTGCGTGCGATCCGGAAGATGACGATCTCGCAGAGCGACCGCGCCGCGCGCTCGATCGTCGATCACCTGCGCATCATCGAGGCGCTGGAGAAGCGCGATACGGAACTGGCCGAGCGGCTGGTCCGCCAGCATTCGCTGGATCTGGCGGACTACGTCGAGAAGCACTGCGATTTTCTCGATTGAAAGTGGAGAGGGCGCGGAGGTTTAGATCGCGACTTGTCGGTGATCGAGCCGCTGTCCCTGGCCCCTCTCCCATGGCCCCGCTCCCGCACTGCGGGAGCGGGGACAACTGCCAGACCAACCTACCGCATCGCCGCCGCCATCGTATTGCCCAGCTCCGCTGGAGACGCGGCCACGTGGATACCCGCCTCGCGCATCGCTTCGATCTTGGCCTCGGCCGTGCCCGTGCCGCCCGATATGATGGCGCCAGCATGGCCCATGCGGCGGCCCGGTGGGGCCGTGGTGCCGGCGATGAATCCGACCACGGGTTTGCGAGTGCGCGCGTCGCGCAGGAATTGCGCGGCTTCCTCTTCGGCCGACCCGCCGATCTCGCCGATCATGATGATGCCTTCGGTCTGATCATCGGCAAGGAACAGTTCCAGGCTGTCGATGAAGTTCGTGCCGTTGACGGGATCTCCGCCAATGCCGATGCAGGTCGATTGTCCAAGCCCCGTTGCCGTGGTCTGCGCCACCGCCTCGTAGGTCAGCGTGCCCGAGCGCGATACCACGCCGATCCGTCCCGGCTTGTGGATGTGCCCCGGCATGATGCCGATCTTGCACTGCCCAGGCGTGATGACGCCCGGGCAGTTGGGCCCGACCAGCCGGCTGGCGGAGCCGCTCAGCGCCCGCTTGACGCGCACCATGTCGATGACGGGAATGCCTTCGGTGATGCAGACGATCAGTCCGATGCCGGCATCCACGGCCTCGAGGATCGCATCGGCGGCGAACGGCGGCGGGACGTAGATGACCGACGCATCGGCGCCGGTGGCATGGGCGGCGGCCGATACGGTATCGAATACCGGCAGCCCCAGATGCGTCTCTCCGCCCTTGCCGGGCGTGACACCGCCAACCATTTTCGTGCCATAGGCCAATGCCTGCTCCGAGTGGAAGGTGCCTTGGGCGCCCGTGAAACCCTGGCAGATCACGCGCGTATGTTGGTCGATTAGCACGGCCATTTCACTTGCCTCCTTTCTTCTGATGGGCCCGGACCGCGGCCACGACTTTCTCCGCCGCGTCGGCGAGATGATTGGCCGATAGGATCGGCAGTCCCGAATCGCGCAGGATGGTCTTGCCTAGTTCGACATTGGTGCCTTCCAGGCGCACCACCAGCGGCACTGTCAGGTCGACATCGCGCGCGGCGGCGATCACGCCTTCGGCAATGACATCGCAGCGCATGATGCCGCCGAAGATGTTGACCAGGATGCCTTCCACCTTGGGATCGGCCAGGATGAGCCGGAACGCCGCCGTCACGCGTTCCTTGGTGGCGCCACCGCCTACGTCGAGGAAGTTGGCCGGCTCGCCGCCGTAAAGCTTGATGATGTCCATCGTGGCCATCGCCAGCCCCGCGCCATTGACCATGCAGCCGATGTTGCCGTCGAGCCGCACGTAGTTCAGCGCGTGCCTGGCGGCTTCGGTTTCGGCCGGATCTTCCTCGCTTTCGTCGCGCATCGCTTCGATATCGGGATGCCGGAAAAGGGCGTTGTCGTCGAAGTTGAACTTGGCGTCGAGCGCGATCACGTCGCCGCTGCCTGTCACCACGAGCGGATTGATCTCGACAATCGAGGCATCGAGTTCCGTAAATGCGCGATAGGCAGACAGGATGAAGCGCGTGGCCGCCGCCACCTGCTTGCCGGACAGACCCAGCCCGAATGCCAGGCGCCGGGCATGGAACGGCTGGATACCACTGGCGGGATCGATCGCCACTTTCAGGATCTTCTCCGGGGTATGCGCGGCAACCTCCTCGATTTCCATGCCGCCTTCCGTGGATGCCATGACGGTGATGCGCGATGTGGCGCGGTCGATCAGCATCCCAAGATAGAGCTCGCGCGCGATGTCGCAGCCTTCCTCGATATATAGCCGTCGCACTTCGCGCCCGGCCGGCCCGGTCTGCTTGGTCACCAGCGTGGCGCCCAGCATCTGCGAGGCGTTTGCCTGCACCTCGTCGATGGACTTCACCACGCGCACGCCGCCCTTGCCGGATGGATCGCCGGCAAACCGGCCCGCGCCGCGTCCACCGGCGTGGATCTGCGACTTCACCACCCAGATGGGCCCGCCCAGCTTGCGTGCGGCCTGCGCAGCCTCTTCGGGGGTAAATGCCACGCAGCCGTTTGGCACGGCGACGTCGTAGCGCCGCAGCAGCTCCTTGGCCTGATATTCGTGAATGTTCACGTGTCTCCTCGCTTGTCTGTCACCGTGGCCGCAGGTCGGGGTCCGCCTGTCCGGTTTCACACGGCGTAAAATATGGTATGTGATATATCAAAAAGAAAATCAAGCTGGATTTGATGCTCTCGGCAAGTGGAGAAGGCTGTTCCAGGTGGCAGACAGACTTCAGAAGACAATCGCATCAATGCCTTGTCATTGATCAGAAAGCGGCATTTTTTGCGGGTTAACGCCAAATGGGATGGGCTGCTTGCTGCGGTGCGTCGTTGAAAGTCGGCAGCGGCCAGCATTTTGTTCTTGTTGTTTGGTGGTATATCACATACCGTATGTCATCAAGATCGGCTGCTTTCCGAAGCGCAACGATCTGCGATCCGACGATCCAGTCCAAACGAGGAGACAAAGACATGTCCGCTGTCGTATCCACCCGGCCCGAGACCACCACGGCTGAAGACACGCTGAAGCAAAAGTCCCGCGACGCGGGCGTCATATCCGGCGGCCATCTGGTGGCTCGCGCCCTCAAGAACGAGGGGGTGGATACGATCTTCACGCTGTGCGGCGGGCACATCATCGACATCTACGACGGTTGCGTGGATGAGGGCATTCGCATCATCGACGTGCGCCACGAGCAGGTGGCCGCGCACGCAGCAGATGGTTATGCGCGCCAGACCGGCAAGCTCGCCTGCGTTGTGACCACGGCAGGCCCTGGCTGCACGAACGCCGTCACGGGCGTGGCCACCGCGTTCCGTTCGGAAAGCCCGATCATCCATATCGGCGGCCAAGGCGCGCTGTCCCAGCACAAGATGGGATCGTTGCAGGATCTGCCGCACGTGGACATGATGGCGCCGATCACGAAGTTCGCGGCCACCATCCCCAACACCGAGCGCGTGGCCGACATGATTGCGATGGCCGCCCGTGAGTGCTTCAACGGCGCGCCGGGGCCGGCCTACCTGGAAATCCCGCGCGATGTGCTGGATCGTGAAGTCGATGTATCGCGTGCCGTGATTCCGCGCCCGGGCCACTATCGTGCCTCGACGAAGTCGATCGGAGATCCGCGCGACATCGAAAAACTGGCCGATATTCTTGTCAACGCCGAACGTCCGGCAATTCTCTATGGCCAGCAGGTTTGGACCGCGCGCGGGCATGAGGAAGCTGTCGACCTGCTGCGCGGTCTCGATATCCCCGGCTATTTCAACGGCGCCGCACGTGGCCTGCTGCCTCCGGGCGATCCGCATCACTTCGACCGCACCCGTTCGCAGGCATTCGCCAATGCCGATGTGCTGGTGATCGTCGGCACGCCGTTCGACTTCCGCATGGGCTACGGCAAGCGCATCAGCAAGGAAATCACGCTGGTGCAGATCGACATGGACTACCGCACGGTGGGCAAGAATCGCGAGATCGATCTGGGCCTGGTGGGCGATCCGGGCGCGATTCTTGGCGCGGTGCTGCAGGCGGCCAGTGGCCGGATCAAGAATGATAAGCGCCTGGCGCGCAAGAAGTGGATGGGTCAGTTGACGGAAGCCGAAGCCGTTGCCACGGAAAAGCTGATGCCGCTGTTCAAGTCGGAGAACAAGCCGATTCACCCGTATCGCGTGGCCTACGAACTCAACGAGTTCCTGGCCGACAACACGATCTATATCGGCGACGGTGGCGACGTGGTCACGATTTCCGCGCAGGCGGTGCGTCCGCGCCGCCCGGGCCAGTGGATGGACCCGGGCGCGCTCGGGTCGCTCGGTGTCGGTACCGGCTTTGCGATTGCAGCGGGCGTCGCCAATCCGGGCAAGGAAGTGCTCTGCTACTACGGCGACGGATCGTTCGGCATGACCGCGTTCGACATGGAAACGGCCAACCGCTTCGGCGTGCCGTACCTGGCCGTCATCGGCAATAACTCGGCGATGAACCAGATCCGCTACGGCCAGCTTGCCAAGTACGGCGACGACCGTGGCAATGTCGGCAACCTGCTGTCCGACGTGCCGTTCTCCAAGTTCGCCGAGATGCTGGGCGGATACGGCGAGGAGGTGCGCGAGCCGGGCCAGATCGCCGGTGCGCTGCAGCGCGGCCGCGAGTCGATCGCGAAGACCGGCAAGTCCGCCGTCATCAATATCTGGGTGGACCCGCGCGAGTACGCGCCGGGCACAAAGAACCAGACCATGTACAAGTAAAGGCCGGTCGCCAGCACGACATTGCCTCAAGAGAATCCTCAAGGAGACAACGCCATGAACAACAAGGCACTGGAAGGGGTCCGCATTCTGGACATGACGCATGTGCAGGCCGGCCCGTCGGCCACCCAGCTGATGGCCTGGCTGGGTGCCGATGTCATCAAGGTGGAACTGCCCGGTCGCGGCGACATCACGCGTAGCCAGCTGCGCGATGTTCCGAACGCGGACAGCCTCTACTTTACGATGCTGAACTCGAACAAGCGCAGTCTGACGTTGAACATGAAGACGCCGGAAGGCAAGGCGCTGCTTGAAGACCTGGTGCAGCGCTGCGACGTGCTGGTGGAGAACTTCGGGCCGGGCGTGCTGGATCGCGCCGGGTTCGACTGGGACCGCCTGCAGTCGCTGAATCCGCGCCTGATCTACGCATCGATCAAAGGCTTCGGCCCCGGCCCGTACGCCGATTGCAAGGCGTACGAGAACGTGGCGCAGTGCATGGGCGGCTCGGCCAGCACCACTGGCAACGAAGACGGCGTGCCGACGGTGACCGGCGCGCAGATCGGCGATTCGGGCACGGGCGTGCATTGCGTGGTCGGCATCCTGGCCGCGCTGCTGCACCGCGAGCAGAGCGGGCGTGGGCAGCGGGTGGAAGTCGCCATGCAGGACTCGGTGCTGAACCTGTGCCGCGTGAAGCTGCGCGATCAGCAACGGTTGTCGGCCGGGCCGCTCAAGGAGTATCCGAACGACGATTTCCAGGACTACGTGCCGCGCGCTGGCAATGCGTCCGGTGGCGGACAACCGGGTGCGGCGCTGCGCTGCTCGCCCGGTGGCGCCAACGACTTCGTCTACGTCATCATCCAGCCGCAGGGCTGGGAGCCGCTGATGCGCCTGTGCGGTCGCGAGGATCTGATCACGCATCCGCAGTTCGCCACGCCGGAGGCTCGCCTCAAGTGCCTGGCCGAGTGCTTCTCGATCATCGAGAAATGGACGCGGACCAAGAGCAAGTTCGAGGTGATGGCGGCGCTTAATGACGTTGACGTGCCGTGTGGCCCGATCCTGTCGATGAAGGACCTGATCGAGGATCGCTCGCTCTACGAACGTGGCTATATGGTCGAACTCGACCATCCGGAGCGCGGCAGGTACGTGCAGCTCGGCTGCCCGATCTCGCTGTCGGCATCGCCGGTGGAAGTCGAGCGCTCGCCGCTGCTTGGCGAGCATACCGAAGAGATCCTCGAGTGGCTCGGCCGCACGCCGTCGCAAATCGTCGCGCTCAAGGCCGCCGGCGCGGTGTAGCCCTCCACACCCTCAACGCACACTCTCTCAACCGATTCCGGCGAAATCCGCAGGCCGCCCGCATCTCCAATGCGTGGCGGGTGGGCCTGCTTTCGCCCTGCGCAGCCCATCCGGGCCGCGTTTTTCGCCTGCCCCTCATTCATGCCTGAACAGATGGAGACCTGACATGGCACATGACAAGGATGCTGTACGCAAGATTCTCGCAATCGCCAAGAAGGAAGGCCGCAATGCGCTGACCGCCCCCGAAGGCAAGCTGGTTTGCGATGCCTATGGCATCTCTGTGCCGGGGGAGGGCGTCGCCAGGTCGCCCACGGGAGCGGTGGAACTGGCCAGCAAGATGGGATACCCGGTGGTGCTCAAGATCGTGTCGCCGGACATCCTGCACAAGACCGAAGCCGGTGGTGTGCTGGTGGGTGTGAACTCGGCCGCCGACGTGGAGCGCGGCTATCTGACGATCGTCGAGAACGCGAAGAAGTACAACGCGAATGCGCAGATCGTTGGCGTGCAGGTCCAGCAGATGATTGGCGGCGGGCAGGAGGTGATCGTCGGCGCGGTGACCGACCCGTCGTTCGGCAAGCTGGTGGCATTCGGCCTGGGCGGCGTGCTGGTGGAGGTGCTCAAGGATGTGACGTTCCGCATGGCGCCGGCCACCTATGACGATGCGCTGTCGATGCTCGATGGCATCGCCGCGGCGGACGTGCTCAAGGGCGTGCGCGGCGCGGACCCGGCCAATCGCGAGGCGCTGGCCGGAATGATCCAGCGCGTGTCCGAACTCGTGAGCGATTTCCCCGAGATCTCCGAGCTTGACCTGAATCCGGTGTTCGCCAGCAAGGACGGCGCGATTGCCGCCGACGTGCGCATCGTGATCGACGACTCGCCGCAGCCGGAGAAATACCGGCCGAGCCAGGAAGAGATCGTGCGGCAGATGAACCGGATTATGCGGCCCGACACGGTGGCGGTGATCGGCGCATCGGCCGAGGACGGCAAGATCGGCAACTCGGTCATGAAGAACCTGATCAATGGCGGCTATCAGGGCAAGATCTACCCGATCCACCCGAAGGCCGACGAGATCATGGGCATGACGGCCTACAAGAGCGTGCTCGACGTGCCGGGCGATGTCGATGTGGCGGTCTTCGCCATCCCGGCCAAGTTCGTCGCGCAGGCATTGGAGGAGGTCGGCAAGAAGGGTATTCCGGGTGCGGTGTTGATTCCGTCCGGATTCGCCGAGACCGGCAATGTGGAGGGCCAGGAGGAGATTGTCGCCATCGCCCGCAAACACAATATCCGGCTGATGGGGCCGAACATCTACGGCTTCTACTACACACCGAAGAACTTGTGCGCGACGTTCTGCACGCCATACGACGTCAAGGGCAAGGCTGCGCTGTCGTCGCAGTCGGGCGGTATTGGCATGGCGATCATCGGGTTCTCGCGCTCGGCCAAGATGGGGGTGTCCGCGATTGTCGGGCTCGGCAACAAGTCCGATATCGACGAGGACGATCTGCTCACGTTCTTCGAGCAGGACGACAACACCGAGATCATCGCCCAGCACTGCGAGGACCTGAAGGATGGCCGGTCGTTCGCCGAAGTGGCACGTCGCGTCTCGAAGAAGAAGCCGGTGGTGGTGCTGAAGGCAGGCCGCACCAGCCTTGGCGCGCGCGCCGCAAGCTCGCACACGGGCGCGCTGGCAGGCAATGACAAGATCTACGAGGACGTCTTCAAGCAAGCGGGCGTGATCCGCGCCCGCTCGCTGCGCGACCTGCTCGAGTTCGCGCGCGGCATTCCAAAGCTGCCGACGCCGACGGGCGAGAACGTGGTCATCATCACCGGCGCGGGTGGCTCGGGCGTGCTGCTGTCCGATGCGTGCGTGGACAACGGACTGTCGCTGATGACGATGCCCGATGACCTGGACGCGGCGTTCCGCAAGTTCATCCCACCGTTCGGCGCGGCCGGCAATCCAGTGGACATCACCGGCGGCGAGCCGCCCTCCACGTACAAGAACACGATCAAGCTCGGCCTGGAAGATCCGCGTATCCACGCGATCATCCTGGGCTACTGGCACACGATCATCACGCCGCCGATGGTCTTTGCCAAGCTCGTGGTCGAGGTGAAGGAAGAAATGCGCGCGAAGGGCATCGAGAAGCCGATCGTCGCGTCTCTGGCCGGTGACGTGCAGGTCGAGGAGGCTGCGGAGTACCTGTACGAGCACGGCGTGCCGGCCTATGCGTACTCGACGGAGATTCCGGTGGCGGTGCTCGGCGCAAAGTACAAGTGGGCACGAGGGGCGGGCAAGATCTGACGCGTTCGGTTGTTCGGTCGTTCGTACGGCTGCCTCTTTCCCTCTCGCGCTGGCGTGAGAGGGAAAGAGGGCCAGCGCTTCCATTGCCAAGGCCCTCGACATGACAGCCCACGTCGAGGGCTTCTTCTTTTTTTATAAGGAGCCCCCATGCAGCAAACCTGGATTCGCTTCCGCAGCCCACGCGGAGACACTGGCTTCGGCCTCGTCGATGGCGATCGCGTCATCGTGTACGACGGCCCCGGCTACACCGGCTCGAAGCCCACCGGCGCCGTGCTGCCCCGCGACGAAGTGCACCTGCTGGCGCCGTGCGAGCCGGGCAAGATCGTCGCGCTATGGAACAACTTCCACGCGCTGGCGCGCAAGCTCGAGAAGCCCGTGCCGCTGCATCCGTTGTTCCTGATGAAGCCGGCCAGTTCGCTGGCCGGGCCTGGCGATGCCATCGAGCGGCCCGCCAGCTATCGCGGCAAGATCGTCTATGAAGGCGAGCTCGGGATCGTTATCGGCCGCAAATGCCGCAATGTGGGCGTGTCGGAGGCGGCCTCGCACATCTTTGGCTACACCGTGGTCAACGATGTCACCGCGGCCGAGTTGATCACCGAAGACCCGAACTTCCCGCAGTGGACGCGGGCCAAGGGTTACGACACGTTCGGCTGCCTGGGGCCGGGCATCGTCACCGGCTTCGACTGGCGCGCCGCTAGCGTCGTGACCCGGCTCGATGGCGTGGAGCGGCAGAACTATCCGCTCGCCGATATGGTCTTCTCGCCCGAAGAACAGGTCAGCCGGATCTCACAGGATCTGACGCTGATGCCCGGCGACGTGATTGCCTGCGGTACTTCGCTCGGTGTCGGATCGATGAAGGACGGCGCAGTGGTCGAGGTGTCGATCGCCGGAATTGGCGCCTTGGTCAACCACGTGAAGGGATAGCAGAAGAACGGCAAAAGGCCCCGCGCGGGGTAATGCCGTTCCGCTAAGGGTCTGTCTGAAGAACCGGACGTTGTAGCGCTTAGGCAGGGCTTTGACCACACGGGGGCATTTACGCCCCCGTCGCTTTTGGATGATCGCCAACTGAAGTTTGACGCGCATGCGCTGCAGATAGGCCGGCAGCTTGCCTGAGCCATGCTGGCTGTCCAGATCAGTTCGCTCTGTATCAGGCGCAAGGCCAGTACAGAGCTTAGGTCCGTGGGCCCGATGCGTGCCTACTAGATTTTTCTTGAAGAACATCCTCAGGTTGGCGGATACGCAAAGTCAGTTCCGCCCCGAGCATGGTTTGCTTCGGTTCCCGATAGTTGGTTTCGAATTCCCAACGGCAGTGGTAACACGCGAACGAACCCGTCGGGCACGCGGCTCGCGATTGCGATCCGGCGGGCAGGGTAGTGGAAACCAATTGGCGGCGATATCGCATTTCTCTGATTCTGCGCGAGACATTGCTTTGCACTCAACTGGCGCCGGAATCGCATTCCCGGCACCACAGTTTGCGGGTAGCGTTCGATGCTCGGGAGCGCATATCGTCGCTAGATGTTGGCTCCTTGCAGCCCCGGTTCGATCACGCTGGCATTCATTTTCACGAGGCAGCGCACGGCAGCGACGGTGCTGCAGCTGACCGGGCAGCCCATCGGCGGGCTTACCACGAGACGTTCCATCCGGAGCCGGAAGCATGACACAACCCTTCATTACCGTACCTATTGCCTTGTCATGCACGCGCAGTGCAACGATCACCCTGCCGTGGTTCGTCCAGCGTACCGAATACAACCCGGCGCCCGCCACCTTCAAGCCGCTGGTGAACGGCGAGACGGCATTTCGTGACATTTACGACGCGATTTTCCTTGCCGAGAAAAGTGTGGACATCATCTGCTGGGGTTTCCAGCCGTCCATGTTCTTCAAGCGTGGCGCAGGCGGACAGGGAACAAAATGCATTGGCGAATTGCTGGAGGACGTAGGCAAGCGCGGCGTTAAGGTGCGCTTGCTGTGTTGGGGTGGGCAGGTGCTTGGCCTACCGGAAATCAACAACAGATTCGGCCCCGAGCCAAACATGCCACACCGGCCCGCCGCTCACATGAGGCCAAGACCGCACCCGAGCAGGCATGCCGAGGACTTCGATCGCTGGTGGTACTGGTCGGTCGCGCAGAAAGATCCGAGAAGGCTGACGTTTCGCAATGTGGTCATGGACCCATCGGTCATCGCCAGACACATCCCCTCGGTCTGGCAGGTGGCGGCGCTGAAGAATGTCGAGTTCATGACGCGGGACTTCGATTTGCCGAGCCGGCTGGAGATTGCCTTCAGGACCAGCCTGTTCGGTGCGGACAAGCAGCGCGGCGCGGGCAACAAGGCTGCCGGAGGGGCGGCCATGGGCCTTGCCGCGCCGACGCATCACCAGAAAATGGTGTTGGTCGATTACGAGGTCCCGAACAAGGCGGTTGGATACGTGATGGGACACAACATGCTGGACCCGTACTGGGACACCGATGACCACAGTGCGACCAAGATGCCGTGGGGGTATCTTGGTCGCAATGGCGCGACACCGAGGCACGACATCTCAAGCCGGGTGACTGGGCCGATTCTCCAATACCTCAACGATAACTTCTGCGAGGCGTGGGATCGGGAAACCGGCACCGGTCTGGGTAAGGCGCGCAAGCCAGCCGCAGCCGGTCTCAGAATGCTACCGTCGCTAGGCGACAAGGTGATGGCCCAGGTGCTGCGCACACACTCTCAGAACGGCAAGCAGGACATCGAGAAGATGTATCTCCAGGCGGTGAACAATGCGACGCAGTTCATCTATATCGAGAATCAGTACTTTCGGTTCAAGCCCCTGGCGGACAAGATCAATGAAGCGGTCAAGAAGCAAATCCAGTGGGGGCGCGACCCCGGTCAACACGGGGCCATCCATCTCTTTGTGATCACGAACTCCAGCGACGAGGGTATGGGCGATGGTACGGTCAACACCTACCGCATGCTCAACGCGCTGGGACGGGCCGAAGTCATTCCGGGCGTGGCGAAGCTGGAGCAGGAAGACGTTCGTCAGGCCGATCTGCAGCGCCAGTATGACGCGGCTAGAACACAAGCGAGGGAAGCCCAGAGAGCGATTGCCGGGGTATATCAGTTCACCCATCTGGGCGATGCATATGTGCAGAAGTTGCTGGCTCGAGCCGAAGAGAAGCTTCAGCAGGCCCGCGCGAAACAAGCGGAGGCAAAAGCGCAGATGAAGGAGCCACCAAAGGCTGTCTTGCCCGCGCCGATTGACGGCTTGAAGGTCCACATCTGCACCCTCGTAGCACCCGACTCGCCGCCGGACAAGTGGCAGGACGTGTATATCCACGCCAAGCTGATGATCGTGGACGATGTCTTCATGACGCTGGGATCGGCCAATATCAACACGCGCAGCATGGAGGGCGACAGCGAGCTGAACATCTGCCACGAGAACGAGGCAGTGACGCGGCCATTGCGCCGGAAACTCTGGCATGACCATACGAGGGGGATGGGCGATCAGGATGATCCGGCGGAAGCATTTGCGCAGTGGACAGAAATCATAGAAGAAAACAAGAGTCGACAAGAAGACGGCGGAAAACCTCCCCATGCCTCTCTGATCGAATTCCGCCGCGATGACCCGAAGCGGACTTACAAGGACTGACCGATGCATATCGCACTGGCCGTGCTGCTAGCCGCCCTTACCTTGACCGCCTGCTCCAAGGAAAACTCTATGCCGACCGTCCCCGATCTGGCCACCGTTCGCGCCAATCTGGCCTTTACCTGTGTCTACGAGGCGGACCATCTGCCGCCGCTTGATCCGGAGGCCGATGTGTTGTTCAAGTACGCCCGCTATCTGCAGAAGCTTGAGGGACCCAAGGACTTCGATGACGTAGCGCGCTACTACCGGATCGCGGCGGCTCATGGTCATTACAAGGCCAACAGCAACCTGCAGAAGCTGGTCTCGGAAGGCATGGCGTCATCGCCGCTCCCACAGCGGGAGAGCGTCGCGCTGGCCAGTCAGTTGATCGACGCGGGCGTGCCGTCGGGCTACTACGGCATCGGCTATTACCTGAACCTGGGATATGGACTCAAACAGGACAAGGAGATGGCGCTGCGTTATTTCCGCAAAGCTGCCGATCTGGGCAATGCGGATGCGCAGTTTTATGTCGGGAAGCTGCTAGCTCCCCGGGATAAGGCGCCGGAAATCGCTAGGCAAATGCGACAGTGCGCCGCCGATCAAGGGCATGGGGAGGCAGCGAGTACATTGGGATTTGTTCTCAAGAATCGATCCAATTATGCGGAAGCGTTAGAGGCCTTTCAGAAGGGAGTGCAAGCTGGGAATAGCATGTCGGCCTTCTTTCTTGCGGATTCCTTTAAGGGGCCACCGCCAGCCGAGGAGCTGCATTACCTCTCCCTTGCACAAGATTCCGAACGGTCGCGGCGCTACAAGCTGATCTGGCGGTTCCTGATACGCAACGACGGCCGCAACCCCAAAGTGCCGGACATCGATCAGATCGTCCCACTGCCCCCTGCGAAGCTGCCGCCCTGGAATGGCACCTTCCAGTGGCAGAAGGAACAGGATGCCGCGGTCCCGCCCGACAAGCCATCGGACGAACTCATCAACCGCCTGAGCAAGGCCAAGAATCTAGACCCGGCCACCGGCCTGCCGCTGACCACTTCAGCAAAGACCGCGCAGACGACGATCTCGGCGCCGGAGCAGAAGCCGCTGCCACTCGGTACTGAGGCGAGCACGGGCGAGCAGTGTCCGCAACGTGGACTGTGGTGCGTCAGAGGTGCCGCCAGCATCTCGGGCTCCAGGCGCGAGTTCGAGAAGGGGGACATTCTGCCTCCACTGACGGCCTACGATCCGCGCCCCTTTGCGTGGATGGATTCCCTGCTGGGAATGCGTGAGCAATCCGCTGACGTGACCTGGGAACTCATTGCCTACAGAGCCACGAGAACGACGTGGTGACGCGGCCATTGCGCCGGAAACTTTGGCATGACCATACGAAGGGGATGGGCGATCACGATGATCCGGCGAAGGCATTTAAGCAGTGGGGGAAGATCATCGGAGAGAACGCGAGACGCAAGAAGACCGGGAAAGAAGCGCCCCATGCCTCTCTGATCGAATTCCACCGCGACGACCCGAAGCGGACCTACAAGGACTGACCGATGCGCATCGCACTGGCCGTACTGCTGGCGGCCTTCACGCTCACCGCGTGTTCCAAGGAAACCTCTATGCCGACCGTCCCCGATCTGGCCACCGTTCGCGCCAATCTGGCCTTTACCTGCGTCCGCGAGGCGGACCATCTGCCGCCGCTTGATCCGGAGGCCGATGCGTTGTTCAAGTACGCCCGCTATCTGCAGAAGCTTGAGGGACCCAAGGACTTCGATGACGTAGCGCGCTACTACCGGATCGCGGCGGCTCATGGTCATTACAAGGCCAACGGCAACCTGCAGAAGCTGGTCTCGGAAGGATTGGCGGCATCGCCGCTCCCACAGCGGGAGAGCGTCGCGTTGGCCAGTCAGTTGATCGATGCGGGCGTGCCGTCGGGCTACTACGACATCGGCTACTACCTGAACTTGGGATATGGGCTGAAGCAGGACAAGGAGATGGCGCTGCGCTACTTCCGCAAGGCTGCCGATCTGGGCAATGCCGATGCGCAGTTCTACGTAGGGGACTTGCTGGAACCGTGGGACAAGGCCCCCGATATCGCCAGGCAAATGTACCAGTGTGCGACCGATCAAGGCTTTGGCAAAGCCGCCGGGATTCTGGGCATCAGCCTGAAGGGCGATCGCCAATATGCGGAATCCATTGCCGCTTTCCAGAAGGGCGTTATGGCGGGAGACACCACATCGGTCTCATTTCTTGAACATGGCTTTCAGGGGCCTCCGCCAACTGAGAAACTCTATTACCTCGCCCTTCCAAACGATCCCGAACGGTCGCGGCGCTACGAGCTGATCTGGCGGTTCCTGATACGCAACGACGGCCGCAACCCCAAAGTGCCGGACATCGATCAGATCGTGCCACTGCCTCCTGCGAAGCTGCCGCCCTGGGATGGCACCTTCCAGTGGCAGAAAGAACAGGATGCCGCGGTCCCACTGGAAAAGCCATCGGACGAACTCATCAACCGCCTGAGCCAGGCCAGGAATCTTGATCCGGCCACCGGCCTGCCGCTGACCACTTCAGCAAAGACCGCGCAGACGGCGACCTCGGCGCCGGAGCGGAAGCCGCTGCCACTCGGTACTGAGGCGAGTACGGGCGAGCAGTGTCCGCAACGCGGACTGTGGTGCGTCAGAGGTGCCGCAAGCATCTCGGGCTCCAGGCGCGAGTTCGAGAAGGGGGACATTCTGCCTCCACTGACGGCCTACGATCCGCGCCCCTTTGCGTGGATGGATTCCCTGCTGGGAATGCGTGAGCAGTCCGCTGACGTGATCAGTTGACGCCGGCGCCTGCCATTGCCCGCATGTACTCGCTCTTCTTATCGAAGATGAGTTCGCTCAGGAACGATGCCTCGTAGGCCTTCAACAGGTGCGCGTGGAAGTCTTCGATATAGCGCGTGACGCGGGTCTTCTCGCATTCGATGCCGCAGAGCCAGTCGAACATCTGCATGTCCCAGCGGAAGCGCAGCCCGAGTTCGGCGAACGCGGCGTTGTACGCGGCGAGCTGCATTTCGCGATCAGGCTGGCCCTTCTCGCTGACTGCCGGGGCGGTAATCGGTGCGGCGGGCTGGAGTTGGTTCATGATCGTCTCCTTGCATGGCAGGTGGGGCGGCTTGATGCCGGTTTGATGCCTGCAGCTTAGATGGGACGATCGATTTACGATAATTAAAGTTTCATCGCAAAATCATAAGCAATCATTTATGGATGGCGCGCGGGCGAATCAGCCCCTCCACGCCAGTGATCTGCTGGATCAGCGTGGCGCCTTCTTCCATGAGGAAATGCTTGAATGCCAGGGCCACGGGTGGCAGGCGCTTGTTTTTGCGGTGCACCACGTACCAGTTGAGCATCACCGGGAAGCCCTGGATGTCGAGCACGGCCAGCTTGCCGGCCTGAAGTTCCAGGCCCACCGTGTGGGCTGACAGGAAGGCGATGCCCATGTTCGCGATTACCGCCTGCTTGATGGTCTCGGTGCTCTTGATCTCCATCGCGATGCGCAGGTTCGACAAGCGGCCCGCGAAGCCTTCCTGCATCGAATTCCAGGTGTCCGAGCCTTTCTCGCGCGAGACGAATGCTTCCTCGGCCAGGTCAGCCAGCGGGATATTGCGCTGGTCCACCAGCGGATGGTTCGGCGCGGCGACAATCACGTAGGGGTGGGGGGCGAATGCTTCGGCGATCGTATCCATGCCTTCCGGCGGGCGAACCATCACCGCCAGATCGGTCAGGTTGCCGGCTAGCTGATGCAGCAGTTCCTCGCGATTGTGCACGGCAAGATTGAGCGTGACCGATTCGTGCCGGTTCATGAACTCGGCCAGCAGGCGGGGGAAGAAGTAGTCACCGGCACTGATAACCGCGACGTTGAGGCGGCCCCCGGATATACCCTTAAGCTGCGCCATCGCGTCTTCGGCCTCGCGGAACTGCTGGATGATGCATCGGCTGTAATGCAGCATCTCGGTGCCGGCCGGCGTCAGGTAGATGCGCTTTCCAAGCTGCTCGAAGAGGGGCAGGCCGACATGGAGTTCGAGCTGTCGAACCTGTGTGGAAACAGCAGGTTGCGTGAGATGAAGCTCCTCCGCCGCGCGTGAGAAGCTCAGATGGCGGGCCACCGTTTCGAACACTTTCAGCTGGCGAAGCGTCGCGTTCTTCATCGCACGATATCCTGCAATCTATAAATGATCGTCAATGATCATAATAAAAAACTTTATGCTGTGCTGATCTAAGTTTGAAGTAGCATCAATCCACAGATGCAACGTGCCGCAATGTCAGGCGCGCTCATTCAGTAGTGAAAAAGTCGGGCGTCCACAAGGCCAGCCCAGCAGTCGCGCCACCAGAGCGCGAAAGACACTAATGCAAGGAGACACGACATGGCGCACACCAACGCGGCAGGCCCCGCCGTGGGCAACTTCAACGGCGGGCTGCTTCGCAACCGCTGGTTCCAGCTCTTCATCGGCGTGATCTGCATGGGGCTGGTGGCCAACCTCCAGTATGGCTGGACATTGTTCGTCACCCCCATGAATGCCCGGCACCACTGGGGCGAATCGGCGATCCAGGTTGCATTTTCCATTTTCATCGTCACCGAAACCTGGCTCGTGCCGCTGGAAGGCTGGCTCGTCGACAAGTTCGGGCCCCGCCCCGTGGTGGCCGGCGGCGCGATCTGTGCCGGACTGGCGTGGGTGATGAACTCGTACGCCACGACCCTGCCGATGCTGTACACGGCTGCCGTGATCGCGGGGATTGGCGCCGGCGGTGTCTATGGCACGTGCGTCGGCAATGCGCTGAAGTGGTTCCCGGACAAGCGCGGCCTGGCGGCAGGACTGACCGCTGCGGGCTTCGGCGCGGGCTCGGCGCTGACGGTGATTCCCATTGCCAACATGATCCAGAAGTCCGGCTATGAGCACGCCTTCTTCACATTCGGCATCCTGCAGGGTGTGCTGATCTTCGCGATGGCGCTGCTGCTGGTGAAGCCGCAGCCGCCCAAGGGCGTGGTGGCGAACAAGGCCATCCTGACCAACCCGGTTGAGTTCACGCCGGGCCAGATGGTGCGCACGCCGGTCTTCTGGGTGATCTATGCCTCGTTCGTGGCGGTGGCCGCGGGCGGCATCATGGCTACCGCGCAGCTTGGGCCGATTGCCAAGGACTTCGGGTTTGCCTCGATGCCGGTCACGATGCTTGGCATGACACTGCCGCTGCTGACGATGACGCTGTCGATTGACAATCTTTGCAACGGGCTCACGCGTCCGCTGTGCGGCTTTATTTCCGACCGCATCGGCCGCGAGAACACGATGTTCGTGATCTTCATTGGTGAAGGACTGTCGCTGATCGGGCTCCTCGAACTGGGCCATGACCCCTACTGGTTCATGCTCTTCGCCGCGCTGACCTTCCTGTTCTGGGGCGAGATCTTTTCGATCTTCCCGGCGCTCTGCGCCGATACGTTTGGCAGCAAGTTTGCCGCGGCCAACGCCGGCACGCTCTACACGGCGAAGGGCACCGCCGCGCTGCTGGTGCCGCTGGCGTCCGTGCTGTCCCACCACGGTGGCTGGAACCTGGTGTTCACGGTGGCGGCCGTAATGACCGTGGCGGCCGGGCTTTCCGCCAAGTTCGTGCTGCAGCCGATGCGTCGCCGCTTCATCACCGGCCACGCGATGGCGCAGCCGGTCAGCGATCACGCGACATACATGGCCGGGTTCTCGACCGGCAAGGGTGAATAACCGGTCCGGCGAATGCGGAAAGGAGCGGCAGCATGAATGTATCGCTTCCCCAGTTGAAGGCTTTCGCTGCGGTGGCTCGCCAAAAGAGCTTCACGCGTGCTGCGGCCGAGCTTGGGCTGACACAGTCGGCTATCAGCCGGAGCGTGCGCGAACTGGAAGAGGAGATCGACCAGCGGCTGTTCGATCGCACCACGCGCCAGGTGGAGTTGACCGATGCGGGCGAGATGCTGTCGCAACGGATCTGCCATCTGGTCGAGGAAGTCGAACAGACACTGCGCGATAGCCACGGCACCGGCAAACCGTGTGAAGGCACGGTGCAGATCGCCACCGATCCGGTGTTGTCATCGATGACGCTGCCGATGTGGGTGGCTGGCTGCCGCAAGGCGTGGCCCGGCATCGGCATCACGCTGCGCGACTGCTCGCATGAATGCGTGCTGCAGCGTGTGCGTAGCGGAGAGGTCGATTTCGGCATCGCCAGCAATCCGGCGCCTTGCGACGATCTTTACTGTGAACCCCTGTGCGTGGATCCTTTCCAGGCCGTGCTGCCGGCGGGGCATCCTCTGGCCGCGCGGGAGTCACTGGGGTGGGGCGAACTGGGCGATGCATCGGTGCTGACGCTCGATCAGAGTTCCGGCATCCAGCCCGCGGTGGAGCGCGCGCTGGCCGCCTATCGCGTACGCCCGGGCTCGTTGCAGGTACTGGGCCACTTTGCTGCGGTATTCGGCATGGTGGCGATGGGGCTAGGGATCGGTGTGGTGCCATCGCGGGCGCAGGCCGCTGGTATTGCGCCCTCGGCAGTGCTGCGCCCGTTGCGTCCGCAGGTGACCTCGAACGTCATGCTCGTGCGCCGCAAGGCCCGGTCGCTCAAGCCAAATGCGGCGGCGGTGTGGGACAACCTGCGTGCCCAGGAGTACGAGCGTGGCGATTACGGCAATCAGGGGTTGCTGAAGAAAGTGGGGTAGGGCATTGAATCGAATTCACGTGCGGCACTGCCGCAGGCGTATTCCGATCAACTTTTGATGCGACGGACGTTCAATTTGAGATGCGCAACGCACCCTACGGGGTGCGTTGTTGCTTTTAGAGCGACACGTCTATTGATATATCACATACAAAATATTTACAGACGCCGCAGTGCAGCATATACTGAGGACTCCTTGATCTATCTCACTTAGGAGTTTTCATGAACGCCGTACTGCTTTCCGCCATCGCCCTCGGTTTGATCGCGACGGGTGTCGCCGTGACCTACCTGTTGGCAACGCGCCTGCCGATGCGCCTGCTGGCCACGGCGCAAGACCATGGTCGTTTCGCCGGACTCGGGTCCACGCAGGAAATTGACGGTGCGGGCCGCGCAACGCCGAGCACCTCCACATCGGTGCAGCCGCAACTCGCGCACGCCTGATACTCCCAGGCGAGTTTTACCAGCAGGAGCCTTGTGACGGCCGGCAACTCCTGATGTCCAGCAGTACCGAGCAGTTTCCCCACGGCCGTTCCTCCCTTGTTTCCGCTTCGTTTCGTTCAGACGCTTCCACGCAAGCCTGTCGAATCGGTCTCCGATCTTCCCGATTCCCTTTCGGGTTCATGCGGTGGTGTTCTGAACCACCCGCCACTCATCCGTTGCCTGTCTGATTCGCCGCTTGGGACTTTCCCTAGGGCGGTCGATTCACGACGTGCGCCGCAACATTTCGCGCCGGCTTTTTCCGGTCGTGCATTGATGCCGGATTTGTACCTAAGTCATTGATCCGGAATGAGGCTTGCCGGGGTAGGGCAGTGCGTTTGATGCACCCTGCGCACCATTGATCCAGCCCCTCGAAAACCGTCGTCAAGAATGTCTGCACGATAGGTCAGGCAGGCATCCAAATCGCCTTGACACAGTTGATATATCACATACCGTATAGCACTAGAACGGCTCAGCTGTTCGAGATCAGCAGGGTGAAGCGACGCGATACACCAGAGGCATCTCCGCAGATGCCCATCCACAACGGCGACCAAGGTTGCCAGAAGGAGACACCATGGAACCTCAGCAGAACGGAAGCGCGCCGACGTCATGGTTTGCATCGCCATGGACGCAGCTCGTGTTCGGTGTGATCTGCATGGCGATGATTGCCAACATGCAGTACGGCTGGACGTTGTTCGTCAATCCGATTGACGAGAAGTACCACTGGGGTCGCACCGCGATCCAGGTGGCATTCACGATCTTCGTGGTCACGGAGACCTGGCTGGTGCCCATCGAAGGGTATCTGGTCGACAAGTACGGGCCACGCCCGGTGGTTGTTTGTGGCGGCCTGCTTTGCGCGGTGGCCTGGGCGTTGAACTCGGTGGCCTCATCGTTGCCGATGCTGTACTTCGCGGCAGCGGTGGGTGGCGTCGGGGCCGGGGCAGTCTACGGGACCTGCGTGGGCAATGCGCTCAAGTGGTTCCCGAATCGTCGAGGGCTAGCGGCGGGACTGACGGCCGCCGGTTTCGGCGCGGGTTCCGCCGCCACCGTGGTGCCAATTGCCAACATGATCAAGTCCAGCGGCTACGAGGCCACGTTCCTGTGGTTTGGGCTCGGGCAGGGGATCGTTGTGGTGATGCTCGGCATGTTGCTCTATCCGCCGTCGGCCAAGATCCTCTCGGATGTAAAGAGTACGCTGAAGGCTGCGGCCACCTACAACGCCACGCCGCGCCAGGTGCTGTCCTCGCCGATTTTCTGGGTCATGTACGCCATGTTCGTGATGATGGCGGCGGGCGGACTGATGGCAACGGCGCAGCTTGGGCCCATCGCCAAGGACTTCGGTCTGCACGACTCGCCGGTCTCCATCCTTGGTCTGACCCTGCCAGCGTTGACCTTGGCGCTGACCATCGACCGTGTGCTAAATGGTCTGACACGCCCGTTTTTCGGCTGGATTTCCGACAACATTGGTCGCGAGAACACCATGTTCCTGGCGTTCGCGGTCGAAGCCGTCGGCATCCTGCTGCTGGCCAAGTATGGGCAGAACCCAACGGCGTTTGTGATCCTGACCGGCATCGTGTTCTTCGCCTGGGGCGAAATCTATAGTCTGTTCCCGGCGACGTGCGGCGATACCTTCGGACCGAAGTTCGCCGCGACCAATGCAGGGCTGCTCTACACTGCGAAAGGCACCGCCGCACTGCTGGTGCCGTTCTCCAGTGTCATTACGGCGGCAACGGGCGACTGGTATGCAGTGTTCATGCTGGCGTCCGGCATGGCAGCGGTTTCGGCCCTGATGGCAATCTTCGTACTCAAGCCGATGCGTGAAGCCCATGCGAGGAGATTTGTCCAGGATAGCGCGGGCGCGCCGATGGGATACCGTCCTGTACCGGAGGACCTGACCTGAGTGAGTGCGCTGTAAAACCTTGGCCCGCCTCGTGCGGGCTTTTTTGTCGTTCTATTTTCCCGATATGCGGGAAAGTGATTGCGGGATCTTCCGGCTAATCGTCGGGATCGTTTGCGACTAGCATCCGCTTATCTCTCCCTTCAAAGGATGCCGCCATGAAAGCCATTGGTCTGACCCGTTACCTGCCCATCAGCGATCCGCAGTCGCTCGTCGATGTCGAGATCGCCCAGCCCGAGGCCAGCGGCCATGACCTGCTGGTCAAGGTGGAGGCAATCTCGGTGAATCCCGTGGACACCAAGGTCCGGGCGCCGAAAGACAAGGTCGAGGATGCGCCGCGCGTGTTGGGCTGGGATGCCGCTGGCACCGTCGTGGCTGTCGGCGCGGATGTCACGCTGTTCAAGGTAGGCGATCCCGTGTTCTACGCCGGCAGCATTACGCGCCCGGGCGCGAATAGCGAGTACCACCTGGTAGACGAACGGATCGTCGGCCATAAGCCGGCTTCGCTCGATTTCCCGCAAGCGGCAGCCTTGCCGCTGACAGCCATCACGGCCTGGGAAGCGATGTTCGATCGCCTGCGTATCTCGCCGAAAGGCGAGGACGCCGGAAAATCGGTGTTGATTATTGGTGGCGCGGGTGGGGTAGGGTCGATCGGCATCCAGCTTGCCAAGGTTCTGGCTGGCTTGACGGTGATTGCCACGGCGTCCCGGCCGGAATCTGAAGCCTGGTGCCGCGGGCTTGGGGCCGACCATACGATTGATCATCACGGCGACATCCCGGCCCAACTGCGCGCGCTGGGTTTCGCGCATGTGGACTTCGTCCTCTGCTTCAACGACACCGATCGCCATTTCAACGCCATGGCCGAGGCTATCGCCCCGCAGGGAACGATCTGCACGATCGTGGAGAATACCGGCCCCCTGGCCATTTCGGCGCTCAAGAACAAGAGCGCCGGCTTTGTCTGGGAATTAATGTTCACGCGGGCGATGTTCCAGACGCCGGACATAATTGCGCAACACCGGCTGCTGAATGAGGTGGCGCGGTTGATCGATGCCGGCAAGCTGCGGACTACGGTGGGTGACAACCTCGGCACCATCAATGCGGCCAATCTGCGTCGCGCCCATGCGCTGCTCGAAGGCGGGCGAACGATCGGCAAACTTGTGCTCTCCGGCTTCTGATAGCGGTATATCTGCAATTAACTGCCAGGCAGCGCGCGACACCAATATGAAGGGGCGGGCCTCTCGCGAGGCCCGCCCCTTTTGCTTTGCTTGCAGTCGGGGCGAGATCAGATGGTGGTCGCCGGCGACGTCCGCGCGCTTGTCATGCGATGCACGGGTGGTATCGCCTGCAGATCGTTCACGAAGCCGGCAATGTGGCCAATCACGGTAGCGTCACGCAGGATCCGGCGATGCCCGAGGCCCTGGGTTGTTACCAGCCGCGCGGCTGGCCATGCGCCTGCGATTGCCGCACCGTCCTCCCAACGGACTTCCTTGTCCTCGCGATCATGAATCACCAGCGCGGGTGGTACCGGTCGCGTGCGTCCCACGTCGGGCACGTTGAACGTGGACCACTGCGTGCCCAGCCACTGTTCGCTGCGACGCTCCATGCGGGCCTGCACGTGTGGCGCCACGCCAAGTTGCCAGGCGAGGGTGGAGCAGGCGCTGTGCATGTCGGCGGGAGAGCCGAGCATGACCACGCCGCGCACGGGCAAGCCTTCGCGGATTGCATGGGCCGTGGCCGCGCCGCCCATTGAGTGGGCTACCACCGCATGGACCGGGCCGACGTGCCAGGCAACGGCCAGCAGCGATCGGGCCATCTCGATAATCGAGCTTTGATCCTGCCCGCGCGCGCCTGCGTCCGAGGCTCCATGCGATAGCGCGTCAAATGCCACCACGCGCATACCCGCCGCCAGCAAGCCGCTGACCACGGCGTGCCACTGGCCGGCTTCGCCGCCCCAGCCGTGCGCAAGCAGAACCACGGGTCCCTTGCTGCCCCAGCGATAGACGCGCACGCGCCGGCTGGCGCCCTGGCCGGTGACCAGTGCCCATTCTGCGCGGGCGCTGTCGAGCAAGCGCAGACCGTCGGGCGTGGATCGCGCGCGGGGTGGGCTGAACCACAGGCGCTCCAGCGCCCGGGATGTCGCCACGGGGAAAATCAGGCTGCCGGCCTGCCAGCTCAGACGTCGGCTGGCATGACTTATCGCTCCGGCCAAACGGAAAAGTGTGGCGCCGGCGCGTCGGCGATTGGAGGCCGTCTCGCCGGGTGCGGATGCACGGGCGGGGCGGGTTTGGGTTGACGATGACAGCACTTGCGACACGACAAACTCCTCCTGCGGATGCTTCAACCGGTCAGGCCGGCAGCAAGACCCTGTGATTCCTGAAGTTTTTTGTACGTCACGACCGACCAGTCGTGCTATTTTTTGGGCAAGAAAAAGTGGCAAAAATGCCGTTGGATACACCGCGCTTCCATCACCGATACTTATCGTGCGGATGCTCGAACGCTGCTGTTTCCGCCTTAGCGTGTCGCAACGAGCGGTTCGGCGCGATTCTCTTTCAGGTCATTGACCAGTCTTGCAAAGGCGCGCCGCGCCATCGTTTCGGCGCTGGCACGGCCCATCAGCTTGAATGACGACTGGAAGGACATGCCGATACCTTCCATTTCGAACGCAAACTGGTGCGCGTCGGTATCGGCGCGTAATACACCTTCATCCACCGCATCGCCAATCACGCGCACGATCGTGCTGTGCCAATCCTTGAATGCCTGCACAACCTTGTCGCGTATGACTCCGGGGCGATTTGCGTACTCCTGGGAGAGGGCCATGAAAATACAGCGGCCCTCCACAACCGTGCCGCCCAGCCATGCCAGGTAGCCATCGAACAGCGCCAGCAATCGAGGCGCGCCACGGCGCTGCCGCATGGCAGGGTTGATCACGATCTCGCCAAATCGCTCCATCGCGTGTTCGAGCACGGCTTCCTGCAGCGCCTCCTTCGATTTGAAGTGCGCGTACAACCCGCTCTTGGACATACTCGTGTCCGCCGCCAGGGTCGCGAGCGACAACTGTTCGAACCCGACCTGCGTCGCGGATCGGAATGCCTGCTCGATGATGGCGGTGCGAGTGAGTTGGCCTTTTTGCATGGGTTTGAGAATAGCACGACCGGTCGGTTTGTCAACTTGCCTTGTGCCACACATTGACGATACTGATGTGACGTCAACGCAAAACAGGCGGTCCCGTTATGTGTGTGGCGGGAGGAGGAAGTTGTGCTCTATCCGTCTTTTGGATGAGAGTCTGGAAGAACGGAGCGAGCCATCATAGGAAATCTGCAAAAGTGTTCCAGAAGACCTTACGGAACGCTTTACGTGCTCTATACTCGAATGCACGTCCGCGCACTTTTTTTTCACTGGTGACTGGAGACCGACATGAACAGTACAGCCGTGCCAAGAGGCGCTAGCGAACCGTTCCGGCAACTGCGGGCGTTGCGTCGAGCGCGCAAGCTCAAGCAGGAGGACGTCGCCCGTAAGGCCGGGATATCCCGGGAAGCTTATCTACGGGCGGAATCGGGACAAGCCGATCCGCGTATGTCCACGTTCCTCGCGGCCTGTGAGGCACTGGGCCTCGAGGTCGTACTTGCTCCGCAGCATCTTGCGGCAGACGTGAACGCATTCATTGCCAGCCGTAATGGCGGCGTAACAGCCGCATCCATGGCGGGCCCGGCAACCACCGCGCCTGCCGCGCCGGCCCCTGGCGGGTTCGGTTCGGGCTCGACGCCCGAAGGTCACAAGCCCGTCTGAGCCCGGTAGGGCTCCGGATTTCTCGGCACGGCGAACGTTTGTTCGCCGTGCCGAGGTCCAGTCGCCCCTGCGTTTGGGCGCGATGACCTTTTCCTCCTGGCTGGCCTGGGCGCAGCCATCGCCGCTGTCGTCCATGCAGCCGGCATTCTGCCTCGCCGATTCTCCGGCGTGATTGGCAGCCCCTTTCCGAAAGACTTTCTTCTCTGTCTGTCCTGCTTTCGCGGCACATCCGTGCAACTGCGCGTTTGCTCGCGCGCTGTCGCCTATCGTAATTGTGGTTTGACATTGCGCAAGACGATGATTACGATTTGGTAAATCGATTTCATAATACGTAAATCGAAGATAAAGCGGAGACATCGTCACAGGACGGGCCTGGCGTTCGCCAGCAGCCAGTCTCCTTGCCGCCCAGGATGCTCGCCGCGTCGCAGGTACGAGCAAAGTGAGAGGAAGACTTCATGACCCAGACCCAACTCAATGTGGCCGACACCGCCGTGGCGGAGTACATGTCCGGTTTTGCCAATGAGTTCGCCACGGAGGCGTTGCCCGGCGCGTTGCCGGTAGGACGCAACTCGCCGCAGCGCGCGCCGTATGGCCTGTATGCCGAACAGCTATCGGGCACCGCGTTCACCGCGCCGCGCGCCCACAATCGCCGTTCGTGGCTGTATCGCATTCGCCCGGCAGCCATGCACAAGCCGTTCACGTTGATCGAGCAGGATCGTTGGCTGAGCCGGTTCGACGAAGTGGCGCCATCGCCCAATCAGATGCGCTGGAGTGCGCCGGCCATGCCGACCGTTCCCACCGACTTCGTCGATGGCATCGTCACGATGGCTGGTAACGGCGGTCCGGAAGCGCTGTCCGGGTGCGGGATCCATCTGTATCTGGCCAACGCGTCGATGCGGGACCGCTTCTTCTACAACGCCGATGGCGAAATGCTGATCGTGCCGCAGGAGGGCCGTCTGCTGATCGTCACCGAGATGGGGCGCCTGGCGGTGGAGCCGCAGGAGATCGTGGTGATCCCGCGCGGCGTGCGTTTCCGCGTGGAACTGCCCGACGGCGCGGCGCGTGGCTATATCTGCGAAAACTACGGCGCGATGTTCAAGCTGCCCGACCTCGGCGTAATCGGCTCCAACGGGCTGGCCAACCCGCGTGATTTCCTGACGCCGGTCGCCAGCTACGAGGATCGCGAAGGCGACTTCGAACTGGTCGCCCGTTTCCAGGGCAATCTGTGGCGTGCCGACATTGGCCACTCGCCGCTCGATGTGGTGGCGTGGCACGGCAACTATGTGCCGTACAAGTACGATCTGCGCCTCTTCAACACGATCGGCTCGATCAGCTACGACCATCCGGACCCGTCGATTTTCCTGGTGCTGCAATCGCCGTCGGATACGCCGGGCGTGGACACGATCGACTTCGTGATCTTCGGCCCGCGCTGGCTGGCTGCGGAAGACACGTTCCGTCCGCCCTGGTTCCACCGCAATATCGCCAGCGAATTCATGGGTTTGATCGCGGGCGAGTATGACGCCAAGGCCGAAGGCTTTGTGCCGGGCGGAGCGAGCTTGCACAACTGCATGAGCGGTCACGGCCCTGATGCGGAGACCTTCGAGCGTGCGTCCGCCTCTGACACCAGCAAGCCGCACCACATCACGGACACGATGGCATTCATGTTCGAAACCCCGGGCGTGATCCGTCCGACGCGGCACGCTGCCGAGTCGGCGCTGCTCCAGCACGATTACTACACCTGCTGGCAAGGCCTGAAGAAGCATTTCAACCCGAACGTGCGTTGATCTGACGCGACTCTCGCACCAATAGGAGTAACAAGATAATGACTGCCCCCAAGACTAGCTGGGTCGATTCCGCGAACGACGGCCAGACCCATTTCCCACTGCAGAACCTGCCGTATGGCATCTTTTCGACCACGGGCGGCGCGGCACGCGTGGGCGTGGCGATCGGCAACCAGATCGTCGATCTGGCTGCGCTGGACGATGCCGGCCTGATGCCGACGGCGGCCAAGGGCGCGTTTGCAGCGTCGAGCCTCAACCGCTTTATCGCGCTGGGCAAGCCGGTCTGGACCGACGTGCGCGCGCGCCTGACCGCGCTGCTGTCCGCCGATGACCAGCGGCTCTCCGGCAACGTGGCGCTGCGCGACAAGGCACTCGTGCCGATGTCGGCCGCCACGCTGCATTTGCCGGTGGATATTCCCGGCTATACGGACTTCTATTCGTCGCGCGAACACGCCACCAACGTTGGCCGCATGTTCCGCGATCCCGAAAACGCGCTGCTGCCAAACTGGCTCGAAATCCCGATCGGCTATAACGGCCGTGCGAGTTCGGTGGTCGTCAGCGGCACCGCGCTGCATCGTCCCAATGGCCAGATCAAGCTGCCGAACGAGGCACGCCCGATCTTCAGCCCCTGCCGCAAGCTTGATTACGAGCTCGAGATGGCCTTTATCGTCGGCAAGCCCTCGAACCTCGGCGAGCCGGTGAGCACAGGCGATGCCCCGGCCCATATGTTCGGTCTGGTGATCCTCAACGACTGGAGCGCCCGCGATATCCAGCAGTGGGAGTACGTGCCGCTCGGTCCGTTCAACAGCAAGTCCTTCGGCACCTCAATTTCGCCGTGGGTGGTGACGATGGACGCGCTGGAGCCGTTCCGCCGCGAAAACCCGGCGCAATCGCCGGAGCCGTTGCCGTATCTGCAGCAGCAAGGGCAAAACGCCTACGACATCGACCTGGAAGTGGCGCTGCAACCAGCCGGCGCCACGGCGGCCAGCACGGTGTGCCGCACCAACTTCAAGGCGATGTACTGGACCATGGCGCAGCAACTGGCCCACCACACGGTATCGGGCTGCAATGTGCGCATTGGCGACCTGATGGGCTCCGGCACGATCAGCGGCACTACGTCGGATTCGTGCGGCAGCCTGCTGGAAACCACGCGTAATGGTGCGGAACCCGTCACCTTGGCTGATGGCGCGAAGCGCGGTTTCCTCGAGGATGGCGATACCGTGACCATGACGGGCTGGTGTCAGGGCGAAGGGTATCGCGTCGGCTTCGGCGAGGTAACAGGTAAAATCCTGCCGGCGCGCTAAGTACCGCGACGGCTGCTACGGCGGCCACGGCAAGTCAACAGGGCGGAGCGGCAAGAAAGTGCTGCATCCGCCCTGTTACATTTCCGAAATTCCGTTACTTTTCTGGCACAGCCAGTGCGCGCAGGAGCATGAGAGAATGCGCCGCCGACCAGATATCCAACCTATCAGAATCTGGCGGCGGACCGGGTCACAATCCTCCCACGCGCAAGGCATGACACTTGAATTCGAGATCCGCGCATGGGCGGCATGTGCGCCGGCGTTGCAGACACACGCCGACTGGCTGGCATGGAGCCGAGCCCCATGGCTGCCGGAAGGTGCTGATCTGCCCGCGCTTGCCGCGATGGCGCCGATGTTGCGTCGCCGTGTCAATGCCACAGGACGTGCCGCGCTACATCCCGCCTACGAGATCGCCGCCAATGACGCAGGCGTAATGCCGGCCGTCTTCGCGTCGCGTCACGGGGATTCGCGCCGCGCTTTTTCGATGCTGAGCGAGCTTGCCGCCGGCGAACCGCTGTCGCCCACGGCGTTCGGTCTGTCCGTGCACAACGCGATCGGGGCGATGTTTTCCATCGACCGGAGCGCGGCATCCAATATCCAGGCGTTGTCCGGTGGGAAGGACACCGTCGAGGCCGCCATCGTCGAGGCCTGCAGCTTGCTGGCCGATGGTGCCGACGAGGTTCTGCTGGTCTGCTATGACACGCCGCTTCCCGAGCCGTACCTGACGTATGCCGACGAACCGCAGTGCCTGTATGGGTGGGCGTGGCGCGTGGGCTTGCCGCGTGCAGGAGCGCCAGTGTGGACGCTCGAGTTGGCCGATCCCGCGATCGAGGTGACCGACAAGTCGGGGGACGGCCCCGTGGACGGTCAGGGCAAGCCGCTGCTGCCACACGGCCTGGAGGTATTGCATTTCGTCCTGTCCAGTGACGCAGGGGCCGGCAAGTCGCAACTGTTGCATCGCACGGATCATGCGATCTGGAAGTGGGGTCGCCATGTTTGACCGCCTCGGCCGCGCGTGGCGCGTTGTCGCCACGGCATTCTGCTTTGCGATCTTCGGCATCGGGGGCCTGGTGCTGGGCGTTCTGGTATTCCCGCTGCTCTCGCTGATGCTCTGGGCGCGTGCCAGGGCGCAGCGGGCCTGTCGCCGCGTGATTCATTCCACGCTTTGGGGATTCCTGTGGCTGATGCGCACTCTGGGTGTGCTGGACTACGAAATCCGCAATGCGGATCGGCTGCGCCGGCCCGGCCTGCTGATCGTGGCCAATCATCCGTCGCTGATCGATGCGGTCTTCCTGCTGGCGCTGACACCCGACGCGAACTGCGTCGTGAAGGGGGCGCTGGCGCGGAATCCATTCACGCGGGGGGCCGTGCAGGCCACCGGCTGGGTACGCAACGACAGCGGTGGCGTGGCGATGGTCGACGACTGCATCGCATCACTCCGCGCCGGCAGCAGCCTGATCATCTTTCCGGAAGGCACCCGCACGCGGCCCGGCGCGCCGCTGCAATTGCAGCGCGGCGCGGCCAACGTGGCCGTACGCGGCGATATTGCGCTGACACCGGTGGTGATCCGCTGCGTACCGCCTACGCTGACTAAAGGCGAGAAGTGGTACCACGTCCCACGGCGGCGGCCGCGCTTTGTCATCGACGTTCATGCCGATGTCAGCGTCGCCCAGTGGGTGCCGCAAGGCCTGGAGCCCGTAAAGGCCGTACGCCGGTTGAATCATTCACTATCTGACTATTTTTCTCGGGAGATCCGCCGTGAAGTCGCTTGAGCAGGAAATCAAGGAACTCATTATTACCTCGCTGTCTCTGGAAGATATCAAGGCGGAAGATATCGAGACCGACGCGCCGCTCTTCGTGGAAGGGCTGGGGCTCGATTCCATCGACGCGCTGGAACTCGGCCTGGCGCTGCAGAAGCGCTATGGAATCACTATGAAGGGCGAGAAGGACGAAGTCCGCGCCCGGTTCGCCAGCGTCGCGACGCTGGCCGCCTATATTGCGTCGCAGCGCGGCCAGGCCACCGCGTGACGCGCGGATGATGGTCTGGATGGTTTGAATCGGGGAACACGGAGCCACAAGCATGACGCACGACGAAATCTTCACACGCGTGGCCGGGGTGCTCGAACAGATGTTCGAGATCGACCCCGCCCGCATCACGCTCGATGCGCGCCTGTATGACGATCTCGATATCGACAGCATCGACGCCGTGGACCTGCTGGTGAAAATGAAACCGCTGATGAGCCGGCCGATCCGGGCGGAGCAGTTCAAATCGGTGAAGACGGTGGGCGACGTGGTGCGGACCCTGGCATCGCTGATCGACTCGCCGGCCACCGCCTGACAAGCACATGGCATGGCGCAAATGGGGGCTGGGGCTGCTGACGATGGCTTACCCGCTCGTGATCTACTTCGGCTTGCAGCACTACTCGCCGCGCGTGATGGCGCTGGCGCTGGTCGTGCTCGCGCTGCTGCGCGCCGCCACCAGCCGCCAGACCGGCTGGCGCGTCACGGCGCTGCTGGCGGCCGCGCTGGCAATTGCGGTGCTCGCCTCCGATCATGAATTGCCGCTGAAGCTCTACCCCGTCCTCGTCAACGTGGCCATGCTCGCCGTCTTTGGCTGGAGCCTGCGCCATCCTCCCACGCTGATCGAACGCCTTGCGCGCCTGCGCGAACCGGACTTGCCGCCGAGCGGCGTGGCCTATACGCGCCGGGTCACACAGGCTTGGTGCGTGTTCTTCGTCGTCAATGGCACGATTGCCGCGATCACGGCCCTGGCCGGTAGCGACCGTGCCTGGGCGATCTACAACGGCGGCATTGCCTACGGATTGATCGGCGCGATGTTCGCGGTGGAGTGGCTGGTGCGCCAGCGCGTGAAGCGCCGTCATGCGGAGGGCCATCATGGATGACCGTCCGAACGGCGTCAGTGCAACGATGGCGGCGCTGGTTGCCCGAGACGATGCTCGCGCCTTGGTCGCGCGGGCAACGGCATGGCGACACGCGTTCCTGGCGGCGCCCGGCGCGCGCTGGGCATTGTTCGTCGACAGCCCGGCCGAGTTTGCCGCTGCGCTGTTCGGCGCCTGGCACGCGGGCAAGCATGTGGTGCTGCCCGGCGATGCGAGGCCCGATACGCTTGCCGCGCTGCGCGAGCAGGTCGATGGCATGGCCGGCGATCTTCCGCAGGGCCTGCAACCGTCTGCCACGGAGTCTCCGCTGCAATGGCCCCGCCTGGACGCGCGAGAAACCTGGATCACGTTGTTCACGTCCGGCTCCACCGGTGCGCCGGAGGCCGCGCCCAAGCGGTTGGCGCAACTAGAGGCCGAGGTCCACGCGCTCGAACAGGCGTTTGGCCCGACGATGCCGCGAGAAAGCCGTCTGTTGACTACGGTTTCGCATCAACATATCTACGGCCTGTTGTTCACGATCCTGTGGCCGCTGGCGGTGGGCCGGTCGATGCCGGTGGCACGCATGGCGTTCCACGAAGAGCTGGTTGCGTCCTGTGCCGAAGACCGGACACCGGTGGTCCTGGTCAGCAGTCCGGCGCATCTGAAGCGGATGCCGGAAGCGCTGGACTGGGCCGCCACGCGCGGCGTGGTGCGGGCGGTGTTTTCGTCTGGCGGTCCGTTGCCGCCCGAGGGTGCGTCGGATGTGCTGCGCCATACCGGTGTCTCGCCGATCGAAGTATTTGGAAGTTCCGAGACCGGTGGCGTCGCGTGGCGTCAGCGCGCGGCAGGGGACGACCGCTGGACGCCGCTGCCCGGTGTGGCGTGGCGGCTGCAAGAAGGGTTCCTCGCGGTGCGCTCGGCCCACCTCGCCGACGATGACTGGCAGGTGTGCGCCGACCGGGTGCTGCCGACTGGAGATGGCGCATTCGTGCTGGCCGGTCGGGCGGACCGCATCGTCAAGATCGAGGAAAAACGGGTGTCGCTGAGCGCGATCGAGCAGCGGTTGCAGGCGTCGCCGCTGGTGCGCGAAGCCCGCGTATTGCTGATCGAGACCGCTATCGGCACGCGCGTGGGCGCGGCCATCGTGCTGCAGGAAGCCGGCCAATCGATGCTTGACGGCAAGGGCCGTCATGCGCTGATTGCCGCGCTGCGCCGTGCGCTGGCCGACGGCGTTGACCGGCTGGCGTTGCCGCGGCGCTGGGCGTTCCCGCAGGCGTTGCCGTGCAACGCCCAGGGCAAGACCACCGAGGCGATGCTGCGCGAACTGCTGCGTCACAGTATTCCGGTGGCGCGCTGGGTGGAGGCCGACGATACGTCGGCCACGGCCGAGCTGGACATCGCCGAAGACCTCGCAATCTTCGATGGCCACTTTCCGGGCGCACCGGTCGTGCCGGGCGTCGCTCAGGTCGACTGGGTCATGGCGCTGGCGCCGCAACGCCTGGCGGTCCCGCCACGTCAACGTTTTGCCAGGCTGGATGTGCTCAAATTCCAGGCTGTGATGCGTCCCGGCGCAGCGGTGCGCATGGCGCTCGACTGGCAGCCGGCGTCATGCACGCTGGCCTTTCGACTAACCTCCGATGCCGGCTCGCACGCGAGCGGCAAGATCGTTTTTCACCCCGCAGTTTCATGACCGCCGTTTTTCGTCCCATCGTGCTGGTTCCGGTCTTTGACCACGAACATGCCATCGGAGCCATGGTCGAGGCCATCCTGAGGCATCCGTGGCCTTGCCTGCTGGTCGATGACGGCAGCGGCCCGGCGTGCAGCCAGGTGCTGCGCGACCTTGCCGATGCCCATGGGGAGCGCGTGATCCTGATCCGCCTGCCGCAAAACCGGGGCAAGGGCGCGGCGATGATGGCCGGGTTCCAGGAGGCCGCGAAGCTCGGCTATACGCACGCGCTGCAGATCGATGCCGACGGGCAGCACAATGCCGACGACATCGCGCGTTTCTTCACGCTGGCACGCGAGAACCCGACGGCGGTCATCGCGGGCTGCCCGGTGTATGACCAGACGGTGCCGCGCCACCGCTTCTATTTCCGGTATCTCACGCACATCCTGGTGTGGATCAACACGCTCTCGTTCGAGATCCGCGACTCGATGTGCGGCTTGCGCGTCTATCCGCTCGACGCGGTGACAGCGCTGATGCAGGACGTGCGGCTCGGCCACCACATGGAGTTCGACACCGAGGTGATCGTGCGCCTGTACTGGCGCGGCGTGCCGGTCGTCAACGTTCCGACGCGGGTCACGTATCCCAGCGATGGCGTCTCGCATTTCCGTCTTATCCAGGACAACCTGCTGATGACGGGGATGCTGACCCGCCTGTTCTTCGGCATGTTGTGGCGAATGCCGCGTCTGTTGTGGCGCAAGGTGCGCCCCGCATGAGCACCTTGCACCCCGAAACACCGGGCGCCGCGCCGCGCCGCCGCACGCCGCACTGGAGCGCCATTGGCGAAGCCACCTGCGTCTGGGGCATCTGGTTACTCTACGGCCTGTACCGCGCGTTCGGCCGGCTGCTGTTCCGCGTGGTGATGTACCCCGTGGTCGTCTACTTCTGGCTGGCGTATCCGCTGGCGCGCCGGTCTTCGATGGAGTATCTCGCGCGAGTCGAGGCGGCAACAGGCGCCATCGGCACGCAGCCCACGTGGCGCCAGTCGCTACGGCATCTGTTTTCGTTTGGCGACACGATGCTCGACAAGCTGCTGGCCATTGGCGGACGGTATCGCTTCGAGCATGTTTCCAAGGAAGGCGGCGACGTGCTGCTCCGGCAGATCGCGAGCGGGCGGGGCGGCATCATCATGACGGCTCACGTCGGCTGTCTGGAGCTTTGCCGGGCGATGGCCAACCGGTTGAACGGGCTGCGGCTGACCGTGCTGGTCCACAGCGCCCATGCCGAGCGCTTCAATCGCATTCTGGCGCGGTTGGACCCGGACTCGATGCTGCAGCTCTACCAGATCGACGATATCTCTCCGGCCACGGCGCTCGAACTGTCCGCGCGCGTGGAGGCCGGTGAATTCGTGGCGATTGCCGGCGATCGCGCGCCCGCGCACGGTGGCCGGGCTGTGCGGGTGCCGTTCCTCGGTCAGCCCGCACGCTTCCCGATAGGCCCCTATGTGCTGGCGAGCCTGCTGAAATGCCCGCTGTACGCGATGGGTTGCGTGCGGGAGGGGCGCGGGCACCTGATCCGCTTCACCGAGCTGGAACGCGTCGTGACGCTACCGCGCGCCACACGCGAGGCACGTCTGCAGACGCTGGCCGCAACCTACTCCCGCTGGCTGGAGGACCTCGTGGCGCGTTCACCGTATGACTGGTTCAATTTCTATGATTTCTGGGCGGACGATCCGATCAGCATCGGCCGCCGTGACATGCAGCAGCCCGCACAGGAGCGCGATGCCAAGAATCCTGAGTCATGAAATCACGCTGACGCCGGCGTTCCACGATCTCGATCCGATGAACGTGGTCTGGCACGGCAACTATCTCCGTTACTTCGAGCTGGCACGCTGCGCGTTGCTGCAGCAGATCGACTACGACTATCCGCAGATGTCAGCATCGGGCTATGCCTGGCCGATCGTCGACGTGCGCGTCAAGTACGTTCGCCCGTTGCGATATGGCCAGCCTGTGATCGTGCGTGCCACGTTCGCGGAATGGGAAAACCGGCTCCGAATCGACTACGAGATGCGCGACGCGCTGTCCGGCGCGCGGCTGACCAAGGGATACTCCATCCAGGTGGCGGTGGATATGGCCACCCAGGAGATGCAGTACGTCAGTCCGCCGGTGCTACTGCAACGGCTTGGAGTCGAGCCATGATGCGCCGCCGGGCTCTGCAGGCGATGTTTGCGCTGGTGACGATGGCGGCGATGAGCGTCGTACCGGCACACGCCGAGGATCTTTCCGCGGCCGTGTCGGCGCGGTTGTCCGATGCGCCGGTCATCCATGGTCAGTTCGAGCAGACGCGCCGCCTGGCCGGCTTCAGCAACCCGTTGATCTCGCGGGGTGACTTCGTGATGGCGCGAGGCCGGGGCGTAGTGTGGGCCACGCGCGAACCGTTCGCGTCGAGCCTGCTGGTCACGCCAGAGAAGCTGGTGATGCGGGGCGCGGACGGCAAGGTGCAGCAGGAAATGCAGGCCGATGCCCAGCCCGCCATGCGGCTGGTCGGGGAGTCGATGATCGCGATCCTGCGCGGCGACCTGCGCAGTCTGTCCACGCGCTTTAGCGTGACCGGCAAGCTCGTCGGCAAGTCGGGCTGGACGCTGACCCTGACACCGACCGATGCGGGTGTGCGCCGCGCGTTCACGCGGATCGATCTGGCCGGAGACCGCTACGTCCGCGACGTCAGGCTCGAGGAAGCCAGCGGCGACAGCACCGTCGTCAGGATGATCGACCCCGCCGGAGCGGAAAAACTCAGTCCTTCGGAGGAACAACGTTTTGAATGAACTGGCCCACGGGGCCGCGATGCAGGGCGGGCTGACCCGCCGCGAGCGCCTGCTGGCGATTGGCTGGCTGCTGCTCGTGATTGCGCTGATCGCGCACCAGGTGCAGTTCTGGCGTGCATCGCGGCTCGACACCGACGTGATGGCGCTGCTGCCGACCAGCGAGCGCACCGCCACGGCCGATCGCGTGCTGCGGCAGCTGACCGACGGTGTGTCGCGCGAGATAGTCGTGTTGGTGGGGGGCTCGGACTGGGCCCGCACGCGCGCGGCGGCGCAGCGCTTCTCGCAGGCCACGTCCGGCGGCAGCGCGTTGCTGAAGCCCGTCGACAAGATTGCCGCGTTCGATTTCGATGCGGCGCTGGCGTTCTACCGGCCGTGGCGCGACGGGCTTCTGACCGACGCGCAGCGCGAGGCATTGCGGACGACCAATGCCGATATGCTCGCGCAGCAGGCGCTGACGCGGCTCTACCAGTTTTCCACCGGACCGCGCCTGACCGATTGGGCGTCCGACCCGCTCGGGCTGTGGCAGAACTGGTGGCTGTCTCGCGCGGCGGTGACCCGCGTACATGAGCGCGATGGTCTGGCAACGGTGACCGGCGAAGGCAAGGATTGGGTGCTGTTGACCTATCGGATCACCAAGCCCGCGTTTTCCGCCAATGGCAGCACCGACTACGGCGACCTGCTCCATGCGGCGGAAGCGGCGGCGCGTCAGGGCGACGACGGCGTGCGCGTGGTGACGGCCGGCATCCCGCTGCACGCCGAAGCCGCGGCCGCGCAGGCCAACTGGGAAATGAACGTGATCGGATGGGGTTCGCTGGCCGCGGTGCTGCTGCTGGTGTGGCTGGCCTTCCGTTCGCTGCGGCCCATCGTGCTGGTGGGGCTGTCACTGCTGATCGGGACGGCGGCAGCAATCTCCGCCACGGCGATCGTCTTCGACCGCGTCCACCTAATCACACTGGTGTTCGGCGCCAGTCTGGTCGGGGTGGCCGAGGACTTCGGCATCCACTACTTCGTGACGCGCCAGGCCATGCCGCGTGCGACGCCGCCTGCCGTGATGCGCTTCCTGGCGCCGGGACTGGCGCTGGCGTTGTCTACGAGCGTGGTGGCCTATCTCGCGCTTGGCATCGCACCGTTCCCCGGGCTGCGCCAGATGGCGCTGTTCTCCGCGGTTGGCCTGATCACGGCCTTCCTGACCGTGCTGTTCTGGTTCCCTTTGCTCGATCGGGGCAACCTGCGTCCGACGCGTCTTTCCACCTGGCTTGCCGATAGCCTGGCGCGCTGGCCGTACGCACGCAATGACCGGCGTACCTGGCTGGCGCTTGGCGTGTTGATGCTGTTCATCGTGACCGGCATCTGGCAGGTGCGCGTTGCCGACGACATCCGGCAACTGCAGAGTTCGCCGCCCGCGCTGATCGAGGCGCAACGCACGGCAGGGCAGTTGCTGGGCACGCCAAGCCCGGCGCAGTTCATCCTCGTGCGTGGCGCGACGCCGGACGAGGTGCTCGCGCGCGAGGAGGCGATCAAGGCCGGGTTGGCCGATGCGATCCGGCGCGGCGATCTGGCCGGCTTCATTGCGATCTCGGACTGGGTGCCGTCCGCCGGCCGTCAGCAAGCCGATGCCGCGCTGGCCGATCGGCAGGAGGCGGCGATCCGCGCACGCGTGGCCAGCGCAGTGGGCGGCTCGATCGCGCCGCCCGCTCCGTCCGCGCGTGCTGGTGACGCCGTGCTGACGCTGCCCGCGTGGCTGGCGAATCCGGTATCGGAAACGCTGCGGCACCTGTGGCTTGGCCGCGAGGGCAATGGTTTCGCCAGCGTGATGCTGTTGCGCGGCCTGGACCACGTGTCGGCGATTGACGGTATCGCGGCGTCGGTGCGGCAGGTGCCCGGCGCGGAGTGGGTCGATCGCGTGGCCGATATCTCGTTCCTGCTCCATCACTACCGGGTGTTGATGAGCTGGTTCCTGCTGGCAGGCGCCGTGGGCGTGGCACTGCTGCTCTGGTGGCGTTATGGCCGCTCGGGCTGGCGCGCCCTCGTGCCGACGCTGCTGGCGGCGGCGTTCAGTGTGGCCGTGCTGGGCTGGACCGGCGTGCCACTGCAATTGTTCTCGGTGCTCGCGCTGGCGCTGCTGCTGGGTGTGGGCGTCGACTATGGAATTTTCCTGCTCGAACACCCGGGCGATGGCGTGTCCTGGACCGCCATCGTGCTCGGGGCGGCCAGCACGTTGCTGGCCTTCGGGCTGCTTGCGTTGTCGTCGACTCCCGCGCTTCATGCGTTCGGGGCGACGATGCTGTCGGGCGTGGGTGCGGTCTGGGTGATGTCGCCGTGGTTCAGGCCGCTGCCCGGAACGTCATCGCATCAAATCAGTCAGGAAGGATCTCAATGAAGAAAGAGACAGTGGACGTACTGATCGTCGGCGCGGGCCCGGCGGGTTCCGTGGCGGCCGGATTGCTGCGCAAGCGCGGCATCGGCGTGCTGGTGATCGAAAAGGAAACGTTCCCGCGTTTCTCGATCGGCGAGAGCCTGCTGCCCCAGAGCATGGCCTACATCGAGGAGGCCGGTATGCTGCAGGCCGTGGTGGAGGCGGGCTTCCAGTACAAGAACGGGGCGGCCTTCGCGCGGGGCGACCGCTATACCGATTTCGATTTTCGCGAGAAATTCTCGCCGGGATGGGGCACCACCTACCAGGTGCAGCGCGCCCATTTCGACGATGTGCTGATTCGCGAGGCGCAGAAGCAGGGCGCCGAGGTGCGCTTTCGCCATGTCGTGGAAGCGGTGGACGTCAGCGGTGCCGCGCCGGTTGTCACCGTGCGCGATCCGGATGGCAACGTGTATCAGGTGGAATCACGCTTCCTGCTGGACGCCTCTGGCTTTGGCCGGGTTTTGCCGCGCCTGCTCGACCTGGAGTCGCCGTCGAATTTTCCGGTGCGCGCCGCCATCTTCACGCACGTGGCCGACAGGATTCCGGGGGGCAGCTTCGATCGCAACAAGATCCGCGTCAGCGTGCATCCGGAACACGTCGATGTCTGGTACTGGACCATCCCGTTCTCCAACGGGCGTTGCTCGCAGGGCGTGGTGGCCGAGAAGTCGTTCCTCGACCGGTACGAAGGCGATGAAATGACTCGCCTCAGGCAACTCGTGGCCGAGGAGCCGGGCCTCGCGAAGCTGCTGAAGGATGCCGAGTGGGACACGCCGGCCCGCCAGATCGTCGGCTATTCGGCCAACGTCCGGTCGCTCTGGGGCAATGGCTACGCACTGCTTGGCAATGCCGGCGAATTTCTCGACCCCGTGTTTTCGTCGGGCGTGACGATCGCATTCAAGTCGGCCAGCCTCGCCACCGCCTGCGTGGCGCGCGCGTTGGCCGGCGAATCCGTGGACTGGGAAACCGAGTACGCCAGGCCGCTGAAAGCAGGCGTTGACTGCTTCCGTGCCTTTGTCGAAGCATGGTACGAAGGCAGCTTCCAGAAGCTTATCTTCCATCCCAACGCGCCCACCGACATTCGCGACATGATCTCGTCGATCCTGGCAGGCTATGCCTGGGATCTGAACAATCCATTCGTGACGGAGTCGCGCCGTCGGCTGAGCGTGCTGGAGCAATTTTGCGACGATTGAGGCTGCCCGCCGCGCTGGCGACGCTGGCTGCGTTGGCCGCGCTAGCGGTGCTGGCCGGTTGCGCCACCGTCGCCCCGACGCGGGCCGAGGTGCCGCTGTTGCGCCTGCCGCCGGCCTCGCTGGGCAGGACGCTGAGCCTGCAGCAGCAGATCACAGTGCAGTTCCCATCGCCGCAGGGCGAGCAGACACGTGACATGATCGCGATGCTGGAAGCCGATGCCGCCCATACGCGGCTGGCCGCCGTGGCAGGTGGCCAGGTGCTGGCGCGTATCGATTGGGATGGCCGGGACCTGCGTGTGACGCGGGCCCCGTGGGCCCCACGGGAACTGATGCCCGAGCGCATCCTGAGCGACCTGCAACTGTCGCTCTGGCCTGTCGAAGCGATTCAGGCGGCGCTGCCCGATGGCTGGCACGTCGATGCCACGCCGGCCATGCGTGTGCTGCGGTACGGCGATGAGGTCGTGGCCGAAGTGCGCTATCCGGATGCCACCACCACGCTGTTCACGCAGCGGCGTGACGGCTATCGGCTGACCATTCGCACGTTGCAGGAAGAAGGAAAGACGCCATGACGATCTATCTGAACGCAATGAACGTGATATGCGCGCTCGGTAGCGGCAGCGACGCCGTGCGTGCCGCGCTGTGGCGCAGTGACTGTCCGTTTGGTGGCGAGGTCACCGAACGCTATACGCCGGGCAGTCCGCTGCATCTGGGCACCGTTGCAGAGCCCATGGCGGCCACCGACCTTCCGGCGGGCACCGCGCTGGAACTGGCCAGCCGCAACAACGCCATGCTGGAGCGCACGCTTGCCGGCTTGCGTCCGGCGGTGGATGCGGCCATCGCGCGGGTGGGCCCGATGCGGGTGGCGATCGTGCTCGGTACCAGCACGTCCGGCATCTACGAGGGCGAGCTTGCCGTGCGCACGCACGCGAAAGAGGGCACGTGGCCCGAGCAGTTCCACTACGCCCAGCAGGAGCTTGGCTCGCCGGCCCGGTATCTGGCCTGGCGGCTCGGCGTCGGCGGGCCTGCCTACACGATTTCCACGGCGTGCTCGTCCAGCGCCAAGGCCATGTCGGCCGCGGCCCGCCTGATCGAGCACGGCATCGTCGACGTGGCAATCGCCGGTGGTGTCGACACGCTGTGCACGTTTACGATTTCCGGTTTCCTTTCGCTCGATTCGGTGAGCGCCGAGCGGTGCAACCCGCTGTCGGCGAACCGGCGTGGCATCAATCTGGGAGAGGGCGCGGGGTTGTTCCTGATGTCCCGCGAGGCCGGGCCCGTGCGGCTGACCGGCTGGGGCGAGACTTCGGATGCCCACCATATGTCCGCACCCGACCCATCGGGTGTCGGCGCGCGGACGGCCATGCAGCAGGCGCTGGCTCGCGCCGGACTGAAGCCCGCGGACATCGACTATCTGAACCTGCACGGAACCGCCACCGAGCAGAACGACGTGATGGAAGCGCGTGCGGTGTCCGACCTGTTCGGCGCCGGTGTGCCGGTCAGTTCCACCAAGTCGCAGACCGGGCACACGCTTGGGGCCGCCGGCGCGGTGGAAGCCGCACTGCTGTACCTGACGCTGACGGACAACCCCCGGGGTCGCCTGCCGCCGCACTGGTGGGATGGCATCGCCGACCCCGCGATGCCGCCGCTGCATGTGGTGGGCGCTGACGAATCCCTGGGCCGGCCGGTGCGGCATGCGGTGAGCAATTCATTTGCGTTTGGGGGGAGCAATTGCGTATTGGTGATGGGGGAGGGCTAAAGATGCGCACACCCGCACCGATATCGACCTTGCCGCCCGTTGGCGAGCTGGTGCCGCATGACGGCGCGATGCGTCTGATCGACGAACTGCTGGCAGCCGATGACACCCAGTGCGTGGCGCGCGCGACAGTCAGGTCGACGCAGTTGTTCGTCGATGACGCTGGGATGCCCGCATGGATTGGCATCGAGTACATGGCGCAGACGATCGCGGCATGGGCGGGTATGCAGGCTCGCGGCAAGGGATGCAAGCCCGGCCCGGGTTTCCTGCTGGGCTCGCGCCGCTATGCCAGTGACGTGCCCGCGTTTCCGGTGGGCAGCGTGCTGACCATTCGTGCCCGGCTGGAGATGACGGGTGATGACGGCCTGTCGCTGTTCGCCTGCACGCTGGACATGGGCGGCCAGGAGGTGGCTCGGGCAACGGTTTCGGTATATCGGCCTGCGGACGCGCAGGCCTTCCTCGAGGGGCAGCAGACATGACAACCCAGACCGTGCTCGTCACGGGATCATCGCGCGGCATCGGCCGCGCCATTGCGCTGCGTCTTGCGCGCGATGGCTATGACGTGGTGATCCACTGCCGCGCGCGTCGCAACGAAGCCGAATCGGTGGCCGACGCCGTGCGCGCGTTCGGCCGAAATGCGCGCGTGCTGTGTTTCGATGTCGGGCAACGCGAGGCCGCGGCCAGCGCATTGCTGGCCGATATCGACCATCACGGCTGCTACTACGGAGTGGTCTGCAACGCCGGGCTGGCCCGCGATGCAGCGTTTCCGGCCATGAGCGGCGAGGAGTGGGACGAGGTGATTCACACCAACCTCGATGCGTTCTTCAACGTGCTCAATCCCGTGGTGCTGCCGATGGTGCAGCGGCGTCGGCCGGGCCGGATCGTCACGCTGTCGTCGGCGTCCGGGATCGTGGGCAATCGCGGGCAGACCAACTACAGCGCTGCCAAGGCTGGGGTGATCGGCGCCACCAAGGCACTGGCGATCGAACTGGCCAAGCGCCAGATCACGGTCAACTGCGTGGCGCCGGGGCTGATCGACACGGAAATGATCGAGGAACACGTGCGCGAGGAAGCCATGAAGATGATTCCCGCCCGCCGCATGGGCACCCCGGACGAGGTGGCGGCCACGGTGGCGTTCCTGCTTTCGCCCGATGCCGGGTACATTACGCGCCAGGTGATTTCGGTGAACGGAGGCATGTTCGGATGAAGCGGGTGGTGGTCACGGGAGCGGGCGCGGTCAGCGCGATCGGCAACGACTGGGCGACGGTGCGCGAGCGCCTGGCCGCCGGTCGCAATGCGATAGTGGTCGTGCCAGACTGGCGCGAGATCCGTGGCCTCAACACGCACATCGCGGCGCCGGTGCCGCCGTTCACGCTGCCGCCGCACTACACGCGCAAACTCATGCGGACCATGGGCCGCGTGTCGCAGATGGCCGTGCTGGCGACCGAATCGGCGCTGGCCGGTGCCGGGCTGGCCGGACATCCGCTGGTGACCGGCGGACAGATGGGGATCGCGTACGGGTCCTCGACCGGCACGCCGTCCGCCGCGCAGGACTTCGCGCGGATGATGAGCGACCGCACCACCGAGGGCGTCAACGCCACCACGTACATCCGCATGATGTCGCATACGGCCGCCGTAAACATCGGCGTGTTCTTCGGCATCAAGGGCCGCATCCTGACCACGTCGAGCGCCTGCACGTCAGGCAGCCACGGCATTGGCTACGCATACGAGACGATCCGCATGGGCCGTCAGGTGGCGATGGTGGCCGGCGGCGCCGAAGAGCTTGACGCCACGGAGGCGGCCGTCTTCGATACGCTGTTCGCCACCAGCACGCGCAACGATGCGCCCACGGCGACGCCACGACCGTTCGATGCCGCGCGCGATGGCCTGGTGCTGGGCGAGGGCGCTTGCACGCTGGTACTGGAGGAACTGGAGCACGCGCGCCAGCGCGGCGCCCCGATCCTGGCCGAGATCGTTGGCTATGGCACCAACAGCGATGGCGTGCATGTGACCCAGGCCGATGCCGGCACGATGGCCCTGGCCATGCGGATGGCGCTGGACGATGCCGGCGTCTCGCCGGATCGAATCGGCTACGTGAACGCGCATGGCACGGCTACCGATCAGGGCGATATCGCCGAATCACAGGCCACGCACGCCGTGTTTGGCGCCCGAATGCCAATCAGTTCGCTCAAGAGCTACGTCGGCCATACGCTGGGCGCGTGTGGTGCGCTCGAGGCGTGGATGACGATCGAGATGATGCGCGATGGCTGGTTTGCGCCGACGATCAATCTGGAGAACCCCGATCCCCGCTGCGCGCAGCTCGACTACATCGTGGGCGAGGGGCGTGCTATCGACACCGAGTACGTGATGAGCAACAATTTCGCGTTCGGCGGCATCAATACGTCGCTGGTCTTGCGCCGCTGGAACGACTGAGTCGTTCCTGACCCTTTCGGCCTTTTTCGATCCTTTTCGATCCTTTTCGACGCATTCGAACCCTTCCACTGACATGCCGCTCGCACTGCGTACCGGATCTGTGATGGCCTTCGCGGCAATGGCGCCGCCCGTGAGCCGTTGGATGTCGCAGGAAGAACTGGGGCGGCTGGCGACGATGCGGGCCGAGGCGCGGGCGGAGCAGTTCGCCGCCGGCCGGTGGCTGGCGCGCCGGCTGCTGGCGGTGACATTCGGCGGCGATGCGTCCGAGTGGGCGCTGTCGGCCGCGGAGGATTCGCCGCCACTGGCGATACATACGAGCGGAGCGGTGGGCGTGCCGGTATTCGTGTCGATTGCCCATTCCGGCGATCACCTGGCCTGCGCGGTGGCCGATGTGCCGGTTGGCATCGACATCGAGCATCTGCAGCCGCGCAAGCATCTGGACACGTTGATCGAAGCCACCACGACGGAGGCCGAGCGTGCCGCGCTACCCGAACTGCTTCGCGAGAGCGATGCCCACGCGCGTCTCGTGGCGTTTTTTCAACTCTGGACCCTGAAGGAAGCGTGGATCAAGTGCCACGGTGGCAACCTGTTCCAGACCATGATGGGACATGTGGTGGAGGCGCTGCCGGCGCCGATATCCCAGGCCAATGCGGTGACCTGGCGGCGCGATGACGCCGTGCTGGCGTTGGCGGCTTCCGCGCCCGTGGACGGACTGGGCTTGCCGGATGCCACCGGTTGGCGGCTGCGCGAGCGCGACGCCGCCGACTGATTCCGCTCAGGTTTTTTCCAGTGCCGCACAGGCGGCGCGCAGCATTGGCGCATAGCGGTCGAGGTGCGGTTCGATCCGGTAGACCGGACCCGCAATCGAAATTGCGTAGCACTCGCCGGACAGCCGCACCGGCCATGCCAGCGCCCCCACGTCGGGCATCGACTCGCTCAGGTTCACGTAAGCGCCGCGTTCGCGCGCCTGCTGCAGATCCGCCTCCAGCGCGGCGGGCGTGGTCAGCGTGCGCGAGGTGAACGCCTGGAAGGGCAGGTGCGCGAGCAGCGTCGCGCGTTCGGCCTCGTCCATCGCCGCCAGCAGGGCCTTGCCGATCGAATTGGCATGAAGCTCGCGGCGCTCGCCCGCCGTGGCGATGTATCGAATCGCATGTGGTGATTCAAGCACATCCAGATACACCACCGCCTGCCCTTCATGCAGTTTGCCGATGACGATGGTTTCGCCGGTGGCGTCACGCAACTCGCTCATCGTGCCGTGCACGCGATCCAGCACCGGATCGTGGCGAGCAATCTGCTGCGCCATCGCCAGCAGGCGGCCGGTGGGGTAGTAGCCTTGGCGGCGCGCGGTTTCGTAGAGATAGCCGAGCGAGGTCAGCGTGCGGATCAGCGCCAGACAGCTCGACGCCGGCACGGCCAGCAGGCGGGCCAGTTCCGACAGCGACAACGCCCGGCGCTCGCGTGCGAACGTTTCGATGATTTCGATGACGCGCAGCGCCGTCTTGACGTTCATCGACGACGGTTTGGCAGCGGAAGGGGCGGGGCGCTCTGGCATGGCGGGCGGAGTTTTGGGGCGTCTGAATGTGGCGTCTGATACCCGGCGGACTGTAGCACGGGCCCGAATGTCCGGTCGATGTGACTGGCTGGGTGGCTGCAGTGCCGCAAGCGCAGGTTCCCGGAGTCGGCTAGATTTAAGATCTGGAGCGAGTTTGCGCTACATCAAAGCAACAACAACCTCCCCGCTTAGAGTGACGTGTGAGAATCTCCGCCATCCCGGCGGGGACTGCCATTCCAAAAGGAGCCCCACATGTATCGCAACATCATGGTCCCGATCGACGATAGCCACTGCTCGTCCCGCGCGCTGGACGAAGCCGTCCGGCTGGCCCGCGCCACCGGTTCAAATCTCGAGATCATCCATGTCATCGACTACGGTTTCCTTAGGGTGCGCGCGCATGGTGGAGAACTGGAGGAGGAGCACCAGCATCGCGTGGCGGCCGGCAATGCGCTGCTCGTCAAGGCCCGGCACCACGCCGAGCGCGCCGGGATCAAGTTCACCGAGCGGCTGCTCGACGATAAGTCCACGCTCGGCGACGTTGCGAACCGGCTGATCCATGACATCCAGGACAGCAAGCCTGACCTGGTGGTCATCGGCACCCACGGCAAGAGCGGGCTGCAGCGCGTTGTGCTTGGCAGCGTGGCCGAAACCCTGGTGCGCCACGCTTCCGTACCCGTCTTGGTGGTGCGTGGCGACATTCCGCTGGCCGAGGAAGTGGCCGCCGGCCAAAGCACCACTTCCGCGTAATTTCCCATCCCCATCCTTGCCCGATCGAATCGCTAGTGGCCGACCTTGAGGTCGGTCCACGCGCGATTCCACGCCCGCCGCGTGCCGCTGTCGAGGTCGTTCAACTGTTCGAGCCGCTGCCGCTGCGTGGCGCCCGGCGTGATGACCGGGTCGGCCAGCAGGTCTGGCCGGATGAACGCGCGCGCCGCGGCATTTGGATTGCCCGCGCCGATGGCATTGGTGATCTCGGCGGCATTTTCGGGGCGCAACATGAAGTTGATGAACCTGTATGCCAGCGCGGGATGCGGCGCCGTCTTTGTGACCACAAAACTGTCGGCGGTCATGCCATTGCCCTCGCGCTGCAGTGACGAGGTGATCGAGAAAGCCCGGTGGGTGTTGCGCGCGTCCAACCCGGCCTGATAGACATCGCTCGAATAGCCGAGCACCACCCAGATATTGCCGACCGTAAGCTCGCGGATATAGCTCTGGCTGTTGAACGCCGCCCAGTAGGGCAGCGCGGCGCGGATGGCCGCCTCGGCTTCGCGCAGTTGCGCAGGGTCCGTCGAATTACCGGAGTGGCCCTTGTAGCGCAACGCAGCCGCGATGACTTCGCGGGGGTCGTCCAGCACGGTGACACGGCCCCGCAGCTTCTCCAGCATGTGCGGGTCGAAAACCAGCGACCATGACGACGCATCGAGCCCCAGATCGTGCAGGCGCGTGGCGTTGTAGCCGACCAGCGTGATCGTGAAATCGTAGGGCAGGGAATAGACGTTGCCCGGGTCAAGCGGCGTGTTCAGGAACGCCGGGTCGATATTGCGAAGATTCGGGATGGCGTGCTTGTCCAGCGGCCGGAGCAGCCCCAGGCGGATCAGCGCCGGAATGCCGTAGTTGCTCGGACATATCACGTCGAACCCTTGCGCGCCGCCCGCGAGCTTGGCCAGCGCTTCCTCCATCGAACCGAAGTACGTCAGGTTCACGTGGCAGGCGCATTCGGACTCGAATCGGGCAATCGTCTCGGGCGACAGCGCGTTGTTCCAGGTGAATACGTTCAGGTCTTCCGTGGCCATGGCCAGGCCGAAGCACCCCATCAGCGTCAGGCCCACCAGCAGATGGCGCACCTTCGTCCATATGCGATGACTCATAGTTGCGCCCTCCAGACGTCGCGCGAAACGCGATAGGCCGTGAGCGACACGGCCAGTGTCAGCATCATGAGGATGGACGAGATCGCATTCACTTCCGGCGTGACCGCGATCCGGATCATCGAGTAGATCTGCAGCGGCAGTGTCGGTTGGCCGGGTCCCGCCGTGAAGAAGGTCACGACGAAGTCGTCCATCGACAGGGTGAAGGCCAGCAACGCGCCCGCGAGGACGCCCGGCAGCATCAGCGGCAGCATGACATGCCACCCGGCCTGAAGCGGTGAGGCGCCGAGATCGCGGGCGGCGTCGATCAGGCTCTCGTCGAGCCCTTCGAGCCGGGCACGCACCACCACGGCAACGAAGCCGACGCAGAACGTGATATGCGACAGCGCCACGGCTGTCAGGCCGAGATCGATATTCACGGCAACAAAGAACAACAGCAGCGACACCCCCATCAATACCTCGGGCATCGCGATCGGCGCGAGCACCAGCGTAGCCAGCAATGGCGGCCGGTAGCGGTGCAGCGCGATGGCGGCGAGCGTGCCGAGCACGCATGACGTGCCTGCCGCGATCGCGCCGATCATCAACGAGTTCCACGCCGCACCCAGCATGTCCGGATCGCTTGCCAGCACGTCATACCAGTGCAGCGTGAAGCCGTCCCATTCCGCGTTCAGGCGTGAGTCATTGAACGAGTAGGCCACGACGATCAGCAACGGCAGGTACAGGAACGCATAGACCGCGCAGCCCAGGCAGGCCACCCACACAGGCCAACGGGGGCGATTCATGACGATCTCCTGCCAGTGGCCACGGCGGCCGGCGCGGGTTGCGCTGGACGATGGGCGGACTTGTGCGTACCCCGCTGCGAGGCGGCACGCGCCGTGCCCTTCACGCGTGCCGCCAGCGTTGCCAGTCCGATCAACGCCAGCACGATGCCCACCAGCGCCAGCGATAGCGCCGACCCCAGCGGCCAGTCTCGGCTATCGAGGAACTGCTGCTTGATCAGGTTGCCGATCAGGATCGATCGCGTGCCGCCCACCAGTTCGGGCACGGCAAAGATCCCCAGACACGGTGTGAAGACGAGCGCGATGCCCGCGTAGACGCCAGGCAGCGAAAGCGGCCAGATCACCTGCCAGAAGCAATGCCAGCCATTCGCGCCCAGGTCGCGCGCGGCATCGAGCAGCAGGGGGTCCTGCTTTTCCAGGCTGGCATAGAGCGGCAGGATGAAGAACGGCAGGTGCACGTAGACCAGCACGAGGATGACGGCAGCGGGGGTGTAGAGCGCTTCGACCGGGGCGAAGCCCATCCAGCCGATGAAGCTGTTGACGCCATGCATCAGGTATCCGCGTGGACTCAGGATGATCATCCACGCGTAGATCCGGATCAGGAAGTTCGACCAGAACGGCAGGATCACAAGGATCAGCAGCAGGTCGCGCCGTCGCTTGTCGCTGCGGGCAATCCACCATGCCAGCGGGTAGGCAGCCACCAGGCAGATCGCGGTGGTCAGCGCGGCGTAGCCGGCTGATTTGAGAAACAGCCCGGCATAGAGTGGTTCCTGGATCAACTCGCGGAGGTTGTCGAGCGTGAACAGGTCCGGCCAGTGCCTGATCATGGTGATGGCCGCGGCGGTGGTCAGACCCTGGTCAGGCGGGATCAGCGGCAGCAATCCGCCGGACTCCGCCGGTGTCCGGAATGCCGCCACGATCATGATGGCCGATGGAATGCCGAAGAATACGAGCAGGGAGGCGATGGGGATGCCACAGACAAGCCAGCGGGCCAGCCGATCCGCGCGCGTGATCATGGCCGTCTCTTTGCCTCACCGGCTTAGAAACACGCCGGCGTTGCCGGGCCAGTCGAGCTCGACGCGATCGCCCCGCGTAAACTGCCCGTCGGTCACCGGCCCCGCGTTGGCGACCATCGTTTGCAGACGGTGCCCGCTGGCAAGCTCGACTGTGTACAGCGTGACATCGCCCTGGTACAGCCGGTCGACGACGGCGCCTTCGAGCATCGGCGCGCTGGCGTTGCCCCCCGGCGATGCGCCACGTGGCCGCAACTGGATTTCCTCTGGCCGGATCGCGACGGTGCCACGGCTGCCGATCGCCAGCGCTTGCCCCGCGGGCATATCACGCTCGCCCACGCCGGCAATGCGCACACGCAAGCGCGCCGCGTTGGATTCCGCGACGGTGGCGTCCAGCAGATTGCAGGACCCGATGAACCCAGCCACGAATGTCGTGGCCGGTGCACGGTAGATCGCTTCGGGTGTGTCGAGCTGGACGATGTGGCCTTCATGCATCACCGCGATGCGTTGCGAGAGCGCCAGTGCGTGGGTCTGATCGTGCGTGACGTAGATGAACGCCACGCCCAGTTGCTGCTGCAACGCGATCAACTCATGAAGCATCTGGGTTTGCAGCGCCGCATCGAGCGCGGACAGCGGTTCGTCGAGCAGGAGTAGCCGGGGACGCGCGGCCAGTGCTCTGGCGATGGCCACGCGTTGACGCTGTCCGCCGGAAAGCTCGTGCGGGTAGTAGCGCTCGAAGCCTTGCAGACGGACGTTTTCGATCAGGCTGCCCAGGCGCCCGTCGATTTCGTGGCGTGGTAACTTTTGCATCCGCAGCGGAAAAGCGATATTGGCGGCCACGGTCATGTGCGGGAAAAGCGCGTAGCTCTGGAAGACCGTGTGCATGGGGCGATGCTCGGGTGGCACGCCCTGAAGGCTCTTGCCATCGAACAGTACCTCGCCGCTATCAGGCTCGGAGAAACCGCCGAGCAGCCGAAGCAGGGTGGTCTTGCCGCATCCCGAAGGCCCCACGAGCGTGAAGAATTGTCCCGATCCGACATTGAAGCCGATATCGTCGAGGACCGGCCGGCCGCCGAAAGACTTGGACAGGTGATGAACTTGCAGCAGGTCCATGCACGCATTCCTCCCGCGCCGGCGCCGACGATAGTAATGCGGCGTTCAAGGCCACATCTACAACTGCATGATAGAAGCCCGCGCGTGATCTGGCGGCGCCAGCAGCGCAATGTTAGGGGCAACGGGAGAAGCGTCGTGGCGCGAACGGCCACTGGGCATGAAAGTGCGATTGCTGGACCACCTTGGGTTGGCAAGGTGGCCCGGCAACCGGGTCTGGCGGGACTTCGCGCGCCTGGGCGCGCACGTCGTTACTTCTGGCCGGCGGCAGCGTGAGCAGCCGCGATCGCCGCATCGCGCTCCTTGGCCGCAGCCGCCTTGGCCTCGTTGTAGACCTTCTTCGCTTCGGCAACCTTCCGGTTGTATTCCTTGCGTGCCGCGTTAACCTCTCCGCGCATCTTGACGATGGCGTCATTGTTGCCCTGCGCCGCCGCCCCGGAGGCCGACTGCGCCCAGGCCGGGGCAGTGCAAAGTGTCGCGGAAATCATGATCAGGCTTGCCAGATATCTCATGCGGTTCTCCCGTGGTTAGCGTTTTACACCTTAGCGTGTGACGAGGGCGATCTCTATTGGCCCAAAGACTAACGGTGGCGCAGGATGCCCACCGCAGGAAAGCAAAATACGACAATTCCTTGCGTCGAATCAAAGGGCAATCGGCGTAGGGGACTATCACGGGTACTAGGCCATATGCAGTACGTTGGCTGTACTTGGAATGCCTGCTATAGCGTCTACACTCGACAAACTCCTCACCGTGAAGGCCCTGCCATGTATCTCGCACCTGGAACCGAGCCAGATCGTTCAAGCCCTGCAATTCCCTCCGCGTCGGGAGGTGGCTCGATGCGTCGCCCGGCATCGGGCGAACACGCGATCGACCGGATTGCGGAGCTTTATGGCGCACCCAGGAAACTGGTCGAGCGGGAATTCTGGGACGCCTGGTGCTCACTATCGTCCGATGCGCGGATTCTGGACTACGTCGTGGTGCTGGCGGAGCGGCGCGTCATCAAGGCACTGCGCGGACGATACGCGGCTGGCCCGCACTGATGGGCGTCTTCGGGTCTATCAACTCCGCCTGCCCATTACCAAATAGAGCCCGATTGCGGCCATGGCCATCCCCGGCCATGCCGCGAGCGGAATCGACTCGCCAAGCACCGCGAAGGCGACCACCGCCGTCATCGGTGGCACGAGGAAGAACAGCGCCGATACCCGCGAGGCCTCGCCATGCCGGATCATCGCCAGCAGCAGCGAAATGGCGATGATCGAATTGCCAATCACCAGGTAGGCCAGCGATCCGAACAGCTCCGGCGTCCATGCCACATGCATCGGTTCGAGCGCATAGGCCAGTGGCGCGGTGATGGCTAGCCCGACGGCGTACTGCACGAGATTCGAGGCCACCGGATGCACGGTCGTGCCGAAGCGCTTTTCCCACAACGTGCCACCTGTCATCGCCAATAGCGCGAGCAAGGCGAATATCAGCCCGGCAGGGGTGGCCACGTCGATGGATGAACGGGATGTGATGACGATAGCTGCGCCGGTCACGCCAAGTGCCAGCCCAAGCCATCGCACCCGGTCCACGCGTTCGCCGGCGATGGCTGGCGCGAGCAGCCCGATCAGGATTGGTTGCTGTGACGTGACGAGCGCAACCGCGCCGGCCGACATGCCGTGCTTGAGACTCAGATAGGTGAACGAGAAATAGCCGGCCTGAATCAGCAGGCCCACCATGCCCAGATGCAGCCAGGGCTTGATGCCCGGCGGGAACGCAGGGCGGATCCAGAGGCAGGGGACGATCAGCAGGCCGACCACGCATGCATAGCGCAACGCCAGAAAGGTCAGCGGATCGGCGTGGCGCAGGCCGAGCTTCAGAAAGACGAATCCGCCGGACCAGAGCAGCAGGAATAGCGCGGGCGCTACGCGCAGCCACTGCGTGTTCGGTGTGGCGCCCGGCGTTGCGGCGGGTACCTCATACGTCGGGCGTTCTGACATGCCTGGCTGGCGGGAGCGGGGGATGGGGCGACAGTAGCACTTTCCAGCCCGCGCCGCCTAGCGTGCTTTCCCGATCAGTGCACCATCATGGACTCGGCGGATTCGGCTTTCGCCGTTTGCATAGCCGACGCGCGCGCGGCCGCAAGCCGCCGGTATCGGCCAAGCGCCCACAGCGGGAAGTACGCTGTGTACCCGTGGTACTTCAGGTGGAAGATGCGCGGGAAGCCCGGTGCGTTGTGATACGGGTGCATCCAGAAGCCATCTTCGTTCTGCGCATCGAGCAGATACGCGGCGCCACGATGCACCGAATCCGCATCGCCTTCGCCGACGGCCATCTGTCCGAGCATGGCCCACGCCGTTTGCTCGGCCATGCTGCCGTCTTCGTGCTTGCCGGCCAGTTCCGGGCGGGCATAGCTGTCGTTCGTCTCGCCCCAGCCGCCGTCGGCGTTCTGCTTGCCGCGCAGCCATTGCAGGCCGTTGCGCACCATCGGCAGCTTGCGATCGACACCGGCGAGCCCCAGGCCCGCCAGCACGCTCCAGGTGCCGTAGATGTAGTTGGTGCCCCAGCGTCCCCACCAACTGCCATCGGGCTGCTGCGTGTCGCGCAGGTACTGGATGCAGCGCTCGCGTGCGGTAGCGTCCTGCGGACGCTCGGTGATGCCAAGTGCCAGCAGCACGCGGCCGGAGACGTCCTCGGTTGGCGGATCGAGCAGAGCGCCGTGATCGGCGAACGGGATCGCATTGAGAAAGTCGCGATCGCAGTTCGCATCGAACGCGCCAAAGCCGCCGTTGCGCGACTGCAGGCCGATGATCCAGTCCAGACAACGCGCGACGGGCATCTCGTAGCGCCCGGGCTGGCCGGTGCGCTTGCCACGCGCGTGAAGCATCGCCAGGACGACGGCCGAATCGTCGATGTCCGGGTAGTACGGGTTCTCGTACTGGAATGCCCAGCCGCCAGGCGGCGTGTTGGGCGCAGCATTGTTTTCCCAGTCGCCGCGCAGGTCCAGCACCTGACGATCGGTGAGCCAGTCATAGGCGCGGGCGATGGCGGTTTCGGTGCGTGCGTCAGAGGGTGCCTGCTCGAGCGCCATCACGCTCCAGGCCGTGTCCCACACCGGCGACAGGCAGGGCTGGCAATACGACGAACCATCGTCGCGATGGACCACGAGCTTCTTCAGCGCGGCCTTGCACTCCACCCGCAACGGATGATCCTCCGGGTAGTCGAGCAGCACCATCATCTCGTAGCTGTACACCATCGGCGGGAAGATGCCGCCGAAGCCGTCTTCACCGTTCATGCGGGCTTCGGACCATTCCACCGCGCGCTGGATCGCGCGGCGGCGCAATGCACGCGGAATCAGCGGTTCGAGATGGCGAACCACGCGGTCCGCGACCAGAAACGCTTGCTGCAGCCCACGCTTGCGCGGGAAGTATTCGCGTTCCAGTTCGGGCGGCGTGACGAACAGTTCCTGCACGTGCACGCCAAGCGGATTCTTCGCGGCGGCGCGTATCGAGCACAGCACCAGCAGCGGCACCATCGTGGTACGCGCCCAGTAGGCCACCTTGTCCATGTGGATCGGCGCCCAGCGCGGAAACAGCACGAATTCCACCGGCATGAACGGCGTGCCCCGCCAAGGGATCTCGCCGAAGGTCGCCAGCAGGATGCGCGTGAACACGTTCGACTTCGCCGCGCCGCCGCGCGCCAGGATGGCTTCGCGCGCCCTGACCATATGCGGCGCATCCGGCGGATCGCCCGCCGCCTTCAACGCGAAGTAGGCCTTGACGCTGCAGGAGATATCGAGATCGCCGCCGAAGTAGAGGTCCCATGCGCCATGGCCGTCGAGCCGTTGCACCGCGCGCAGGTACTTCGCCATGCGGGCCTGCAGCGCGGTGTCGATCTCGTCGACGAAGTGCATCATCAGGATGTACTCGGCCGTGATGGTGGCATCGCATTCGAGTTCGAAACACCAGTGGCCGTCGGGGTGCTGGCGGTCCAGCAATGCGTCGCGTGCGCGGACGATCGCAGCATCGAGTTCCGATGCGGGGATTGTTTTTCTGGTCATGCTTGTTGAGGACGGCAGTGCGTCAATTGCTCGAGCCGGCGAACCAGCTCAGCCCGTTGAGCCGGGGGAATGGCGCGATGGCCAAGAAGATCGGCCAGCCAGAGCCCGTCAGCCGCCAGCCGGCACAGGAGCAGGCCGATGGGGTCCTCGCATTGCGCGAGGTCCGTATTCAGGCTGCCGGATTCCCATTCCTGGTAGGGCGTGCGGAACTCGGGACGCGCCATGATGAGCATCATCGCGGCCTTCCACAGCTCGCGTTCGCCGGATTCGGCGAAGCCATCGGCGGAGGCGCGCAGATAGGCTCGTGTATTGCGTCCCTGGGCATCGGTATCGGATTCGGCCAGCGTGGCAACCTGGCCGGTGAAATGCTGGAGCACCTTGGCAGACAGGGCTTCCAGCAGTTCCTGCTTGCTTGAGAAGTGATGCTGAAGGCCACCCTTCGATACACCCGCGCGCGTGGCGACAGAGTTAAGGGTGACGGCGCCGATGCCTTCCTCGACCAGCAGGTCGATGGTGGCGGAGAGCAGGCGGTCGCGTATCAGGAGCGGTTGTTTGGGGCGGCGATGGGCTTCACTCATGGACCCGGAAGATACCATCCGGACGGATTGTTTTCAATTCGTGGACGATTGCCATGGATTGCGCATCGCCATGAACGTCCAGGAAAAAAGTCCGGGGAAGACCGGTGGCCGAGGATCTGGCAGGGGTAAGCTCATGGTCACGGCGCTGGCACGTCCCGAGCAAACCATGCAAGAGCTTGCTTTTCGCACCCTGCTATACCGGTACTTTTTCTTCGACTGGCTGTTCAAGGACGCCAGTCGAGGCGATCTGCGCGAGCGCTCGGCCGCGTGGCGCTTCAATCAGGCGCACGCGCACTGGCTGCTGACCTATCTGCGCCGCTGGGTCTGGTGTGGTGCGCTGTTTTGCCTGCTCGGCGGTTCGATAGAACTCATGCTGAGCGCGCCAGTGCTGTCGGCGTTCTTCTACGTGCCGGGCGTGCTGAGCGTGCCCATCAACGTCGTCATCTGCGTGCTATGGGTCGGGCTGAAGACGCTCCCCGGGCCGATGTGAAGTCCCCGGTACACCAGGGCTCAGGGTCTTCGCGTCTCAGGGTCTTCGTGTCTCAGGGTCTTCGTGTCTCAGGGTTTCGGTTGGGGCACGCTCGCGAATCCCGCGCGCTTGTGCGAACCATCGCAGAACGGCTTGTTCTCGGAATGGCCACAGCGACATAGCCAGACCTGATCCCCCTCGAACGTGAACGGTACGCCGGCCGGTGTCACGATGGTGATCGGCCCCTTGATGCGGTAGGGCCCGTTGTCCTGCACCGTGACGGTGACGGCCCTGTCGTTACCAGTGTCATCCATGACAACCCTCCTTCAGGCTCGGTATCTGCCCGCGTGGCCGGAGCCTGACGGGGACTGTACTCCGAATTTGTCCGCGCCGACGTTCTCCGGACACACGCGTTGCGCACTATGCTGAATCCACCACGGGCTGCGCCGGCGGGTCCGCCGCGCGCCTCTGCCCGGCGCCGTGGTGGCTATTCGAAGGAGAGCGTTTCATGGATATGCAGCAACTCGTTTCTGAATTCCTGGCTTCCGATCACGGCACCCAGGCGGCCCAGGCGCTGGCCGATCAGGGGGTCAATCCGGCCGATGCCCAGCAGATGCTCGGGCAGGTCGCGGAGACCGCTCACGCCCACGTTGAAGAGCAGGGTGGTGGCCTCCTGGGCGATCACGCAGGCAAGAGTTTCTTCGCGGCGTTCGCGGCGGGACTGGTGCATGGCGATGGATTCTTCAAGTCGCTGACCGAGGGCGGTGAAGGCATCCTGACCGGCCGCGTGGCCGAATCGCTCGGCGAGAAAATGGGGCTCGACCCCGGCACGGCGGCGACTGTCGCGGCCGCCGCCACACCGTATATGGTGGCGTTCCTGAAGGAGAAGCTGGCTTGAGCGTTGAACCGCTGTCGGCGCCGGATTGAGCCGTTGCAGGAGCGGTTGCAGGAGCGGTTGCCACAGCCGCTCGCGCGGGCCGATCGCCGATTTCAATATCGGCCGAAGGAAATGCTTGCGCAAGAGTGGCAGTGTCTATACAATGCGCTCCCTTCAACAGGCTCGTAGCTCAGCTGGTTAGAGCACCACCTTGACATGGTGGGGGTCGTTGGTTCGAGTCCAATCGAGCCTACCAACGCATCACGCAGAAACGGACGGTCGCCATATTTGGCGCCGTCCGTTTTTGTTTTCCGGGTCCGCCGGAGATGGTCGCGATGACTCGGCCGCGATGTCTCCGACGTGATTACTCCGCCGTCGCCCCGCTGCTCTTGATCAGGCGGGCCATGATGGGCTCCGCCGTTTCGAACGAGCGGCGGAATTCCTCGGGGCTGTTGCCGACCGGTTCCAGCGCCAGCGAGTCGAGCCGCGCGCGCATGGCGGGGGACTGGATCGACGCGCGCGCTTCTGCCTCGACGCGCGACAGGATGGCGGCCGGCGTGCCCGAGCGCGCGAACAGGCCGATCCATGCCGGCGGACGCATCTCCTGGTCCTTCATGCCGGCCTCGGTCATGGTCGGCACGTCGGGCATTTCCTTGATGCGGTTATCGCCCATGACGGCCAGCGCGCGCAGGCGACCGCTCTTGATCTGCGGCCCGAGTGTGGTGACCGAGCCGATGGCCCAGGCGATATTGCCGGCAAGCATGTCCTGCACCATCGGGGCCTCGCCCTTGTAGGCCACGTGGATCATGTCCAGGTGACGGGTCTGGTTCAGGTGCGCGCCCACCAGATGGGGAAAGCTGCCCACCCCATACGAGCCGAAGCTGACCTTGCCCTTGTTCTTTGCCGCCCAGTCCAGAAACTCGGGCACGGTCTTGACTGGCACGTCGCGGCCCACGGCCAGCACGAGCTTGCCGACGCACAGCTCGGAGATAAAGGCCAGGTCGCGGCGCACGTTGTACGGGACATTCGCGTACAGGTAGGGCGTGTTGATCAGCGGCGTCGAATGCGTGAGCAGCAGGGTGTAGCCGTCGGGTGCGGCGCGTGTGACGGCCTGCACTGCGATCACGCCACCGCCACCGGGCTTGTTGTCGACGATGATGGTCTGTCCAAGACGCTTGCCCATGTCTTCGGCCAGCGCGCGGGCCATGACGTCGGTTGCGCCGCCGGGCGGACCCGGCACCACGAACGTGATGGGCCGCGACGGATAGGTCTGCGCAGGGCTGGCCGCGCTCCAGGCCATGATGCCCGCGACGAGCAGTCGTTTGATGAACATTGCGTGTCTCCTTTCTGTGTCCCGGATGTGCGGTGGATCCCTTGTCGCCAAGGTAGCGGACATCCGGAATGCGAGAACCCGCCAAATCGAATGGGCGGGATTGCCCTATCAGGGTCAGTACCGTGACGCCGTGTGTGTCGGTAGCCGGGTCTACGCCGGACGGTCGCCGATGATCGTCGCGCGGTTCATGTGGCGCACGGCGGGGAAGTAGTCCTGTACGGCGTAGTGCTGGGTGGACCGGTTGTCCCAGAGCGCCACGGTGTTGGCGCGCCAGCGCAACCGCACCTGGTACTCGGGCGCGGCGGCCTGCCGGAACAGGTACTGCATCAGGTCCATCTCCGCCATGCGGAAATCCGAGCCGATGCGGTACGGCTGCATCCGCGCGTAATTGGCGAAATGAGTGGTGAAGCCCTCGTTGACGTAAAGGATCTTCTCGCCCGTTTCCGGGTGGGTGCGCACGACCGGATGAACCATCGGCGGATACTTGGCACGCATTTCGTCGTAGCGCTCGCCATCCATGCTCTGGCCGAAGGTCGGCATGGCGTCGTGCACGGCCCGGAGTTCGGCGATGCGCGTCTTCACGTCCTCCGGCAAGGCCGCGTACGCGGCTGCCATGTTGACCCAGATGGTGTCGCCCCCGATCTCGGGACACTCCACGCAACGCAGCATCGAACCCATCGACGGGAGTTCGCGCCACGACACGTCGGAGTGATACAGGTTCTCCCGGCCGCGCTTGTCGCCGCCGCGCCCGAACACGACCAGCTCCGGATGATCGGGGTGGTGGCCGATCATCGGGTGGACCTCCAGTTCGCCGAAGCGCCGCGCGGCGGCAACATGCTGGGCGGGGGTGATGTCCTGATCGCGGAAGAACAGCACCTTGTGTTCGAGCAACGCCTGTCGCAGCGCGCGGTAGGTGGTGTCGTCGAGGTTGCCCAGGTCCACGCCGCTGACTTCGGCGCCGATCGTCGGCGTGCAGCGGTGGAGGGTGAAGGGCCAGGCTCTGGTGTCCTCGGCGTTCTTGGTGTCCTTGGTGTCGCTGGTTCGCATGGCAGTCTCCTTGGTGTCTTTTGTCTTGTATTGGGGCAGTCGCGCGCGTCGCCGGTCAGAAAGCCGTGTCGCCGTCGAGCAGACGCCGCGCGATGGTGCGCCGCTGGATCTCGGAGGTGCCATCGGGAATGCGCATCGTGCGCACGAAGCGGTAGCCGGCCTCGAGTCGCAGTTCGTTGGTCAGACCCATGCCGCCGTGAATCTGCATTGCCCGGTCGAAGACACGCCCGGCCATCTCCGTGGACGATGCCTTGATGATGGAGACCTCCTTTGTGGCGGGCAGATCGTTGTCCACCAGCCAGGCGCAGTGGCGGACCATCGATTTGGTGGCGTAGATGTCCATCGCGCATTCGGCTAGCATGATCTGCACGGCCTGGTGGTCGCCGATAGGCTGCCCAAAGGTCTTGCGGACCTTGGCGTAGGCCACGGCCTGTTCCAGCGCCCACTCGGCCAGGCCGAGGCAACTGGCGGCCATGCTCAGGCGACCGGCGTTGACGCCGTCGAGCGCCACGGACAGGCCACGGTCGACCGGCCCGAGGCGGTGGGTGTCCGGCACGCGCACGTTTTCCAGCGAGATGATGCCGATGTCGGCGCCCAGGTGTCCCATCGTCGGAATCACGCTCGGTACCGAGAACCCCGGTGTGCGGGTGGGCAGGAAGAAGCCGGTGATGCCGCCCTTGTGGGCGCGGGCTTTCTCTTCGTCGGTGACGGCGAAGACCATCGCGTAGTCCGCATAGGGCGCGTTGGTGATCCATTGCTTGGTGCCGTTGAGCACCCAGTGGTCGCCATCGCGCGTAGCGCGTGTGCGCATGCCAAAGACGTCCGAGCCGGCATCCGGTTCGGAAAGCCCGAAGCACATCGTCTTGTCGCCGCTGGCCAGTTCTGGCTGCACGGTGTCGAAGACCGACGGATGAAGATGCTTCAGTACCGGCGACAGCCCATTCGTGAATGGGGAGGGCAGCACCACGGTCTGCACCAGATGGCGCTCGGGGCCGCAGTGGGCGTTCAGGCGCTCCTGGATGTAGACGGCGGCCTGCGGCCCCAGCCCGCCACCGCCGAGCGCTTCGGCGGACAGCGCGGTGTAGAAGCCCAGTTCGGCCGATCGCATGCGTACCTGGCGGCGTAGCGCCAGCACCTCCGGGGCATAGCGCCCGTCGGCGGTATAGACCGTGCGTTCGCTAGCCAGCAGGGTGCGATGCTCCTTCTCGAGCGCGACGACTTCACGGTCGACAAAGCGGATCAGCGCGTCGCCGAATTCCACCCACTCGCTGGGGATGTCGAAGGTCATGATGCAAGGTCTCCTGATGAGGATTGGGGTGGGGTTACGTCGATGACGGCGTCGGCGGCGAATGCGCCTTGTCCTGCCGGCATGGCGAATACGGGGTTGACGTCCACGGCCTGCAGGCGCGGGCCAGCGGCGGCCGCGAAGATCGACAGCCGCGACAACGCTTGGGCAAGCGCGGGGATATCCGCCACCGGGCGGCCGCGCGCGCCCAGCAGCAGCGGCGCGCTCTGGATCGAGCGAATCATGCGTTCGGCCACGTCCTCACCGAACGGGCAGCGGTGGAAGACCACGTCGCGGAGCACTTCAACGAACACGCCACCGAGGCCGAACATCGCGATGGGGCCAAAGGCGGGGTCCTGCTTGATGCCCATGATGCATTCCACCCCGCCGCTGACCTGCCGTGCGACCAGCACGCCATCGATCCGGGCGTCGGGTGCCGCGTCGCGGGCGCGTTGCATCAACGTGGCAAAGCCGCCGCGTACCGCCGCTTCGTTGCGCACGTCGAGCAGCACGCCACCGATTTCTGACTTGTGCAGGATGTCTGGCGACAGGATCTTCATCACCACCGGGAAGCCCAGCTCGCGCGCGGCGATCACGGCCGCCTCGACCACGGCGCACGCGCGTTCGGGCACGGCAGGGATGCCGGCGGCGTCGAGCATGGCCTTGGCTTCGGCTTCGCTCGGCGTTTGCGTGGGCAGCGCGACCGGCTGCGCTGCCGGCAGGGGCGTAGTTTCGGGCTGCGCGAAGGCATGCCCGAAGCGGCCCATCGCAGCCAGCGCGACGACGGCGCGGGTAGGGTCCTCGAACACCGTGAAGCCGGCTTCCTCATAGGTATTCAGCACATCGCGCGGCCCCTGCAGCACCAGTACGTAGAGCCGGTCCGGATACCGCTCTCGCACGCGCGCCAGTTGCTCGCGCAGGCGTGGCGCCACCGCCGGCGTGGCGCCGGCATAGGTGAAAAAGCCGAGGACCGAGCGGTAGCCACCTTCGCCCACCATGGCCTCCGCGAACGGCTCGATCAGCGACAGGTCGTTGACGATTTGCGCCGTGGTATCCACCGGGTTACGCGGCGAGCAGATCGGCAGCAGCTTCAGTAGGCGGGCCTGGGTGGACGCCGGCATCTCCGGCATTGGCAGGCCCAGGTCCTCGGCGGCATCCGACGCGATGACACCCGCGCCTCCGCTGACCGTGATCACCCCCAGCGTGTTGTCGGACGGATAGATGCCACGCGTGGCCAGCCGCACGATGTCGAGCATTTCCTCTGTGCTGCGAGCGCGCACCACGCCAAGCTCGGCCAGCACGGCATCGATTACGGCGTCGTCGCCAGCGATGGACGCCGTGTGCGACCGCGCGGCGGCGCCGCCGACCTCGCTGCGCCCAACCTTCATCATCACCACCGGTTTGCGCGCGCGGCGCGCCGCCTGCAGCGCCGCCACCAGGCCGTTGCCGTCGTTGATGCCTTCCGAATAGAGCGCGATCACGCGTGTATGCGGGTCATCCACCATCAATTGGACAACCTCGCCCAACGTGATGTCGGCCTCGTTGCCGGTCATCACGATGCTGGACAGCCCAACGCCGGCGGACTGGGCCGCCATCACCAGATGCCCGCCATAGGCGCCAGATTGGCTGACGATGCCGACATGGCCCGCCTGAATGGGCCCCAGAGAAATGCTTGAGGCAAAGCTGCCGACGAAGCCGGTGCGCACATTGATTAGCCCGAGCGCGTTCGGGCCGAGCAGACGCAGCCCGCTGCGACGCGCGGCGGCCAGCAGTTCCGCCTGACGCGTGACGCCGTCGCCGCCGATCTCGGCAAAGCCAGCGCTGAACAGAATGGCGGCGCGGGTGCCGCGCTCGCCCAGGGCGGTGACGGTATCGAGCACCTGCGCCGCCGGCACGGCCACCACCGCGACATCAGGCACCTCTGGCAAATCCGCAACGGAGGCGTAGGCGGGCAGACCCTGCACCTCGCGCCGGTTCGGGTTCACCGGCAGGATGCGTCCGGCATAGCCGAGCTTGCGCATGGCGTGGATGGGACGGCCGCCGATGCGCGCGGGATCATCCGAGGCGCCGATGATCGCGACGGAGCGCGGGTTGAGCAGGGTGCTGAGCGATATGACTGGCGAGGCGACTGGATTCACGATTCACTCCGGAAATGGGGGGCGTTTCACGCGGGCGCGAAGGTTGGAACCGGCGCGCCATCCTCGCTGGGCGAGAACCTGACGCGCACCGGCTGGCCGATCCGCACGGTGTCGAGGTCGCAGTCGACGATATGGGTCATCATCGTCACGCCTTCCTCCAGCGTCACGTAGGCAATGCAGAACGGATTCGGGCCTGCGCGGCGGGTCACGCTGAACGCGTAGACGGTGCCAAGGCCGCTGGCCTCCTTCCATGCGGTGTCGCCCATGCAGAATGGGCACAGCACGCGCGGATACCAGTGCGGCTTGCCACACGATTCGCAGACCTTGACCAACAGCCGTCCCTCGCGGGCGGCCTGCCAGAAGCGTGCGTTGTCGGGGCGTTCCTCCGGGGCTGGGAACGGGGCGGCGATATACGGGGTGGTCATCTCATTGCTCCCGTTCGAGAATCAGCGTGGCGCTGCCATGGCGGCTGCCGAGGTAGCCGCCGGTGCCCTGGGCCAGCGCCAGGTCGCAGTGCTTCACCTGCACAGCGGGATGGGCCTCGCCACGCAACTGGCGCACGGCCTCGATGACCTTGGTGATGCCGCCGCGATTGGCCGGATGGTTGTTGCAGAGCCCGCCGCCGTCGGTGTTGAACGGCAGCCGGCCCACGCCCGAAATCAGGTTGCCGTCGGCCACGAAGCGGCCGCCTTCGCCTTTCTTGCAGAAGCCCAGGTCTTCGAGCTGCATCAGCACAGTGATGGTGAAGCTGTCGTAGATGGACGCGTACTTGATGTCTGCGGGCGTGATGCCTGCTTCGGCGAACGCTGCCGCACCCGATACGCGGGCGGCGGACCAGCTCAGGTCCACCTGACCGCCAAGCTGACCCTTCACGTGTTCGCCGGCGCCCAGGATGCGTACCTTGGGGCGTTTCAGCTTCGCGGCGATCTCCGGGCGTGCCACGATCAGGGCGCCACCACCGTCGGACACCACGCAGCAATCAAGCTTGCGCAAGGGGTCGGAGATCAGCGGAGAGTTCAGTACGTCTTCCACTGTGACCACGTCGCGCAGCATCGCGTGGGGGTTGTGCTGCGCGTGATGGGACGCGGCCACCTTGATCCACGCGAGCTGTTCCGGCGTGGTGTCGTACTCGTGCATATGGCGCATGGCGACCATCGCGTACAGGTTCACGGTGACCGGGTGGAACGGCGCCTCGAATGGCGCGTCGGGCAGGTTGGCGCCCCAGTTGCGTGCCTGCGTGCCGCTGGAGCCTTCGGAGCGTGGACGGCCCGCCAGCGTGATCAGCGCGACATTGCATTTGCCGGCGGCAATCGCCTGCGCGGCGTGCGATACGTGGACCAGATAGGCGGACCCGCCCGTGTCGGTCGAATCCACATGCCGCACGCGCAGCCCGAGGTAGTCGATCATGTTGGTCGCGCCGAGACCCGGTGCGTCGCCCGCGCAGAAGTAGCCGTCCACGTCGGACAGGGAGAGTCCGGCGTCTTCCAGTGCCCCTCTGGCGCATTCGGCGTGAAGCTGCGCGACGGATTTGTCCGGCGCCTTGCGCGTCGGGTGCTCGTAGGCCCCGACGATATAGGCCTTGCCCTTGATGCTCATGCGCGGCCCCTCAGATCGGGTCCCAGCCGATCACGTCGGCGGAGCGTTCGAGCTTGTAGAAGCTGTTGCGCATGGCCGGCACGGCGACTTCGCCGATGGCCTCGGGTGTCCAGCCTTCGCCCATGTGCACCGAGCGGATCGGGCGCGAATGGCTCATCAGCATGATCTCGTTGGCGCGCACGGCGAAGATCTGGCCGCTGACATCGCGCGCCGCGTCGCTCGCCAGGAATACGGCCATCGGCGCGATCTTGCCGGCCTCCATCCTTTGCAGCTTGGCCACGCGGGCTTTCTCGTCGGGCGTCTCGGCTGGGATCGAGCTGGTCATGCGGCTCCAGGCAAACGGCGCGATGCAGTTCGAGCGCACGTTGAAGCGTTGCATGTCCAGCGCGATCGACTTGGACAGTGCGACGATGCCGAGCTTGGCCGCGGCGTAGTTGGCCTGGCCAAAGTTGCCGATCAGGCCGGAGGTCGACGTCATGTGCACATACGCGCCGCCTTCCTGGTCCTTGAAATGGTTGGCGGCAGCGCGGCTGACGAAGAACGTGCCGTGCAGATGCACGTCGATCACCGAGCGCCATTCTTCCTCGTTCATTTTGAAGAACATGCGGTCACGCAGGTTGCCAGCGTTGTTGACCACGGCGTCGATGCGGCCGAAGGTGTCTAGCGCGCACTGGATGATGTTGTGAGCGCCGTTCCACGTGGACACGCTGTCAGTATTCGCCACCGCCTGGCCGCCGGCCGCGCGGATTTCCTCGGCCACGCGCTGCGCGGGGCCGGCATCGCCGCCTTCGCCGCTCATCGATACCCCGAGGTCGTTGACGACCACCCGGGCGCCAGCGGCCCCGAGGGCCAGCGCGATACCGCGTCCGATACCACCACCCGCGCCCGTGACCAGCGCTACCTTGCCTTCCATGATTCCTTGCATTGTGTTGCTCCTGAATGTTGGTGAGATTGGGTGCCGAGTCGGCAGGCTTATTGCGGCTCGATGTTGGCTTTCCTGATCACGTCGCTCCAAAGCGTCAGGTCCTGCCTGAGGCGATCGGTGAACTCCGTGGGGCCGCTGATGCTGGGGGCATAGCCGCCGCGTGCCAGGCTCTCCAGGTACGCCGCATTGCGGCCGACTTCGCGGTTGGCCCCGACCAGGCGGTCGATGACCGGCTGTGGCATACCCGGCGGGCCGATCAGGCCGAACCAGCCGCTCACGTCAAAGCCTTTCAGGCCCGATTCGGCGACTGTCGGCACGCCGGGCAGGGCGGGGTTGCGCGTCGCGGAGGAGACCGCCAGCGCCCGCACCTTGCCGCCTTGCACGTAGCCGACCGCGCTGCCGGTGACGTCGAACATGAAGCCGATCTTTCCGCCGATCAGGTCTGCGATGGCCGGCGAGTTGCCTTTGTAGGGGACGTGGAGAAACCTGACGCCGCCACGCTGCGCGAGCAGTTCGGCGGCCAGATGGTTGGAGGCGCCCACGCCAGCGGAGCCGAATGCGAGCCCGTCAGGGTGCGTCTTCGCGTAGGCGACCAGGTCCTGCACGTTCTTGAGCGGCGAGTCTTCCGCCACCAGTAGTGCGTTGGTATAGGTGTTGAGCAGACCGACCAGCGTGAAGTCCTTGAGCGGCTTGTATGTGGCGGACTTCTGCGCCATCGGCGCCATCGTCAGGGTTGGGCTGCCGACGAAGAACAGCGTGTAGCCATCGGGACTGGCCTTGGTGATCATGGTCGCGGCGATGGCACCGCCCGCGCCGCCACGGTTTTCCACCACCACAACCTGCCCAAGCACGGTGCCCAGATGCTGCGCGTAGATTCGCGCGGCGCTGTCGACCGGGCCACCTGCCGAGTAGCCGACGATCAGTTTGACCGGGCGGGCCGGGTAGATCCCGGACGCGCCCGCCACGCCAGCAGCCACGCAAAGCATGGCGGCTATGAAGCCTCTCTTCATCCTTGTCTCCTTGCTATCCGCTGCATCCATGGCAGCGTTTTTATAAATTTATATGTACGTACATAGTAGCGGCTACTGATGGGGGGTGCGCAAGATCTGACGCGCCTGCCCACCCAAGATGGGTGGCGCAAAAATCGAGGGATTGCGGAGATGAGATAGGAAGCGGAAAGCCGGGTGATCATTGTTGATCGTCGTGTACTATGTGCGTACAAGATCGGAGATAAGTTTGGGGCAGATTCGCAGCTGCACGGCGTATGAGAATCACCGCGCAGGCAGGCGCGGCAAGACGTTGGCCGGACGCGGCCGGCAATCGCAGCCAACACCCGTGCCAGGCCGTACAATGCGGCGGCATCCAGATCCAGACATCCATCGCAATGGCAACCGCCCAGAAGGACAGCAAGACCGAGTCACCCGCCCCCACGCGCTACGCCGAACTGGCGAGCACGCTGATTCGCGAGATATCCGAAGGCCGCCATGTGGTGGGCAGTCTGTTGCCGACCGAGCACGAACTGGCCGAGTTGCATGGCGTCAGCCGCCATACGGTGCGGGCGTCGCTGCGGATGCTGCAGGATCTGGGCTATATCTCGCGCAAGAAAGCGGTGGGGACCATCGTCGAATCCGCCAACCCGGGGGCGTCGTATACGCAGTCGTTCGGGACGGCCGAGGATCTGGTGCGTGTGGCCGCCACCGAAGTGCGGGCGATCGAGGCGGTGCGCGATGTCACGCTGGACCGCGCGCAGGCGCGGCGGCTGGAAGCGCCGATCGGCAGCGCATGGGTGCTGCTGTCCGGCACGCGAGTGGATGCGCGCAAGGGCCAGACCCCGGTCGCGGTTGCGGATATCTATATCGAGGCCACGCTGGCGGGGCTGGTCGACACGATTCGGAATAGCCCCCAGGTGCTGGTCAGCGCGCTGATCGAGCGCGAGTATGCGATCGCGATTGCCGAGATCCGGCAAACGATCACCGCCACGCTGATCGAGGGCCCCCTGGCCGATCAACTCGGTGTGGAGGCTGGCACGGCGGGTATGCGACTGGTGCGTCAGTACAAGGATTCGGCCGGCCGGATTTTGGAGATCACCGATACGGTGTATCCGGCCGACCGGGTGTCGGTGTCGTTTCAGCTCAGGCGCGGCAGGCACGCTGGCGCGTGACTTGCCACCGCTGTCCTGCGTGACGGCGGATGCAGCCCCGTCAATCCACCTTGACGTTGGCAGCCTTGACCGCGTTGCCCCAGCGCGTGACTTCGGCGCGCACGAAGCGGTTGAAGTCGGCAGGCCCCATCGTTTCAGGAATCGCGCCCAGTTCACCCATCGCCCTGGTCCACTCCGGGGTCTTCGAGATGCGGATGATCTCCGCTGACAGCTTGTCCGCAACCGGTTTGGGCAAGTTCTTCGGCGCCACGACGCCGATCCATGGGTTGCCACGGAAGCCCGGAAAGCCTGATTCGGCGATCGTGGGCACGTTCGGCAGCGTCGACACCCGCTGTTCGCTGGCCACGGCAAGCGGTCTCAGCTTTCCGCCGCGAATCAGCGGCTCCGCAATCGACACCACTTCGAACATCACCTCCACCTGCCCGCCGACCACGTCGGTCATCGCGGCGACGCCGCCCTTGTAAGGGACGTGGGCGAGGTTGATGCCTGCCGTTTGCTTGAACATTTCCATCACCAGATGATTGGTGACGCCGTTCCCGCCGGATGCGTAGTTCACCTTGCCGGGATGGAGCCTGGCATAGGCGACCAGGTCCGCCACAGTCTTGAACTGCGAGTTCGGATTGACGACCAGCACCAGCGGAAAGACTCCGATCAGTGCCAGCGGCTCGAAGTCGCGCACGCTGTCGTAGCGCTGGTTCTTGTAGATCCAGCCGTTGACGGCCATCGGCCCGCTCGAGGTTGCCAGCAGCGTGTAGCCGTCTGGCTTTGCGCGCGCGACTTCTTCCGCAGCGAGCCCGGCACCCACGCCCGGCTTGTTCTCGACGTAGAACGATTGCTTGAGCGACGTCGAGAGTTGCTGCGCCAGCTTGCGGGCAATCACGTCAGTAGTCTGCCCCGCCGGAAAACCCACCAGCACCTTGACCGGTTTCTCCGGGTAGTCGGCGGCAGCGGCGGGATGCATGACGGCAAGCGTCAATAGCAAGGTCGTCAGTGCGGTTCTCGCGAAGTTCATGTCCTGTCTCCTTTGTTGCTTGTTTTTGGTTGTCCTGTGTTTTCTAGCGAACGGCTTTTGTCTCCCGCAGGCCCTTGATGTCCCGTTCGGTGTAGCCGGTGGCCAGCAGGATTTCCTCGGTGTGCTCGCCCAGCAGCGGCGCGCGCCGACGTACCGCGCCAGGGGTGTCGCTCAGCTTGATGGGCACGCCGGCGATCTTCACCGGTCTGGCCGAGCCGGGCTGTTCGACTTCGACCAGCATCTCGCGTACCGCATAGTGCGGGTCAGCGAAGATCTCCGCGGCGGTGTAGACCGGGCCGAATGGCACCTTGCCGCCGAGAACGGCAGCGATCTCTTCCTTCGTGCGCACGGTGGTGAATGCTTCGATCGCGTCGATGACCTGCTGCTGGTGCTGCACGCGGGCTGCATTGGTGGCGAACGCCTCGTCGGTGGCCATGTCCGGGCGGCCGATGGCGATCGCCAGCTTTTCCCAGAATGCGTCGGTGGCGCAGGCAATCGAGACCTGGCCGTCGCGCGAGCGGAACAGGCCGAAGGGGCAAAGCAACGGGTGGCGGTTGCCTTCGGGCGCTGGCACCACGCCGGTGTAGGACGTCTGGTAGACGATGCGCTCGCACATGGCCAGTACCGCATCGGTCATGGCTACGTCGACGAACTGACCGTGCCCGGTGTCGCGCGCGCGGTGCACGGCGGAGAGAATGCCAATGCAGAGCATCAGCGCAGGTATCGTATCGCCGACGCCCGGGCCGATCTTCGTAGCAGTGTCCCGGTCGGGGCCGGTGATGCCCATCATGCCGCCCATCGCCTGCGACACGACGTCGTAGGCAGGCCACTGCGCGTAGGGGCTTTCGCCGCTGCGTGGGTCGCCGAAGCCGCGTACCGTGCCATAGACCAGACGCGGATTGGTTTCGCGCAGGGTTTCGTAGGACAGGCCAAGGCGCTCCATGACGCCGGCGCGAAAGTTCTCGACCACGACGTCGGCGCTGTCTATCAGCTTGCGCAGGATCTCGCGCCCAGTGCTGCTCTTGAGGTCCACCGCGATCGACCGCTTGTTGCGATTGACGCTTTGGAAGTAGCCGCCGAAGTCGCGCAGCGTGTCGTCGTCACAGAACGGGCCGGTGATGCGGGTGCCGTCACCGGTCATCGCTTCCACCTTGATCACGTCCGCGCCGTGATCGGCCAGCACCTGGGTGCAGAACGGTCCGGCGAGCATCTGCGTGAGGTCGACCACGCGCAGGCCGGCAAGGGCGCCGGGGGGATGGGTCTGGGTGTCTGCGTGGGTTTGCATGCGTGGGGCTCCGATGTGTGGGGTATCAGGCGGCGGCATCGGCGAACCAGTCATGCAGGCGCGGGTAGAGAACGGCGGCTGGCAGCGTGTCCAGCGCGGCTACGAAGGTCCAGAGTGCTTCTGCACGGGTCTGGCCCAGCAAGGCGCCGGCCTTGGCATTGAGCTTGGTGGCCTTGGTGTCGTAGGGCACCGGGGTGCTGAGATCGACGTGGCGGGACAGTGTCGCGCCGCTCCGGGTCAGCACCGTCGCATGACAGGCGGTGTCGGTAATCGCAGGGTCGGGACGGATCTCGATGCGTCGTGCGAGGTCGGTCAATGCGGGGTCCTGGCAGCAGGCATCGGAAAACGACGCCAGAGATGCCGTGTCCACACCGGCCAGTACCATTGCCCCGGTCAGCGCGAGGCTGAACTTGGCCTCCAGGCCGGTTGTGGGTTGCGCGATGCAGCAGACCGGCAGCCATTGAGGCGCGATGGCCAGCGTGACGTGCTCGATGTCGCCGCCCGTCAGACGATGCTGTTCGCGCAGGCCGTGCAATGCCTCCAGCGCAGGATGCGTGCCGTGGCAGCACGCATGGAACTTGTACTGGACGTCGACGAAGCGGAAGGCTTCGGGTAGCCCGTCAAACGAATTGTCGAGGCAGCCCTGTCCGGCGCCATGTGTGGTGGCGAAACCGCCGGCGCATTCAATGGCGTCAGGGCGGGCGACGAATCCCAGGGCTGCGAGGGTGGCTGACTCCACGCCCGTGGACGCCGCCATGCCTGCATGGAACGGCTTGGCCATCGTGCCAAACTGGCACTTCAGTCCCGACGCGCGCGTGGCCGCGAGACCTAGCGCGTGGGCCGCGCGTTCCGCATCGAGATCCAGCAGCCGCGCGGCGGCTGCGGCGGCGCCGAAAGCGCCCGACGTGGCGGTCTGGTGGAACCCGGCGTTGTAGTGCGGGCGTCCCAGCCAGCCGCCGACGCGGCAGGTGACTTCCACCCCGGTCAGGAACGCTTCCAGCAGATCCTTGCCGCTGGCCTGCTGCTGTTCGGCCACGGCCAATGCGGCGGGCAGCACGGCAACGGTGGGATGGCCGACGAAGTCGAAGTGCGTATCGTCGTAGTCGAGCGCGTGCGCGGCCGTGCCGTTCAGCATCGCGGCCGCGCGGGCGGGAATGCGCGCCGCCAGGCCGATTGCGCTCGCTTGCGCGGTGCCGCCTTCGCGGCTGACCAGCTCGCGCACAGCCACGCTGACCGGTTCGCCGGCCCCCGCGATCGCTACAGCCAGGCAGTCGTAGACGGACAACCGCGCCACGTCGAGCGCGGCGGCCGGAAAGCGCAGGGCTCGGTCAACCGCGATGCTGGCGGCGCGGGCGGTAATGCCGGTGGCAGGCATGTTCGAAGTCATCGCTTGCCCCGGAGATCAGGCTGCAACCTTGCCCAGCATGGCATCGGAGATGATGCGCATCTGGATCTCGGAGGTGCCTTCGAAAATCTTGGTCAGACGCGCATCGCGCCAGTAGCGCTCGGCCGCGAAGTGCGTGGTGTAGCCGGCGCCGCCATGGATCTGCAGCCCTTCGCTGGTCACGCGCTCGCACATCTCGCTGGCGAACAGCTTGACCATCGACGCCTCGGTGTCGGCGCGCACGCCTTCGTCGATCTTTTCGCACACGGTGTAGAGCAGGGCGCGGGATGCTTCGATCTGCGTCGCCATGTCGGCCAGCTTGAAGCGGATGGCCTGGAAGTTGCCGATCGGGGCGCCGAACTGGGCGCGGTCCTTCGCGTACTGGATCGAATCCTCGAGGCTGCCCTGGGCTAGCCCGATCGAGCGGGCCGCCGTGTGGGCGCGCGCCGTTTCCAGTCCGGCGGTGGTCAAGTAGAACGCTTTGCCTTCCTCGCCCACCATGCTCGAGTGCGGCACGCGGCAGTTGTCGAACGCCAGTTCCCAGGTGGTCCAGCCGTGGTAGCCGATTTTCGGGATGACGCTGCCTTTCACGCCTTCGGGCAGCTCGCCGCGCGGCTTTTCCACCAGGAATGCGGATAAGCCCTTGTGGCGCGCCTTCGGGTCGATCACAGGATCGGTGCGGCAGATCACCAGGATGAAGTCGGACTGGTCGGCGAACGTGCACCAGTACTTGTTGCCGGTGATGAGCCAGTCGTCGCCATCGCGCACGGCGCGGCAGGAGATGTTGGCCACGTCCGATCCGGCATTCGGCTCGGACAGCGAGAACGCACCCAGGAATTCGCCACGCGCCATGCGCGGCAGGTACTCGGCCTTCTTCTCGGGCGCCAGGCCCTTCAGCGCGCCGATCAGGCCATTGCCGCGGGCAATCAGGCTGCCCACGCTCATCCAGCCACGCGAAAGCTGCTCGGCCACGAGGCAGTACTCGTAGGCGCCCAGCCCAAGGCCACCGTACTCCTCGGGGATCAGGATGCCGAAGTAGCCAAGCTCGGCCATTTCGTCGATCAGGTCGCGCGGGATCTGGCCTTTTTCAGGGTCCAGCCTGTTGGCGATCGGCAGCACGCGCTCCATCGTGAACTGGCGCGCTGCCTCCTGAATCATGCGCCGCTCTTCGGTCAGTTTTTGCATCGACGACTCCTCACTTTCGCATTGGTTCGCTTATATGTACGGACATAGTAATCAGGGTATCCGGACTTTTGCAAGCGAAACTGTTGAGGCTGCTACGGAGGTAAGTGCGATATATGTGCGGTCTGACGGCCTGTACGCGGCCTTGGCGGCAAAGATCCCGGTTGACACTCGCGACTTTCGTTGCAATTATGTGCGTACAAATAAAACGGAATGGATATGGAGAAGTGCCGCAGCGGTAACTATTTCGAGGACTTCCGGGTCGGCATGAAGATCAGGCATGCCACGCCGCGCACGCTGACCGAAGGCGACCGGAGTCTGTACATCGGCCTGACCGGCAGCCGGGCGGCGCTGTGCACGGCCGAGACCAATGCACGCGATCTGGGGATGGAGCGACGGCCGCTGGAAGACCTGCTGGTGTTCAACACGGCGTTCGGCAAGACCGTGCCGGATATCTCGCTCAATGCGGTGGCCAACCTGGGCTATGCGGAGGTGCGCTTTCTCGCCCACGTGTATCCGGGCGACACGCTGGCGGTGGAATCCGAGGTTATCGGCCTGAAGGAGAACACCAGCCGCAAGAGCGGCGTGGTCTACGTGCGATCCATGGCGCGTAACCAGCACGGCCGCGAGGTGCTGAGCTGGGTGCGCTGGGTGATGGTGCACAAGCGGGACCACGGTGCGGCGTGCGCGGAAGCGGTGGTGCCGGCCACGCAGGCGGTGGTGCCGAGCGCATGGATGCGTCGCGACGACTACACCGCGCGCGTTCGCGAGATCACGGCGATGACCGGCTTTGCGGACCTGTGGGACGACTACGCAGTGGGCGAGCGCATCGAGCACCCGGGCGCGATGACGATCAACGACAGCGACCACAGCATCGCCACGCGCCTGTACCAGAACACGGCCCGCGCGCACTTCGACGGTCATGCCATGGCGGCCGGCGGTGGACGGCGGTTGGTCTATGGTGGCCACATCATTTCGGTATGCCGCGCGCTGTCGTACGACGGACTGGAGAACGCGCTGTCGATTCTCGCCATCAACGGCGGCAGCCACGTGAATCCGACCTATGCTGGCGACACCATTGCCTGCGCGACGCAGGTGATCGAGAAGCTCGACCTGGGGCAGGGCCATCTCGGCGGGCTGCGGCTGCGCATGATCGGCGTGAAGAACGTCAGCGCGGCATCCATCGCGTTCCCCGCGCCCGGCGAGAGCCGGACCGCGCATCCATCCAGCGTGGTGCTGGACCTGGACTACACCATCGCCATCCCAAGGCGGTAATGCCCGGGCGCCAATGCCGAGGTGGCAACGACAAGGCGGTAACGACAAGGAGCGGGGTAGTCCCCGGTCCGTCCGACCCATCAAGAACACGACACACGACACACACGAGAGACAAAGCATGACAACCGCGACACACCCGAGAGATGCCCTGTTTGCCGGCGAGAAAGCCTTTCCCGCGCTGGCCGCCTGCGAGCACTTTGCCGGTAGCGAAAAGCTGATCGGCAAGGCCATGGACCTGCAAGCGGAGTACGGTCCGGTATTCGACGTGACCTGCGACTGCGAGGACGGCGCCGCCACGGGGCAGGAACGCGAGCACGCGGAAATGGTAGCGAGGATGATCGCCTCCGACCGCAATCGCTTCGGGCGCGCCGGCGCGCGGATTCATGATCCGTCGCACCCGGCCTGGCGTCAGGACGTGGAGATCATCGTCGGGCAGGCTGGCGGCCGGCTGGCCTATATCACCGTGCTCAAGGCCACGCGTCATGAGCAGGTGGCGGAGGTCATCGCGTTTATCCGCGAGACCGCGCAACGTGCCGGGCTGGAGCGGCCGGTGCCGGTGCACGTGCTGATCGAAACCCACGGCGCGCTGCGCGACGTGTTCCCGATCGCCGGACTGCCGGACATTGAGGTGCTGGACTTCGGCCTGATGGACTTTGTCAGTGGCCATCACGGCGCGATTCCCGCTGCGGCGATGCGCAGCCCCGGCCAGTTCGAGCACGCGCTGCTGGCACGCGCCAAAGCCGACATGGTGGCTGCGGCGCTGACCAATGGCATCGTGCCTGCGCACAACGTCTGCCTGAACCTCAAGGACGCCGACGTGATTGGCGCCGACGCCAGCCGTGCGCGCAATCAGTTCGGCTTCCTGCGCATGTGGAGCATCTATCCCGCGCAGATCCTGCCGATCGTCAGCGCAATGCGCCCGGACTTTGCTGAGGTGGAGGACGCCGCCGGCATCCTGCTCGCCGCGCAGGATGCCGACTGGGGACCGATCCAGTACAAGGGCGAACTGCATGACCGTGCCACCTACCGTTATTTCTGGGAGGTGCTGGAGAAAGCCCGTGTCACGGGCATGGCGATGCCCGCGGAAGCGGAGCGCCGGTTTTTCGCTGCCTGACCTTCGCTACTCGACCTTCGCTACTCGACTTTCGGTATCCGACTTTCGCTGCCTGGCCTTCACGGCCTGACGCAGCGGTACCGGCGCCCGGGCGCGACCAGATTGGCCGCGCCCGGGCGCCGGTTGTCTTTTCGGCTGTCGCGCCTTGCCCCTTGGCATTTCCTGGCGTGGTTGACGTCCTCAGCCTTGCTCCCTCATAATTCTCTTTAGCAGAATTAACGTTCTTGTAGATAGAACGAAAAGGGAGTCTGCAAAAAGGAGACGCGACCGCACATGTCCATTGCGGCGCAACGTCACGCCGGTTGTGAGCAGCGGCTTCGAGACATTCTCGTCAGCACCGTCATCCGGCGTGCCGTACTCCTGGATTTCACAATCATTGGAGTCACGCAAATGCAGGATCAATCAGACCAGACCCGCGCTCTTTGGGTCGACGGCGTCAGTGTTTTCACCCCCGCGCGCACTTTCGATTCCGTCAATCCGGCCACGGGCGAGGTCAACTGGCAGGTCGCCTTTGCCACGGCCGAGCATGTGGCGGCTGCCGTCGCGTCCGCCAAGCGGGCGGTCAATGATCCGGCGTGGCGCAAGATGCTGCCCCACGTGCGGGCCGGCATCCTGATGCGGATTGCCGATGCCATGACAGCGCGCGCCGACGAGTTCGCGCGGCTGCAGATGCTTGAGAACGGCAAGGTCTGGTCGGAGTGCCGGGCCCAGGCCCTTTCCGCGGCCTCGACCTTCCGCTTCTATGCCAGTGCCTGCGAAACCCTCGGGTCGGAAGTGACGCCGTCGCGCGGCAACTATCTGTCGATGACGGCCTATGAACCCTATGGCGTCGTCGCCGCGATCACGCCGTGGAATTCCCCGTTGACGATGGAAGCGCAAAAGGTGGCCCCGGCCCTGGCCGCCGGCAACGCGGTGATTCTGAAACCCTCTGAAGTCACGCCGTCGGGCGCGTTGCTGCTGGCGCAGGTGGCGTTCGAGGCGGGCTTGCCCAAGGGCCTGCTCAACGTCGTCACCGGCGACGGCAGGGAGACCGGTACGGCGCTCGTCGAGCATCCTGATGTCCGCATGGTGTCGTTCACGGGCGGCACGGCCACCGGGCGCAGCATCGCCGGCATCGCCGCGCAGCGGCTCATCCCCGTAGCGCTCGAACTTGGTGGCAAGTCTCCGCACATCATTTTCGAGGACGCGAACATCGACGCCGCGATCAATGGCGTGGTCGATGGCATTTTCGAAGGCAGCGGCCAGTCGTGCGTCGCAGGGTCGCGGCTCTTCGTGCAGCGTTCGATCTACGACAAGGCCGTGGGTTTGCTGGTCGAACGCGCCCGCGCGTTGCGTGTTGGCCTGCCAGACGTCGCGGGCTCGCAACTGGGCCCGCTCGCGGGCTTCGCGCATCGCGATCGCGTCGAACGCTTCGTCAGCATCGCGCGCGAGGAAGGCGGCCAGATTCTCGCTGGCGGCCGCCGGCCGCCCGAGGCGGCGCTGCAGGCTGGCGCGTTCTTCGAGCCGACCGTGATCGGTGGGTTGTCCAATAGCGCGACTGCGGTGCAGCAGGAAATCTTCGGGCCAGTGCTTTGCGTCCTGCCTTTCGGCGACGAGGATGACCTGATCGCGCAGGCCAACGACTCGGCCTTCGGTCTTGCCTCCGGCATCTGGACGGCAAACTACCAGCGTGCATGGCGCGTGGCGCGGGCGCTGGAGACCGGACTGGTCTGGATCAATACGTACAAACAGTTGTCGATCGCCACGCCGTTCGGCGGCTTCAAGGACAGCGGCATCGGGCGGGAGAAAGGCGTCAACGGTGTGCGCCTCTACCAGCAAAGCAAAGGCATCTACTGGAGCATGGACGAGAAGAACTTCCCGTCCGACGGGGCCCTGGCCTGACGTCTACCAGTTTCCAGATCAGGAGCGCATCAAATCATGCAGGCAATCAAGACTATTGGATTTATCGGTGTTGGCGTCATGGGCGAGCCTATGTGCCGCCACCTGGCGCAGAAGAGCGGAGCGACCGTCCTCGCGTGCGACCGGGATGCCGCGCCGCTGGCGCGTCTGGCCGCATGCGGCGTGCGCGCCGCGACGATGGCGGAGGTCTCTGCGCAGGCGGACATCGTCTTCCTGTCGCTGCCCTCCGGCGAGGTGGTCGAATCGGTGGTGCTGGGCGAAAACGGCCTGCTGGCCGGTGGCCGCGCCGGTCAGATCATCGTCGACCTGAGCACGTCCACGATGAACACGGCACGCAAGGCTGCGGAGGCCATGGCGGCCAGGGGCATGAAGTTTGCCGATGCGCCGGTCATGCGCACGCGTGCAGCGGCCGAAGCCGGCACGCTGGCGGTGCCGGTGGGCGCTGACGACGCGCTGTTCGCGCTGGTTGCCCCGTTCATCCGCATGTTCGCCTCGGATGTCGTCCATGCCGGTGGCGTGGGCGCGGGGCAGGTCGTGAAGATCCTCAACAACATGGTGCTCTACGAGACCGTGCTCGCACTGTCTGAAGCGCGTGCGATCGGCGTGCGAGCCGGTCTTTCGCCGCAGGGGCTTTTCGAGGCGCTTTCCATTGGTTCGGCCGACAGCTTCGCGCTGCGCAATCACGGCATGAAGGCGATTGCGCCCCAGGTCTTTCCGGAGCGCGCATTCCCGGTGACCTACGCGCGCAAGGACATCAGCTATGCCGTAGCCCTGGCTGACCAATTGGGTGTGGAAGCCACTGGCGCGAAGAACCTGATGAACTGTCTCGATCAGGCCATCGAGGCTGGCCACGGCGACAAGTACGCACCGGCCATCAGCCTGGTATTCGAAGGCAAGTAACTCGGGGACGAAAGCGGCGGAAGTCGCTGGCGAGGGGGCTCTGGCCACGACGCAAAAACGTGGCCAGAGCGTGCCGATCAGGCGCGGCGCTTCGCGGCTTTTGGCGCATCCGGAGCGGCATCGTCCGGCCAGCGGCCACCGAGTGCCTGGGTTGCCCTGCTGGCCGCCTCGAGCAGCAGGTCCGTCATGCGGTTCACGGCGAGTTCGGAGAAGCGCTCGAGCGGACCGGACAGGGAGAGGGCGCCGAGCAGCGTATTGCCAGGCCCGAATACGGGACTGGAGATGGCGCCGCACAGCGGATCGCGCTCGCCGAACGAGGTGAACACCACCGGGGTGTCCGCGGTGGCGGGCGCTCCGGCGCCGTAGGCAATCAGTACCTTGCCGGGCGCGCCCTTGCGCAGGGGTAGGACGTCTCCGACGCGCACGCGGTCGAGCGTGGAGTGGGAGGAGTCGATGCGCAGCAGGCAAATGCGGTTGTCCGGACCGTGCGGCACATGGAACGACGGGCTTTCGGTCCCTTTAGACACCAGCCATTCCATGACCGGATAGATGGCCTCCTGCAATCCGTGACTTGCCTCGAAGGCGCGCCCGAACAGGAAGGCCAGCGAGCCAAGCGTGTAGCGCTTGTCGGGCCGTTGCACGACCAGGCTGCTCCGTTCGAGCGAGGCCAGCAGACGTAGCAGCGTGCTCTTGTACATGCCGGTCGCCCGTGCCAGGTCGGCAAGGGTCTGCGGCGCGCCAGCCTGGGCCAGCGCAACAGCGATGGCAAATGCGCGGTCGACTGCCGCAACACCGTCGGTTTGACCTGCAGCCGCGTCGGGAGGAGTTTGCAACATGTCTGAAGTGGAAGAAGTGAAAAGACAGGGTCGGCGGGCTACATAGCGCTGGCTGCCGACTGGCTGCCATGGGCTCAACAGAATACCGGTTCTGCCGCAAAGGCACGTTGCCTCGTGGCGGCCGCAAATTTTAGCTTGGCGCGCTCCCGTAGTGGACGACTTCTGATCCATTATTCGGCTAGAATTCTGTTCAGAAGAATAAATATTCCGTTCGACGGAACAAGACGGCTGGATCGCGGGCTCCATGGCTGAGTGGCGTTCCAGTTGTTTTTGAACAGGCGATACCCATCGCCCACCGCAAGAAGCAGTTAGGAGACTTAGGATGAATATTCGCAATCGGGTCGCAGGCTTGCTCGCCTGTCTTGGCGTGCTTTCCGTTTCGGGCACTGGAGCCGCGAATGCGGCGGACGCCCCGGCATTTCCGACCAAGCCGGTGTCGATCGTGGTGCCGTACGCCGCCGGTGGCGCCACCGACATCATTGCCAGGCTGATCGGCAAGCGCCTGGGCGAAGTGTGGAAGCAGCCCGTCGTCGTCGTGAACAAGCCCGGCGCTGGGACTGTGCTCGGCGCGGGCTTCGTGGCGAAGTCTCCGGGCGATGGCTACACCCTCTACATGACGACCGCGGCCCATACCATCAGCGGTAGCCTGTATCGGTCCCTTCCCTACGACCCGGTCAAGGACTTCGCCCCGATCAACCTGTCGGCGATTGTCCCGCTGGTGCTCGTGGTCGGACCGACCGTCCCCGCCAAGGATCTCCCCGAACTGCTGGCGTACGCGCGCAGCCATCCGGGCGCGACGTATGCCTCGCCCGGTAACGGTTCACCGCAGCATCTGGCGGGCGCGCTGTTCAAGTCGAAGGCTGGTCTGGAGCTGACGCATGTCCCCTACAAGGGCGATGCGCCGATGCTGTCCGACCTGATGGGCGGGCAGGTGCAGATGGCGTTCGTCACGCTGTCATCGGCGCTGCCGCATATCAAATCCGGCAAGCTCCGCGCGATTGCGCTGGCCCATTCGAAGCGCAGCCCGACGTTGCCGAACGTGCCGACGTTTACGCAGGCTGGCCTGCCGTTCCAGGCGGCCACGTGGTTCGGTCTCTTCAGCCCGGCGACCACGCCGCCCGGCCTGCGTCAGAAGATCAACGAGGACGTGACGCGCATCGTGGCGGAGCCCGCCACGCGTGCCAGCATCGAGGACCTGGGCGGCGACGCGGTCAACGAAGGACCGAAGGAGTTCTCGGCATTCATCGATAGCGAGAGCAAGCGTTGGGCCGAAGCGGTGAAAGTTTCCGGCGCGCAGGTCGACTGATTCGTCGACTGATCCGACAATTGATCTGATACTCGGCGGGCATCGCATGCAATGGGCGATGTCCCGCGCCTTTAGTGGCGCGACGCCGCCGGAAGTGGGCCTGGTGGGCGTAGACTGCGTGTCACGCCAATCGTGAGCGGCTGCCCGGCAGCCATCAAGAGATCACCATGCCCCGATACGTCGCCTTTCTTCGCGGTGTCAGTCCGATGAACGCCCGGATGCCCGAGCTCAAGCATTGCTTCGAAGCGGCGGGCTTCTCCGAGGTTCGGACGTTGTTGTCCAGCGGGAACGTCGTGTTCGACGCGCGTTTGGCGTCCACCACAGCGCTGGAGCGACGCGCCGAGAAGGCCATGCACGCCGAGTTGGGTCATAGCTTCGGCACGTTCATTCGGCCCGCCGGCTATCTCCGGGACCTGATCGAGGCCGATCCATTTGCCGAGTTTGACCTGGCGCCCGGGGCCAAGCGGGTCGTCACCTTTCTCCGCAGTCCGGTGGCGCCCGAAATCACACTGCCAATCGAGCGCGACGGCGCCAGCATCATCAAGGCGAGCGCGGCGGAAGTCTTCAGTGCATATTTGCCGGATCCGAAGAAAGGACCGGTATTCATGACGCTGCTCGAGCGCTCGTTCGGGAAGGACATCACCACGCGCACGCTGGACACCGTCATCAAGTGCGCGCGGGCCTAGAGACACATCAGAACGATTCTGGCGTACCTGTACTGTCTGCGGCCGCGCGTCCAGCCAGAGCCGCTTCGCCCCATTTTGATAGCGTCTCTTGGACGCGGGGCCAGGGCTCAGCCTGAGTTTTGAATGCCGCCGAAATACAGGTCCGTGCGGCGATGCTCCCATGCCGGTAGCGCCTCGCGCAGGCCGGCCACGCGCTCTGTATCGAGTTCGGCGGTGATGAAGCCGGTGGTGTCGGGCATACAGGCCAGCACGGTGCCCCAGGGGTCAATGATCATGCTGCGCCCCAGGCAGGGCAGGGCGGGTCCCGGGCCGCCGATCTGCGCGGCGGCTATCACGTAGCACTGGTTTTCGATGGCGCGGGCCCGCAGCAGCGTCTCCCAGTGGTCGCGTCCGGTGTGCACGTTGAAAGCGGCGGGCACCAGCAGCACGTTGGCGCCGCGTGCGCGCAGGGTCCGGTACAACTCGCCGAAGCGCAGGTCGTAGCAGATGCTCAGACCCAGGGTCAGGCCGGCAGCGTCCACGGTATGCAGGCCGTCCCCCGGCGCGAAGTCGGCTGACTCGCGATAGGGTTTGCCATTCACCACGGCGTCGTACAGGTGCACCTTGCGATAGCGTGCGGCAATGCCGCCATCTGGCGCGAACGTGATGCCGCTATTGCCGAGGCGGGTCTCGCCTGGCAGGCGTTCATGCATCGAGCCCAGATGAATCCAGCAACCGGTGCGTTGCGCCAGCGAGGCGATGTGCTCGGAGACTGGGCCCGGAACCGCGCTGGCGGCCGCCTGTAGCGCGTTGGCATCGCCGCGGACATCGCTGTACTCCGGTGTGACGATCAGTTTCGCGCCGTCCGCCGCGGCGGCAAGAATCCAGTGTTCGAGTGCCGCCAGGTTGGCCTCGCGGTCCTGCCGGCTGTCGATCTGGATGGCAGCGACTTTTATCCGCATCATTCCGCTCCGTTCTCGTCTTGCTGCGCGGCAAGCGCCTGCGCCACGATCCGCGCCGCTTCGGCCAGCCATTGCGCGCCATCGCCACCGTGCAGCGTCTGCGCGGTGCGCGCGTCGGTGAAACCGTCGGCCAGTACGGCCAGCACGACGCTGTAGGCGCCTACGGTCAGAATGCCGGCGTCGTGACGAAGGCCGGGCAACTGTCCGGTCTTGTTGGCCAGCATGGCATCGGCTGGCAGCGCCGCGCCGAAATGGGCGCGCTCGCGCTGATCGGCCAGCAGCCCCAGTGCGAAGTCACGCAGCGGGGCTGGCAACGATCCATCACGCAGCAGCCTGCACAGCGAGGCCGCAGCGTCGCTGGCGCTCGTGAAGTTGTCCAGCCCTGCGGCGCGCGCGGCGGCGTCCATCATGCGACGCTGCAGCCGCGTCTGCCCGAGTCCCGCGCGATCGCACCAGTCGTTCACGCCCTCGAAGCCGAGCAATTCGATCAGCGCATTGGTCGCCAGGTTGTCGCTCAGCACGATCATCAGCCGCGCCAGTTCCGCCAGCGTCAGGCTCTGGACACTCGGCAACTGGCTGAGGATGCCAGTACCGCCCACGCGCTCGAGTCCGTCCAGAGAGAAGCGTTGCTCAAGCTGCAGATGACCCTGCGCCACCTGTTCCAGCAGCGTGAACAGGATCGGCAGCTTGATGATGCTGGCCGATGGCTGCACGCGCTCGGCCTCGCGCTCCAGCACCACCTTGCCATCGGCAAGCCGCAGGCTGATCGCGACGCGTGCCTGCGTGCCGGCCAGCAGCGGTGCCAGCGCGGTTTCTACCCGCGCGCGAAGCGCGGCCGCATCGGGAATCCGGCTACCTAGCGGAAATGCCACGAGTTCCATATCGCCTCCTCAGACCAGCAAGAAGAACAGCCCAGAGAACAGACAGAGATTCACGATGATCACCGCCCAGCCGTTGTAGAGCATGTACTTTAGCTGGGTCGAACGGGCCAGGCCCATCTGTCCGAACATGTCGGAGGTAGGGAAGGGGCCGAACCAGTCAATCTGCGAGCTGCCGAGGATCACGGCGGTCGTGGCCGCGGGGCCGACGCCGGCGGCGGCCAGCAGCGGGCCGAAGATCTTGGCCGTGAAGGTCATCTGCGCGACTGCCGCGCCGGGGATGTGTCCAATCACGTTGAACCACAGAATGATCACGCACAGCATGGCGCCGCCGATGCCTGCCAGGTGCGGGCTGGCGATGTCGAGCAGTGCGTGGTAGGCGTTGAGCTTGTCCACCAGCACCAGCACGGGGTTGAACAGCCAGAACAGGAAGAAGATCCAGATCAGCTTGCCCGCGCCGGCATACATCGCCTGGAGGATGGCACGCGGACCCATGCCGCCGGCCAGGCCGGTGGTGGCGGCCAGCGACACCATGACGATGATGGCGAAGGCAAAGCCGGCCTTGACGATCACGCCGGCCGTGGCCAGCCCGATGATGGTCAGGCAGAACGCCCATGCGGCGCGTACTGCCGTGCGCGGTGGCGTGGCGGACAGGTCGAACGCGGCGATGCCGTTCTTGGCTTCGTCGTACTGGTGCTCGGCCTCGGTCATCTTCTGGATGCGGCCCGACATGAACCAGCCGCTGGCGAGCGTGGCCGCCGCCATCGGGATGCCGGCCACCATCAGGTATTCCGGGTAGCTCAGGCCGGTCAGCCCCAGCACGGTCACGACGTTGGGCGTGAACGGTCCGAGCACCAGGCCGGCGGAACCCGCGGTCTGGAACAGCGCGGCCACCGCCGGCGGCGACAGGCGCACCGCCGCGGCGATCGGGATCACCACGGCGGCAATGATGGCGTTACCGCCGGCCAGCGTGCCCAGCGCGCCGCAGATCAGCGTGGAGGTGACCATGATGCCGAGGCGCACGCGTACCTGATTGGACAAGCCGATACGCCGCACAATGGCGCGCACCAGTTGCTCGGCGGCGCCCGTGCGCGAGGCCACTTCGCCCACGCCGGCGCCCAGCACGATGATCAGGCCGACAACCGCGATAAAGGAGCCGAGCGAGTCGGCCAGCAGTTTTCCCATGCCCACCGGCGTCGTGCCGGTCATGATCGCGCCGAGCACGATGGCGGCGATGGTCGACAGCACGATGTCAACGCCGAGCAGCGCGATGATGGCGAACACGAGCACGGGCGTCAGGCCCCAGAGGCTCGTCTCGCCGGGCATGGCCAGGTGCGTGTACAGGGCGATTGCCAGACCCGCCACGAACACCGCGATCGCCGCGATGCGCCGACTCGGCTGCAGGTCTGAGGAAGTGGGGGCTTTGCTTGCTACTGATGTCATGTGCCGGCTCCTGCCTGCTCTCGTCTTATCTTTGTGTTGTCTTGTATTGCTGGACGGGCAGGCCTCTGCCGGCGCTGCCCGCTCCCGTCCCTGTGCCTGCGATGTTTGCGAGGCTTACTGCGGCGTGATGCCAGCCTTGCGGATCACCGTGCCCCAACGCTCGTATTCCTGACGGATCTGGCGGGCAAAGGCATCCGGCCCGACCGAGACCGGGAAGGCGCCGGCATCGACAAGGCGCTGCCGCGTGTTGGCATCGGCCAGCGCCGCCTGGAAGGCCTCCACCAGGCGGGTGCGAACCTCCGGCGGCAACTTTGCCGGCGCTACCACGCCATACCAGGCGCTGACGTCATAGTCCTTGTAGCCCTGCTCTGCGAAGGTCGGGACGTCGGGCAGCTTGTCGTTGCGTTGCGTGCCGGTGATGGCGAGCGCGCGCAGCTTGCCCGCCTTGATGAATGGCAGGGACGACGGGAAGTTGTCGAAGATGACCTTGACGTTGCCGCCGATCGCATCGTTGAGCGCCGGCGCCGAGCCCTTGTAGGGCACGCTGATCATGTTGGCGTCGTTGAGTTGCAGGAACCAGGCCATGCCGAGGTCGTTGATGCCTCCGGCACCGGCGTTGGCGTAGCTTTCCTTGCCGGGGTGCTTCTTCGTGTAGTCCACGAACTCCTTCAGCGTGCGGGCCGGGAAGCCGGGGTGCACGCTGAGGATGTTGGGGCTGCTGACCAGATTGACGACCGGCGTGAAGTCCTTGACCGGGTCATAGGGCGGCTTGGCCAGCAGATGCGGCGCGGTGCCGTGCGTGCTGACCGTGGCGAGGCCGAGCGTGTAGCCATCGGCCTTGGCGCGCGCCACGGCATTCATGCCGATCGTGCCGGCCGCGCCGACGCGGTTGTCGACCACAATCTGCTGGCCCAGGATCTCCGAAGCCTTGCTGGCAACGATACGTCCCACGACGTCGGTTGGCCCCCCGGCGGAAAAGGGGATGACCAGTGTGATCGGCCGGTCGGGATAGGCGGCGTGCGCCAGCGTGGCGGTGCCCAGCGCGATGGCGCCGAGGACGGGCGCCAGAAGGAAGTGTCTGCGTTTCAAGTTGGGTCTCCTCGTGATTCTTGTCAGGATGGATGTTGTCGGGGGCGGCGGGCCGGTAGTCGGGTCGTCCGGCTCAATGGCGCAGGAACTGTCCGGCGGCAGCGCCGGTGGCGCCATCCGGGCCCCAGACCTGCACGCCGTTGACATAGACCGCTTCGATGCCGGCCGACGGCTCGCACGGCTGCGTGTAGTCGGCGCGGTCGATCACCTGTTCGGGATCGAACAGCACCAGATCGGCGGCGTAGCCCACTTCCAGCACCCCACGCCCGGGCAGACCAAAGACCGAGGCTGGCAGCGACGTCATGCGGCGCACGGCGTCTTCGAGCGTCAACAGGCCCAGTTCGCGGGCGTAGTGGCCGAGCACGCGCGGAAAGCTGCCCCAGAGCCGTGGGTGCGGGTAAGGGCCGGGAATGCCATCCGAGCCGATCATCGTGCGCGGGTGAGAGAGCACGCGGCGCAGGTCGCCCTCATCCATCTGGAAATAGATCGCGGTGGCCGGTCCGAGCCGGGCGGCAGCTTCCTCCAGCGATACATTCCAGTCGGCGGCGATGGCCGACAGGTCCCGGCGTGCCTGCTCGGGATACGGCTGCGAACTCGTGACGATGATCCGTTCCGCCTCGCCGACGAACTCGGGCAGCAGCACCGTGGAGCTGGCCGTGTAGGGGTAGACGTCGAGGGATACGTCCTGGGTGGCCAGCGCCTTGTCGATCAGGCTCAGGGTGACGGTGGTCTTGCCGAAGTTCTTGCGCCCGATGCATTTGTGGTGCGAGATCACGACGGGTAGCGCGGCTTCGCGGCCGATCTCCAGCGTTTCGCCAACGGCCTCGATGACCTGGTCGCGCTCGCTGCGCATATGGGTGGTGTAGATCGCGCCCGGGTGACGCGCGGTCACGCGCGCCAGGGCCACCACTTCGGCGGTTGGCGCTGCGCGGCTTGCCGGATAGCTGAGGCCGGTGCTCATGCCCAGGCCGCCATCGGTCAGCGCCTGGTCGAGCATCGCGGCCATCGCCTCGATTTCCTCGGCGGTGGCGGCACGCGTGGTATCGGTCATCGCGCCCGCGCGCAGCGTGCTGTGGCCCACCAGCAGACCAACGTTGACGCTGGGTGGCGAGGCCTCCAGCGCGCGCCGGTAGTCGGCGACGGAGGGAAAGCGGTAGTCCGAGACCTCGCCCAGCAGCATCAGCGGCTGCGGCAGGCCGTGGGTAGGCGTTAGCGGCGCGATGCTGATGCCGCAGTTGCCGGCAATCACGCTCGTCACGCCCTGGCTGGTCTTGGCCGGCATTGCAGGCGTGCTGAGCAGGGCGCTGTCATCGTGCGTGTGCACGTCGATGAAGCCGGGCGCCAGCACATGGCCGGTTGCGTCGACCGTATGCGCGGCCTGCCAGCCGGAGCAGTCACCGAGCGCGACAATGCGTCCGTCCGTCACGGCCAGCGCGCCGGTACGACGTGTGGCGCCGGTACCATCGATCAACGTGGCGTTGGTGAACAACAGGTCGCAGGATGGCATGGGATCAGTCCTTCGGAGATAAGCGTTGGCGCGGGGGTGACTCAGCCGAGTGCCGCGTAGGCGAGGATCTCGACCAGCATCTCGGGCCGCCCGAAACCCACGGTCACGATGGCCGCGCGGTTGGGATAGGGTGCCGGAATCATCTCCGCATAGACCCGGTTGAAGACGGCGAGATCGGCACGGTCGGTCACATAGACGATGACCTGGGTCAGGTCGGCAAGGCTACCACCGGCCGCATCCAGCGTCTGCTTCAGGTTCTGCAGCGTCTGGCGCGCCTGCGCTTCCATGCCGCCTTCCACCACGTTGCCGTCGGCGCCGGTCGGGATCTGCGTGGTGAACAGGATGCCGTTGCCCAGTACCGCCCATTCGACGGGAGCAGCGGATCGAGGCAGGCCGGTATCGATGATCTGTTTCATGGTGTGTTGCGGGTATCGGTGTGAGGGGAAGCGATGTTGGCCCGGTGTCAGCGCGTCAGCGCATCAGCGCGAACGCCGATGCATCCAGCGACGAGGGGCGGCCGGCCATGGCGTCGGCGAGCAGCGCGGCGCTGCCGCAGGCCAGCGTGAAGCCCAACGCGCCATGACCGGTGTTGAGCCACAGGTTGTCGTACGGCGTGGCGCCGATCAGCGGCTTGCTGTCGGGCGTGGCCGGCCGGCCGCCGCACCACGAGGTTGCCGCGTCGAAGTTCGCGCCGTCCGGGAACGTTTCGCGCGCCTGCCGGGCGAGCAGGGCGACGCGACGTGCATCGGCACGCGGATGGCGGCCAATCAGGTCGACCATGCCGGCGATGCGCAACCGCTCGCCCAGACGGGCGTAGACCACCTTGTAGTGCAGGTCCGTCACGCTGATGGCAGGGGGATGATGGTGGCCCGGTTGCGTCGGCGCGGTCAGGCTGTAGCCAGTCAGCGGATACAGTGGCAACGTCACGCCAAGCGGCGCCAGCATCGGCACGCTTTGCATGCCGGCAGCGACCACGAAGGCATCGGCCTCGATGTCACCCGCATCGGTGCGCGCGGCAACCACGCGTCGCCCTGCGTGCCGCAGCCCCGTCACCCGCGTGCCGCAGCGGAAGCTCGCGCCGAAACGGCGCGTGGCGGCCGCGGCCAGGCCAACGGTGAAAGCGTGGCAGTCACCAGCTTCCTCGCTAGGGGTGTGGATGCCGCCGGCCAGCTTGTGCTCCAACGAGGCCAAGGCCGGTTCGAGCGCCACGCAGGCCGCGGCGTCCAGCGCCTGCTGGCGGCTGCCGAGCGAGGCCTGATACGCCAGTTGCTGCCGGGCACCGTCGAAGGCAACCGGATCGCGATACACCACCAGCTTGCCATTGCGCTGATAGTTGAAGTGCAGCGCCTCGCGCTCTACCAGTTCATGCACGCCATCGCGGCTGAGCTGGCCCAGCCCGAGCAACTGCGCGGTGACTTTCTTGGCCACGCCGGTGCGGCAGGCACGCAGGAACTCGAGGCACCAGGTCCACTGGCGCCAATCAAGGCGAGGAACGAAACGCAGGGGCGAGTTGCGGTCGAGCAGCCATCCCGGCAGCTTGGGGAGCACGGCCGGGTCGGCCAGCGGCGCCACGTAGCTGTAGCTGAGTTGCGCGCCATTGGCCAGGCTGGTTTCCTGGGCCAGTTCGTCGCGCGCTTCCAGCAGGGTGACGGTATGCCCCTCGCGCGCCAGATAGTAGGCGCTCGCGACGCCAACCACTCCGCCACCCAGTACGCATACCCGCATGTTTCTCTCCCCAACCTTGAAAATGACCTGCCGCCCGCAGCTGCGGGCAAGGCGACAGTGTTGACGAGAGCGGGGTAGCGTTCAAATGACCTTTAGCGCATACCCTATAACCTGAGGTTATTCGGACCGGTCCGGCAGCGCCGCCTCGAACTGGGATCCGAGGATCGCCAGCAGGGTGTCGTGGGCGTGCGAGGACGCAGCGCCGTCCGCGTAGATCGCGGCCACGCCCACCGACAGGGCGGGTTCCAGCGGGCGGATCAGCAATTCCTCGCCGCTCGCGCGCTGCGAGAACTGAGCCGTGAAATGGTCGACCAGAGCGTAGCCGACGCCGCATTCCGCCAGCGCGGCGGCCACGTAGTAGGTACGCGCCTCGATCATCGGCGTGCGCTCCTCCAGCCCGAGATCGCGGAAGGCCTGAGCGATCAGGCCACCCAGCGGGTCGCTGTTGCCGATGCCGATCCAGTGCTGATCGTCGAGCGCGGCCAGTTGCACCGGCCCCTGCGGCGGCGCGTTCGAGGCGGGGCCGAGGTAGACGACCTCCGCTTGCCCCAGCGCGCTCGATGTCACGCCCGGGCGCGGGGCCGGGTCGAAGACCACGGCGATGTCGAGTTCGCGCGACATCACCAGGCCTTGCAGTTCGTCGCCATGCCGTGTCTCGATTTCCAGCGAGACGCCGGGGCAGCGCTGGCGAAACTCTCGCACCGCCTGCGGGATCAGGCTCAGGCCCAGGCTGGGCAGGCAGCCAATGCGCAGATGGCCCTCGGGATGGCGTCGCAGGTTGCGCGCGAGCTGGCGCACGTTCTCCAGGTTGGCGAACAGATGCACCGTTTCGGCGTGCAGCAGTTGCGCCTCGCGCGTGGGCAGCAGCCGGCCGTGCGCGCGGGTGAACAGCTTGAAGCCGAGGTCGCGTTCCGCGTGGGCCAGCACCTTGCTGGCCGCGGGCTGGGAGATGAAGAGCAGTTCGGCGGCCCGGCTCAGCGAGCCGGTACGCATGACCGCATGGAAGATTTCAAGGTGACGCAGGCGCATGGCGCGGGGGCTGGATCGACGGCATTGCGCCGCAGTGTAGCGGACAAGTGGCCGAAATACCCCCGTTACCGCCGTTACCCCCGTTTTGGGCAATGCTTTCGGCCGATGCTTACGCGGGATCGACCAGCGAGGCGACATCCAGCGCATACATCTGCCGGTTGCCGTCGTGGATCGAGTCAATGCACACGCGCTTGCCATCGCGGCTCCAGCGCGGGTGCAGGTCGCAGCGGTTTTCCTTCTTCAGCGTCGGGCTCGTGTAGAACGAACCGATGTCGTGGCGCACGCCACTGGGCACGTGATACAGAAACAGGATGCGCTCATTGGTCTGCGCGTCTGGGTAGGTATCACTGAGCAGCCAGTCGGGATGCGTGCGGGAGAACGTCATATGGCCGTTCTCGGTCAGGACGTCGGCCCCGATCACCATGACCTCGCCGTCCGCGCGGTCCTCGTACAGGTGATAGTGGATGCTGCCGGCGTGCGGGCCCCAGACGATGATGTGGGTGTCGTCCTTCCACAGCGGATGCGAGATCTGGTACTCCGATTTCTCGTAGTCGAAGGTACCCACCGCATTCGGATCGAAATCTGCCGCCAGTTGCGGCAGCGGGTGGTCCGAGCATTCGAGCAGCCGCATATCGGTGCCATCAGGGTTCACGGTGATCAGCCGATGCAGGAAGCAGGTCTCGTCCTCGACCCGCTCCGTCCAGCGGTGCAGGAACAGCACGCGCGACGACGACGGATTGATTTCGATATGGCTGACCCAGTGGATTGCCTTGTCCATCGATGGGACCGGATGGAAGTTGCGCAGTGCGTCGTAGCTGACGATCAGCCGGGACATGCCGGTCGCAAGGTCCATCACATGGATGCCATCGCTCGCGGGGGCCAGATCCAGTTGGGGGAGGGCCCGCAGCGAAGCCTCGTCGCTGTAGCCGATGGTCTGGTGCGTGACGTAAAGCCTGCGGTAATCGACGCACAGCGCGTAGCGGCTGTCCGGCGCCACCACGTAGACCGGCATCGGCAGCGGGCGCGAAACACCGCTGGCGACGTCATGGATGACCGCGCCGAGGCACGGATAGAAGGCGGATTCGTCGTCGGTGCGGCAGTTGTAGATCAACTGCCTGCCGGGCGCGCCATCGAGCCACTGCAGTTGAGCGCCCATCTGCCAGTTCCATGCGGTGGTCTGGCCGACCTTCTGGAAGCGGTCGTCGTCCTGGGTATCGAAGAAGCCGATCTCTGCGATGAGGCCGGGATGCAGGTCCGCGTCGGCCATCGGCACGCGCTGCGCCAGCACGTAGCGGTCGGTGCGATCCCAGGTGCTCTTGTTGTAGTAGCCGAAGAAGTGGTGGAGCTTGCCGTCACCCAGCCGTCGGCACGGCAGGGGATGGTGTTCGATCTTGTCGTGATGCATGGTCAGCCGGCTTGATGGGCGTGGAATCGGTATGAGGTTGGCGTTGTGGTTATTGGGCTGTCGATTATTGGGCCGTCAGCCGGGCTTTGGCGATGACCTGGTCCCAGCGGGCTTTCTCGCCGGCAATGAATGTCGTGGCGGCGTCGCGGGTGTTGCCAACCGGCGTCATGCCCTGTTCGGCGAGCGCCGAGCGGAATTCCTGCGATGCGACGATCGAGCGGATGTCGGCATTGAGCTTGTCGGCGATCGCGTCGGGCACTTTCGCGCTGACCGCGACAGTGGTCCAGGATGTGGCAACGAAGTTCGGCACGCCGGCCTCGGCGGCCGTTGGCACCTGCGGCAAGGCCGCCAGCCGGGTCTTGCCGGTCACGGCCAGCGCGCGCAACTTGCCCGAGCGGATGTACCCGAGCGTAGTCGGCGGGTTCTCGAACATCATGTCGATCTGCCCGCCCAGCAGGTCGGCGATGGCCGCGGAGCTTCCCTTGTACGGCACATGGGTCAGATGCGCGCCGGTGGTGACCTTGAACAGTTCGCCAATCATGTGCACTGACGATCCGACGCCGGCCGAGCCGAACGTCATGCCATCCGGGCGCTTTGCCGCCGCGTCGACGAGTTGCTTGAGGTTCGTTACCTGGATGCTCGGGTTGACCAGAACGACGTGCGGCATCTCCGCGAGCACCGTCACCACCTTCAGGTCTTTCGACGGGTCGTAGTTCAGTTTCGGATACGTGCCATAGGTGGCGTGCAGGCCGATGGAGCCAAGCAGCAGCGTGTAGCCGTCGGGTGCGGCGTCGGCTACGGCCTTGCCGCCGATATGACCGCCCGCGCCGGGGCGGTTCTCCACGACCACCGGCTGGCCGTACAGCTTGCCAAGCTTGTCCGCCAGCATCCGCGCCTGCAGGTCCGAGCTGCCGCCCGCACTGAATGGCACGATCAGGCGCAGTGCGTGGTCGGGGTATGCGGCATGCGCGATGGCCGGCACGACCGTGCCCAGCAGCGCGGCAATGAGGGGCAGGCAACGGGAAAAGCGTGGCATTCGATGTCTCCGGGATGTTCTGTGCGTGTCTACGATGGCAGGAGTGTAGGCGCGGGCAGCCATGCCGGATAATTCAAATTTGCGCGGACCCTATACGCCGCTGATATACACTCGGTGACCCCCCATCGAAGCCAGTCCATATGCCGCGCGCGCCAAGTTTCCGTGAAATCGAGGTCTTTCGCGCAGTGATGCTGAGCGGCACGACAACGGCCGCCGCCGCCATGCTGCACACCACGCAGCCGTCGGTGAGCCGGGTGCTGGCGCAGATGCAGACCGGTACCGACCTGAAACTGTTCGATATGGAAAAGGGCAGGCTGCGGCCCACGCCCGAGGCGCAGCGGCTGTTCGAAACCGTACAGGGGCATTTCCAGGGGTTGGCGCGTATCGGGCAGGAGGTCCATCTGCTGCGCCGTTCCGGTACGGGCCTGCTTCGGCTCGGCTGCACGCCGACGCTTGGTCTGGGGCCGATGCCCGGTATCGTGGCGCGCTTTATCGAGCGGCATCCCGATGTATCGGTGGACCTGCAGACCGTCGGCAGCCACCAGCTTGGCGAAGGGCTGCTGCACGGACGATTCGATCTGGTGCTGGCCACGGGGCGGCTCGACCATCCCCAGTTCGATATCCGCGTCATGCACCGGTCACCCGCCGTATGCGTGATGCATCCCGGGCACGTCATGGCATCGCGGCGGCGGATTCGCGCGGCGGACCTGTCGGGCCAGCGGCTGCTGACCCTGAACGCGGACGACGAACTCAGTGTCGCGCTCTGGCAGGCGCTGCAAGAAGCCGGGGCGGAACCGGCCGCGACGCTGCAAACCACTTATTCGAGCACGATCTGTCGTCTTGCGGCCGAGGGCGCAGGCATCGGTATCGTCAATCCGTACGCCGCGCGCGTGTTCGGCCAGGCCCTGATGGTGGTGCCGCTGGTGCCGGCGATCGCGGTGGAGGTGCGCTTGGCTCATGCGGGCCATCTCGCCAGTTCGCGGCTGACGGAGGTGTTTGCCAGCCTGGTGGCCGAGGGGCTCGAGGCTTAGGCGTCCTGACGCCGAGACGGCCGGGCGCGCCTCGGCCATCTTTGCATTCTCTTTCCTGATTCGATCTGCAAACCAGCCATGAGCGGGTTAACCCCGTTTGCTCCCTCTTGTTTTATAGATAGGATGTCCAACATCCTACTTAACAACATCGGCAATCCGCGAACGCCGAGCAAAGACATTGGAGACAACTGTGGGATCTGGACCGCTTTCCCGCTTCACCGTGCTGGACCTGACGCGCGTGCGTTCGGGCCCGGCTGCCGTGCGTCAGTTTGCTGACTGGGGCGCGAACGTCATCAAGATCGAAGAGCCGGGGCTGGCGCCCGACGACCGGCCCGGTGGCTCGGCGCAGGTGGCCGACTACCAGAACACGCATCGCAACAAGCAGAGCATCACGCTGAACCTCAAGCATCCCGAAGGTCGCGCGTTGTTCCTTGACCTCGTGCGCAAGGCAGACGTGGTGGTGGAGAACTACCGTCCCTCGGTGAAATTCAAGCTCGGCATCGACTACGAGTCGCTGCGCAAGGTGAATCCGCGCATTGTCTACGGCAGCGTTTCCGGCTTCGGCCAGGATGGGCCGTATCACGACCGCCCGGGCCTGGACCAGATCGCGCAGGGCATCTCGGGGATGATGTCCGTGACCGGCGAACCCGGGCGGGGACCGATGCGCGCGGGCATACCGGTTGCCGATCTGACCGCGGGCCTGTTCTGCGCGATCGGCGTGATGGTGGCATTGCTGGAGCGCGAGGTGTCAGGGCAGGGGCAATGGGTACAGACCTCGCTGCTGCAGTCGCAACTGTGGATGATGGATTTCCAGGCAATGCGCTGGCTGATGAATGGCGAAGTGCCGGGCCAGAGCGGCAACGATCACCCAACCAGCAGCCCGACCGGCGTCTTCCCCACGGCGGACGGTCACATGAACATCGCCGCCATGGGCAACGACATCTTCGCCCGCCTTTGCAACGTACTGGGCGCGCCCGAACTGGTGCAGGACGAGCGGTTCCGGACCGTGCCGCTGCGCGCGCGCCATCGCGCGGCACTGGGCGCGGAGATTGCCGAACGCACCCGTACCCGCACGACGCAGGAATGGATCGCGCGCATGAACGAGGAAGGCGTGCCATGCGGCCCGATTCTCAATATGAAGGAAGCATTCGCCGATCCGCAGGTGGAGCATCTGCGCATGAGCCAGCCCATCGATCATCCGACGCTCGGGCCGATTTCGGTCGTAGGCCAGGCGGTGACGCTGAGCCGCACGCCGATGGGGAAACTGGCGCCGGCTCCGGAAAGCGGGGAACACAACCTTGACGTCTATCGCGCCTTGCTTGGTCTGGACGCGGCGAAGGTCGAGGCGCTCGCCGCGCAGGGTGTCATCTGATTGGGCGCTAATATATCCGGCATGAATGTCCCCGACACGGGGGCGCAAGACATGACGGAGATTCAGATGAAGGCCCCATTCGATACCGAAGCCCGCGGATTCACGAGCCTGCGCCGGCCAGACAACCTGCCCGACGAGATCGCGCACCAGATTCGCCAGCGCATTCTCAACGGCTCGCTGGCGCATGGCCAGCGGTTGCCCACGGAGCACGAACTGGCCACGGCGTTCGACGTGAGCCGCAACGTCGTGCGGGAGGCCATTGCCCGGCTGAAACTGTCGGGCTACGTGGAAACGCGGCGCGGCACCGGCTCGTTCGTGGCTCACGGTATCGGGCAGCGCAATTTCGAGATCGTCACCGATGAACTGATGGAGAAGGATGCGCTCGAGCATGTCTTCCAGTTGCGGGTCGAGATCGAATCGGGCGCGGCGGCGCTGGCGGCGATGTATCGCACTGATACGCAACTCGAGGCATTGCGCGTCGCGCTGGCGAAGGTCGACGAATCGGGCGGGGACCTGGAGAAGGGCACGGATAGCGCGCTCGATTTCCACCTTGCCGTGGGTAACGCCACCAACAACCCGTACTTCATCCGGTTGATGGCGCATCTGAGCCATGTATTGCACGACGCCGTGCGTACGCTGCGAACCGGATCGACGGGGACGGCGCGTATCGCGGAAGTCGAAAACGAACACCACGCCATCTTCGATGCCATCGCAGCTGGCGATGCGGAAGCGGCACGCACGGCCATGCGCCGGCATTTGACCAACGGAATCGAACGACACCGGGCCAGACGGCCAAGAAAGGCAACATGAACAGCACACGCATTCTGGAAGGCGAAATTACCGATGCCCTGCTCGTGGAGAAGCGGGGCAACACAGGCTGGATCACCTTCAACGATCCCGGGCGGCACAACGCCGTCTCCTTCGACATGTGGGCGGCGGTGCCCAAAGCGCTGGCAGCATTCGAGCGGGACGACGACATCCGCGCGGTCGTGCTCACCGGCGCTGGCGAACGCGCTTTCGTGAGCGGCGCCAACATTTCCCAGTTCGACAAGCTGCGCTCGGGCGACGAAGCCGTGGCGGCCTACGAGCAGGTTGCAGAGGCCGCGCAACTCGCGCTCTACGACTATGCCAAGCCCACGCTGGCACGCATCAAGGGCTATTGCATCGGCGGTGGGATGAACATCGCGCTGTGCTGCGATATCCGGATCGCATCGGCCGACAGCACCTTCGCGATTCCGGCTGGCAAGCTCGGGCTCGGGTACCGGCTGACCGCTATCCGCAACCTGGTGACCACGGTCGGGGCGGCCAATGCGCTCGAGATCTTCCTGACCGCGAACCGCTACGCGGCTGCCGAAGCCAAGGCCCTCGGACTGATCCATCACGTGACCGATACACCGGATGCGGCGGACCTCGATGCCGCGCTCCAGGTCCGCCTCGACCAGATCGCCGCGAATGCGCCGCTGACGCTGCGCGCCGGCAAACGCATGATCCGCCAGTTGCAGCAGCTTGGTCCGGAAGTCGACATCGCGGCCATGCAGCAACTGGTCATGCAGTGTTTCGCCAGCGACGACTATCGCGAAGGCAAGCGCGCCTTCGCTGAAAAACGCAGCCCGGTTTTCACCGGGAAGTAGCGCGCGTCCCGGGAGACCACGGCTCCCGGCAGTATCGCCGCGCCGGACGTGGCGAACATATAAAACTACAGGAGACATGTATGAACAAGAGGCCGATTCTTGCTCTCGCAGCGGCGATGATCGTGGGCGGGTTGGGCACGGCGCAGAATGCTGCTGCGCAGTATCCGCAGCAGCCCGTCAAGATCGTCGTGGGCTACGCGGCTGGCGGCACCACGGACATCCTGGCACGGGCCCTGGCCGAGCAACTGGCTGCCGAGCTGAAGCAATCGGTGATCATCGAGAACAGGCCCGGCGCGGCCGGCAATGCCGCCGCCGCGTACGTGCAGCAATCCGCGCCCGATGGCTACACGCTGTTCATGGCGACGGTGTCGAGCCACGGCATCAACCCGGCCCTGTACAAGAAATCGCTTGGCTACGATCCGGTCAACGGATTTGCGCCCATCAGCATGGTGGCATCGATCCCGCTGGTGCTGATCACGACCCCGAACCTGCCGGTGAAATCGGTGCCCGATCTGGTGGCGCTGGCCCGGAAGAAACCGGGTGAGCTGAACTATGCGTCGAGCGGGAACGGATCGCCGGTGCACCTCGCAGGCGCCATGTTCGCCCAGGGTGCAGGTGCCAAGCTTGTGCATGTGCCGTATCGCGGCGGCGCGCTTGCCAATACGTCGGTGATTGCCGGCGAGACGCAGATGAGCTTCGCGACGTTGCCTGGCGCGTTGCCTCAGGTCAAGGCCGGCCGACTGCGGGCCATTGCAGTGACCACCCGGGACCGGTCCGCGCAACTGCCGGATGTTCCCGCCATGCGTGAAGTACCGGGGTATGGCAACTTCGAGATCAATACCTGGAACGCGCTGCTGGCCCCGCGCAATACGCCGCAGCCGATCATCGATTCGCTGAACAAGGCAATTGGCAAGGCAATGGCCTCGCCAAAGCTGGTGCAGCGCTTCAATGGCGAGGGCGCGACGCCCGTCGCCAGTTCCCCGGCCGATCTCGGGCGGTTTATCCAGGCGGAACTGGCCAAATGGGCGGGTGTCGTGGGTGAACTGAACGTGAAGGTCGACTGACGGCGCCGGGGACAAAGGGGGGGACATCACCCCCTTTGTCTTCCCCCGCCCATCGTCCCTACCCCGATCCCACCCAGAATCAACCCCATCGCCACGATGAGCTGCAGCGAGATGGGTTCGCCGAGCGCGATGGCCGAACACGCCACGCCGAACACCGGCACCCCGAGCAGGCCGAGCGATGTCGTGGCCGCGGGCAAGGTCCGGTTGACGGTGTTCCCGGCGCTGCGGATCGGTTTCATGGTGGTTCCGCCGGCATTGGCGCCGGTGATCCACCGTACGGCCGGCGCGCTCATGCTGCGCGGACGAGTGGCCGAGCAACTCGCGCTGGCATCGTTTATCGAGGCAGGGCATTTCACGCGCCACCTCAGGCGGATGCGGCAACTCTACGCCGCCCGGCGTGCCGCGCTGCACGATGCGATGACGCGCCATCTGCACGGGCTGGTGACGGTTTCGGGAGGCGCGGGCGGCATGCACCTTTCCGCCCGACTGGACGTGCCGGTGGCCGATACCGAAGTCAGCCGCATCGGCCGCGCGCAAGGGCTGGTGCTGCGCCCGCTGTCGAGGTTCTGTCTGCCGGGCTCGGCACCGGACTACAACGGCCTGGTGCTCGGATACGGGGGCGTGCCGGCGGAGCGGATGGATGGTCTGGCCCGCCAGATCCGGGAGGTCATCGAAATGGCCTTGCTGGAAGCGCGGGAGGGGTGGTGAGTCCCGTCCCGCGGGTTCCCACAGCCTTACTTCTGGGCGACCGGACGTTCAGCGGTCCTGGCGGGGGAGTCGTCACGCACCAGGACAACGGGGGCCGGGCAATCGCGTGCCAGGCTTTCGGCGACGCTGCCAAGCAGCATGCGCTTCAAGCCGTGCCGGCCATGCGTGCCGATGACGACGATATCGGCGCCGCACGTTCGCGCGTAACCGTTGACGCGGTCCGCGATGTTGCCCATCGTCGCCAGATCGTCGATCAGGGTTTCGTGATGCTCGAGCCCGGCGGCCCCGGCGATCTCGCCAGCTTCCTTGAGAAGCGATTCGCCGGCTGCCGTCAACTGTGGGCGTAGCTCGGTGAAATCGCCATAGCCGAAGTCGTACTGCAGGAAGCTGTAGTCGATGACGTGCAGGATCTCGAGCTTTGCGTGAAACGCGCTGGCAAGGCCGACGGCTTCGTTCAGGGCGCGACGCGCGCAGGGGCTATCGTCGACGGCGACAAGAATGTGCTGGTGCATGATGGGCGTCCTTGCGGTCAGTAGGAATTCAGGGGGTTATCGTTGCCGGTGTTGCCGTGCCGTGCTCGCCATGGCGAGCAGCAGGTTGCGTAGTTCCACAATCTCGAGCGTCTTGTCGAAGCAGTGGGCCACGCCAGCCATCAGGCACGCGCGGCGCATCTGCGGTGTGCCCTCGTTGGCCAGCACGATCAGCGTGCTGGCCGGCAAGGCGATCGCGAGCGCGCGGATTCGCGGCAGAGGTGTGTTCTCCGTGGCGTTCAGGCCGATCAGCACGACGTCCGGCTGGAGGTCTACCAGTTCCGTTTGATGGGCTTGCGCATCGTGTCCGGCGCCGGCCACACGTAGACCGTCCAGGGACGCCAGCAGGCGCAACTGCCTGCGCCTGACAGACGGCGTTCTTTCGACCAGATACACAGTCAGTCGGTCGGTGTTGGTACGCGAAATCATCGGGCGAGTATCGCGTCCGCCGATCGCTCGCGAAAGCAGGGTGCACTGAGAGTGTCGTCAGTCGTATCGCGTGGATTGTCAGGTTTTTCTGACGGAGCAGGCTGCATGCGTGCGTAACGGGCGGATAGCGCCCCTTCATGCCTCCGCGATGCCTGCCAGGCAGTCGCGGCGCTGGCAATATGTCACCAGTGTCACCGGATACCGCCGTCATTCTTGATCTGGGAGCAGATGGATACGCATGTCGAGGCATATCTTGAAAAGATGCCCCTTGGGCATTTTGCTTCTCACACCCTACAAGGAGCCCCTCCATGAATGCACTGACTTCCGCACAATTTGCCACCTTGGCCGCAATGCTCGACGTAGAAGAAGCCCGCGCGCGTGCCGCACTGGGTACCGGCGCCACGCCGCGAGCGCCGCTGGAGCGGCAGGATCCGGGCGACAAAACGGACGTCGCGGATCGGGAGATCGGTCAGCGGCAGGCCGATGCGATGCGCGAGCATTACCGCGTGGAACTGGAAGACATCGCGGCCGCGCGCGGCAGGATGACGCTCGGCTCCTATGCGATCTGCCGCGAGTGCGAGGAGCCGATTCCATTCGAGCGACTGCAGGCATACCCGACGGCCAAACGGTGCACGGCCTGCCAACGAGAGCACGAGCAGAAGCGTGGCGGCGGGTTCTAAGGGTCAGCGAGCACCGATTCGCCTGGCAAACCTTGCCTGCGGTTCTCTTCAGTCGTACCGCTGCTCCGCGCCGGACTTCAGCGGGTCGGTGCGTTTCCTTTCGTGCAGACGCCGTCCGCGCACCGATAGGTATCCCGTCCCGGCGCTGTCAGGACGCACGTCGTGCCGGTGCAGGCCGCGGACGGCATACCTCCGAGAAGGCTGTATGCCTCTTCGATAGTGACGGTGGGGCCGCCGGCAGCCAGCTTACCCGCGTCGACGGGTGCTTCGGGCTCTTTGGCTGGCTCGACGCTCCCGCATCCAGGCAGCGTGAGGATTGCTAGCAGACAAAGGCTTGAGATCAGGCGGTTCATGCGGACGCTCGGCAGTCGGAACGCCCCAAGTCTACGGCGAGGAGCGCCCCTGGCGCTCTCGATCCACGCAAGGATGAGGGATTATCCAGGGGGTCGGTGGCCGATGCATGGATTCAGACGGCGTGCTACCCGATGGCGATCGAGTAGCACCGTCCAAGACCAAAGCCAAAACCCGATGATTACCCCCGCAACTCCCGTCGCAAGATCTTCCCGGTAACGGTCTTGGGAAGCTCGTCCATGATCATCACCACGCGGGGATACTTGTACGCCGCCATCCGGGCCTTGCAGTACTCCGCCAGTTCTTCCGGCGTGACGTTCGTCCCGGGCTTGAGGCTGACCACGGCTTTCACCGTCTCGCCACGGTAGGCATCAGGTACGCCAACCACGGCGGCCTCCCGCACGGCGGGATGGGTGTACAGCACGTCCTCCACCTCGCGTGGCCAGACCTTGTAGCCGCTGGCGTTGATCATGTCCTTCTTGCGGTCCACGAGGTAGAACCAGCCGCGTTCGTCCATGAACCCGACATCCCCCGTGCGGAAGTAACCATCGACGATGGCCTTGGCGCTCTCCTGCGGCTTGTTCCAGTATCCCGGCACGATCATCGGCCCACGCGAAATGATCTCGCCGACTTCGCCAACCGCCATCGGCTTGCCTTCGTCGTCGCCAATATAGGACTCGACGTTGTAGGCCGGCACGCCCACGGCAAGGGTGCCGGAGGCCGGGTCCACAGGCGCCTCGACCCCGCGCGGCACCACGTGCGTTGGCGAGTTGGTCTCGGTCAGGCCGTAGCCGTTGTGGATGTAGTGACCGAAGCGCTCGCGAAAGGCCTCCACCACGCTGGGCGGAATCGGCGCGCCGCCGGAGTAGATCTTGGTCAGCGACGCGAAGCAATCGCGCGTGGCGTTCGGGTGGTTCATCAGCGCGATGAACACGGTGATGGCGCCGATGGTGAAGGCGGGGCGATGTTCGCGCAGCGTGTCGAGCATCACGCCCGGTTCGAAGCGACAGGCCAGCACCAGCGGGGCGGCGCACATGAAGGCGGCGCCGATATGGCCGATCAGCCCGGTGATATGAAACAGGGGCGCGACGCCGAGGATGGGCTCGCCTTCGCCCAGCGTGATCCAGTCGCGGTAGACCTGGGCGTTGAAGGCTACGTTGCCGTGGGTGTTCATCGCGCCCTTGGGCACGCCGGTGGTGCCGGAGGTGTACACCAGCATGGCGATGTCGTTCGGCCCCAGCGCCGCTGGCGGAGGATGGCGGCCGGCGTTGGCTGCGATCACTGCCGACAGGGATTCCGCGCCCGGTGTCTCCTGTCGGCTCGTATTGGCGAACAGCCGTGGGTCGTGGCGCCGTTGGTACTCCAGTTCGGATGTCGTCATCACCAGAGGCAGCACGCCGTTTTCCGCATTGGCTTCTTCGGCAAGCAGGGGGCGGACGATATCGACGTACAGAGTCTCGGAGCAAACCAGCAGGCGAGCGCCCGAATCCGCCAGGATCACGCGCAGTTCGCGCGCGCGGTTCATCGGGTTGACGGGCACGGCAATGGCGCCCAGCTTCCACGTCGCCACCAGAGCGATGACGAACTGCGGGATGTTCTGCAGGTAAATGGCCACGCGTTCTCCGCGCGTGATGCCGCGGTCTTGCCACGCGCAGGCGAGCGCGTCGGATTGCGTGTCGAGTTCGGCGTAGCTCAGGCTGCCGTCGAAGTAGAGAATGGCTGGCAGCGACGGCGCGCGCGCTACCGCGGCACGGAACAGGCTCAGCGCGTCGGTGAACTCGGGCGTGATCGCGTGGGGCTTGCCCGGCTCGTAGCTCGACAGCCAGGGCTTGCGGTCATAGGGCGTCATGGTGTCTCCGGAAAGTGGAACGGCGGCACACCATGCGTGCCGCCGCGCGTGGCAGGGTGCGTCCGCGGTCATCAAGCAGGCGGACGCATGGGTGGAAGAACCCCTGCCTCCGCCTACTTGATGACGACCGGATTGACCGGTGCTCCGCTACCGTTCACGACCTTCAGCGGCGCGGCGGTATAGAGGAAACTCCACTGACCGTCGTCGGCGCAATCCGTGGCCAGCGGGTCAAGCTGCGCGATTTCCGTCAGCGTCACGCCGAGGTTGCGCATCAACGCATTGTGCAGTGGCAGCGCCACGCCCGAGACCGGGTCCACTGTGACCTCGTTGGCGATGGTGTCGGTGACCAGATTCGGGATTTCCATCTTGTGGAACCACTCCACCAGTTCGGGGCTGTAGGTCAGACCCGGCTCGATGAAATTCTTGTAGAACTCAGCCTGATCGCGCTCGTAGAAGGAGCCGATCCAGCCGGTGCGGATGATGACGATGTCATGCTTCTCGATACGCACGCCCTGCATTTCGGCTGCGGCCAGCAGGTCGAGGTGGGTGAAGGTCTCACCGGGATCGAGCACGGCCTTGCCGCGATGGCGCGCCATGTCGATCAGCACGCCACGGCCGACGATGCCGCGTTCGGCGATGGGCAGCACGCTGGCTTTTTCCATGCCGCCGATGGTCGACTTGGCGTCATAGCCGTTCCAGAGCTGGTCGCCGTACCAGACATGGCCGAGGGCATCGTACTGGGTGGAGCCTTGCAGGTACATGATCATCATGTCGTCCGCGTACTCGCCTTGCCCCGGGAAGATCGGCGCCTTGCCGCACAGGTAGTGGCCCTTGTCCATCACGTTCAGACGACGTGCCTGCGAGCGGCCGGGCCAGACCGGATCCCCCTTCGGGTTGCCCATCTGGATCTGCAGCGTGAAGGTCTTGCCCGAGCGTACGGCTGCCACTCCGCGCAGCACTTCGGCCTGGGTCAGGTAGTTGAGCGAGCCGACTTCGTCGTCAGCTCCCCATTTGCCCCAGTTTTTCGGCGCGTCGCGCAGTAGTTCGGCCACGTGCGGAACGTTCTTCGATTCCATGCATTGTCTCCTTCCGGTTGCACTTCGAGGTCGACCCGGATGCAAGCGTCATGACGATGGCTCATGGCGCGGATGCACCAAGCGAATAAAACTGAACGGTCATGCTTTTTTTGTGAGAGCAGTCTAGTGCACGGCGCGCAGGCAGGCCAAGGGAGGAATTTGATCCTGTCGAATAGGGATAGTGGCTGCCCCCGGTTTGCGCGGTCACGCGGGCGCTGAGACGTCGGATCCGGAGCAATCCCTAGTTGACGGTATTTTTCATAGGAATAAAATCTGTTTCACAAACATGAAAATAGAGTCTGGCCGACGTGGACTGTGCTCGGCCGGGCTCAAAGTTGGAGACAGCCCACCCATGACCGCATCACCCGTCTACTTCGTCCGCACCGAGGACGTCGCCGGATATCACCCCGCCAATCACGTCGGCACCCTGAATCGCCGCATCATCGGCCGCGAAAACGTCGGCGCCACGCAGCTTGAAGTCATCCACGGCACCATTGAACGGGGGAAGGGCGCATTGCCCCATGCGCATCCCGGCATCGAGCAGGTCTGTTACGTCCTGGAAGGGCGCGCGCGTGCCGAGGTCAATGGCCACGCGCAGGAGCTTGGTCCTGGCGACTGCTGCTTCTTTCCGGCCGACGCGATGCACGTCTTCACGGTGATCAGCGACGAACCGGTCAAGCTGCTCGTCGTCTATGCCCCGCCATATGAAGAGTCGCCCGATCGCGTGATCCGGCCCGAGTGAGCACACAGTACGCATCGAAGCGTGGCGGCGCCCGCCGCCGACAAGAAAACCGAGGAGACACCATGCCCAATTTCCGCATTCGGCGCACGCTGGCCGCTGCCATCCTGGCGTTGCCTGCTGCCGCGATTTCGCTGCCGGCGAGCGCCAATGACGCCTATCCAAGCCGACCGATCCGCCTGGTTGTGCCGTTCGCGGCGGGAAGCGGTACCGATGCGGTCGCGCGCATTACGGCAAAGGAGTTGGGCGATGCGTTGAATCAAAACGTGATCGTCGACAATCGTCCGGGGGCGAACGGCTCGATCGCGGCGGAAATCGTCGCGCAGGCCGCTCCCGACGGCTATACGCTGTTCATGACAACGAACACGACGCATTCGGCCAACCCTTCGCTGATGAAGAAGCTGCCGTACGACCCGATCAAGGATTTCACGCCGGTCGCGCGCATGGGGAACCTGCCGTTCATGCTGGTCATCAATCCGAAGTTGCCGGTCAAGACCGTCGGGGAGCTGATTGCCTATGCGAAGTCGCATCCGGGCATGTCATACGCCAGCGGCAACAGCACCGGCATCGTGTCAGGCGCCACGCTGGCCCGTATGGCTCAGATCGATCTGCTGCACGTGCCATACAAGAGCACCCCGCCGGCCATGACCGACGTGATTGCGGGTCAGGTGCCGATGATGTTCGTCGACGTCGCCGCTGGTATCGCCAACGTCAAGGCGGGCCGGATGCGGGCGCTGGCGGTGACCACGGCGCAGCGCAGCCGGCTGTTGCCGGACCTGCCTCCGATCGGGGATGCACCCGAGTTGAAGGGGTTCGACATCACCTCGTGGAATGGCGTCTTCGCGCCGGCAAAGACGCCGCAGCCGATCGTCGACCGGTTGAACCGCGAGCTGTCGAAGATCGCCGCGAGCAAGGAAGTGGCGCCCAAGTTTGAAGCGCTTGGTTTTGAAGCCTTCGGGCAGACGCCACAGCAGTTCGCGGGCTTTGTGGGCAGCGAACTGGTGAAGTGGAACAAGCTGGTGAAGGACGCCGGCATCCAGCCGGAATAAGAGGACACATAGATGAACTTCGAAAGGACACCTGAGCAGAACGCGATCGTCGAGGCCGTGACGCAGCTTTGCAGCGATTTTGGGCCCGAGTACTGGGCTGAACTCGACCGCGAGCACAAGTTTCCCGAGGCTTTCCATCAGGCGATGGCCGATGCGGGCTGGCTGGGCATCGCCATGCCCGAACGGTTCGGCGGCGCGGGGCTGGGGATCACCGAAGCGGCGCTGATCATGCAGACGGTCTCGGCGTCGGGTGCAGGCTTCTCCGGGGCGTCGTCGATCCATATGAACGTGTTCGGCCTGAACCCGGTGGTGGTGTTCGGCACCGAGGCCCAGCAGGCCGCCGCGTTGCCGCCGCTGATCGCGGGGCGCGACAAGGCATGTTTTGCCGTGACCGAGCCTGACGCCGGGCTGGATACCACGCACCTGAAGACGCAGGCCGTGCGCACAGCCGATGGCAGCGCCTATCGCGTGGACGGCCGCAAGATCTGGATTTCGACGGCGCAGGTGGCATCGCGCATGCTGCTGCTGGCGCGTACCACGCCGCTAGATGCGGTGGCCAAGCCGACCCAGGGTTTGAGCCTGTTCTACACGACGCTGGATCGGAACCACATCGAGGTACGCGAGATCGACAAGATGGGGCGGGGCGCGGTCGATTCGAACATGCTGTTCATCGACGGCCTGATGGTGCCCGCGGAGGATCGTATCGGCGAGGAGGGCCGTGGCTTTGAGTACATCCTGCATGGCCTGAACCCCGAACGCATTCTGATCGCCGCGGAATCGGTAGGCCTTGGCCGTGCCGCGCTGGAGGCGGCCACGCGCTACGCGCGCGAGCGCACGGTGTTCGGGCGGCCGATCGGCCAGAACCAGGGGATTCAGCATCCGCTGGCCCAGGCGTGGATGGCGCTGGAAGCGGCCGACATGATGGTGTGGAAGGCCGCCTGGCTCTACGACAATGGAAAGCCGTGCGGCGCGGAGGCGAATGCGGCGAAGTACCTGGCCGCCGAGGCTGCGCACCAGGCCTGTCAGACCGCTGTGCTGACGCTGGGTGGCATGGGCTATGCCCGCGAATACCACGTCGAACGCTATCTGCGCGAATCCTATATCCCTCGTATCGCACCGGTCAGCGCGCAGCTGATCATGTGCCATATTGCCGAGCGGGTGCTGGGATTGCCGAAGTCCTACTGAGCTTGAGACCAAGGCCGAAAATCAGGCGGACGTAGAAATGAAGAAGCCCTGGTGCGCGACGCACCAGGGCTTGGCGATGGTGTGACTCCCACGTACCGCATCATGCCGCCCGTCGCATCAACCCGCAGTGCCATGCCGCGATGACGATGTATTGCTATCGTTGATGGCTGCCGCAAGCGGAGAACAGCAACTGGCGCCATGGTGCGGCGCGTGGCGGCATGTCCATCCCATCTACGGACGATGCCGCGCCGTCCTGACCGACCCTGCCCGCCGACCAGGAAGCGGAAACCTCCATCACGCATCAAGCATAGGTGCGGGCCGGCCGCTCACCATTCGGGCGCGTGCTGAAAGCGATGTAGGTGTTTGTCGGACGGTCGGATGGTCGGACGGGCAGTCTATTCCTATCTCGATACGGCAGGCACCGCGCGCCGGAGCACGGGTCACGAGCGACGCAAGCGCTTGATCAGCGACGAGGTGTCGTCTCGCGAGCTTCCCATTTGTTGCAGGTCTGCATAGAACTGGTCGACTAGCGATGTGACCGGCAGCGTGGCGCCATTGCGGCGGGCTTCGTCCAGGCACAGGCCCAGGTCCTTGCGCATCCAGTCCACGGCGAAACCGAAGTCGAATTTGCTCTGGAGCATCGTCGGGCCACGGTTTTCCATCTGCCACGATGACGCCGCGCCCTTGCTGATGACGTCGAGCACCACGCGCATGTCCAGCCCGGCGTGCTCGCCAAACGCGATGGCTTCGGAAAGCGCCTGCAGCAGGCCGGCGACGCTGATCTGGTTGACCATCTTGGCCAACTGGCCGGCCCCGCTCTCTCCGATGCGGGTGACGGCGCGGGCATAGGCGGCGATGACGGGCTCGGCGCGCTGGAACGCTTCCGGGTCGCCCCCGCACATGATAGTCAGGATGCCCTGTTCGGCGCCAGCCTGTCCGCCCGAAACGGGTGCATCGATGAAATGGCAGCCGCGCTCGCGTGCGGCCTCGTGCAGTTCGCGCGCTACGCTGGCGCTGGCGGTGGTGTGGTCGACGAAGATAGTGCCTGGCGCCGCGTGCTGGAACGCGCCATCTGGCCCCGTCATGACCGCGCGCAGGTCATCGTCATTGCCAACACAGGCACAAACGATGTCACAGTCGACTGCGGCCAGCGCCGGCGTCGCTGCCTGTTTGCCACCGTGCTTGCCAAAGGCCTGGACCCAGCGCTCCGCCTTGGCTGCCGTACGGTTGTAAACGGTGACGTCATGGCCCTTGGCGGCCAGATGGCCGGCCATGGGGTAGCCCATGACGCCGAGCCCGAGGAATGCAACCCGCATGACTTTGCTCCGTGACTTCGAAGAGAGGCAAGAGTATAGGTCGTTTGCGGGCAGTGGCGGTCGATGTCAGAATGCCGCCACCTCGAAGTCATCGCCCCATTCGAAGTCATCGCCCCCACCATGTTTCCCGCCAGTTACGACGCGTTACTCGTCCTGTTTTCGGTCATTGTCGCCGTTCTCGCTTCCTATACCGCGCTGGACATGGCAGGGCGCATCTCCACCGCGAGCGGCCGCTATGCGCGGCTGTGGCTGGCCGGCGGGGCAGTGGCCATGGGGCTTGGCATCTAGTCGATGCACTTCCTGGGCATGTTGTCGTTCAGCCTGCCGATTCCGCTGGGCTACGACCCCGCCATCACGGCTGTCTCGCTGCTGATCGCCGTTGTTGCCTCGGCATTCGCGCTGCGGCTCGTCTGCCTGGAGCATCTGCCGCGCAGGCGGCTGGCGCTTGGCGCGCTGGTGCTCGGCGGGGCCGTAGCCAGCATGCATTACACGGGCATGGCGGCATTGCGCATGCAACCGGGCATTCAGTACGACCCGTGGTTGTTTCTATTGTCGATCCTGATCGCCGTGGGGGCATCCGGGGCGGCGCTCTGGATTGCCTTCCGATTGCGGCGGCACATGCCGCGCGTGCATCAACTGCGCTTTGGAGCGGCACTGGTGATGGGCGGCGCCGTCGCGGCGATGCACTACACCGGCATGGCCGCGGCGAGGTTTCCTATCGGCAGTGTGTGTGGCGCAGCGGGCGGCGGGCTGCAGGGCAATACGCTGGCGCTGCCCATTCTCGTGATCACGATCTGCGTCCTGGCCGTGGCGCTGATTACCTCGGTGCTCGACATGCGCCTGGAAATGCGCACGGCGGTGCTGGCCGACGCGCTGGGCGTCGCGAACGAAGAGCTGGAATTCCTGGCGCTACACGACAAGCTCACCCATCTGCCGAACCGCGTGCTGCTGGAAGACCGTTTCACGCTGGCGATTCAGGCAGCGGCCCGGCACCATGGCCGTTTTGCCGTGCTTTTCGTCGATCTGGATGGATTCAAAGGTGTCAACGACACCTACGGCCACCAGGTCGGCGACGGATTGTTGGTGGAGATCGCCAGTCGGCTGCGGGCATCGGTCTCGTCGGAGGATACGATCGCGCGTGTCGGTGGCGATGAGTTCGTGCTGCTGGTGCACGTCGACGAACCCGAGGATGCGGGTGTCGTCGCCGGGAAGCTGATCGACGCGCTGCGCGAGCCCGCAAATGTGGCAGGCCACTTGGTGCACGTCTCAGGCAGCATCGGCATTGCGATCTACCCCGTCGACGGACAGGATCAGGACGCGCTGATGACCAATGCCGACGCCGCGATGTACCACGCGAAGGCATCAGGCCGGAACGCGAGCTACTTCTTCGAGCGGTCGATGAACCATCAGGCGCGGGCGCAGCAGATGCTGATCCAGGACTTGCGCGCGGCCCTGAGAAACGGCCAATTGCAGTTGCACTATCAACCGAAGTTTTCGGCTGCTGACAATGTGCTGGTAGGCGCCGAGGCGCTGCTGCGCTGGAATCATCCCGTGCAGGGCCTGCTGATGCCGGACCAGTTCATCACGCTGGCAGAGAAGACCGGGGCGATCGTGCCGATCGGGACGTGGGTACTCAACGAGGCGTGCCGGCAATTGGCGTTATGGCACGACATGGGGCACGCGCACTGGTCGATGGCGGTCAACCTTTCCGCACTGCAGTTCTGCCATGCGGGCATGGTCGACTCGGTAGCCGAGGCGTTGGCGCGGCATAAGGTCGAGCCTGGACGATTGACGCTCGAGATTACGGAAACCACCGCCATGCGCGATGTGGAGACCACGCTCGCGATCATGACCCAACTCGACGAGATGGGCGTGCGGATTGCGATCGACGATTTCGGTACTGGATATTCAAGTCTGCTGCATCTGAAGCGCATCCCAGCGAGCGAATTGAAGATCGACCGGGGATTCGTGCGTGATCTCGCGGAGGACAGCGAGGATGCCGCGATCGTATCGGCCATTGTTGCGCTGGGCCGAACGCTGAATTTGCAGGTAGTGGCTGAGGGCGTGGAAACGACCGCTCAGCGGTCGTTCCTGGCAGGTCTGGGGTGTGATGCGTTGCAGGGCTATCTGCTTGGCAGGCCGATGCCTGCGGCGCAATTCACGGAGCTGGCGCTGGCCGATGTCGATGCGTGAGCGTGTCATGACACGTCACGCATCGAGCGACATCCTGTATCAGGCCCCGTCGGTGAACACGTCGCGCTTGCCCGTTGCGCTGAAGCCGCCGTCTGTGTACGGGCTGCGCGGATCGTGGATGGCGCGGCCACCATCGGTGTACGGATCGCGTGTGCCAGTGCGCTCGACCAGGCCATCGCGATTGGTGACGCGCGCGCCGTCGGTGAACGGATCTGCGCTGCGCGGCGCGGCGTTGGCCAAGCCGGCGGCGCTGGCGAGGGTGGCGGTCAGGGCAGTGTAGAGCAGGGCTTGCTTGATGGTTCGCATCTTGGAATCCTCTTCGTGATATGGGTTACGGGTTGTTCACGGCTTGCTGGAGAGTCTGATCGGTCGTTGCGCGACCTTGGAATGCAGTCTAGAGGGCGGGTCCCGACGCGAACATGACCCTTGAATGACATTGATGTCATTTGTCCGAGGCAATGCGATACGATTGCCGGACAGGGTGCCGACCGGACAATGAATTCGGCCTTGGCGACAAATCCACGCCAAACAACCTGTAGAATCTCAATCTGGTTCGCAATGCACGCTGCGCGGGCCGTCCCCCAAGAATTTCCTTTCTCCAGCCTGTCCAGCCATGTCGACAGGCGCGCACGATGAGTCATGTCCGAGTCTGAGTCAGCCAAACAAGCCGCGGTGGTGTGGGTCCACGAACAGATGGAGCGTCATGGCCTGACGTTCGAAGACCTGGTCGAGGCAGGCTGTTTTGCCGATGCGCATATCGAAGTTGCCGATCAGGCCGACGCCGTTGCGAAAGCCGCAACGCCGACGCCGGAAGTGCCGCCGCGTGTGATGTACCGCAACGCCATGGGGCAAACCTGGGACGGTAATGGGGAATACCCTGATTGGCTGCAACGCGCGGTCAATGCCGGGCAGTCGATCGACTTCTATCGCGTCGAGTAGCAATGCGATACCCCACTGGGCGCATGGGCGCCTGGTGTATCGGCATCATTGGCTGGCCGGATGCGTCAGCAACGCTCGGCAGTCAGGTTCGGCAGGGATGTGAAGGCGGTAATAGCCAGCGGCTGCGCATGACGCTGGTACTGCATCGCCGCGGGTGGTAATTCCTGCAACAGCATCGCATTGCTGGCGGCGGCGCCCGGTTGCTTGCCGGGGTGATTCGGCGCATCAACGGCGGGTCGCGCATCCTGCCAGACTGGCAGGTCATCCTCCAGCCCTCGCGCGGGGCCCATCTGGCCCATCTGGCCTATCTCGCATTGGGCCTGCATTCCATTGAGGCCATTCAACGGGCCAATCTCCGCTTCCGCTTCAATCTTGATCGCCGCGTGCCGCTCGGGCATCGACAGGCCGATTGCTTCCGTCAATTCGCAGGCCGCCATATCAGCCGCAGCCGCGCCCTGGACAGGCAGCGCGAGTGAGGCAAGGCACAACAGGAGACCGGAGAACGGGCGTTTCATCGAGGAAATTGGGGGCTTGCGAGGGGCTAGAACTGCCTGTGTTGAGCAGTTGCAGCATTGTACTGCCTCTAACGGTTGCAAAATGGCTATATCAAGATGACATTCGTGCAATGTTCGCCAATTCGTGGCAAAGCTCCGCTAGTGTCTCGGTCTATATCCAGAACCTCGAATAATGGGCCGGTACCAAGCCGGCTTGGAAGTGAACCAACATGCGCATCCTGATTGTCGAAGACGAGCCGAAGGCCGGTGATTATCTGCTCAAGGGACTCACCGAGTCGGGCTTCGTGGCCGATCTGGCCCGCGACGGCGTGGATGGGCTGGCCCACGCACGCGAGCAGCACTATGACCTGATCGTGCTCGACGTGATGCTGCCCGGCATGGATGGCTGGCAGGTATTGCGCGAACTGCGCCGGGACAAGGACACGCCCGTGCTATGCCTGACCGCGCGTGACGAATTGTCCGATCGGCTCAAGGGGCTGGAACTGGGCGCAGACGACTATATGGTCAAGCCGTTCGCGTTTGCCGAACTGGTGGCGCGTATCCGGACGATCCTGCGGCGTGGCCCGCTGCGCGAGAGCGAATTCATCGAGGTGGCCGACCTGCAGATCGACACCATCCGCCGCCGCGTGACCCGCGCGGGGCAGAAAATCGACCTCACCTCGAAGGAGTTCGCGCTGCTGCAATTGCTGGCGCGGCGCCGTGGCGAGGTATTGTCACGCTCGCTGATTGCGTCGCAGGTCTGGGATATGAACTTCGACAGCAACACCAACGTCGTGGACGTGTCGATCCGACGCCTGCGTGCCAAGGTGGATGACCCGTTCCCGAACAAGCTGATCCATACCCGCCGTGGCATGGGCTACGTGCTCGACGAATTCGACGAGGCATGATGCGGTTGCTGTCGAAGCTGCAGGCCGCAATGCCGGCATCGCTTACCACGCGGCTGGCGCTGGCCTATGGGCTGACCACGGCGGCGGTGCTGGTTGGCGTGGCAACGTATCTGTCGAGTTCGCTGGGTAACCAGTTGCAGGCGCGCGATGAAGGCGAGCTGGTAGGCGAGGTGCTGCTGGTGCGGCATCTGCTGCGTGAAGTTGGCAGTGAGGCCGAAATTCGCGCGGACACACACCGATTTGCCGATATCGCCATGGGGCACGAAGGGCTGGTGCTCGTGGTCCGCACGTTGGGCGGCGATCCGCTGGTCACGCTCAACCCGCGTAATGAACGGGTTCCAGATCTGCGCGTGCTGCCGCTCGCCACGGCGCCCGATACGACCCAATTGCAGACCTGGTATCCACGCAATGGCGTGCCGTCACGCGGCATCGTCGCGTTGGGCCAGATTGGCGACTCCGGTCAGACTGTGGAGATCGTCGTGCTCAGCGATGCGGGCTATCGCGTGGCGCTGATGCGCGAGTATCACAGCCGGTTGCTCGTGGCGGTGCTGTGCGGTGCGATCGTGGCGGCGGCCCTCGGTTTCCTGCTGGCACGGCGTGGCTTGCGGCCCTTGCGGCGGATGGCGAGCGATGCGGCGGCCGTGACCACGAGCCGGCTGGCGACGCGCCTCGACGTGGGCAGCGCACCGGAGGAACTGCGCGATCTGGCGGGCGCATTCAACGGTATGCTCGCGCGCCTGCAGGACAGCTTCACGCGGCTTTCCACGTTCTCGGCCGATCTGGCGCACGACTTCCGCACGCCGATCAGTAACCTCGTGGGCCAGACGCAGGTCACGCTGGCCCAGCGACGCACGGCGGCGGAGTATGAATCGTTGCTCGAGTCGAATCTCGAGGAGTACGAGCGCTTGTCGCGCATGATCGAAAACATGCTGTTCCTGGCGCGCGCCGACAACGCACAGGTTGCACTCGGGGCGCGTCCGCTCGATGCGCGGGCGGAACTGGACAAGGTGGCGGAGTATTTCGAAGCTGTGGCCGCCGACCGCGATCTGACGCTGTCCGTCGCCGGCGCGGCCACGGTGACTGCGGACCAGCCGTTGCTGCGGCGCGCCATCATCAATCTGCTGGACAACGCCCTGCGTCACGCGCCTGCGGGCAGCACGGTGCAACTGGCCGTGTCACGTGGACAGCCCGGCCATACCGCCATCAGCGTGGTGAACGGCGGCCCCGGGATCGCGCCGGAGGCGCTGCCGCACCTTTTCGCACGCTTCTATCGCGGCGATCCGTCACGTCGCGACTCGGCCAAATCCACCGGCCTCGGCCTTGCCATTGTCGACACCATCATGCGGCTGCATGGCGGCAGCGTGTCCGTGCGCAGCGTGGACGGACAAACCACGTTCGAACTCGACTTTCCTGACAAAGCTGTCAGTAGGGCAGGCGCATAATAGTCGGCTCGCGGGATATGCCCGCTCCACGTAAGGAGACCGACATGCAGGTGCAACCGTATCTCGATTTTGGCGGCCGATTTGACGAGGCAATGACGTTCTACGGCAAGGTGATGGGCGCCAAAGTGACGTTTATGATGCGCTACAAGGACGCACCCGAAGGGCAGCCCAAGCCATCGCCCGCCTGGGCCGAGAAAGTCATGCACGCGAATATCCAGGTGGGAGACAGCCAGTTCATGGCATCGGATGGCCGGGAGGGGCAGACCCCCGCGTTCTCCGGCTTCATGATGTCGGTGGGCGACGTGCCGAATGCAGAGGGTCAGCGGATATTCAATGCGCTGGCCGAAGGTGGTCAGGTGTTCATGCCTTACCAGAAGACATTCTGGGCCGAGGGGTTCGGGATGCTCGTCGACCGGTTCGGCATGACGTGGATGGTCAACTGCGAACACTGACGCGATGACGTATTGCGGGTGAGCGGCCAAGCCGTCGTCACCCGCCTCTTTCCGCCTCTTTCCATTTCTCCGGTTTTCTCCTGCCCCCTCTCCCGCGTTCGCGGAAGAGGGGGCAGTCATGTCAGCGGCTCGCCAATCGCCCGTGGGCCCAGCGATACAGCACCGGTAGTACCAGCAGCGTCAGCGCGGTGGATGACAATATCCCGCCGATCACGACCGTGGCCAGTGGCCGCTGCACCTCTGCGCCAGTGCCCGTGGCAATCGCCATCGGCACGAATCCGAGCGATGCCACGAGCGCCGTCATCAGCACCGGGCGCAGCCGCGTCAGCGCGCCGTTGAACACGGCATCGTCGAGCGATCGGCCTTCCTCACGCAGCGAGCGGATAAACGAGAGCATGACCAGTCCGTTGAGCACCGCCACACCGGAGAGCGCGATGAAGCCCACCGCCGCGGAGATCGACAACGGAATACCGCGCATCCACAAGGCCAGGACGCCACCGGTCAATGCAAACGGAATCCCGGTGAAGACGATCAACCCGTCGCGCACATTGCCGAACATGGCGAACAGCAGTACGAATACCATCAGCAGCGCCACGGGCACGACGATCTGGAGCCGTTCCGTCGCCGACTGCAACTGCTCGAATGTGCCACCCCAGGCAATCCAGTAGCCGGTGGGGATCTTCACGCGCGCGTCGATGGCCGCCACGGCTTCGGGGACGAACGTGCCGAGATCCCGTCCCCGCACATTGGCGCTGATGACGATGCGGCGCTTGCCGTTTTCCCGTGAGATCTGGTTCGGACCTGGCGCAATGGTCAGCGTGGCGACCTCGCCGAGCGGAATGTAGCTCGTTGCCGCGTTGGTGCCCTTGGGCAGGGGGATAGGCAGACGTCGCAGCGCTTCCACGTCGGCGCGAATGCCTTCCGGCAGGCGCACGCCAATGTTGAAGCGGCGGTCGCCCTGGTAGAACACGCCGGCGTCGCGGCCGCCCACGGCGATGGCGACGGTGTCCTGAACGTCGATCATGTTCAGCCCGTAGCGTGCCGCGCGGGCGCGGTCGACGTCGACGGTCAGCACCGGTAGACCCGTGGTCTGTTCGACCTTGACCTCTGTGGCGCCGGACACGGTCTGCAGGACCTTGGCGATGCGCTGCGCCGTGGTATCAAGCACCTCGTTATCGTCGCCGAACAGCTTGACCGCCACGTCACTGCGCACGCCTGAAATCAGCTCGTTGAAGCGTAACTGGATCGGCTGCGAGAACTCGTAGCGATTGCCCGGAATCTTCTCCAGTTCGCCTTCGATCGCGGCGCGCAGCGACTCGCGGGAACGGGAGGGATCTGGCCACTTGTCGCGTGGTTTCAGCATGATGTAGGCATCCGAGATGTTGGGCGGCATCGGATCCGATGCGATCTCCGCGGTACCCGTGCGCGCGAAAATGCGCTCGATCTCGGGGAAGGTTGCCTTGAGGCGCGTTTCGATCTGCTGCTGCATCGCCACCGACTGCGTCAGACTCGTACCCGGAATGCGCAGCGCCTGTACCGAGAAATCGCCTTCGTTCAGGTTGGGGATGAACTCGCTCCCGAGGCGCAGCGCCACCAGCCCGCTAAGCAGCACCGCCATGCCCGCGCCAGCGAGCACCACCGGCGTATTGGCCAGGGCGCGCTTGAGCACCGGCTCGTATCCGCGGCGAGCCCAGCCCATGATGCGGTTTTCCTTTTCCTCGACGCCGCCGCCAATAAACAGCGCCACGGCTGCCGGCACGAAAGTCACGGAGAGGATCAGCGCGCCAATCAGTGCCAGCACTACGGTCATCGCCATCGGGTGGAACATCTTGCCCTCCACTCCGCTCAACGCAAAGATCGGGATGTAGACGATCATGATGATGAGCTGGCCATAAACCAGTGGCCGGCGTGCCTCGCTCGCGGCCGCGAACACTTCCTCGAAGCGTTCGGCGCGTGTCAGCGGGCGTCCCAGGCGCTCTTTCGCATGAGCCAGACGGCGGACGCAGTTCTCGACGATCACCACGGCGCCGTCGACGATGATGCCGAAGTCGAGCGCGCCCAGGCTCATCAGGTTCGCGCTGATCTTGTATGACACCATCCCGGTGAACGTGAACAGCATCGACAGCGGGATCACCATGGCGGTGATCAGCGCCGCGCGCAGGTTGCCGAGGAACAGGAACAGGATGGCGATCACCAGCACTGCGCCTTCGAGCAGGTTCTTCTTGACGGTGGCGATGGCCTTGTCGACGAGATTGGTCCGATCGTAGACGGTGACCGCCTTGATGCCTGCCGGCAAGGACTTGTTGATCACGGCCATGCGCGCATCTACGGCCTGGGATACCGCGCGGCTGTTTTCGCCGATCAGCATGAAGACCGTACCCAGTACCACTTCGCGGCCGTTGTCGGTGGCGGCGCCGGTGCGCAGCTCCCGGCCAAGGTCCACTTCGGCAAGATCACGGACACGGATCGGCAAGCCTTGAGCGGTGCCCACGATGACGTCCCCGATGTCGTCGGTCGACTTGACCTGCCCGGGCGCGCGCACCAGGTACTGCTCGCCGCGCCGCTCGATATAGCCGGCGCCGACATTGGTGTTGTTGCGTTCGAGCGCCTGCACCACGTCCTGCAGCGAGAAGCCGTACGAGGCCAGCTTTTCAGGGCTTGGCGCTACCAGGTATTCCTTGGCGAAGCCGCCGATCGAGTTGATTTCGGTAACGCCGGGCACGTTGCGCAACTGTGGCTTGATGACCCAGTCCTGGATCTCCCGCAGGTCGGTGGGCGTGTATGGCGTGCCATCCGGCTTGCGCGCATCCGGCTCGGCTTCGACGGTCCACAGGTAGATCTCGCCGAGGCCGGTGGAAATGGGGCCCATGGCAGGCACCACGCCTTCCGGGAGCTTGTCCTTGGCTTCCTGGATGCGCTGGTTGACGAGTTGGCGCGCGAAGTAGATATCCGTGCCGTCCTTGAAGATCACCGTGATCTGGGACAGGCCGTAGCGCGACAGCGAACGGGTCTGCTCCAGGCCCGGCAGGCCGGCGATGGTGACCTCAAGCGGATAGGTGACGCGCTGCTCGGTTTCAAGCGGCGAGTAACCGGGCGCCGAAGTGTTGATCTGTACCTGGACATTGGTGATGTCCGGGACGGCGTCGATCGGCAGGCGGCTGTAGTTGTAGATGCCGAGCCCGGCCATGCCGAGGACCGCCAGCATCACGAGCCATCGCTGCGCGATGGCGAAGCGGAGAATACGTTCGAACATGAATGACTCTCCGTTCAGTGCGAATGCTCGGCGCTGCCCTTGCCCTGTTCGGCCTTGAGCACGAAGCTGTTGCCCGCCACATAGCGATCGCCGGCGGCCAGGCCGTCGACGATCTCGATGCGCTTGCCGTCAGTGCGGCCCGTCTTGATCGCCCGGGCGAGGAAGCCTCCCGGCGCCTCAACGAATACCTGCTTCTGGCCGTTCTCGACCTGCACCGCATCCGCTTCGATGATCACTGGGGCTTCGGCGTCGCCGGTGGCCACGCTGACGGTGACGAACAGACCCGGGCGCCATGCCATCTCGGGGTTCGACAGCGTCACGCGGGCCGTGGCGGTACGGGTTTGCTGGCCGAGCAGGGCGCCGACGTAGGAGACCTTGCCTTCCGCCTCGCCATCGAATGCAGCAGAAGCTATACGTACCGATTCGCCCAGCTTCACATGCCCGAGGTCCTTTGGCGCGATGACGAACTCGGCCCAGACCGTGTTGAGATCGGAGATCGTGAAGACCGCGGTCTCCGCCGCGACGGCTTCGCCGAGTGCCAGGTGCTTTTCGACGACGATGCCGTCGAAGGGGGCGCGCAGCTCGAACTGGTTGATGGCACGGGCGCTGGGCTTCGCGCCAATGGCGGTCAGTTTCTGGGCGGCGTTGCGCTCGGCGATTTCGGCTTCCTGCAGCGCGGTACGTGCCGCAAGGAAGTCCTGCTCGGCGGAAACCTTGTCCTCCCAGAGCTTCTTTTCGCGGGTGTAGGTAGTGCGCGCCAGTTCTAGGCGCCGCTGCGCGGCGAGCAACTCACTACGTTGATCCGATAACTGCGTGCTGGCGAACACCGCCAGCAGGTCGCCTTTCTTCACACGCTGGCCAAGGTTGGCGGACACCGATTCGACAACGCCCGCCACGCGCGGCACCACGTGCGCGGTGCGGTCTTCGTTGAACTTGATTTCGCCGGGGAATTCCACCGCGCTGCGGATGCGGCCCGGGCCGGCGGCGCGGATGTCCAGATTGGCGTTGCGGATCTGTTCCGGCGTCAGTTCGATCAGTCCGGGCGGCTCTTCGGCTTGTTGCGGCGTCTTCGCGGATTCAGCCGAAGCGTTCGACGCGGGCTGGCCGTGCGCGGCTTCGCCCTCCTCGTGCGCGTGGTCGTCGCCACGGCCGGAGAGCAGCAGGGCAAGCGCGGCGATCAGGCCGGCGATCACGATGCCAGCGATGGTGATGGCCTGTTTTCGAGTCAAGGTCATGTTGGTTCCTGTCAGCGGCCGAGGATGCGGTCGATCGTGGTAGCGGCTTGCCAGCTATTGGCGACCACACCGAGGTAGCGGATGCGTGCCTGGAACAGCGTGCGCTGGGCATCCAGGACTTCGAGGTAATTGAACTTGCCGGCTTCAAAGCCTTGCGATGCGGCCTGGTAGGCGCGCTCGGCGGCCGGCAGCACGGTTTCGCGCAGGCTCAGCGCCGAGGAACGGGAGACTTCGAGCTGGCTCGAGGCCTGTTGCAGGTCGTGATCCAACCGAAGGCGTGTTGCGCGGAGTTCGTCGGCGGCCTTGTCGGCCTGACGGATGGCTGTGTACAGATTGCCCTGGTTGCGGTCGAACAGCGGCAGCGGAATGGCGACACCCAGCACGGGATAGGTGCCGCGCTCCGGCGAGCTGTTGTCGCGCTTGGCGCCGACGCTCACCGTCACGTCCGGGTACTGACGACTGCGCTGGACGTTAATTTCGGCCTGCCGGCGATCGAGTTCCCGCTCGCTGGCCAGCAGCGCGGGGGCGCCGTCGAGCGATTGGCGCAGCATTGTTGCCTGAGGGCGGGCGGGCAACGCATCGAGGTTGCCATCGGCCTCGGTGAAGCGTGGCGACGGATTGCCCCATAGCGTGGCGAGCGACTGCCGTGCTGCCACCAGTGCGGCGTCGGCCTCGGAGCGTTCAATCTGCGCGTTGGCCAGTTCGACCTGTGCCTTGGTTTCCTCGACTGGCGAGATCTTGCCAGCCGCCACGCGCCGCGCCGCGGCGTTCGCACCGCGCGTGGCGATGTCGACCGAACCGGCCGCCAGCCGCACGCGCTCCTGCGCGACCAGCACGTTGAAGAACGCGCCGATCACGCCGGCCCGCAGGTCGGCCTGCGTGGTGCCAAGCTGTGCCTGGGCCACGTCGCGCGCGCGGTTTGCAGCGCCAATCCGCGCGCTGCGCTTGCCGCCCAGTTCGATCGGAAGGTTGACCTGGCCAGTGGTGGCCCGCGTGGCGGCGCGCGTGTCTTCCATCTGCACGGCGATCTCGGGGTTCGGGATCACGCGTGCCTGTGTGATGCCGCCTTCGGTCGAATCGAGTTCGATACGGGCGGCGGACAGCGTTGGGTTCTGCGCGGTGGCCAGTGCCAGCGCGGCTTCCAGCGTCAAGGCGCTGGGCGGTTCCTGAGCAGGTACTTGGACCCATACCGGGGCCGGTGCAGGGGCCGCCGTGCCCTGCGCCGATGCGACAGGACTGACGATGGGGCCCAGCGACAGGCAAAGGAGCACGGCCGCCAGACCGGGCGGCGAAAGGAAGTTTCTCATCGAGTTTCACCAATACGAACGGGAGAAAATCGGCGAGACGACTGGCGCGCCGTTCAGGGGCGCGTGGATTGGAAAGGGGCTCTCCGCGTCTCGCCGGCTAGGCGAGACGGGACCACTGAGGGCGGTCCGGAACGGGGGAGGGGATTGAGCCGAACGCGCTGGCGCGTGGCTGATAGTGCACAGTGACGAACGGGTAGTCCCCGGTCATCGCCAACTCGGAGAACAGGCCGTGCGAGCCCGGGAAATGACAGGCATTGCAGTCACCGTCCGGGAGCTTGGCCGATTTGCTGTCTTTCGCGTCTTGCGCTTGCCGGTCGCCGTCGGCGGCTTTGTGCTCGTGCGTGTGGTGGCCAAAGTGCCACTGCCTCGCATCGACCGAGGTCGCCTTCTCGTGCGCGCAATAGGCCGCCGCGCCGGCCCAGGCGAACTGGAGCGGCAGCAATATTGCGAGAAATACAAGCAGTAGGCGGCGCATGGGGGGCGATTATAGGCGTTTAGCGAGCGGGCAAACATTACGTTCATGTCATGTTTGCGCCGCTCCAAAGATTTTCGGCAGGCGCTTGACCCTGTAGCGACTAAAGGGTCTTCAATGACAGGGAACAAGAATCAATGGAATTTGACATGGCTCGCACCACCCCTGATAACGTCCTGCCGTCATCCTCGGCCGCGCGCGGTCGCGGGCATGACCACGATCATCCGCATTCCCGCGACCACAGTCACGAGCACGGTCATGGCCACAAGCATGATCACGATCATGCACATGAAGCGGCGCCCGAAGCGGCGCAGCCCAATGCGTGCTGCGGCTCGGCCTGCGGCGCATCGGTTTCGGTGAGCACGCCGGTTGCCGCCCCGGCTGGCACCCGTGCGGCGGCCTATCGCATCGAGGCGATGGATTGCCCGACCGAGGAGACGCTGATCCGCAACAAGATCGGCGGTATGGCTGGCGTGGCGGCGCTCGATTTCAACCTGATGCAGCGTGTGCTGACGGTTCACCACACGCTCGACTCACTGGACCCGGTGGTCAAGGCGATCGATTCGCTCGGGATGAAGGCCGAACCGCTGTCCGACTCGGGCGCGAAGGCCGCCATCGCCGAGCCTGGCAAGCCGTGGTGGCCGCTGGCGGCTGCCGGTGCGCTGGCCGTGGGCGCCGAGGTGGCCGAATGGTTCCAGATTGCCACGCCGTACCTGCCCGCCGCGCTGGCGCTGGCCACCGTGCTGTTCGCCGGTCTTGGCGTCTATCGCAAGGGCTGGATCGCCGTGCGCAACGGCAACCTGAACATCAACGCATTGATGAGCATCGCCGTCACGGGCGCGATGCTGATTGGCCAATGGCCTGAGGCGGCCATGGTGATGGTGCTGTTCGCGCTGGCCGAGCGGATCGAGGCAGCCTCGCTGGATCGCGCGCGCAATGCTGTGCGCGGGCTAATGGCGATGGCGCCGGAGCAGGCCACCGTGCAACAGGCCGATGGAAGCTGGCAGCCGGTGGACGCGCGTCAGGTGCCCCTTGGCGCTACGGTGCGGTTGCGCCCTGGTGAACGTGTGGCACTCGACGGCCGCGTCCTGAAGGGGCAGTCGGCACTGGATCAGGCCCCGATCACGGGCGAGAGCGTTCCGGTCGACAAGTCCGTGGGAGACAGCCTCTTCGCCGGTTCGATCAACCAATCCGGCGAACTCGAGTACGAGGTGACCGCGCCCGCCGATGATTCGACGCTGGCCCGCATCATCCACGCCGTGGAAGCCGCGCAGGGCAGCCGTGCGCCCACGCAGCGCTTTGTCGACCAGTTCGCGCGCATCTACACGCCGGTGGTCTTTGCGATTGCGCTCGCAGTCGCAGTGATCCCGCCGCTGTTCATGGGCGAAGCCTGGCTTGCCTGGATCTACAAGGCACTGGTGCTGCTGGTGATTGCCTGCCCTTGCGCCCTCGTGATCTCGACCCCGGTCACTATCGTTAGCGGACTGGCCGCTGCGGCGCGGCGCGGCATCCTGATCAAGGGCGGCGTCTACCTGGAGCAGGGGCGCCAACTGTCCTGGCTGGCGCTCGACAAGACGGGCACGCTGACGCATGGCAAGCCCGCGCAGACCGATATGGCGCAACTCGTCGACGACGTGCCAGAAGCTCGGGCGATTGCCGCAAGTATCGCGGCGCGTTCCGACCACCCCGTCTCGCTCGCGGTGGCCCGCGCGGCCGAAACCGATGGCGTGGCGCGTTTCGAGGTACAGGATTTCGCGGCGCTGCCGGGCCAGGGCGTGCGTGGCACCGTCAACGGTGTGGCGTACTGCCTTGGCAACCATCGCCTGATTCACGATCTCGGCGCCTGCTCTCCTGCGCTCGAAGCCCGGCTCGAGGCCATCGAGCGGCAAGGCAAGACCATCGTTTTGCTGGCCGCGATGGACACTGCAGTGCCGCGCGCGCTGATGCTGTTCGGTGTGGCCGACACGGTGCGCGAAACCAGCCGCCAGGCCATCGAGCAACTACATGAACTCGGCGTGAAGACGTTGATGCTCTCCGGCGACAATCCGCACACGGCCCAGACCATCGGGGCGCTCGTCGGTATCGATGAAGTACGTGGCAATCAGTTGCCGCAGGACAAGGCCGATGCGATCGCCGCGCTGACCGATCAGGCGCACACCCACGCCGGCCGCGTCGGCATGGTCGGTGACGGTATCAACGATGCGCCGGCACTGGCGCGGGCGGATATTGGTTTCGCGATGGGCGCGGCCGGTACGGATACGGCCATCGAGACTGCGGACGTGGCGCTGATGGACGACGACCTGCGCAAGATTCCGGCGTTCGTGCGGCTGTCGCGCCAGACTTCGACCATCCTGAAGCAGAACATCACGCTCGCGCTGGGGATCAAGGCCGTGTTCCTGGTCCTGACCCTGATGGGCATGGGCACGATGTGGATGGCCGTGTTTGCCGATATGGGTGCGAGCCTGCTGGTGGTATTCAACGGGCTGAGGCTGACGCGCAAGGCCGTTTGACGGCCTGTGGCTGAGTCGAGGATCGCGCTCCCCTGCATGGGGAGCGCGAGAAATCAGGGCTGAATAATCAGTTCGCCGCTTCGGCCCGGGATTTCACCCCAGGTAACGGGCATTTGCGGCAGGTCGCTGCGATCGATGTGCTGGTAATACGTTGCCATCGACACAAGCTGGTGACCTTGCGCGCGCCAGCCTGACAGCAGTCGCTTGAATACCGGCGCCAGCTTTCCGCCTTCCAGCTCCGTATGGAGCGTGAAAATGTGGTCGCCGTCGCCCTCGGTCAGCTTGAGCACGGCCTTGTGCACGTTGTCTTCGGTCAGGTCGTCCACACCGATCAGCTCGTCGAGCGTTGGCAGTGTGGTCGGCATCTGCACGTGGCGGCAGGCCTTGCCATCGACCGTCGGAATGTAGGGCGCCGTCCCGCGGCCATCGGACGCGTAGACCATGCCCCAGTCGTCGATCTGGCGAAACGCCTCGTTGTTCATCTGCCAGCCGGCCGCGCCATGCGTCGTCGGGGCGGCACCGAAGATATCGGTGAAGCGCTCGAACGATTGCTGCATCTGTCGGCGCGTCCAGGCCGCATCGCGCTCGCGCACGTTGTCCTGCCAGTAGACGTGGTCCCAGGTGTGGATGCCGCACTCGTGGCCCGCTGCGGCGGCCGCACGCATTTCGGCAGCGCCCTTGCGGCCGATGTCGGGCCCCGGCAGCAGCACGCCGTACATCAGCGTGCGCAGGCCGTAGTTCGACACCACGGAAGTCCGCGAGACCTTCTTCAGGAAACCGGGACGGAACACCCGGCGCAGCGCCCAGCCCGTGTGATCCGGGCCGAGGCTGAACAGGAACGTGGCTTCCGCCTCGGCGGCGGACAGCATGGACAGCAGCGCGGGCACGCCTTCGCGCGTGCCGCGCAGCGTGTCCACGTCTACCTTGAGCGCAATGCGTGCCATGAAGCGATCAGTTGTCGGCGTCGACCAGCGTGCGTGCCTCGACCACCTTGTCGCGATACGCCTCGAAGATGCGGCGCAGCGCCTGCTCCATCGACACCTCA
>NZ_JBBHZL010000016.1:0-148423 GCF_049843575.1 Cupriavidus sp. Met-2
ATCAACCGAGTCCGCCGTATTCGCGGGCAAATTGATGCCATCGAACGCGCCCTTGAGGAGGAAAAGGGTTGCATGGACGTCCTGCAGCAAATCACAAGCTGCCGCGGCGCCATGAACGGACTCCTGAGTGTCGTGCTGGAAGAGCATATTCGCTGCCACCTGGTCGATGCGGAGGCTAGCCGGAGCGACAGTGAAGGCGATGCGCGCGAGGTGCTCATCGCGGTTGTTCGCAGCTACTTCAAGTAGCCCTAGACGCCGTCGAGACAAGTACACCTTTTCCGGTCACTACCATGCAAACTCAAGATCTATCCCAGTGGACCCACTCCCACATATTCGATACCGGCAACCAGGCGGCGGAACGGGGGACCCGACTCGTCATGCTGATTACCGCCACCATGATGTTCGTGGAAATCGCAGCGGGCCTGTGGTACAACTCCATGGCGCTGCTGGCCGATGGCTGGCACATGAGTTCTCATGCGCTGGCTATCGGGCTTAGTGCCTTCGCATATGCTGCTGCGCGCCGTTATGCGAACGACACACGCTTTGCCTTCGGAACCTGGAAAATCGAGGTGCTCGCCGGCTTCGCGAGCGCTGTTTTCCTGCTCGGCATCGCCGCACTCATGGTGGTTGGATCTGTCGAGCGCATGATTACTCCGCAAGCCATTCACTACAAGGAAGCCATGGCCGTCACGATAATTGGCCTCGTGGTGAACCTCGCTTGCGCACTCATCCTGGGCGGTGCACACGATCATGGTCATGGACACGACCACGGCCACCACCACGGCGCGCATGCGCATGAGCGCGATCACAAGCATCACGACCTGAACCTGCGCTCGGCCTACGTGCATGTCCTCGCGGATGCGGCAACCTCGGTGTTGGCAATTCTCGCGCTTGCTGGCGGTTGGCTGCTCGGCTGGGGCTGGCTCGATCCCGTCATGGGCCTAGTGGGCGCTGCGCTCGTCGGCACCTGGGCATTCGGCTTGCTTCGGCAGACTGGCGTCGTCCTGCTGGATCGGGAGATGGATCACCACGTAGTCGAAGAGATCCGCGAAGTCGTAGCGACGTTGGGCACTGGAGGCCACACCACACAACTTGCCGATCTCCATGTCTGGCGCGTGGGCAAGGAGAAGTTCTCCTGTGCCATCAGTCTAGTGACAAACGATGAGACGTTGTCGGCCGCAACAATCAAGCGCGCGCTCAGCATCCATGAAGAAATCGTACACATGACGGTCGAGATTCATCGCTACAACGACCAAGATGAGCACGCTCGAATCCCGGTGGGGCAATCGATTTAACGTCCGACTCACCGTCGGATCTAGGTGACCCGTCCGTATTCGCGACCATAGCGGCCCTTCTGGGTCAGTCTTCGAGCGGCTGAGATGGGTCGGTCTTCGAGCGGCTGAGATGGGTCGGTCACAGCCCACTAACCGAAACGGGCTCCCTACGTCCCGCACAGGAACTCGGCGATTCGTGCCCGTCTCACACTTTCTGCCACCTTCGCTGCTGGCCACATGCGACTTCATGGCGTGTGACATGACCGAAGAAAACCAGGCGCCCGGCCGATCTGCACCATCGCACCACCGCGTGCCGCTGCTTCGCTCCGCTAGCCAGGTCAGCCGCCGCTATGCAACTTGGCACATGCGTATCCCGGCCGGCACTCCGCATGTGGCGATTGATCGGGGTACGGCGCGTGCGACCTGTCGATCTCGCGAGATGAACAGCTGGACCTCTTCTGGGTATCTTCTTTCTTATGGGTCGCCGCGTGGTGGCGGGGATTCGCGGCCAGAGCAAGCAACGTCCTGCGGCCATGGTCAGGCATATCCTGGGGCCGAAAATCGAACTCCGTGGCGTGCGCAGCCAAATTGATGCCAAGAATGACTACGCACTGGGCAACCAGCAATAGCTTCGTCCAAGGTTTCATCTCGCGCTCAAGCAGAACACCGATGTAATTCGAGTGTAGGTCACCGCTGAGACGGCTGACTGAAGTCGAAAAGCTCGCTTGCCTCTTGACAGCTTCGCGTGCGGACGATGACGGCAGATCCAGTGCCCATCTGGCTAAACCGAGGGCGGCGACATGGCGACTTGCTCGGTCGGGATGTCGACACCGGTACGCCAACACCCCCCAGGCTAAAAGGGAAGCGTGGCGCTATTGAACTGCTCGCTGCAAAAAAACACCTGCGGCAATTTGGGAGTCCATTCGATGCAGGCAGCCTATCTAGCATCTTTATGACCGAACTGTAATCACACGGTCATCAATCATGTGGGCGAGCATACGGATGGGCGGCGGCCCGCTTCGTACATTGGCCTCAAACGGATTCGCGTGCGCGCCGCTCACCAGTCACAACGGCAAAGCAAGCCACACAGAGACAGCTGCCGCACTAAACCGCTGGCGAAACCGGTGAGCCCATGGCACACACCACTGCGTCGCCCGCCGCGACACTGCAGACACACTTGTTTGCTTGGATGGTTCCGGACCCGCCGATTGCGACTTGATTGTCAGAAGCCCCCTCATTTGGCTATCGCTTACTTAGGAGCCGTGCATGAGCATACTCGGATTCGGATGCGGCGCCATGCTCGGCCGGGTGGGCCGTGCGCAGGCACTGCGGGCACTTGAAGTGGCCTACGACAACGGCATCACCCATTTCGATGTGGCGCGGTCCTACGGCTTCGGGGAAGCGGAGATGCTGCTGGGCAGTTTTCTGCGCGGCAAACGCGATGCGGTGAGCGTAACGACGAAGTTCGGCATCGTGCCGCCGCGCAATGCTTCGAAGCTGGGCCTTGCGAAATCCGCCGCACGTGCCGTGTTGTCGCACCTGCCCGGCGGCCGCAGCCTGGCGCGGGCCGCGGCGCGCAAGATGCTGGCCCATCGCGACTATTCCCCGGCCTATGCCCGCGCCTGTCTCGACACATCGTTGCGCGACCTGTGCGTGGAGCGCGTGGACCACTACATGATTCACGACCCGGCCGAGGCAGACCTGAGCGACGAACTGCTGGGATTTCTGGAAGACGCGCGCCGCGCGGGCAAGATCGACCGCTGGGGCATTGCCACGGACCATCCCCCCGTGTTGTCGAGTCCCGCTGCGGCGCATGCCCAGGCACTGCTCTACGAAGGCAACCTGAACGTGCTCGACGCGCTATGCAAGGCACCCGACCCCGCAGGCCGCCCGGTGTTCCTGGCGCGTCCGTTCGGCGGTGGCGGCGGTGCCCTGCAAGGCGCGGTCAAGCGCCCCCCGATCTATCACGTGCTACGGACGCTGGGCCTGACGCCCGTCGATGACAACACCCTCGCGGTATTTTTTGCGTTAAGCCATGCCGGACGCACCGGCACGGTCGTGACGTCGATGTTCACCGAGGCGCATCTGCGGCAAAACCTCGCGCTAGTCAGTCAGTTCGAGGCGTTGGGTGAGCGCGGCCAGCAGATTGCGCCGGCCATCCTGCACGCTGTATGTCCGCAAGATTGCTCCCTACGAGGATGAACGCCTTCCATGCCGCGGCGTGTGCTGGCGTCTTAAATTGTCGCGTCCACTGTCGATACGAGACGTGGGTACCCTTGACGAACTGCAATCGTGGGGCCTTCCATGCATGCTTTCCCTTCCCAAAATCTGCTGGAGCCACGCCGCACGCTGATCAGCGTGCATAGCGTGCTCCGTCGCACGTTGGCCAACCAGGACCTTCGACCTCTAGCGCAATCTCTGCGGGAGCGTTTGCAGGCGGAGCCGAGGGACGCCAAATTAATGATGGACCTCTCATTGGTTCTTCAGGTCATTGGCGATGACGCAACGGCCAGACATATGCAAGCAGAAGCGTTGAAACTGCAGCGCTGCTATACCGCGCTGTCTTCCTGGACGTCGGATGGCCCGTCATTGCGCGTGCTGGCACTGATGATGCCAGGCGTACTGACGGACAACATCCCCCTTGACTGCCTGCTCGCCTACGCGAACGTGCAACTCGACGTCCTGTACGTGAACGACGATGGGACGCTACCGGACACGATACCCGATCACGATGTCCTGTTCGTGGCCATTCGAGCGTCGAGCCACAACCAGAACATCCTTCAGCAATGCTCGCATCACGCGCAGGTATGGCCCCGGCCCGTGCTGAACCAGCCGGAAAATATACGCCGCCTCTCGCCCGACAACGTGCCGGAATTGTTGACAGGCATCGCGGGACTGACGATGCCACCAATCCGTGGCACCACCCGCCTGGAACTGGAAGGCCTCGTCACTGGCGAATTTTTCGTCGACAGGCTCGTGGAGCATGGCAGGTTTCCGCTCATCATCCGTCCCCGCGATTCGCACGCTGGCCACGGACTAGAGCGAGTCGATGATCGCGCGGCGCTCGGTGCTTACCTTCTTCGCACGACTGGCGATGCGTTCCACGTTTCTCTGTATGTTGACTACCGCAGTGCGGATGGGCGGTTCCGGAAGTACCGCGTCGTCCTCATTCAAGGCGTGCCGTACCTGTGCCATGTGGCGATCTCCAACCACTCGATGGTGCAATATGTGAATGCCGGCATGGCTGAATCCATGACGAAGCGGCAGGAAGAGTCGTGGCTGATGGAGAGCTTCGATCACGGCTGCGCGCGGCGCCATGCGGCCGCGCTGCAAGGCGCTTACACGGCACTTGGACTGGACTACGTGGTGTTGGATTGTGCCGAAACACCCACGGGCGAACTACTGGTTTTCGAGGCCGATACGGCACTAGTGGTCCATGACGCCGATCCGGCGGAAATTTTTCCCTACAAGAAGGCGCACATGCGGAAGCTGTTAAAGACTTTCGAGGCCATGCTCGCCACCACAGTAGAGACGAAGCGGGTTTCCTAACGCCCTGGTGTTGGACATCTTCCCCCATCTCTAGAGTGCGGGGAAGCCGCATTGGTCGCCGCTCCGCACCGTGTTGAAGTCACAATCGGTGTGCCAACCTGATTAGTTTTCTTGGTCGGCGAGGGGTCGTAGGTCCCGCCGCCGTATACAGGATGAAGGCTCGTCGCGGTGGGTGTGCGCTTACGAGAAAGTGCCGGGGACGTCTACGGACCACCCGTCGATCTGGCAACTCCTCATGGTATGAGATCATGACTATCAAACTGGTAATCGCCGTCATTCCTTCTCACCTGCTGAAGGAGCTCGAACGAGCCCTTGCATCCACACATGCCCCTGGGCTCACCATCACCAAGGTAAAAGGCCACGGCCCATTCAACAGTTACTTTGTCAGTGACATAACCGGCTTCTATTCAAAGGTCGAGATCTTTGTGGAAGAAAGCGGCGTACCGGCGATTCAAACCGCAATCTCCGACGTAACCATAGAAGCGAAGGATAAGGCCGGCATCATCGCCGTCATTCCCACGGAGACGTTTATGCCACTCCATACGACGGAAGCAAAGACTTGAATTCCTGCCAGCCCGAACTTCCGGATCGCCCTCACCTTTGGGTTCGGGCTGGCACCCTGCATTGGAATTCAGGCATGAGGAATACGCACGCGTAGCAGCTTGACCGAATTCAGGAACACCATGACGTCCGGCCCCAGATGGATGAATGCGGCCTGGATCGGTCCGATCCAGCCCATCAGTGCAGCGGTGATCCCGAGAACGTGGACCACGCCTACACCTACCCAAAGGTTTTCCTGGATGGTTCGATAGCTGCGACGTGCAATATTGCGGGCCGCGACAATCTTGTTCAGGTCGTCGGTCATCAGCGCAATATCGGCAGCCTCGAGCGCTGCCTGCGTACCGCCCCCGCCCATGGCGATGCCAACTTCGGCGCGCGCCAGCGCTGGCGCATCGTTGACGCCATCACCAACCATCGCCACTTTCAGCCCCTTCGCTTGCAACTGGGCAATGGCGGCCACCTTGTCTTGGGGCATCAAATCCGCCTTGACCTCGTCCACGCCAAGCTGGGATGCGATCGCCTGGGCCGTCGCCGCATTGTCGCCGGTCAGCATGACGATCCGCTTGACGCCGCTTTCACGCAACGCTGCGATCGCCTCGGCGGCACCCGGCCGCAGGGTGTCGGCAATGAAGATGACGCCGGCGAAGCGGCCATCCACGGCGACATGCACGGGCGTACTGCCTGGATCTTCGACGCTACGATCCAGTGTGACACCGGCTTCCCGCAGCAATGCGGGATTGCCCACCAGCACCACACGCCCCTCCACGCTCGCCTTCACGCCGCGCGCCTGGATCTGCTCGAAGTTGTCCGGTTCAGGCACCTGCATGTCGCGCGCGGCCGCCTCGTCCACCACAGCCTTGGCCAGCGGATGAGCTGACCTGCGATCCGCAGCGGCGGCCAGTCTCAGAAAATCCGTGTCGGAAAGGCCTGGCTCCAGTACTTCCACACGTACGACTTTCGGCTTGTTCGCCGTCAACGTACCAGTCTTGTCGAAGACCATGGCATCGGCCTTGGCCAGCAATTCGAGGTAGAGGCCGCCCTTGATCAGAATGCCGGTGCGGGCGGCCCGCGCAATGGCGGCGATCATGACCAGCGGCGTGGCCAGGCCGAGTTCGGCGGGCGAGGTGAAGATCAGCAGCGTGACGATCTTCGACACGTCGCGTGTCACCAGGAAGACGCCCACCAGAAATACCAGCACCACCGGGATGAGCCAACTCGCCACCCGATCGGCAAGCTTCTGCACAGGAGCCCGCTCGGATTCTGCATCCTCTACCAGCGCAATGATGCGGGAGAAAATCGTGTCGCCACCGACCTTGTCGGTTCGCACGTCAATCGCGCCCGACTCGACGATGGTACCGGCGAATACCTGCGATCCTTCTGCCTTGTCCTGCGGAACGCTTTCACCGGTGATGGGCGCCTGGTTCACCGCCCCGGCGCCACCAACCACCACCCCATCCACAGGAATCTTCTCGCCGGTGCGCACGAGAACGACCTGCCCTGCCGTAACCTGCGCAATCGGCACCGTGCGTTCACCCCCGGCATCACGAACCAGTGCCACCTGGGGCACCGATCCAATCAGCGATTTGATGGACGCGCGCGCGCGATCCGTATTCAACTCGGCGATGAACTCGGCGATCAGGATGATGACCATGAGCACGGCGCCAGCTATGGTCTCGCCGCCAAACACGGCAACGATGGTCGCGATCGTGACGAATATCTCGGTCCCGATCTTGCGTTCGGTGAAAAGGTCCTTCAGACCCGTCTTCACCAAGGGATAAAGACCGATGGCGACCGCCGCCCAGAGAACCTCGATCGGCACGAGCTGCTGCCAGTAGAGAAACGCAATGAGTCCCGTCAGTGCGATTCGCCCAACCTCGATCCAACGTTCGCGAGTCATCAGGTCAAGGACACCGGGCTCACGTTGCCCGGCGGGTGTTTGCTCGATCGATTGCGATGTGGCGGCCATTCATCTGCCTCTCTGAACGCTGGTGCTCAAGGTCGCAGGGAATTACACAACTACTCCGATCCGGCGATGGCGACGGATGCCGGACGGTCATGCGACCATGCTATCAGAGCTCGGCAGGCTATGCGCCGAGAGATAGGATGCTCGGAGGCTTGCAACTCAAGGAGGTCAGCCCCCCGTGACCAGGTCGCTTCTCTCAATGTAGATGCGCACGTCAGCGCTACGAGGCAAATCTGGCAACAGCAAGTTGAGGTCCACGCTCGTATCCCTCACCATCTGTGCAAAGGCCCACGCAGAGATCTTCTCATCCGATCGAAACGCAACCGTCTCTCCAGAACTCACGTTGACATACCGCGTGCCTGGCTTGAGGTCCACAATTCGGCTCGCCTGGGCTTGACCAATCGGATCGCCATATAAAGCGGCTTGACGCTTCGCCAGCGCTTTCCCGGCCGAAGCCGAAGCATCGGGCTTCGACCCAGCCGTTTCCATCGCATACGACATCGACACTCCACCAAACAGAATCGCCGCAAACAACAAGGCTTGTCGCTTCGCTTTCATAGTCACCCCTCTTGAAAACTCGTTGATCAATGAGAACGAGTGTACAAATTGCCCGCGTTCTACAGCCTTGCTAACGGATTACAAATGGGTAACTGCGTTTGACTCTATCTGAATCGGCCGCACTGCGATCTGGGGGCCATACCACCACTGTCACCAGGTCAGTGCCTACCCAAGACCACGTCGCGCGGCACACCCGGGGTCTCGGGACTGTAGCGCAGGATGAAGACCGTGGCGATATAGAAAAGGATGTTCGGCGATGCCATCGCGAAGATGGCCACCAACAGCGACCGCCATGATGACCTTACGAATTCCGCCGCCGGAAAGCGAGCTTTCTGCTTGTGCTCCTTCACTGCCGAAAAGGCTGGCGTCTCCTCGATCTTGAGCCGGATGTACAGGCCGATCAGCACCAAAGCCGCACTTCCGACAAATGGCACACGCCAGCCCCAGCTCAACATGTCTTTCGTCGGCAGCTTCTGGACCAGATAGAAGGCGGCCGTCGACAGCACCAGTCCCGCAGGAATGCCGCATTGCGGCCAACTCCCATAGAACGCCCGCTTGCCAGGCGGGGCATGCTCCACCGCCACCAGCACCGCCCCGCTCCACTCCCCACCAATAAGCGCGCCTCGGCCTGGCGGACGCATCAACCAATGCGACGGCCCGCCAGACTTTTGCAGCTCGACGGCACTATTCGCTGGCGCCACCTGCATTCAGCGTGGCACGGCCATAGGTCAGCACACGAAAGGTGTTCGGAAGGAATGTGGTCTTGGGCTTGCCGGCATTGTCGAACCGGGTCACGGTTTCTGCCGAAGACAGGTGAATGCGCCCGCTGGCATAGTCGTAAGCACCGCTGCGCGCAGTTGGGCGCGTGCTGACACTGAGGGCGAGCGCATAGTCGTCAGCGGAACGCTGTGAAATCACTGTCATGGACGAATCGCCATTGACGACTACGATGGTCTTCCGGGGCCCATCAAAGAACATGTCGTCGGTACCACGGCCGATCGGCAGCTTCGCAATCTGCGCCCCCGTGTTGCTGTCGAGCACCGCCATGGCCGGCGCAACGGCGTCCGTGCCCCGGCATGCAACGAAGACACGCTGATTTGCGGGATCAACCGCCAGGGAAGAAGGCGTCAGGCATTCGCGCATCGGCCAGGTCGCATCGACTTTCATGTTGCGCACATCGATACGAGCTACTGCTGACTTGTCGCGCAATGGAAGGAAGATGTGGCCTGCGGCGTCCGACCGGGCAGGGTCGATCTTTTCGCTCTGGACATCGATGCTGCCTGCTGGCTCGCCTGTCTTTGCATCGAAGAACATCACCGGTGTGACCTGGCTACCCTTGGCAGGGGTGCCAATCATCATGAAACGTTTGCTGAATGGTTCGTAACTGGCGCCGTCGAACCCCTCTGTGGTGCTCTTGTAACGCTTCAGCGTCTGAAGGGTGGAAAGCTGAAACACCACGACATCGCCGTCGGTCGTACCTGCGATGCCGATATCGAACTCCGGTGCGACCGAGGTTGCATTTGCGCCAGTGGATTCCTTCAGCGTCTTGACCGGAACCCCACGACGGACATCGAACACCTGAATGCCATCCTTACGATGGCCGATGAACATGTTCCCGCGTTTTTCGTCCAGGGAGCTGTAGTCCCAGCCGGTATCCGTGCTGGGTAGCGCGGCGGCCCGCTCCAGCTTGTAGCCCGCAAAGGAGCGGTTACCGGGTTCGACGGAAGCCGCGTGCGCGGATACGGCACACAGGGACACGACCGCAAGGAACAGCGAGGCAGGCTTGAAATATTGAGTACGCGACATTTTCGAGGACGAAGGAGAGTGCTGGCTGAAGCAAAGCCAATGGACGGAACGCTCCGGCAGAATGAGCCTTACCGGGGCGACGAAGTTGAAGCACAAGCTTCAGTACCTATACGTCGCCGCGACTCCGCCCCCCTCGCTTTTTTTCTTCGTAGGGCAGGCCGGTGTCCGAAGGCCGGGACGCTCGCACGGATTGGGGGAAATAAAACGCTCCATCAAGGAGCGCTAGGATTGTTGACAAAGCCCCCAGTCGTTTTGGGGGCTTTGTTCATAGTGACGTGAAGGAGTCGTCTCGGCGGAGCAAGTCACCGAGGCGGAGTGCGACTAGCGGACCATGCTTGGCAACTCCACGCCGAGATCGCTCTCGTCCGGCCACAACAAATCGTGAGCGACCGAGAAGGGTCGTTCTGGGACAGCCGACTTTCCTGCAAGTTCGAGCTTTCGATCTGCTCGATCCTTGCACTGCAGCATTCAGTTAGGGCATCAACCCGCAAATTGCGGATACCCGACAATCTCTCAGCTATGAACGCCTATTTGCGTGCGCCGAATGCCTGCCGCATCTGTTTGGCACGCTCAAGTTCGTCGCCGTGCAGGTACATGGACGTGGTGGCGATCGACGCGTGGCGCAGGTTGTCGCGCACGGCGGTGAGTTCAGCCCCGCGAGCCAGCGCGTGGCTGGCGTGACTGTGTCGCATCCAGTGGGGCGTTGCACGGCGCAGTTTCTCCGCAGCCACTGGGTGATCGGCGTCGATCGCGTCGGCGGCCTGCGCAAAGAAGCGCCTTAGCAAGCGCCAAAGATGAGCGCCGGTTATACCAACGGCGCCATCCTCGCCCAGGCTCGCCACTAGGGGAGTCTTCGGATTCCATCTCTCCCGGCTGATCGGCAACTGCCGCTGTGCCAGGTACTGGTCTAGCGCCGTATATGCGAGGGGCGGCAAGGCTACCTTCCCGGGCTTGCTCCCTTTTCCGACAAGATGCAGCCAGCGGTCGCCGTGCCCGTCGAGGTGCACGTTGCCAAGTGCAGCGCCGACCAGTTCGCTGGCGCGCAGACCCGTCGCGTACCCAAAGTCGAGCAGAAAACGTAGGCGCTGCGCCGCCGGCTCGGACCAGCCGTAGGACCGCTCCAGACCGTCCGCGATGGCCCGCAGCAGTAGCCATTCCCCTTCGGTAAAGCCTCGAGCCGTATCCAGCGCCGGTCGCGAGGCATGGCCGCGAACCTTGATGCCGGCAAACGGGTTGGCCAGCACGTAGCGCTGCTCGATGAGCCACCGAAACAGGGCCGACAACACCGTGAGCGCATAGGCGGCCGAGCGTGCCGACAGGCCACCAGAGAAGGGGCGCCACTCCACCGAGTCACGCGGCCGCGGCGGCCCAACCCAGCGCTCGCGCGGCGTTGGGCGCCGGACGAAAGCCCGGTACGCGATGGCATCATCGGTCGTCAGCGACGAGAGCGCCCGACCCCGCTCGACAATTGCCCAAAGGATCAGCCGCTCGGCTTCCTTGCGATACGCGCGCTGCGTGGCGGCTGTTTCGTGGAGCGAAAGCCAGGCTCGTACCGCCTCGTAATCGTTCGTGGCGTTCAGCGTGCAGGCCTCGCGCGGTGCGCGGAAGCTGCCCTGCGACCCATCAACTTCGCGCGGCACACGCAACTGCTCCCACGGCACGATGCCGCGGGGATGGGCGACCGCTATCAGAGCCCGGGCGCGCTCAGTAAGCTGCGGATGAGCGGCAAAGAACGCTTCGACCTGCCGGGCGCCGGTGATGCCGAGCCCCTCGATCACCTTCCACCAGCCGCGCCGGCGTGGGATACGCACGGTCAGGTCCGACAGCGTGCGGATGCCATGGGCCTGCAGCGCCTTGACGGTGCGTGGCGCGAGCCATGGATCGATGGTGTCGCTGATCTCGGGCTGGGGTACCGGCAGCGAGGGCAGCAGCTTGATCGCACGTTCGACCGCGCCGGCGCGCCCCTGCCGTTCTGCGGGGGTGTGCTCGAACAGTGCGGCCAGATCCGGCCGGTGGCGGCTTTCCGCGAACGCGACGAGTTGTCGACGAATGTCCCCCAGCATGCCGCGTGCGGACTGGCCCGATGCTTTGCGGCCAGAAAGGTAGTGTGCTACCGCCGCACGGGAACTGATCCCCGCATACCAGCCGCGCAATGCAGCCAGCGCATCCGCATCCGGGAGGCTGGGCTCAGCAGGCGCGGAAGCGGTGCGTCGGGTCTGGCGCGATTTCATCGGCTCCACTTACATTAATAAAAACACGTGCCGCGATAATACCAATTATCTCAGCACAACGATATAGACTGCAGAATTTTCACAAACCTTACCCCCGGAAATCGGCGTAGCGCCCCCGCTGGAATCCGATTTTTCAAGGAATGGCATGCCACGTCGTACCGTACTCTCCAACACCGAGCGAGAAAGTCTGCTTTCTTTCCCGGACAGTGAGGACGAGCTCATTCGCCACTACACGTTCAATGAAACGGACCTTGCACTAATCCGGCAGCGTCGCGGAGCTGAAAACCGGCTCGGGTTCGCCGTGCAACTCTGCTACATGCGCTATCCCGGCATCATGCTGCCCGCCGGCGAGGAACCACCCCAAGCATTGCTCGAGATGGTAGCTCGCCAGCTACGCATCGCGCCATCGCATTGGGAAGACTACGGAAGGCGCGATAAGACCCGTAGAGAGCATCAGGCAGAACTGCAAGCCGTGCTCCAGATGCGTGCTTTCACAATGGCCGACTATCGCGCAGCAGTGCAGGCACTCGTCGAGCTAGCGCAGCAGACCGACAAGGGAATCATCTTGGCCACAGCACTGATCGATTCCCTGAGGCAGCAGGCGTTGCTGCTCCCCGGCGTCAACGTAATGGAGCGCATCTGTGCGGAAGCCGTGACGCGAGCAACTCGTCGCATATACCAGGTCTTGACCGACCCGCTCACAGATCACCACCGACATCAACTGGATCAACTTCTGCATCGCCGGCCCGATGGGCGCCTAACCTGGCTTGCCTGGCTGCGCTTACCTCCGGGCAAGGCCAGTTCCCGCCAGATGTTGCAGCACATCAATCGCTTGAAGATGCTACGAGCGATCAACCTGCCAGATGGAATCGAACGACTGGTTCACCAGAACCGGCTGCTCAAGATTGCCCGCGAGGGCGCCCAGATGACACCCTATGACCTTGCGAAATTCGAGCAACAACGCCGTCACGCAACGCTGACCGCGATCGTCGTTGAGGCTCGTGCAACGGTGACCGACGAAATCGTCGACCTCCATGACCGTATCCTCGGACGGCTGTTCAATCTGGCAAAGAAGAAGCATCGCGAGCAGTTTCACCTGTCAGGCAAGGCGCTCAACGACAAGATCCACCAGTACTCGAAGATCGGCCGCGCCATCCTGAAGGCCAAAGAAAACGGCGGCGACCCATTCGAGGCGATCGAAGCTGTGATGCCTTGGCACGTTTTCACGAAGAGCGTCTCGGAGGCCGAACAGCTTGCGCAGCCAGAAACCTTCGACTTCCTGCATCTGGTTGGCGACTACTTCTCCACGCTGCGTCGCTATGTACCGGAGTTCCTCGACATATTGAAAATGCGTGCAGCGCCGGCAGCCAAGGACTTACTGGCGGCAATCGAAACGATCCGGACAATGAACGCCAACGACGCCCGTAAGGTCCCGGCCGACGCACCGACCTCCTTTATCAAGAAACGTTGGGAGCCTCTGGTACAGACCAAGAACGGCATCGACCGACGGTTCTATGAAATGTGCGCACTGTCCGAACTGAGGAACAGCCTGCGCTCCGGTGATATCTGGGTTGAAGGATCGCGGCAATTCAAGGACTTCGAGGAATATCTGCTGCCGACCGAAAAGTTCGGTGCGCTTAGGGAGAATCGCTTGCTGCCACTGCCGGTAATTACCGATTGCGACCGTTTCCTGGAAGAGCGGCGCCGGCTACTGGAAATGAAGCTGGCCACCGTTAACCGGCTTGCCGCCGCAAAAAAGCTGCCGGATGCGATCATCACTGAGTCAGGCTTGAAGATCTCGCCGCTTGACGCCTCTGTCCCGATGGAGGCACAGACATTGATCGACCAGACGTCCCTCATGCTGCCACGCGTCAAGATTACCGAACTCCTGATGGAGGTGGATGCATGGACAGGATTCACTCACCATTTCACGCACCTGAAAACCGACGAGCCAGCCTCCGATAAAACGTTGCTGTTGACGACGATTCTTGCCGATGCCATCAATCTCGGACTGACCAAGATGGCAGAATCCTGTCCCGGTACCACGTATGCCAAGCTGGCGTGGCTGCAAGCCTGGCATATCCGGGACGACACATATTCGCAAAGCTTGGCAGAGCTGATCAACGCGCAGTCGGCGCATTCATTTGCCGCGCATTGGGGTGATGGCACGACCTCGTCCTCAGACGGCCAGCGTTTCAAGGCCGGCGGGCGGGCCGAGAGCACCGGCCACGTCAACCCGAAGTATGGCTCGGAGCCCGGCCGGATGATCTACACCCATATCTCGGACCAGTATGGGCCATATCACACCAAGCTGGTGAACGTCGGCGTTCGTGATTCCACCTACGTACTTGACGGCCTGCTTCATCACGAGTCAGATCTGCGAATCAAGGAGCATTACACGGATACCAACGGTTTCACCGATCACGTCTTTGCCCTGATGCACCTGCTCGGGTTCCGATTCGCGCCGCGTATTCGCGATCTCGCGGAAACAAAGCTATATATCCCTGGTAGTCCAGATGACTATCCGGCCGTGGCGCCGATGATTGGCGGCACTTATCGGGAAAACCTGATCCGGTCTCACTGGGACGAGATTCTCCGCCTCGCCACGTCTATCCGGCAGGGCACAGTCACAGCCTCACTGATGCTACGCAAGCTTGGCAGCTATCCGCGGCAGAACGGCTTGGCCGTTGCCCTTCGTGAGCTGGGACGCATCGAGCGGACGTTGTTCACCCTCGACTGGCTTCAGGATCTGGAATTGCGCCGCCGCACTCATGCTGGTTTGAACAAGGGGGAAGCCCGCAATGCGCTTGCGCGATCCATCTTCTTTTACCGTCTCGGCGAAATCCGCGATCGCAGCTTCGAGCAGCAACGGTACCGCGCCAGCGGACTAAACCTGGTGACCGCGGCGATCGTTCTCTGGGACACCGTCTATCTTGAGCGCGCTGTGCAGGCAATGGAGAGCCGCGGCATGCCGGTCGATCCGACGCTGTATCCCTATTTGTCGCCCTTGGGGTGGGAGCACATCAACCTGACCGGCGACTACGTGTGGCGCATGAGCCATAAACCGGAAGCTGGAAAGTTCCGCCCCTTGCGGCGTCTAGCCGAGCGCTAACTCGCGAGCGAGGTCTTAGAGGGCAATATTTTCCGAATTCTGAAGCCGCCCCCTCAGCATCCCGAAGCAAATCCCAGTCGGTCGGCGACACTATCCCGACGGCAATCCAACGCGCCCTGTGCGCGAGACTTTGCGCCCCAGACGGCGTTTTGCACGGCCACCCTACATCTGCACCGCAACGCGGGCATCTGACATTCAGTGGTAGCGCGCTGGATGACATCGCTGCAAATCGCTACTCGACTTCAATGGAACGACCATCCATCGACTGAGTCCCGATCTTTGCTTCTACACCCATCGAGTCTTCCCACGCTTGCGCGAAATCAGCGACGGCTTCTGGGTCGCCCTTAAGCGCAATGACGGTCTCTCCGCAAGCTGGACATTGGCCAGTAAAGGCTGCGTCGATGCCGCTCACGCCTCGCGTGTCCATCTCTTCGAACTCCGAGACTGCAGTTTGACATGCACCACATACCAAGTTCTCTGGGCGCAGCGCAGCGCGCTTCGCCTGAGCTTGCGCGATGCGCTGTTCCTTCGTCCCACGTTGTTTCGCTTGTCCCATTTCTCTACTCCGAGCCGTGCTCGACTATGCTGTCGAGCGAATCCTGCAGCGTCTCCGCTGCAGCGGAATGCAGCGAGATACCTGCTTCATCCAGCGGAATTCCGGAGGGCATCTTCCCTGATTCCGCTGCATCTCGCAGCAGGTTAATCGCCAGTCGTAATGCGTCAGCAACGGTCAATTCTGGCATGGCTTCTCTGTTGCTTTGTCGCTTTTGATTGCATGCTGTGTCGATGCGTGAAATTAGAAGCTGATCACGCCGATGATGCGGACGCTTGACGCGGGAACACCCACGCGCCGAGAGACAGCGTTGCGGGCGCGCTGTTCGAGGCCATATCCCTTGGATGAATCCGCCACGCGCGCTATGAACTCGACTTGGCCGGTCGTTTCCTTGCCATCCTTCGTCACCGTATAGTTGGCTCGGACTGTCAGTCGCTCAATTTTCCTCATCCTGTTTTCCGATCCGCTGGACCAGCGCGAGGGCGCCCTGGTTCGCTTCGTCAGCGTTTTTCCGCTACCCCTTGGCGTGCTTCGCCAATGCTGTGGCTCGGTGCTTTTCCTCCCCCGTGACCGAGTAGAGGGGCACGCCGTCAGCTTGGACGCGGGCGTTGCCTTCGTCAAGAGTCAGAACCTCGCAACCGAGCCCCTGGAGCGCCAATGCATTGGCGGGCGCATCCGGCGTATCGTCCAGGAAGGTGTTGCGCCGCAATGAATTCTCCCTCGTTCCGGTCACGAAGAGCCAGCCGGAGTCGAGTTGACACAGGAACGCACCGTCGGCCGGCTCGGAGTACAGAGACGTGAATGACATCCCGGCATCGTTCCGCTGACCAACAGGCACATCACCCCACAGAAAGAAGCGGTAGCCATCCTGCTCACCTCGGGCAAAAATCCGTCCTGCAAAGTAGGCGTCAGTGGATTGGGTCATGATGCTGTCTGGCATTTGTCTGTGCTTTGCAGTCGAAGCTTTTCGAGAACCTGACCGTAGTCGTCGTGCAGCTCAGGCCAGCCCTCGCCAGGCGCAAGCATGGCTGGATCAAGTCTCCCGACCGTTACGGCCAAGCGCACGCTCGGATGGCAGTGCCCAACTCTGGCAAGCCAACCCGCGCAGGCGAACTCCGCCCCTTCCTTGGATTGGTGGCAGGCGAAAACACCCGCACCGAAGTCGGGCCCCATGCCTCGGTGGTCGGGACAAGTAGCAGCCAGACTTTCGGCCAGTGCGAGATCAAAATTAGCAATGTCGCCGGCTACTGAGTCGCGCCGCCATGGGCACGAAGCACACGGCGCACTCAGCTTGCTCAGTTGGCATGAACTCATCGCATTCGTCCTGCGCGGGAGCCTTACCGATCAAGCCTCCGTGGAAATCAGGAACCGGCTCGGATTCTTGCCAAGCCAACCTGGTGCGCGGCCACGACCCGACCATGTTTTACCTGTCTTGGGATCGCGATATTTCGGCGGAAGACCCGAGACGGGCTTCTTCGCGCCAGTCGCGGGCCGGCCTCGGCGCTTACGCGGCATCAGGTCTTCCACGGTCAAATCGTAATCGGCCATCAGTCCTTGGATCTTTGCGATTACGTTAGAAATCTCTTGCGCGCGGACCTCAGCCAGTTGGGCTTCAAGGCGCGTTTTCTCCGCCAGCAATTGCTTATAGGTGGCCATCTGAACGACATTCCTTTTTGTTTGACATTTCTATCCGACTGCCGGTCGGTGCGGAGCGCACGTGCGCCAGGTGCTTTTCTCAATCTTCCTGCTGTCCCGTTCCGGCGAACGCGCTAGAGCTAAAAATAACATCGCTCAACTGCGATTTAACATAAGCTTTATTCATAACCCGACAGACAGGCGACGCACTCATCCAGAATGGTCTACACAATTAGTATGACATTCACTCACCGAGAGCGCGGTTGACCCGCTTGCATTTGTACATGCCAGTGAACGGTTTCCCCATGTCGTACCTACTGAGCTTCAGTTCGCCGCCAACCTTCTGCAGCTCACCGGAACGCGTAGGATTGCCGCTTCCGCATTGGGCCACGTACTCGAACTCGACCTCATCGGGGCTTTCAGAGCAGACCTTGTACATCGCACCGTCGAATGTGTAGGCGGTCCCTGGCTCACCACGGATCTCGATAGCATCACCGTCGACTCTCAGGATAAATCTGTCGGCAGTGACGTCCCCACCAAAATTGACTTGACCATCACAAGCCAACTCCCTCGGCGCCCTCTGGCTGCAGGCGGAGATAGCCGATACACAAGCAAGCGTCACTGCCAACCGTCGCATCAAGGACATAAGATCCTACGCTTTCGTTTGCGCCAGCAACCGGTCGAGGCGCGCTGGAACGCTTGCCCGATCAGCGCCCTTCGGAAGGATCGCATCCGGAGAATTCGCTGCCTGCCGCAAGCAATCCACGATCTCGCCGGCTTCTGCCGGCCGCCGTTCGAGGTGACAGCTCATAGCCAGGCCAACCAGTAGTGCGCGATCCTCCTGTGGCATCGACATTAGCGAGGGCCACACGATTTCTAACCGAACCTTGGCGCGTTCGCCGTCAGCGTTGCCCTCGAACGTGCCTATGAACTGGCCGATTAGGGCAACTACAAGAACGACTGCGCCCCCTGCTATAGCGCCCTTCACATTCATCTGCTTTTCCGATCGTTATTCGTCGACGAGTTGGATGGAATCGTCGAGCATGCCCCTAATATTGCCCTCGGTCGAAGGCGCTGCCTGGCAGTTCTGTTTAGCGGGGTAACAGGCCCCGCCCCTATGCATGTCGCATCCCTTTTCCGTCGTCAGTTGGCAGGCACTGCTGCTGCATAGGCGGCACGGCCTTCAGCACAACAAGTGCCATAGTAGGCTGCGAGATCGTCTGGTAGATGCGCTAAGTGTGGCGTCTTGAAGATATCCGCTGGCGACGTTGCCCGCACGTGCGAGTAAAGAAAGAGCACACATTTCAAAGCAACTTCCAGCGTCGGAATTTTCATTACGTTCTGATCATCGAGGTGTGCGACGAACTTGTCACGATAGACGCGCATCTCATCCAGGTACCGCTTCCAAGCTTGAATATTGATTCCGGTCGCCGTCAAAAGGCCCGCAAGAAATTGCTGCTGATCTGCGTCATTCCGCACAAGGCGCTTCCAGTGATGCCGCGCCTTGCCATCTGCGAACAACTTACACCATTCGAGTACAGCGATATCCAGCATGTTGCCGTTGACCGTTGCGCCGAACTGCGATGTCTGCTTCAGACTGCCAGTGCCATCTTCGGCGATGAAACCAACGCGATAATAAGCAATGTTGCGAACACAGTGACAACACAGCAACGAGAGTTTCCGTACGAACCGTGGATCGAGTGGAGTCTGTGACATGTGGTAGCGTTTTCCTCTGTGCCGGCCTGCACCAGCTTTTCCTATGGATGGTTGCGACGAAGCTCTTTCAATTCGTCGAGGATTTCGCTCAGACACCTGTAGGAGTACTTCGGGAAATTTCCGCCGTCATCACCATGAAAGGTCCGATCAATAAGGGAACGCAGCGCCCGCAACTCATTTACTACTTCCGACACCTTCTCAATGAGACGCCACATGAGATAAAGGCCGACGCCGACAGCACCGCCAATCAAAAACTGGTGATACTCAGACATAGTTTTTCCTTCGCGCTTATCACTCGCCCTGCCGACCGCTATCATCCGCCTGGTGCTCGCCCCCGCTGGAGCGATAGCCAGTCTGGTGAGGCAACGGTTCTGTCGGGAAAGGAAACACTCCCCGGCAATGCTTGCAGCTATAGCCCTTACCGTGTTCACACAGCGGCGAGAGCGGTTCGTCCCAGTGCGACGGTTGGCGACTCGACATGGCTTTCTCCTTTAGCTACCGAGCCGCTGCAGCGCTTCCCGGCTGGCTTCGAATGCTTTGTGCTCGCAGGCCATAGCCATGACTTCGACCGCCGTAGTTGCAATTGCGTCCCCACGCGACGGATGCTCGATGATGAGATAGCCATCACCAAAGTCCCGGCGATACATATCGGCCTTGAAGCGCAGATGTTCTTCATCGCGGCAAAAATCGACACCAATGCATCGCTGCGTCTCGATCTCGATGCCCACACACACGAAATGTTTGGTCATGGCTTCTGCGTTCAGTTGTTGGGGTCAGCCAGCTCGCGAGCCTGCTGGTTCAAATCGGTGACGGCGCGGTGCGACAGCAGCACACGCAGGTCTGTGTCACCGAGCAAAATGTAGTCGTCGGCCACCTCAGTGCAACCAGCATCGCGAAGCAACTGAATGGCCGCTTGAGAGAGTTTCGCCATTGCTTTTCCGTGGCGTCAGGCGGCTTTGCCAAAAATGTGCTTGATGGTCTGTTCCGCCTGAAACAGTTCGTCGTCAGACCAACCAGGACGGCGGCGAAGCGTCAGCATTTCGGAGAACAGCCGAAAATTCTTCTGATCCAACTTGTCAACGCTGCGCAGGTCGATCTTGTTTTTCCCGCCACGATAGAAGCTCACGAATGCATGCCCGAGAAACATAGCCGCGTCGCCACCGCCTTCAACGACCGCGATAAGTTCTTGCAGAATTTCTTTCGTTTGCATATGACGATTTCCCTTTAGGTTCCGGCTACCGGCCGGCACGCGGGGCGTTGTGCGCCAGGTACCTGACTGTTGCCGCCGCCACGCAGCGGCAAGGATCAGGAGCCAGCTCGCCTGGTTAGTTGTTGACGGCGTCCTTAAATCTCTGCCCCGCCTTGAACTTCACGGTCTTGGCTGCGCCAATCTTGATTTCCTCTCCAGTCTGAGGGTTGCGCGCCATACGCTCGGCGCGTTCCCCCTTGCTGAAACTGCCGAAGCCGATCAAGTTCAGGGTGTCACCCTTGGCCACGGCGTCCATGATGGCCGACAGCGTTACGTTCAGTGCTTGTTCCGCTTTGGCCTTCGTCAGACCATCTACACCGCCTGCGATTGCATCAATCAGTTCGCTTTTTGTCATGCTTTGCTTTCTCTGCGTCAGCTACCGGCCGACCTTCGGGGCGCAACTCGCGCCTGTTCCCGTTGTGTCAATTTGGTCTGGCGCCGCCATGCGCGGTGACTTCCCTTGCGCGACCACATCCTTTACGCACTATCGGCATACGTGCGCCGGAAGCCAGTGTAGGTCTATTTACCGTTGCGCGCAACGATTATTTAGCTCGATCAACGCGGCCTCGATGACGGCCCGATCCGAGTCGTAGTGCTGCGACAGGTTGGCCAGTGCCGCCGTTGCCTCAGGCGACAGCCGCACACGGTTCAGGATGCGCCCGCCTGATTCAACCAGCGCGGCATCCAGGTCTTTGACGCGCTGCGTGGGAGTCTTCGCTTCACCTGTGGCAGGGCGTCCCCGGCCACGTTTCGTTTCTGTCATCTGTCCACTTGAAAAAAGGCCGCTTATAGCGGCCTGTGTCGATTCTGGCCCGTCAAGCAGCCGCGCCGGTTTTCTGATCCATCAGTCCCATGATGACGCGCCGGAAATCCATTGGTTTCTTGATGAACGGAATGCTCACATTGTTGCCGCCAATGCCTCGGATCGAGACTCGGCCGTAACCCAAAATGCGGCCAACAATTCCTTGGTTGATATTGACCGATTCGAGCTTCTCAAGCGGCAGATCAATGGAAACGCGTCGAATGAAGCCAGTCTTCCCGATAACCTTCTTGTTGGTTACAGCCAATTCTGTCGTTGTCACATTTAGGACCGCCAGCAGGATGAAGATGATCGGGAAGATCACCGTCATGACCAGAATGATTGCTAGCACGAAATACCAGAACTGGCTCAGCCAGGTGATCGTCGCCTGCGCCTCGATTTTTTCGCCAGGAATCAGCGAGTTTTCGACGAAAGATGCCATTGATTACCCCTTTTTTTCACTTTTTTGTTGAACATCACACAAACTACTTCGACCGCGACTGCAATTGTACGGGCGAACCGTCCCGCCAGCCCTCCGGAAACAAGTGGGGTGGCTTCCTCCCAGCCATGGTGGAGCCAAACCTGATGAGCTTTTGCCGTTCACCTCTTGCCGACGACGCTGGAAATAATCGCTCCAGCGATGTTGCCGGCGACCTTCCCGGCGTCTTTCACCGCCGACAAGGCTTGTTCCTCCATGTGAAGTTGGCGCGTCATCGCCGTGACTTCACCGCGTACCAGCTCGCGCCTCATCGAACGCACTTTCTCTGCGTAGTTCTGCGTGAAGATCGACTTCGACCAGTCCCAATCAATGGCCCCTGATTGGGTCTCCCACGGAGATCTTTTCGGCGTTAATTCGCCGTTGTACGCATCAACGGCCGCGCCCACAAGAACCTCAAGACCGAGAATGCCAGGGCCATGCGCGATCTTTTCGCCGGTCGTGAGACCTCTGCTATCCGCGCGAAGGGCGCCGTCAATCTCTGCCTGCGTCGGCGGATCGTTGAAGATGCTGAAATCGCTCATGGATTTTTTTCCGTTGCATCAGGCCGTCAGCTCTTGCCAACGCCTGACCGTAACCTTCCAGTATGTTTCCGCTGCTACGCCATCGTAGGCGCCGAACGAAAATCCGTCGTTCATCTCGATCAAGGCTGTCTTGCCAGACTCCAGTACGCCGAAATCGATGACATAGCCCGCTGGCGTATCGGCATGCGCGGCAAGTAGCGCAACCGCCTGCCGAATCACGGCCAGGTCCGGAGCTTCGCCCCTATCCCCGCCGTGGTCTGCGAAACGGACTTCCAGGATAATCCCGTCCGCCACGTATGCCCGCCACTCACTGATGAAGCGCACTGGATCGCAGGCCCATACGGGCTTCGAGCGCGATGCTCCATTGAAGCGATAGTCATCCTCAAATTCGGCCACGAAGCCGGTGAAGCGTTTCCACCCATCGGCTGGCTTGATGAACAACCGATGTCCTGCCCGCAGCAAGGCGAGCGCCTCGTTAAGCGAAGGCAGCTTGCGCACCTGCCGATATAGTAGATGACCGAGACTTGCCGGATACGGCGTATGCGCCGGCAGGTCCTTTCCGAGTTGCCGCAGTGCATGCCTCACGAATGGAACCGAGCCCACCGCCACTACGCCTGGAGAAAGGCGAATCCTCTTCCGCTCGACTTGCTTCTCCGACGCACGCGCCACGGCGATACCTTGACGCTCTGCAAAAGCGACCATGATGGCCTCCTCGCGGCCCAGCAAGCCACTGCCCTTGATTTCAACGAGGATGCCAGTTGGTGCGTCCATTTCACTTCTTCCGCTCTTCTATATCGGACTGAACTTGTTCTCAATTGCTTCATCCCGCTCATGAAGGGGGCGAAGCGGGTCGCTAGGCCAGGAGAAGCGATCGCTCTCACCACGATTCCGAAACGCATCGTAGTCGTACCCCGCTCGGATCATCTCGCCGCAGCGTCGGCACTTCGCTCGATGAAGGGCCTTGGTCATCGTGAAGTGTCCACAGGAAAGTGCGACCAGCCGTCCGTGCTTCATCATCGCGTCTTGGCACTGGCCCATCTTCCAAGCCATTGCATGCGTCTGGTCCTCGACCAGAAGCTCGACCGGGTCAGGTTCACCTGCCAGAAGATCCGCGAGAAAGCGATCCACGATAGGGGCAGCAGCAGCCATCTCATATTCCTCTGCCGGCGCGGCCGGCGCTCTTTCGAGCGCTACGCCTGCACCACGTTGTCAACCACGTGGGATTGCTCAATCGCCGTGAACGGGTAGCCGCGCACGATAGCGGAGATCTGTTTATTGGACGGGTGGTCCATGCTGTCCCGAGTAAACCGAATCCCGTCCTTGCGCCCTACAAGCGCTAGGCTCGCCACTTCTTCGGTCCACTGATCGGCTGCAGCAACCTTAGCTGCAAGGGCGGCCTCGCCTTCAATCTTTACGCCAGCCGCCTTGAGTTGGTCGATAAAATCTTTAAATCCGGGCATGTTCACTTTCTCTTTGAGCACGGCTGCTGACCCCGGTGCGGGGCACACCTCGCCATTTTGATTTCTACGCAATGCGGTGGCAAACGACAAAAGCTCTTCGGTGTGCGGGCGCGCCAACACACTATTCGCAAGTACTTCTTGCACCCCGTCACAGGCGATGACGGCAATCATCCACTCAACGTCACGTAACAACGATTGTCGGACCCAATTGGTCTTCTCAGGCCAGCTTCCAAAGCTGTCGGGCAAAAACTCTTGCGCGATGTGTTCAGCACGATCCGTACAATGAACAATTTGTGTCTGGACTGCGGGCGATATGCGCCGGTAGCGCGCTGCATCAGAGAGCGCTTCGGCAAGTTGCGTCAGATGCCGTACTGTTCTGAAAGCCTGAACAACTACGTTATCGGGATAGGTCATCTGGGTGTTCCGTGGGCTTTACGCGTGGTCCGCTTTGCCAGCGGCTGTCCACGAACTCGCGAGCGTAATCATCATCTTTGCTGCGCCGTATTCGCGACCAATGCGTCGGCCTAAACGAAAGCCGATGCACGTCACAGTGACCAGCATGACTACAACCACTGGTAGACCAGCGCCAATCGACAGAATCGTTTGTTCCACCATTTCCTCTTCCTGATCATCTAAGCTACCGGCCGCTTCGGGGCTTCGCGCCCATATCGTTGCTTTTCCTATCGATGGCCGTCCAAGCTGGCCATGCGCTTTACGGTTTCTGGAACGCATTCATTGGCGCAATCCTTCCCTGCTTCGGTCAGCTTATATGCCGTGTACCGAACGCCGCGCTCATAAGTGATCGGTCCGATGCGCTCTGCAAGCCCCCTCTTCACCAGTGCGGCTCCATCCCGACCAACTGCGCCAGGGAACGCAGGTCGATGGTTGTCCATTCCGGATAGGTTCTCACCCATCCAAAGCTCGATTAGCGCTTTGCGCTCGGGATCGGTCAATTCCATGCGCCTGCGGACATGCCTTTGCCAGTCGGTCCGATTACGACCGTATGACCAACCGTCGTCTCGTGGATTGAGAGGCGAAACGGCTGGGCCTTCGCCATTGCCGAGGGAATGACGAGTCCGCTGAATGCATGACCGCAGCGCGTGCATTGATACGGCGTACTCCCCATGCCTGAACGGGTCGGAGCGATCGACGGAGCACTGCATTTCGGGCAATTCGGAGGGGTGAATGTAGTCATGTTCTTTTCCTATTCAGGAAGCTGGCTCGACAGCGCTTCGCTTGTTACGGTTTGTTCTACGTCGTCGAAGTAGCCGCTCGTGTCGCGCTGAAAGCAGCCAAACTTGTACGCCAAGACAACCCCGGCCAGCAAGGCAAGTCCCAGCATGCCGAGGAATGCCCGCAGAGCTTCAGATGGCGAGTCGTAGCTACCACCTGCGGTGTACGTATAAACGCCCTTCCAATACAACAGAAGAACGATGGCAACAGGGATGGCCGAGCAGAATGCGATGCCGCTTACGGATCGCACCAGCCATGTCTTGATGTCTAGCTGCAGTTTGATGTCGGTTGTCATCTGCATTTCCCTTGGTGTCAGCGGCGTGCCGAAGTCGCGTCAAGCGACAGCGCAGGCAAGACCGCCTCGATGCCACGACACAGCATTGTGGCTGCAACATCCGGAATGGAATCGCCGTAGAGCCCCGTGTTTGCAAGGCGTTTCAGCAAGTCTTCAATACGATCGTTGATCGTGACGACTAACTGCCCAGAGTCTACCCTCACCCATTCGCGCTTCTCGCGAGGCTTGATTGCAAGTTCGTCGGCGACATCCGAAATCGACGAATCATTCGGACAACTCTCCTCGTAGGAGTTCTGGACGTACTGAGCATCGATGTTCAGCGTCTCATCCGCGACCAACTCAGGCATGCCGTAGTCGTTGACTAGCAGATACCTGACCGCAGCGCGGAATTCATCGAGCGTCGCCTTTTGACTTTTCAATGCGGCCTTTGCTGTTGGCATCACTAGTTTCCTTTTTGCTCTATCGGCACATCTGCGCTGACCATAAAGCGAGTATATGGTCAATTTATCGTTGCGCGCAACGGTTATTTAGTTCGATCTACGCGGCCTCGATGGCAGCCCGAGACTGGGCGATCACTGTTCCGACGCGAACTGGACGAACTCGGCGGCCGGTAACGGTTTGGCGAAGAGATACCCTTGCGCGACGGTGCATCCGAGAGCCCTCAGAAGGTCCACTTGCCGTTGGGTCTCAACGCCTTCGGCAATGGTGGACATGCCAAGCTTCTCCGCAAGGCCGATGACGGACTGCACTACTGCGGCAGCGCCCGGAGTGCGCCCAAGATCAACGACGAAAGCGCGGTCAATTTTGATTGTGTCGAGCGGCAGTGTGCTTACGCGAGATAGGCACGAGTAACCGGTCCCGAAATCATCAATGGAGAGATGGAGGCCCGTATCGTGGAGTGCCTGCAGGAGATCTTGTGAGCGCTCATCCGCCAGAAAGCTCTCCGTGATTTCCACACCGAGCAGCTCGGTGCTCAGGCCGGCGTCACAGAGCGCGCCGTGGATGACGTCCACCAAGCGATCCGAGAACTGCTTCACCGAAAGGTTGACTGATACCTTGATACCTTTGCCCTGCCCCAGGCCAAAACGCTGCCAGCGTACAGCCTCGGCACAGGCTTCCCGCAGAACCCACTCGCCGATCTCCTCGATCAGGCCGGTTTCTTCTGCGACAGGAATGAATTCGGTCGGGCTCACGAGATCAGACCCATGGCGCCAACGAAGTAGCGCCTCTGCGCCGACCACCGCCCTAGTGTGCATGTTCACCTGAGGCTGGTAATGGAGCAACAGGCCTTCGCCAGTCTCAAGCGCGCGTCGCAGCCCCCGTTCGATGAATGCGGAGCGCTCAGTAGACCTGACATGCCCGCGCCGTCCATATTCTTCGACTTTCGCTTCGCAGGCATACATTCTTGCCAACATGGAATGCTGCAGGAATGCGTCGAGTTCATTGATGGCTACGCTGATTCCGGATTGAGTGAGGATCGAGGCCAAGCGCTCAAGCGCAAAGCCCTTGGCTCGCATTGAGAGGAGTTGATCGGCGAGAACCTCTAGCGCGGGAGTTGCTTCCGAAGGAGGCGGAGGCGACGTTGCTTCCATCTGAATGAGCCGGTCCCTCGTGCTTGCAATCACGGTAGCCTGGTAGTCGTTGTTTCGATCTAGGGCATGCAACCCAGTACCCATCGCCATCTCCCTCTTTAGCCGTGCCGTCTCAGCGCATCTCTGCTACTGAGAAATTAGTCGCCTTCATCGTGAAGGCGCGCTCGTTGGTCTGTTCTGCTCGTGTGTCGGCCGCCACGGCGGCCGTACGAGTGATGCGCGGGACAACACGCTCCGTGCGAAGCGCCAAAGGCTTGCCCACTTGCTTGTAGATCAGGTTGACGTAACCGTCCCTTGCTCCACGCTCCCAGTCCCCGGAGTTGTACGCGCTCAGGGCCGCGTTCATCGCGGCTGGGCCATTCCCGAACTTCCCGACCGCCTTCTCATAGAAATCCGTCAGGATCTTTCCGCCAACGGCGATGTTGACGCAGGGGTCGAACACGTCCTGAATCGACACCCCCATGCGTGCCAGGTTGCGGTCATTGACCTGTGCTACCCCGAGCGAGACCGTATGGCCATTCGCGATGAGGGTCTGGGCCGTTTTTACTGCCTCCTCAAGCGAACCCGGATAGAGCGAACGCACGAGCGCCTTGCGCTGTGCCCATGGAAGCTTCACCGGGCCGGCGTCGGCAATCGCGAACTGATGCCCGCGCGACTCAGCGGAAATGACCGCAGCCATGGTTTCCGGATGGACCGTAGGCGCGCAGCGCGCGAGCAGCGCACTCAGCTCGGGGTCAACGCCCGCTACCATCACTTGAGCATTCGCGTGACCGACCGCAAATGCGCTAGCCACGATGGCAATCAATGAACATTGAAAAATGCGCGCATGGCGCCAGCGGCGAATGATTGGGATTAACATGTGATTAACAGTATACGGACTGAATGACGATCCTGCTTAGAAGGCAGACACGGAAATAACCTTGTTCACAACGCCAACGCTGGCCACGAGTTCCTCGACCTGGCGCCGCTCTTCTGGCGTGATGGTCTTAATCTGGTCCGCGTATCGACTGCGCTGACGCGGCTTCGCCGACTCGTCGCTGTCGGACTGTGCCCCGACACGGGTCTCGGATCTTGCATCCGCAGCTTGCTGTTTCGCAGCAACTTGGCCAGCGCCTTGCGGCTGGGCTGCGATGGCGATCCGCTCTCGCATGGCCTCTCGTCCTGCCGCCCACTTGTCCTTAGGCGTTTCCGGCGTGGCTTCTCGAATTTCTACAGGCTCTTCAGCCTGGCCCTCCGCCTGCAGGGTCTTCGCCGAAAGGCGTAGCCTTACCGACTCCTTTGGAGCAGGCATGGAGGCACGAGCCAACAACGTCGGGTTTTCGTAGTAGAACGCTTTCCGCCCATAAATTGGCGGTTGCCCCTTCACGAAGACAATCATGTCCTGGTCGTGCAACACCATGAACTCGTCAGCCGTGACAAGATCACGGGCGGTCTTGTTCGTGCTCACGGAAACATTGCCGCCCTTAATACCAATGATGCTTTGGCTGGTCGACGCCCCCTCTTCGGTCACAGTCGTCTTGCCGGTCATGCGGGCCAACTTCTCTGCCGTCTCGATCTTATTGGGTGCATACGCGATTCGCGTTTCGGCGCCTGAGTCGAACGATTGCTTGTCGCCGTACAACTCCTCGATCTGCACAATGTCCTGCACGAGGAAGAACATTCGGATGCCAAAACCTGCCACGTAGCCCAGCGCCTCTTGCAGGATCGGCAGCTTTTGCAGCGAGGCCGCTTCGTCAATGATCATCAGCAGCGGGTGCGTGTAGCTCGCGACGCTCCGGCCGCCCTCGAAGTGCATTTCGCTGGCGTTACGCCGTATGAAAATCGCATAGAAGAGGCGTGTGAGCGGCGTTAGGCGCTCCATGTCGTCCGGTTTGACCACGTAATAAAGCGACACGGGTTTTTCACCCGTCATCAGATCTCGCACCAGGAAGTCCGAGCGATTGGTGTTATTGGCCACAATCGGATCCAGGTACAGCGACAGCAGCGACTTCGCTGTGGACAACACACCGGAGCGATCCTTGTCTTCCTTGTTGAGCATCGTCTTCGCTGCATTGGCGATCATCGGATGCGTCTTGGTCGGGTTGCCGAACGAGTCCTTCCAACCCATCTTCCCTTCCGGGTCGTGGGTCGCCTGCATCATTTCGGTGTACATCTGCTTGTCGCTGTCCCAGTTCGGGTCACCGAGATAGTTCGCGCAAGCGGCGAGCGAGCCTTCAGGGCTCGTATAGCGGACGTGCAAGGCCACGGCCGTCAGGAACTCATAGCCCGCCTTGTCGAAGTAGTCATCGAGGCCCTTACCCTTTGGGTCACAGGCCATCGTCATGATCATCTGGGCATCCGCCACGTCTCGAAGGGTGAAGATGCGAATCTCATCGAGCGGGTTCCAGCAAGCCCCTGTGCCATCAGTACAGGCAGGCTCGAACTTGATGGTGGTTTGGCCAGCGGCATTGCGAAAGCCAGCAGATAGCGCGTAGGCTTCGCCCTTCGGATCGTTGACCATCACCGAGTGGCGCCAGGTGAGCAGCGTCGGAATCACCATGCCGACACCTTTACCGGAACGGGTCGGGCAAAAGCCGAAAAGGTGTGTATTCCCGCCGTCCCGGAGGATCTCGACCTTCTTAACGATGGTCTTCTTCAGTTTGAACATCGGCCGCTTGTTGCCGTCACGCTTCGGGATCTTTCGGAAGCGCTCGCGCCATGTGCCACGGACCATGATCGGCTCGTAGCGCTGCGCAAATTTCGGGTGGTGCGGGTGAATGACCTTGCCTTTGCGGTCCAGCATAACTGAGCCCACTATCACGCCATCGGCCTTGTGGCCCGGAGCATCAATGAAGCCCGTCTTGTCCACATCGTCACGCTCAGCAAAATGCGCCGTGCCATGCAGGCCCTCCATGCCTTTGGAGTAGTTCGCGAGTTTGTAGCCGATGAGTCCACCGGAGATCATCGCGCCGACCTCTGCAGCCCCGGCAATCATGAACATCGTGTGCACAGACGAGCGCAGCGAGAGCACGTCCCCATACTTCCAGCCCCACATCACCCACTGCAGCGGCTGGTACAAAGCGAAACCCGCGAGCCTGAAAAGCGGTTGCCCCAGACGCAGATCGTAGTGATACTTCCAGGCCCACCACTGGGTTGGAATCGTGCCGGCGAGCAGCATCCCCACGATCACGACAATGAACGTCAGGATGGCGTTCTGCAGTGGTGTGCGGCGCGAGGTGTATTTGAGGAGAGCGGCCATGGTGCTTACTTCCGGGTGTCAATGGGCTGTGGCCATGCTCGTGCGCGCCCGAAACGTCGGGTCTTCGTGGAAGCCACGTAAGCCTGCCCGAACCGGTGACTTGCCGAGGCCCAGAATGACAGCGTCTTGCGGTCGCATCTGCATTAGTTCTTCTGGCGTGACTGGACGGGGTTCGGCTCCCGTGACGCCGTGATCAGCTTTCGCTCGGATTTCGTTGGCGATGATCTCTGCAGTGGTAGGACGATTCATCGGGAGGACAACGCGGATTTCGCCTTGTTGCCAGGCGCGGCCTTCAGCGCCGTCGGCGCTGATGCCTCGAATGGCAATGAGAGGCTTGACGCCGCGCTCCGACAATCCAGCCAACGGCTCGTCCATGAAGTCCAGGTGTCCAAGGCTGTCGCAGGCATCCAGGAGGAACAACAGGCGGTTCGCATTGGCCTGCGCCTCGTCTTGTGCAGCGTAGCGTGCGATTTGGGACAGGAATGCGTTGATCAAGGGCTGCAAGAGGACAAGCTCCCAAGGCTTGACAGTCAGGTAGAGAGTGACGGGCGCTCCCTCGCCTCGCAGCTCCGTGATCCTGAAACTACTGCGCTTGGAGTTCTTTGCAATCTCCGGGTGCGCGAATGGGGTGAGGGCTGCCCGCACCATCTGCAGCGCGGTAGTCGCCTCGCCGTAGGAAAGGTTCAGAAATTCATAGGAGAGGGACTCGGCCGCTTGGCATAGCTCGGTGCTGAGCGCGGTGTCTCTGAAGCTGAATGCCGTCGCATAGGGTCCGTCGAGCGTTATGAGCAGTTCGAACACGTCGCTCAAGCTCGCGCCACCATGGCGCTTTGCGATGATGCACAGGGTCAGGAGCGCACGGGCGTGGCCGACCAATTTGCCACCCTTGTCCGCCGGCACCAGTGATGCAGCGAGGGCCTCGATGTCGGCCAGTTCGTGAGATGTGTCGCGACGAATCGCGTCAAGAAAGTTGTAGGTGTCTGGGCTCGATCCGTCGGCAAAATCAATGCGACGGATGACGTTGTGAGCCGTAGAGCGGCGCCAGTTTTCGGTGATGCCTGCCAGTTCACCATTCACGTCGATCACGACAGCGCTTTGCCGCCAGGTCAGTAGTGAGGGCACGAGTACCGTTGTGCCCTTCCCGCTTCGAGCGGGGCCGACCACGACGACGGGCTTCATGCTCGTGTCAATCATGGGACGACCCTTCCAGGCACCGATGACAACGCCTGAGGTATCGCCACCGGAAAGGAGCCCTTGTGCCCGGATCACGGCGCCACCGGCCCATGCTGTTCTCGCAGCACCAAACATTCCACCGAGAAACCTAAGGAATCCGCTCATCATGCCTCCGTATGCAATACGCAGTAATGTACATCAAACAATAATTTGCGTCTTTTGCAGCAAAAGAGGAAGACCTCCTTTGCCGCTTATAGGAGCCCCTAATGGCCCGTCAGGCCACCAGGATGCTCCATTCGGTACTGCGCCCTTCAGCCACCGCGCGCAGACGGCTCGCAGCGTCTTCATAGTCGGCCAGCGACGTACTGCCCAATGGCCTGAACATCGGCTCGGCTTCAGCCAGTCGCTTCAACGCTTCGACAGGATCGTCCGCAATCACCACCCGCTGCGTGACCGAAGGGCTGATCCCTTCGCGTCCACCTACCTTCAGCTCGACTAGTTGCCCTTGGACCAGAAAAACTCGCCTAGGGTTGATATCGCTCGTCATTGCTTCGCTCGCCACTTCAATGTGCTCCATTTGTCACAATGCGCTCGGGAATCTCGAAGTGCATTTTACCATTCGCTAGCCGAGCGTGATAGCCGTGTCACGCGCGAGCACTTCCGCCCTGCCGGCGCCGTACTTGATTGTCGCCACCTCCCCGACGCTGAGCCGGCCGTTAGCGTCTTCCAGGTCCCGCAGGCTGTGGGTAACGGTCTCCCCGGCACGATTGACCTTCTGGACCACGTCGTCCCCCTCGATCTTGATGATCTGGCCGACAAACTCGCCAGATAGCTGCCTACCCGGACCACCTATGTTCGCGCCGTTCGTGTCCACAGCCTGCGCTTCGCTCTGCTGGCCCCCCATGGCACCTGGCGCGAGCTGGACTTCGTTTCGCTCCTCGCGCTCGATCTCCGCCACGGCTTCACCAAAACCCATGGCGCGCAGCTTTTCCTTCTGCACATCCACTGCTGACGCGAACGCCTTTGCCTCTTCGGGCTTTACTGCTGCCAGAGAGTTGGACTTGCGCAGGGCCCGCTGGACCTTACCGTGTTCGGCAATGGCTTCCAGCAAGTCCTGCGCCTGTTCGAAGGGCTTTCCGACGAGTTCGGTAAGGCTCTGCACCTCGTGCTCTGCGCGTGCCATCTGGGCCTGAACCACGGTCACGGCCTTTTCCAAGCCTTCACAGTAGTTGTCCATGCGCGTGACCACACCGGAGCGAGAGAACGCTTCCATCCCTCGCTTTTCGCCATCGGGCATGACCATCAGGTACCAGTTCGCTTGCTTGTCAAAACTAAACTGGAATTCAAGGCCTCGATAGGTCAGGCTCTTGGCCATGCTCAATGACGTGACATGAGCCTGAATGTCGTCCATCGCTTCCATCACCGCGTCCTTAGCCGAAAGCTGCTGGCCCTCGAACACACCCAGCGCCTTCGCTGCATCGCGCCGCTTCATCAAGCCCCCCAACAAGGCCAGTTCGTTCGGACCGTCCTGACTGACGAAATACTGGTTGGCGCGGAGCCGCGACTGCAGCGAGAACTGTCCATCACGGTGCGCGCGCTCCAGGTTGCGCAGCTTCTTCACTTCGTTGGAGAGCTGCGTTTCCTTCAGGATAAGTGGGTTGCCGCTGGCCGCCGCCTTCATGTCCGCCGAGTTCGCAGCCTCCGTGGTCACGTCCTCGATCTCATTCACGCCCACCGTATAGTTGCGCAATTGCTCAATGCCCGAGGCCTTGTGCTCCAGCAACTGCCAGCGCCTCGTGTCATAGGTCTGCGACGTGGCGTAGCGATACACGTTCAACTCGAACCCCTCTGGATCGCGCTCGTACAGCATGTTGCCGCGACGGATACCCCGGCCTTCGCGCTGTTCCAGATCTGATGGTCGATACGGCGCATCGATGTGATGGAGGCCGACGATGCGCTTCTGCACGTTGGTGCCGGCGCCCATCTTTGGTGTCGAGCCAAAGAGAAAGCGCACCTCGCCGGCGTTCGTGCGCTTGAAGAGCGCATCCTTTGCCTGCGGTGTGTCGTGATCGTGGATGAACTCGATCTCCGACTCTGGCACGCCGCGCGCAATCAGCTTGGCCTTCATGTCGTCGTAGACGGAGAAGCCAGAGACCCCCGTGGCACCTTCGATGTCCGCCATCGAGAACTCAACGTCGGCAGCGTCACCTTCCACGTCCAGCGAATTCTCGTTCTTGTACTCCTCAATCTCATCCTCGCCGATTGGACGGGATTGCTCGCGCATGTCCAGCCAGCGCTCGGTTCCGCCCTCCTGCTTCACAAGCCGCGAAAAGAACTCGTGCGCACCTGGCTTGCTGTCCAGCCCTTCCTTCATGAGCTGGCCCGTGGTCGGGTCATACATCGAGAATGTTCGGTCGTTCTTGCGCCCGCTGGCGACAAGGTAGTACGGAAGGCCCTCGTACTCCTTGAGCGTGTGCAGCGTTCCCTTCTTGTGGGTAAGCGCCCCGTTCTCGTCGCGTACGTAGACCCGTTTTTCCTTGCTGGCCATCTTTGCTTTGGCCGACAAAGGCACCGACAGATCGCAGAACACGAGTTGTGTTCCCTTGTCCGCGTCCCATCGCTTCCACTGGTCCACCATATTGTCGATGGCGTGGTTGATCTTGCTGTTGGGGTCGTCAGGCGCAGTCGGGTTGATGAGGCGATAGTCCAGGCCTGCCTTGTTGGCCAGCCCTGTCAGCGACAAGGCATTGATCTTGCCTTTGGTCTCGCGCGTGAGTTGCCGCAGATTCTCAAACTGGCCGATGATCGAATGAGGATCGATGCGCATGACCGGGGTGATAGCAGATAGCGCCGTCATGTAGGCCGCCTCTTCCGCCGTCTCATAGCGACGGGCACCCCGACGCACGTACCCGCCATCCTGCTGCTGCATCTCGAACTTTCCGTCCTCAGTTCGCTGGATGCTGATGGGCTTGTCCGGATCCAGGCTCATTTCGAAGCGGATGCTTCCGTCGTTCTCGCGCGCAATTTCAGGCACACCGAAGAAGGCTTCCTGCAGCTTGGAGCGCGGCACGACAATGTTCATGGGCTTGCCACCGGCGAGTTTCGGCACGGGGAACACCTTGCCGCGCGCCAGCTCTTGCGCTTTGAGATCATTGAGCGTGACCACATCGGCGAAGCTGCGGTACTCGCCCATGAGCGAGCCCAGGTTCTTGAACTTGGCGAAGCGTTGCGACAAGCGATAGCCCGTGCCAGAGGGCGCGACCTCATAGACGTTCTGCACGTCGCCGTACTGTTTGGCCCAGGCGTCGAAGACATGGAGGCCTTGGGCTTTGAGCTTGTTGTATTGCATGTAACGCTGGACCGTGAACATTTCGGCCAGCGAATTTGATATCGGCGTTCCTGTGGCGTGGATCATCAGCGCATCCTCGCCATAGGTTTTCTGCAGCCATCGGGTCTTGACGAACAAGTCGAAAGCCTTGCCAGAACCTGCCGGGTTCCCCAGACCCGCTACGCGGTTCATCTGCGTGTTGAAGAAGAGGTTTTTGAACTCATGACTCTCGTCGATGGCGACCGCGTCCACACCCAGATCGGCCATGTCAACCACCTTGTTCTTCTCGCCAGCTTTTTCTTTAAGCCGCGTGACCTTGGCCTCCAAATTGGCCTTGATCTTCTCCATGTCGCGGATGACGTGGCGGTCCCCGCGCTCACGCTTCATGTCCTCAATGGCGCCGCTGATGTCGTCAAGCTGCTCGCCGATGACCTCTATCTCTGCGCCAGGCGGCAAAGGGATTTTCTTCAAGGCCGAGTGACCGATGATCACGGCGTCCCAGTTTCCCGTGACAATCTTGGAGAACAGGCGTTCACGGTTCTCCTTCTCGAAATCCTGCGGTGTGGCAGCAAGGACGTTCGCGCCGGGGTAGAGGCGGTAGAAGTCGCTTCGCCATTGCAGCGTGAGATGGTTCGGGACTGCGAGCATCGGCTTTTTGCAGATCCCCAATCGGCGTGCCTCCATAAGCAAGGCGATGATCTCAAACGTTTTACCGGCACCAACGGTCTGGTCCAGCAACTCCACTCTGTCTTGCAATCCTCGCCACACCCCATTCTTCTGGTGGCCAAGCAGCTCGATGGCCGGATTCATACCGGGGAATGTCAGATGCGCCCCGTCGAACTTGCGCTCCACCGAGCGATTGAACCGCTCGTTGTAGATCCCGGCCAATTCTTGCGCCCGGTCAGGGTCGGCCCAGAGCCAGGAGTCCCAGTGCGACTGAATCTTGTCGGCCGCCTGGCGTGCCGCTTCAGTCTGCTCTTCATCGGTGACGTAGCGGGTCTGCCCATCCACTACCTCTGCTTTCTTGACCTCTGGGGCGCGGCTGTTCATCGCAAGCGCCAGGATCTCGATGGCGCCCAACTTTGGTGTGCCGAACTCGCCATTGTTCTTGGCGAAATCGATGCCCTGCTTTTCGCTCATGAGCCACTGGCCCGTGGCGCGTACATAGGTGAAGGCGGCCTCACCGCCTGAGATCTCGCGGGCAAAGGTTTGGTAGTACTTCGTCGGTATCCAACTCGCACCGATTGCGGCGTGGATTTCCGAAGGCATCTTGTCGGCGGGGATGACGCCCTGCAGGGATTGCACGTTGCGCTGCAGCTCCGGTTTATCCTTCGCTGCGGCCAGCGCTTGCTCAAGCTTCGTTTTCACGTCGCCCGACAGGTACTCATCGGCCGTGACCACCGTACCGGACTTGGGATCCAAGTAGACCAACTCGCCCAACTCGGCAAGGATCTCCTTTTCCCCTCGGCCATAGGCACGCTGCATGTACTCCAGATCGACGCGACCGCGTTGGTTGAGGGAGTGCAGCAACGCATCCTTGGCCGTCTCCACGACCTCCAATTCGCCGGGAGGAAAGAGCACGCGACGACTGAAGATGTCCGCCTTTACCGCACGCGCAGGCCTGGCTTCGACGCCATGCTCCTGCGCGTAGGTCTGAGAGATTGCCTTCTCGTAATCGAACTCAAGCGCTTGCACCAGAGGCGACTCGGTGTCGTCAAGGAAGATGCGCCGGTTGACGGGATCGTTGAGGAAGCCGGACTTGCCGCGAAAGCCGTCATAGACTCGGTTCAGCTCTCTGCGGCTCGCCTCAATTTGCACATCGCTGGCCTCTGGGCTGCGCTCCAGACGCATTTGCTCGCGCAAGGCCTCACGGATGCGGATCATTCCCACCATCCGTTCGCCAGCGCGTTCATTGGGCGCCTCCCATTGGGCCGCGCGCTGCACGTTTCGCAAATCCGACAAGCGCTGCCAGACCTGAGGACCGTCCTTTGCCTCCTTGATGAAGAACGACCCTTCCTTCACGTGCTCTGGGATGTCGGTCGTCTCTGCAGATACCTCGACCTCATCCGTGCGCTCGACGCGTGAGTAGATGCCTTGCGGCAGTGTTTCGACCCAACGCGCAAGTTGCTCCTGCAGCGTGCCCTTGGACTCGTCTGGCAGCACGGTGTATTCGTTGGCCCGGTACATCGTGCCCTCGGCCGAATGCGTGCCGAGAACGTTTTGCGGGTTCTTCAGGAAGTAGTTGTTGACCGCGAGCGAGGCGATCTCGCCCGTCTTCGGATTCTCGATGCCAATGTCCGTCGTCTCCAGCCAGTCCGGACGTTCGTCACGGCCGAGCGAGTTTTCGTGGTCGACACGCTGGAAGATCAGGACGTCGGTCACGACCTCCGTGTTGGCGTTGCCTTTGAATGCGTCATTGGGCAGCCGCACGCCTGACACCAACTTCGCACGCCGCGAAATCCACTGCCGCACATGGGGATCGAGCTTGTCGAGGAAGTTGTGGGAGACCACCATGGACATCAGGGCGCCCGGACGCAGCAGCTCTATGCTCTTGGCAAAGAAGTAGTTGTGAATGGACCAGCCGGAATATGCCGACCCTCGCTCGTCTGCGATGGGTTGGCTCCCGAAGGGCGGGTTGCCTACTACTAGATCGAAGTAGCCGGCCGGGGCGTTGTATGCCTGAAAACCCGTAGCTTGTGCGATCTTTGCCGTTGGGTACAACGACGAAGCAATGCGGCTCGTCAGAATGTCCAACTCCACGCCGTGAATGCTCGACTCGCGCCGCATCTCTGCCGGCATCATGCCGACGAAGTTGCCGCTGCCCATGGACGGGTCAATCATGCGTCCACCGTCATAGCCCATCCGGGACAGGCCTGCGTACATGGCATCGACAACCACCGGCGCCGTATAGAAGGCATCAAGCTGCGAGCGGCTCGCCGCTGCCCACTCCGCATCCGTCAGGAGCGACTTCAACTCAATATGCTGTTGCGCCCAGGCCTTGTTTTCAGGATCGAAGACGCCTTTCAGTCCGCCCCAGCCCACATACCTGGCCAGCACGCGCAGCTCATCCTCTGTCGCATTGCGGTTCTGCGCATCAAGCGTGCGCACCAGTTCGATTGCACGGACGTTGTCGCGGTACTTCTCCATAAGACCGCCCTGCCCGATCCGGTCGGCATCCGTGATGACGTGGTCCAGTCGCTCGCCGTATCGCTCTTGTCCTGCCGCCTTAACTTCTCGCACCGAGGCCAACGCTTGGGCCTCTTCCGCTTGCTGCCTTGCAGCTTCGGCGGCTCGTGCCTCTTGTTCGCGTTTTTCGATTTGCAGGCGAATCGCTTGCGCGCGGCTGCCCTCGGTGAAGAACGTGGAGGCCTGGCGCAACTGTTGGTCCGTCATCTGCGTGACGTACAAGCTTTCCAACTGCTCGCGGGTGTACGAAACTGGGCCGACAAAAGCGGGGCGGCGGATGGAGGGGATGGCTGCCTCTGTGGCGACGCCTGGCTGCGGAGCCTGTTGCGCGTCAACTGGCGATTGATCCATTGGCGCAGGCGCGACAGCAGTAGGTGTTTCGGCGGGCGCAATACTCGGCGTGGCAACAGTCGGCGCTTGCTGGTCCACTGCCGGCGACTGAAAGACGTCCCTGAATTCTTGAATCTGAATCTCGCGGGCTTCGGCAGTCAGCGCCCAAAGGTTCCTCTGCCCTTCCCGGAGCAACTCGCCGCCTCGGGTGAGCTTGTAGTAGTTGAACTGGGGGCCATGCTGGGTTTTCACCAAGGCCGTAAGGTGGAAGGGGCCGGCGCCGCTGGCTTTGCTCACGCCAAACCGGCGCGACACTCCATTGAGTGTCACCGTTGCCGGGTACAGGTGATGGGTGACAAAACGGCCGTCTTCGGGGATGGCGCGACGCCAGGCCTCTTCGATTTGGCGCAGTAGGGCTATGCCGTTGTTAGCGGTTTGAGCGGAGGGTGGTTGGGCACCCGTGGCCGGTGCGCTCAGTCCACCGGGCGATTCACTTCCGGTGGCTCCTGCTGGATGCCGTGCATCGTCAGAATTTCGTTGCGCGACAGATGCGTGTTGTCCGTCTCGTTCGCCAGTACGTCCTTCTCCAGATCGGTCTGCTCGGTCAGCTTGCCCAGGTACTGGTTCGCCACCAGCAGCGAGACCACTCGATCCGGCCAACCCATCGCCCAGCGATTCGCGATGGAGACCGCCGTCGATCCCATTACCTCGATCTTGAGGGCCGTCGTCTCCCCGTACAGCTCGCGTTTGTAGAGTGCTTCCATGATCATGGCTCCCAGCCGGGTCCTGTGTGTTGTCAATGTTATTAATTAATGTACCAGATTCCGGCACATCAAGGGCGGTTTGTTGGGGCTGCTGCCCTTGGCGGCGATGTTCGTGCAGTTCGGATCCAGTCACTTTGAGGCGCACTGCCGCCATCAGTTGCGGCTGCACATCCTTCATGAGTTGGGCCCGGTCTTTCATCGTAGTGACCGCGAACCCCGATGCGAGAAGAACCTTGGCCGCAGCTTCGGTCTTGAGCTTGTTCAGTATCGCAACGACGTTGATCAGCGATCCACTACGCAAGGCGGCATCGAAGGCCAGAGCTTCAGGGGGACGCCACGTTCCCTCTTGGGCTAGAACGGGCGGTGCCGTGTCCTGAGTCGCCTCTTCTCGTGTGGCGCCGAACAGGTCGAGCTGCATCTGTATCTCCAAACTGATGGCAAATAAATAATGCTACGTTGCGGACGAGTATCCGTCCATTTCTTTAACACCGAATTAACACTTTACATCAAGTGACTTCGGAAAAATCCACCTATAGTTTGCAGTGCATTGCCCCGCCCACTTTTGCTGCAAAAGTAGAGGCCGGCCCCGCGATTGCGGGGCTTTTGCTTGTCCATTTCGGATTGCGCGCCGGGCGGCTTCCACTGTTTATGGCCGAGAAGTGTCGTCCACGCGAGTAGGCGTGGCGCCAAGAGGCTCCTGCGCCTGACAAAACGCCGCCGCCCAAATGGCTTCCGCGATCCCACGAAACCCATAGTCTCTGCCGGCTAGCTGGACAGCATCAGACCTCCACACGGCTTCAAAGGCGCTCGGGTCAAAATCCGCCCCAGTCAAAAGCTGGCTCGCACGGGGAGTCTCGGCCAGCAGCACCTCCAGTTCGTGCCGCGCCTCCTCGACTTCGTCGCCCACCTGGTCTCCATTGCCGTTCTCCCAGCCGTGGAAGCCAGGCGCCTCCATACCATCGCTCAGGCGCTCAAGCGCCACCAACAGGCGCTTCGCAGCCTGCCGGACAGTTGGACGATTGATGAGTGGCGGTGCCGGAAATTGGCAACCGGCAGCAGATTTCGTGTTTCCCATTGCTCGCTCAGAATACTGTATAAATATACAGCATCCAGCAGGCGGGGGAACGACCGAAGGCACCAATGCCTCGTAGGACGCGCACGTGCGCCCTCCTCTTTCATTCAGGCCTATGGAATTTCCCTGCCGGCGTGGCTCCCGTGCGCTTCACTTTCAGCCAGTCACGCGAGGGGCCGGCAACGTAGACACTGCCCGCACGCTTGGCCACTATGCCTTCGAGCTTGAGCGCTTCGACGTGGCCCCATAGCCAGGCGCCGTCGTCAGTGCCCGTAACCAGCAAAACACCCGGCACGCCAGCCACCAAGTCCCGCAGGCGCTCTTTTCGTGCCTCGATTGGCAGGGAGCGAATGTCGACACCAGCATGCACCAGCAGGTCGAACGCACAAAGCACCACTGGGTCGGCGCCGGCATACCAGCCCCGCCGCAAGGCTCGCTCGTGAAGACGGTTGAAATCCGACCGGCCGACGCTATCCAGAACGCAGACCTCGCCGTCAATGATGTGGTGGCCAGCAGGAAGGGCAGACAGGGCGCGAACAAGCTCCGGAAACCAGCGCGTCGCATCCGCGCCGCCGCGCGTTCTCAGCGCGTCGCGCGTGGCCAGCATGCGGTAGCCGTCCATTTTCGGCTCGAAGGACCAAACGCCGGTGCGCGGCAGCGCCGTGCGACGCTCGGCCAGCATGGGGGAAACGTCTGCGAGCGATATCGTTGTGGTTTGCCTGCGGATCATGGCGGTAACGAATGCGCGTACTGATGTGAGGAGCGTACCAAAAACTTCCCACAAGGATCCGGCGCCATCACCGCTCTACTTCGCGAGCTGGGCCCGGCGTGCTGACGCGCCCGAGGCCATCCCTGTAGCTGATCTCAACCAACTTGCCCGCTTCGACCGTCCCGGAGAGGGCGACAAGGCTGTGCCTCACTACTTCCCCTTGCCGATTGATGCGCTGCAAAGCGACCGGACCATCGATCTTCAAGATGGGACCAACATACGAGCCGTCGCAGAACTGATCGTTGTCTCGGACTGGGAATATTTGTTGTTGCCGCTCGCCCCGGTGCAGTCCATCCGCTACCAGCGCGGCAATGTCCACCAGGTCCTGCAGCGACATCGGGCGCTTGCGGCTCACACACACGTCTGCGAAGGCTGCCTGTCCAGCCGGCGCGCGGCGGTACCACTCAGGCGAAATGAACTCGCAGGCGGAGGCAAACACCTCTTCAGCCTGTCTCCCGACAGGCTCATGCGGATACTCGTCCTCCGCATCACGCCACAGATCAATTAAGCCTGGCTGCTCTCGGGCCTCTGCGATCCCGGCGAGTAGGGCTCGCTTGTCAGTTGCCGAGAAAGAATTGATTCCAAGGTGCCCGAGGAGTTCGTGTCGCAGCGTTCGTTCAACGTCTTGCGTACCACGAATGTTGGAAACTGCGAGGGCGACTCGACGTCTTGCAGGAAAGTAGGCTCCTGCAATGGTGCCGACGCATTCTTTTGTGGCTTCTGGGATTCCAAGGGCATCCTCCTGCTTGTCTCTGATCACGTACCCAATTGTGAGCGCAATTGGGTACCTTTGGCAAAACTCGATGACTGCTCTTTTGCACTCATCGACCGAGAGAGCCGCTTCCGTACCCATTTCTGCGAGCCTCGTGAAGGACCGACTTCAGCGGTCTACGCCCAGCAATTGGCCGGAGTACAGCCCCCGCTCGATGCCCAGGCTACAGGCCCAGTGCCATTTGCACGGGCTTCGCCTGCGCCTCGACAACAGCCCTGCCTTCCCGGCACACCACGCGAACGTTCTCACCCAGTTTGGGCGCTCGATCCAGCGCCTCACGCTCCAGCACAATGCCTGACTGTCGGCCAACATCCATGATGAACACGTCGCGATCAGCCGCGACGATCCGTCCGAAATAGGTGCTGGCCTGCATGTTGGGCTTCTTCAACTCCGCAACCACCTCCGCAGCGAGCGCGGCAATTCGCACCTCTGCCGAGAGTGGCGCGTCATCGTCATTGACGATCACGGCCGATTTTCGCGCTGGCCGTCGGCCAGGAACCACTGATTCGAGCGACTCGCCCAGGTGCTTCCCTACGCCGACAAACGGCGGGTACACGATGCTTTGTCCGAGGATCTCATGGGCTATCGTCGCAGAGACTCCTTCCACAAGATGCTCTGGAATTTTTTTTGCGCGCGCATGTTCCGCTGGACGCAACTGTCTAAGCAAAGTCGGGTCAGTGGGGTGACGCAATTTAGGATCTGTCGATCTCACCTTGGCATAGCCCTTGGTAATGGTGCCAACGTGATCGCTGTCGGCGTCGAAGATCTGCATTGCAAAATTCTTCCCATTTTCCCGGTCGCGGATTTCCTTTGCCCGGAGACCCGCCATCGTCGACCAAGATGAGTGATCCGCAGGAACATTGTCAAGGATATCCCCCAGTTTCTGCTGGCCACGGCCAGGCGGCTGAAGCTGATCGAAATCGAACTCAATGCCTTCGCTCACTGCGACCATGCACCAACGAGTTCGATCTTCAAGGGCGCCCCATTCGCTGCCGCGAAGCAAGCGCTCGTGACAGACGTACCCCATGTCACGCAGTTGGTTCCGCAGAATATTGGCGCTCGCGCTGGTGGCGTAGGTAGGCACTTGCTCGAAAACAACGGCTGCCGGATTCGCCTTGCTCAAGATGACCAACGCGCCTACAACCAGGTGCCCGACATCGGGGTGCGCTTCGCCGCTGCTCAGCCCGCGCTTGGCCTTCCCAGCACGCGATTCGCCGCTGCAAGGCAATCCCATTTCAAGGATCTCGACCTTCGGAATCTGCGCAACACCGCGCTCATCAAAGGCAAGCTCCTGCAAGGGTGCAGCGAACGGCACGGTGTTCTCGTCCCATGCGTCGTTGTGGACGGCTGCATGCTCCAGTAGCTCCTCACGAATCTCGTTCGCAAAGGCCAATCTGTTATCAACACCGGAGGCCTTCAGGCCCGAATGGATCGCATGGGACAAAATCCCGCCACCGTGCGATAGACTCCCCACGGCCAACGGATCACCCGCCTCAAGCTTCTCGCGTAGCCGGCCGAAGCGTTCCTGCTTTTTCAGTTCGGATGCGAGCGGCAACAGGAAAATTTTCCCATGCTGTACTGCAACGCGAATCGAACTCATGCCATCGAACAACGCGAGCAGCTCGCGTGAATTCAAGTCGATGACCGGATTGGTCTTCTCGCCATCCTTCTTGCTGGATACAACGCGGCTCCCGTCAGGATTCGCCTGCAGTACGACTGTGCGTCCCTGCACGACAACGTCATAGCGCTGGCCAGGCTCAAAGCCGGCCCGCTCCGTCTGACGATCCAGCCAAACTCTGGGCGCTCCACGGTTCTGCCCGATTCTCTTGATGTAGTAGCCGTCGATCATGGCCGCCTCTTCTTCTGGTTCTTAAACATTGAAATTTGCGGTGCGCTGCATTCAGCGATCAACGCCGCGCACCTGGCCACGGTCTTGCTCCCGCACGACACCTTTGCCATCCTGGTAGGCGATCTCTGCAATCTCGCCGACTTCTACTGGCCGGGAAAGATCCGCCATGGAGTGCACGACAGCCTCGCCGGCTCGGCCGATCTTTTGCGTCACCACCCCATCGCCGACGCCCACAATCTTTCCGATAAAGAGACCGCTCAGCTTGCCCACAACCTTTTCCTGCAGCGACTGCTCACGACGGCCGGCGCCAAGCAAAGGGCCGTCCTTTGCCCACTCGGCGCTCTTGTGCAGAATGCCTTGCAGCTCGACATTGGTGAAAGGCACTGAGATGCCGTGATCGCGCAGCCAGCCGCTCACGCCCGCAAACACTCCCTTCATGAATCCGTACTGGACACGGACATTGCCCTGTTCATCCAAACACTGCTCCCCTGCCCTGGCCACAATTTCCTTGGTCTGCATATCAGGAGGAAGGACGCCGTAACGTGATCTCACGTTCTCGGCAATCGCACATACCGTCTCGTCGCCCTTTGCGATGAGTGATTGGACGCCGTGGTGAAGTTTGGCAAAGCCATAGTTCCCCAGCATCTCCTCCAGGCTATGGTGCATGATGCATTCGTGCGCCATCACCTTCTGCAACTGTCGCATGTCGCCGATGTTTCCCGCCACCACGTAGACCTTGCCATCGTGGTACACGCCATCAGCATAGGGCGACACATCGAACGGCAAGTCGGCGGGCTTACCTATGACCAGCACGGGCGGCATACCTTTCCACGCGCCGCGCAGACGCTCGATCTCCGCGTGGATCTCGGGTAGTGGTAGCGTCGAACCCCGCTCCGGCCCGACCGAAAACAATGCCGGTCCTAGCTCCGACTCGCGTACGACAAACTCGCCGATGAGGCTATCGAAGGCCGAGTGAATGGCATCTCGTTCCGTTCCAACGGGCACGGTTTCCGTTTCCCGTACGCCGAAGGAGAGGTAGCTATTCTTGGCTTGCTTCGCCTCCAACTTGTCCGCGACGAACGAGTCAAAGGCACGTGCGAACAGCTCGCACTTCGTGGACCAGTAGACCTTTCCGCCCTTGTCCTTGTCCAGCCTGGCCGCATTCAACGCGTAGTCGGTGCTGACCTGTCGGCGCTCGGGAACCACCTCCGCGTCCGCAGCCATCGCCTGCTGGTGTTCGGCCTTCTCTCGCCGAAAAGCCAGTGAGTCGAGATTGCTCTGCAGACCCTTGAGTTGCTCAATCGAGTAGACACGGCCATGCTGGGCCTTGTAGAGGTCTCGCATCTCCAGCACGACCGGATGCAGCAAAGTGCTTCGACCAACCGCGACCCTTTCACCACCAAAATCGCCGCTGCGCACGCGCTCAGCCAGCACACCGAACTCAGCCTCTTGCCCCTTGAAGTCGCGGCCAATCGAGGCAAGCCATCCAGTAACATTCTTCTCCAGCCGCTGCTGATAGGCCGCATCAACGGCCTGCGCTTCTTCCACGGTCTGGGGGCGCTTGGTCATCGTCTGTACCAGCCCCTTGAAGGCCCCAACGATCTCTGAGCGAACTTCGCCAAAGCGCGGCGAGGCAACGGCCACGAACTTCCCTCCGACCAGTTCATGCCGGGTCTTCGTGTCGCCTAAGAGAGCATGCTCGCTAAGGTAGGGCTCTTCAGCCGTATCGAGCCCCGCCTGTCGGGCGAAGTAGTGATCGACGGCGTGCGCCCACTCGTGCGCGAGGGCGCCGGCACCAGTGGTACGGGTCAGGTTGATTTCGTTCACACCTGGCACGAAGTGCGCTGCGTTCCTGCCTCCATGCCCTTGCGCGCCGATGGCCAGCCCGAGCATGCCACCCAACGACAATACCTTCGGCGGCACTTCCAGGATGTCGGCCAGATCGTGAAAGGCGTCATAGGCATGGTTCAGATGCATCTGAGCCTCGGCACGCGCTGCAGGCGTTTTCATCCAATTGCCGAAGTTCACACCGCGCAGCCCAAACTCTTCCATCAGCCGTTCGCTGCTGATGTCCTCGCCGTCCATGCGCCGATTCACGCCAACGCGCTCAGCGTCGACGACGTTGTAGCCCTTCTCGATCAGTTGGCGTTCCGTGTCTTTGCCGCCGCGAGAACGTCCCTTTGCCGCCTCAACTGCCAACTCGCGCGAGTCGAACGAGCCTACAAAGCCACGCTTGCCAACCAGTACAAAAGGCTTAATGGCCGCTGCGGCTGCCTGTGCGGCTTCCTCCGTGTTGAATGTATCGAGGTAGTAGCGGTCGACCGAGAGCGAGTACTTCTTGCTGGACCTGAACTCATTGGGGTCAACGCTTACCTTCGGCTGCTCAAGAACCTTGTATCCCTGAACTTCCCAGGATTCTCGCTTGTTCGGCCAACCGGCATCGATAGCCTTGCCCGCGCGCTTGATCTCTTCGTACCCAGGCTGCAGGGCGCCGAGAAGCTTGTTCCCCCCGACAATCCGCAGTTCATCCCGATGGGCACGCCATCCGTCCGGATAAACATACTCCAGCAGAGACGTGGTCGGCCCGAGTTCAGACAGCGCTACCTGTTTCCCCAGCATGGCGCCTGCTACACGGATATTCGAATTGGCCCAGGCTTTGAGCGCGTTCGTGTCCTGCGTCCACTTCATCAAGCCTTGCTCGATGCGCTGCAGTCCGCTGATGTAGGTCTGCAGGTGCGCATCGGTAGTCTTCGTGGCGGTGATCGCAGGCTTCGCGGCGACGCTGTCGTAGACTTGCTTGAAGATATGCGCAACCATCGGCTGCATACCGGCATCGATGAGCTGTTGGTAGTCCGGCTTGAGCCAGACATTGGCCTTTACCGCTTCCTTTACCTTCAGGGTGTCATTCAGCCCCTCAAGATCCGACCAGGTGGTAGCCACCTTGCCGCGATTGCGCCGATTGGCTACTAACTCCTCACCAGCGTCGGCAATGCCCCCGACTACGGCCGGCGCCGTCTCCACGGCGGCGGCAACGGCAGGCCCTCCCTTTGCTTCAGCCTGTTGAGGCTGCGTCGGCTTTTCAAAGACTGCTGTCGGCTGCTCTACGCGCTGCGCATGCTGCAGCGCCGCTTCGCTGAACAGATCCATTTGCAGCGAAGCCGCTGCGAGGTTGCCGTTGTCCTTGGACATGATCTCAGCGACCCAGATCGCTGCCGACGCTGCGTGACATGTCTTTTGCCGGTGTATTCAGCATCTGGCCGGATCGGTAGGAAACCATCATTTCCGCGCCCAGCTTGGGTTCAACGGCAAAGTCCTTCAGATTGTGAATCGTGGCTTGACCTCGGCCGATTGACTGGATGACAAGCCCTCGGTCTTTGTCGATCCCAAGGATCTTGCCGTAAGTGGAGTCGTTGCCACGAGCCTTACCGAGGCAAGCATGGACCTTATCGTCAGTGACGACGATCCCATGCTTATCCCAAATCTCAGACGCCACCCGGTCAACCAGACCCTGCTTGCCCAGTCTGGAATCCTCGGCGTCGCCAAACAGATCCTCCATTTCGTACTCGAACGCCGCGTCATATGTCTTTGCGGCGGGAACATCGCGTTTGGCTTCCAGATTGCTCTGCTGCTTGAAGCTGTTGACCAGCAGGCTCCGCGCCCCTTTGATCCAGTCACCGAGCCCGATGTTTGTTTTCCCCAGGGATTGCAACTGCTCCTTATCCCCCTGTTGGAGCGCATCGGCAAACGCATATCCTTTATCCATGTTGACGCGCATCAGCTTGCTTGCCGCCACCACCGCCAAACCTGCCACCGATGCACCCAACGCCGCCACCGTTACAGCGGGAAGTACAGTAGTTCCGACAGCCACGGTGCCAAGCCCAGCCATCGCCGTGGAAGCCGACGCCAACAGACCAGAAGCGCCCATAGCGGCGGCTTGATTTGCCATGGCTACGCCGGCCATTCCCAAGAATGACCCGGCGCTCACCAGGATCCCTCCAGTCTGGATCCTCTGCTGTGCCGCCCGGCCACTGAACTTGTCCACCAGATCCAGATTCCCACGGCTTTTCGTATGCAGCAGAGCCATCTTGTTGGCTGCGCTCGCTCGCTCAGCTTCCGCACGCAGGCGTTCAAACATCCCCGACATCGCACCCTCCTTGTTCATTGATTAATGATGCAACTCGCCCTTTACCGAGGCGACAAAGCGGCAGCTATCCTCGAAAAAGCGCGTCAGTTCGCTCGGTGGCATATCGGAGGCGCCCGCAGGGCCGGCAAAAGCCGCTCCAAGGTTTTGGGCAGTCACCTCCAACATGCCAATCACGTAGTGGGCATCACCCTTTTTGTCCGTGGGCAGTGCTTCTGCCTCAACAGAGAGTTCAACAATATCCGCTTGTATGCCGCTCAAGAGATTCGTCAGGAACTCTCTGAAAGACACGTCCGAATCCTTGACGAACTCAGGCCGCAAGCGATCTGCGCTCACGTAATTAGCTTTGCGATTGAGCGCATAGGAGATATCGGTGTTCGCATCGACCTCAGGGGCTTCGAGATTCTCGCGAATCAACCTGATGTAGTTCGCGATGCCTGCTTTGGCCGGCAGGTCCAGCAGAGTGCCATGCTGCAGCACGCAACCGTACAGCCCGCCTTGGGCAAACATGTATGCCAGGTGTTGGCAGTCTGACTGCGAGAAATCGCCGTTCTCAAAGGACGATTTGATCGCCTGCACATACAACGAGAGTTCTTGCTGGTCGATTTTCATTATTAATTAATTGTGAATAAATGATGCGCACCGATCGAATGAGGCAATCACCTCAGTGATGAAGCCAGCGAGTCGCGCCCCTCACTGGCTTGCAGCGTTTGCAACTACCGCGCGTTGCTTTCGAGGCCAACGGATTTCGAACTTACGCTCAGCGTTCCCGCTTTGAATCCGAGCCGTAGCGCCTCGCCGATGCGCGGCCGAACCCCCGGCATCTGCGCAAATGGAAGCTCAATTGCTTCATCGCGCTTGACCTTGATCAGGCTCGCTCGGTGGTCCTGAGCGACCACTGTCCCAAAATACTGGCCACGCTCGCGATCCGGCTCTTTGATTTGCAGCCCCATCTCTTGCGCCTGTTCGCCAATAGTCGGCGCATTGGGATCGAGACCATTGGCTGCAAGCAGATTTGCTACGCCGTGGAGGCCGTATTCCTGCGCATGGCGCGCAATGCTGCCACTGGTCAGTCCACTTACGACAATCTCGGCCGCGTCCTGTGAAACGCTGCCGTGCAGTAGTCGCTGGACGCTGTCTGGCACCCACTCACTCAGCCCCGTCACTTTCGTGCCAGAAGCCCAAGCGAGCAGGCCAGCACGCGTTGTTTGCGTAGCAACTTCAATGGCCGCTTGTCGATGCAGCTCAACCACATCGGCCATTGGTGCCGGCACAGCGTACTTGCCAGGCAGCCCATCGAACCCGAAGCCAAGAACGCCCTTTTGCAGCGCCTGCGCTGCAACCATCTGCAGCGAGGCGCGCTGCGGGAGCGGCTGATCTCCGAGCGTAGCGACTCGCACCATCGGGGCTTTCAGAACGGATTGAATCAGTTCCGCTGCACGATGATCACCGGCAAAGTCTGTCCCGGCTGCAACACGTGGCCGGGCGGCTTCTTGCGCCTCCCGGCCATTCATCTCGCGTCGGATTCCGGATTCTGCCTTGCGCAATCCAGATCCATCGACGCCCTTCGTCAATGCCGCCTGTAGATCGGCTTTGACGCTTTCAAACACCGCCGCACGCCCACGAGCCACCAGCCTCTCATCGACTTTGAAGTTGGTTTCGCGCAGAACCTGGGCCATGGAATGGGCATCCATGGACTTCAGCAAGTCCATCACCCCTCGGGGCGACTGCCGCTGCAAGCCGCCACGCAGCGCGTGAGAGCCCGCAGAGCCCCATACCCCGTCCTTACCGACGGTTGGGCTCATGTAGCTGGGGCGACCGCCCAAATGCCGTGCCTCACTCATCTCCATAGGACCCCTCACCGACGCTCACAATTAACACCTAATTAACACATAATTAACAGTTTCGATTATTGCACGCAGGCGCGTAGAACGCCAGGCCGAAGCACCAGACGCGTGAGATTTTGTTGCCCTTTGCGTCAATGAGACATGGAGGGGTCTACGAACACTGGCAGCGCGCCGGCTGTCCCAGCCAGAGCGGCCTTGATTTGCCGCGCTGTATCCTCCAAGGCGGCCAGGTTCACCATGCCAACCACGAGGAAGCCCGGGAACGACTGTTCCAAGAACTCGTGCAGCGCTGGCTCATTCGCGGCGCACACGATTCGCTGGATCAGCTCGCCACGCGGCTCACGGCCCGACGCCGTCCCCTCGGAAAGCCGGCCCGTCACCAAAAAAACGTTCTCTTTGCGCATACGTCAGGCTCCGGATTTTCAAGCGCTCCCGCAGGGGCCATCGAAGAACGACGGCCCCTTCGATGCCAGATCCACCTTGAAGCTGTATCCGAAGTCGTCGTCATGCTCCGTCCCCGCCATGTCGCCCGCATGCAGTCTGGCGACCACCGTTTGAAGCAGATCGACCAAGCTCGCCCTGTCACTGTGCCGCGTTCCCTGCAGAAAGATCGAAACCTGCTGTAATGGATAGGCGTGAGCCTTCCACTTCTCGTCTGGCTCGATGACAGTCGGCTCGCGAGATATTGCCTTGCTCGCAAAGCGATGAGCCGCGCCACTGTTCGCCTGGGGAGGCGCCGGCAAAGTGAACACGCGTTCTGATGCGTGCCACTGCCGGAATGCGGCATTGAATTCATCCCACCGATTCTCCTTCACGACCTCCTGCAAATGCTGATACTCCCACTGAGCACGAGGCTCATATCCCTCCAGTAGCTCAAACAACTTGTCCCAGAATGCGCGATGGCTAGTCCCCCGCATACCGACCATGCCCACGGCAATCACGAACAATGGCAGTGCAAAGACGGCGATGCCCAAAACTCCACAGGCAGCCGAAAGAAACATGGTGGTGAAAGCCAGCAAGCCCGTTCCACCCAGCCAAATACCCCGTGGTCCTCCGAACTTTTCTGCTAAAGAATGCGCCTTGAAAATTTTCCTCAGCGCCATACGACGTACGCCTAACTCCGTCTCAAATTTTGCTTCCATAGTCACCCTCAAGTTGGCTGATTTTTTCCACGTGGGCTTGCGAGTGGGTCGCATCGCCTATGTGTCATTACCGTTCCAGCGCGCCGCTGGTGTGCTGCATGACCCGCGCAGGGCTTTGAACAACCGTTCGCACCTCTCTCTGCTGTGGAGTCCCCAGCGCCGACATAACCTGTCTGGAAACCGCTTGAGCGCCCTCGCTCCCAGCCAAGTCGTTCCAGTCAGTCGGCCGCCCCTGAAGGGACTTAAACTCGGGCACCAACATGACCGCTCGTGAAGTCCTTTGCTCTTGTTCGCCCTCTTTCGCGGGCCCAGCGAAAGCCTCCAGCGCGGCGCGACCGGCCTCTACTCCCCGGTTGCCAAAAGAAAGCCTGACTGGGCGCTGCCCTTCTTGAGTCACAGCCTCAATCGAGATGGATCGCACCTCCGTAGAGTCGGGCTCGCGCTCCAGCGACATGCAATAGCGCCCTTGAGGCGCTTGGTGCCACTGGCCATCGGCCACAGCATCGCCAAGCGACACCATGCGAGAGGAGTTCTTGCCGCTGAGCACTTCCACCATGCTGCCGCGCTGTGAATTCGGATTGACGCCCAAGTCTTTAGCCAAGTAGCCGAGGGCGCGCTCCACATGAAACTGGTCGTTGTCCACAGCCATGATGGGCACAATGTTGTCTGGCCACTTGCGCGCAGCCTCGGCCGCCACGGCTTCCAGATTACCGGCGTCAAAGCAAACGACCACCGGTAAGCCCGTGGGTTGCCTGAGCGATGCGCCGGTAGCGAAGCCCTCCACGAACAGCGCTGCCCTGGCCGCTTGATCAGGCGATGCGACAGCATGGGCGCACAAGGCATCAAGAGACGGCGCGCCCAGCACCGTCATCGTTCCTTTCTTCTGCGCCCCGCGCATGAACGACTTGACAGTGCCATCCTCATTGATGGCCTGCACCGCCCGGATCTCGCCCGCCGCGTTGCGCATCGGCACGATCAAATAGTTTTGATCCTCACGGATCGCCGACTTGCCGTTCTCGCCGACGAACTCTGCGTATCCGAGCAAGACCTTGCCCGAGACCTGGACCAGGCCTTCGGTCGAAATCCCTTTCTTGATCACGTACCCGTGGCCGGCTGCCGGCTGTCCTTGAGCAACAACCTCAGCGGCGTGCTCCGCCGCAACCGCCTGCGCTCGCTTCGTCGCTCGGTCGGCTTCCTCTGCTCGACGCATGGCCTCGGCGCGCATGCGCGCCTTCTGCTCTGGTGTCAGCAGCGGGCCATCGAACCTCCATGACTGCTGCTCGCCCGTGTACTTGTCATTGATCGCGCCAATCGGTGTGCCATCGCGACCTCCCTTGAGATCCAGAAGATAGGCGCCTGCTGTATTCGGTCCCTTCTTGCTGAAGGCGCGCACGTTATGCCATTTCCCATCCGCTTTAATGTCGTCGGGGACCTTAAGATTCATGTCCATCATTGCGGCTCGGAAGCTGTTGATGACCTCGCTCTCGGCAGCAGTCTTACCCAGGCAGTGGTCGCGCGGGTCCCACTCTTTGAACTTGGCCAAGTCCAAGCCCTTCGGCACGAACCACACCATCTGCGGCTTGTACCAAACAGCCCCGAGTTCCTTGGCACGGTCCTTTTCCTCAAATGGCACGGCAAGTACCGCTTCGCGCTCCGCAAACATGGCTTCCAGACGCGCGCCGTAAGCAACATTGCCAGCTTGCCGGTCACTGCCGCTGTGCGGTGAAACAGATTGAGTTTCTTCCATCGTGACCTCGCTTAGGCCTGTTCCTTGTAGCCTCCGTGCCAGTTGCTCCGCCTGTGGTTCTGATATTTCTTCTTGGCGGGCTACGGCAACCTCGTCTGCGATCTGCAGCTCCTGCTGCGCTACGCGCGTTTGGGTAATGACTTGGGATGCCACAAGCTCTGAAACGCGTACGGCATCAAAGAATGCCGATGGGTCGGCCTCGATCAGTGCGGCCGTGTCGCGCACCCACTCTGAGCTAGACCACCGCGCCACTTGCTTCTGCAACGCAACTTGAGCGGAAATGTTTGGTGACGCTTGCCAATCGATTTCGGAAAACACCGCCGACATGGCCAGCGCCTGCGCCAAAGCTTGATCGGCTTGCCCATCTTGCCCGCCGAGTTCGCGGTACTGGGTATCTACCCAATCCGCCAGCGCTTCGAGGATCTCTGTGCCAGGCTCGAAGTCCGCCGCCACCATTGCAGCTTCCAGCGATTTGCTGGAGAGCTTCGGAGCGGGTTCATAAGCAGGTACGCCTTCGACGTGCACGGCATTGAACACGGCGAACCGTTTGACCTCCGGGACCGCCAGCGCCGTCCCAGTGTTATCCGTCGCGTTCACGAACTGGAGAACAACTGGCTGCGCGTTATCGCGCAAGTTCCAACCCGAGGCCGATATCTGCTGGCTTGTGAAAAATCTCGAATCGGACCATCCGCGATCCTGCATCACCTGCAGCAACATCCACCGGTTGAAGCCCGTGATCGGCCGTCGCTCACCAGCGCTGACGGTATGGGGCATTTCCATGGCGACGGTCCCGCCGCTCATGAATACGGCGTCGCCGGCCTCCACACGCTCCCCAAAACGCTTGGCAATCGCCAGGCGGTGCGCATACCCTGCCGCTCGCGCGTCTTCCTTCGCCTGCAACGCCGGCTCAGCATCGGCCGGCGCGGGTGAAATCTCTTGAATCTGGTCCATTACAGGCCTACCTCAGAAGCCTGCGTGCCGGCAACTTCGAGCGTGACCAAGTAGCAGTCGGCAAGGCCCACCGCCGTGAATTCGCCTATGGCTAGCGGGCGCCCCTGTTTGGCCATCTCCACCAAGTCCTTCAGAGTCTCTTCGTCGACCTTCGGCAGATCGATAGGAAGGATCGAGCGCCGCTCCAGGGCGAGTAGTTGCGTTCCATGGATGCGGAGGGTGTCGGCTTGCTTCAGGCCGCAACCCACAGGGACTGTGATCATGATTCCCTGCAGCGCCCCGGACGGATCTTTTGCAGCAAAAACCTCAATCGGGATCATTCTTGTGCTCGGTAGTCCACGCGCATAACATCAAATAATGTTGCATATCATACAGGACGAGTACATAGTTGGCACGCGCGATGACTGCTTCGCGTGCCATACCGTAGCCGTTACCCCAAAATCAACGCCCGACTCCGCGCTGCTCAACAGCCAGATCGTGATTCTGTAGCCGGCCCTTGCCTCGCTCATAGCTGACCGTGATCAGGTGACCGACCTGCACGTCATCGCCGCTCAGAACGCTACGGTCATGCACGACAACGTTACGGGGGTCGCGTCCGACTTTTTGCTCAAGGTGACCGGCGCTCAGAGCCATGACTTTGCCTACGAATGTCCCGCTTTCCGGCACCTGGTAGAGTGTGTTGCCATTCGGGGTCATCTCCTGAGGTGGTGCGTCCGTCCGTGACGGTATTCCCCCTGTTACACGGGAGGGAGCGTCTGCCAGCAAGCTCGATAGCCCCTGCCCCACTGCGATTTCAAGGCGGTCGAGATCCTTGTTGGTCGGCTCGTAACCCCGCACATCCAACCCTGCGAGCCGTGCAGCAAACCAGGCCTTAGCGCGAAACTCCACCTCGCCCGTGACCTCAATCCCTTGCCAATTTTTTGCATCAGCCAGTTCACTCGCTGCCTGGAAGGTGTCGATTTCCTTGTCCGCGAACCGGATCTTGTCGCCATCATCCACCAGGGCAATGTGTTCCTCGCCGAGGCGGCGGTACTGCCCTGCGCCATCACGGACATATCGGCCACGAAGGAGCGTATCCGGCCCGTCTTGTGTAACGTCGCCAACAGCCGGGCTACCGCTGCTCTCAATGCGCGAGATGTATTCGTTCAAGTCGATGGCACTGTTGCTGACAGTGCGGGGGATGCCGATGATGGCATTCTCTGGCGGCTCAGCAATCAGCTCGTGTGCCTGACGGTCGCGCAGTTGGCTGATCAAGAAGAACGCACGCACGGCGTCGCGCTCGCGCGTCACGAGTTCCTGGCCAGCCATGTAGGACTCCAACTCCCCTTCCTCGCTGAACCGGTGCACCGGAAGGTCAATCGTGCGTGGAATCACGGCAAAGTTCATGCCCTTGCCCAAACTGTCTTTGCCATCCAGGTACAGGAATTCGCCGTGGTCCAAAGACAATTTGTCTCCCACCGCGTACTCGAACCCGTCGAGCGCTTGCAGGAGGTCCTCCTCCGCAGGGGCTTCTGCCCCAAGGGCAGCGCGAACTGCAGCATTCGTGCGGGTCCGCGTCTCGGACGTCCGCGCTGGCGCACTGCTGGCCAGTCCATAGTCGCTCGGCGTCTTACCGAATTGATCGGCCGCCATGAGGTCCGCGCCGGCCGCGACAAGCTGCTTGGCAGCCTCACCATTGCTACGTGCGGCGTAGTGAAGCGCAGTCCTGCCAAAGCGATCAACCGCACGAGTGTCCGCGCCCAACTCAATGAGCTTTGCGACCAATGCGCCATCGTTGCGGTGTGCCGCACGGATGAGCGCGGAGGCGCCCTGCACCAGGCCAAGCGCGCTGGAATCCCGCCTGATCGACGCATTCACGTCGGCGCCCGCCCGCACAAGGTGTTCAGCACACTCTGCGTTCGCCAGCGCGACCAAGGGGATGTCTCCAAACGCGAATGCATTCACGTCGGCGCCACCCGCAATCAACTCGGCAGCGAACTCCGCGTCGTTGCGGCGTACTGCATACGCCAGCGGCGACATGTTGGAACGTGTCCAATCCCGCACCGTGGCCGGGATCTTGTGCTCGGCCAACAGCGCCTTTGCCGAATCGATGTCGCCCGACGCAAGCGCCTCCATCATTGCGACTTCACCACCAGTATTGTCCTTCGACATCATTCCCCCCGAATCTAAAACACATCAAAATGGCGAAAGGGATCAACGTCCCATCCCCCGCTGCTCGACAGCCAGATCGTGATTGCGCAACCGCCCTTTGCCCATCTCGTAGCTGATCGTCACAACGTTGCCAAGCGCCGCGTCGTCCCCGCTCAACGCTCGCCTATCGTGGACCATGACATCACGCGGATCTCGCCCGACCTTCTGCTCCAAATGGGTGCCACTCAGTGCCGTGACCTTGCCCACATACGTCCCTGTGACCGCCAGTTGTTCGGCCATCGTATTTCGCTGGGCGACTTCCTTTGCCAAGTCTGGGACAGCTTTCTCCAACGCTTCACGATAAGCTGGGCTTGACTTGGCATACTCAGCCATATCGTTGAGCCGGTAGTCCGTTTCGTAGCGCGACACGGGCCTCAAATTCGTGAGTTGGTCATACAGCGCGCTGGCATAGTCCACTACATCGCTCTGCACTTGAGCAGCCGCCTCTTCTGGCGTCCAGGTCATCGCGCGCTCTTGGCGTTCTTTACGCATGGCCTGGGACTCACGCGCCTTGCGCTCTTCCTTCTCCGCGACCAAGGCGTCATCGGCCGCTTTCAGTGCATGAATGTTCGCTACAGCCTGCACACCCGCGCGCTCAAATTCAGCCTTGTAGGCCGGGTTCTTCATGTTGTCGGTGATCGTGACGGCGGCAAAGCGTGCAAGGTTCTTGTCGTTGATCTTGCCGAAATCTTCCACATCCAGTCGCGCCCACTCGCGGGCAGTCTGTTCATCCATCTCATCAAAGGACGCCTCCCAGCGTCCTTCAATGCGTCGTTCGGCTTCGGCTGCGCTGATCGCCAGTTCGGGGGTTGTTTCCTTCTCACTCATATTCCCACCTCACGCGTTGATAGACTTCGGTGTTACCACGGGCGTCCCATCACTCCCGTCCGCAATCATCATGCGGGCTCCGGCACTGCCAGTTGCTCCACAGTGCGTTCTTGACTGTGCGGCCGACCTTTCCCCGCCACACCATCGCCACTGTGAGCCGGGTTTTCCGTGCTCGCCCCCTCTGGCACCCGTGCGCCGCCGAGTGCCTCCACCAGGTCACCAAGCAAGCCATTCAGTTCGCCGGCCATCAAAAGAAAGTCGCCATCGAAAGCCTCGTCGGCGGTTTCTGTCTGCGTCTTCCCTTCCTTCAGCACGTCCAGCGGCGCCACGCGTTTGACGATCAGCGCTTCAGTCAGCACAAAAGAAACGCGGTCATTCCATGTCATCGCCAGCTTGGTACAGCGTTTCCCCGCAGCAATGTGACGGCCGACGTCGTCCACGTCCACCGGGTGTCGTGCATAGCGCACGGTAGGCTTGCTTTCTGCCGACGACTGCAGCTCGATATCTTGATCAATCGTGAAGCCTCCAGGTGCCTCGTCACCGCTGAGCCATTCCGTCATAGCAGCAACCGGCGACACATTGACTTGCAACGTAGTCAGATGCAGGGAGTCCACCGCTTTGAAGAGCATGCCCCTGACCTCGTCGGCTTTGGCGGCGGAGGCGGCGTCGATCACTAGCCAACCGTTGACCGGATCGATCCAGACACGGGTATCACTGCGGATGCTGAAAGCGCGCGGCAGCAGTTCTTCCGTGATTTGTTCCTTCAGCTCCTTGAGTTGCTTGCGGCCTGGCTTGAAGCCTTGCTGCTCTTCGACTTCTGCCGCACGGGCTTTCGTGACCTGATTGACGACGCTCGCCGGCAACAGCTTCTTCTCGGTACGTAGTGTCAGCAGCATTTGGCGCTCCACTGCGTGTACAAGCTCGCCGTTTTCGCGCGGAGCGGCCCAGCCGATGGTCTGCATTTCAAGGCTGGTACCCGGATGAAACGCGTGCTTCGCGAGCGCCTGCGACAACTCGGTGGCATTCAGCCTGAACGCTCCAAGCTTGTTGATTGAAAGGTTGCGAAACCACATGACGTTGTCCTTTGATGTGAGTTGGAGCCGCACGCGACGGCTCATTTGGGATCGGTTCAGTTTGTTCGAAGGGCTTGCCCCGGATGGCACCTATCGCGCAAGCGCCTGCTCGCGCGGCTGCTCCTTCACCTGCCCGACGCCACGGCTATAGTTGATCTCTGCCCACTCACCGACACCAGGCACTTTGCCCTGCAGCTTGGAGACGTCATGCCAGATGAGTTTGTTGGGGTCACGACCGGCCTTCTGCGCGATGCGCCCTTCCTCGACGCGCACGATTGGACCGAGGAACAGCCCGCTGCTGGCAACATCGACTTGCGGCTCCTGCACGACCTCCGCAGCTCGTGACAGCACTGCCGTGTTCCAATTGACCCGATGCGCCGTCTTCCAGTCCCTCTTGCCGTCAGTCCCCTCGACCTCGACCTCCACTGGCTCCCGGCCGCCCTCGATCAGCGAAACGACGTCACCAGGCTGGGCGCCTGCTGCTGAGAGGCTACGCTCCAGATCCTTACCCCAGACAGTCCGGGACTGGCCGCTCTCGTTCTCGACCGTAGCGAAGTAGCTGGCCTTATTCTTTGGGTTGTGGTCATAGGGCGCAGCGCCATGCGCGACCAAGCGTGCCCCTTTTTCCAGATCCACTATTGCGGTCTGCTCAGCCCGGACCTCATCCATCGCGGTATCGACTTCGCGATCAACAAGGGATGCTGCGATCGCTGGCCGCGCTTGCCCCTCATGCCCGACACCCCGCGCTGCAACCTTCGTAACGCCGGCAACGACGTCGTCACGAACCAACCCATCTACGCGCGTAACGGTGCGCGTGAGCACAGGCTCTTCGAACGACGCGACCACTGCAGGATCATTCGCCGCGTTTGCTGGCTCCGTTTGAGTGCTCGTGCGCGCGACGGTGTACTTAACAGTGGCCTGGACTTCTTTGCCCGTAGCATCCACAACCGGGCGCACCTCCACCGTCTCAGGGGTAAGCGCCTCGGCCCTTGCTGCTGCAGCCTCGCGCTTTCTCACCTCTTCGGCCATGCGCTGCGCGAGTCGCTCACGGTCCTGCTCGGTAGGTGTGTAGTTGACTACCTGAAGCCCCATCATCTGAGCTTCAAGCCATGCTTGCGCCAGCATCTTGGGCTTGCCTTTCAGCTCAATGGCCTTCCAACCCTTGGCCAGAGCCAACTCCATCGCGCCTCGATATGCCTGCTCGGTCTTGTTCTTGAGCACGAGCGACGTGCCCTTGTCCTGCAGCACCGCCAGGCCTCCAGCCGTCGGCCGGTAAGCACCCTCCTTGTCCCGCACCAACTCGCCGCCCAACAGGTGGGTCGGTTCGGCGATGTTTGTCTTGAGGTGTGGATCATTGAGGTACTTCGAGCGCGGAACAATATCGACGCCCAGATTGCGACTATCCGGATAGGAGCTGAGCAAGGTGGCAATCGCGGCTTTGTTCTTTGCCAGCTTCTCCGCCTCGATCAACTGGTTCACCTGCTTGGCTAGCTCGATACCCTCATGGTTATGCAGACCGTCGAGCCAGTAAGGCGCCATCACCGCGAAATCCGTGTCGACGGCCGGCTCGGTAGGCGCCGCCTGTGCCGGCGCCGGCGCAACGTCAGGCCGATTCGCCACCCGCTCCGTCGACACCTGTTCCACCGGACTATCAAGCTCCCCTACGGGCTCGCCCAGGAAGAGATCGGTGGCGCCTTGCAGCTCTGCATCCTGCGCCAGAGCAACTGTCCGCTCTGGAACAGGCGCGGGTCCAATCACGATGTTATCTTCAACCTCACCACCCGCTGGCGCCGACGCGTCAGCGTCAGGCCCCGCGACGCTTTGCTGTACATCGGGCGCGTCCACCTCGACAGCCTCGCCCCGCATTTGCAGAAGGGCCTCGTCGGACATACCGAGCATGGCTTCCAATGACGGCATGCCCCGGACGTTCGACGCGTTGTAAAGCGTCTTCTCTCCCACGGAACCATTTGCGGCATTGCGCGTCGTGACACGAACCGTGTTCGCCTTGGCCGAGACCGTCCAGCCATTAGCCCGAGCCTGCTCCGCAGTGACGAAGCGATAGTCCTTCCAGCCAAAAGTCTCCATCCCGGTTTTCAGCCGCTCCACGTTCGCCCCCGTGATGTCCACGCCATCAACAGGATTGAATGGGATACCGGCCCGCGCCTGCTGGGCGAAACGCTCTTTCAACTGCTCGACTTTGGACTTTTCCGCCATTGGTACACCTCAATATTTAATGACTCGGTTTGCTGCTTTTGCTGCAAAAGACACTTACCGGACATCAAAGGCCACCAAGTGCCCAGAAGGCCCTAGAGACCGATGCGCGCGGCCATGTTTGTTCCTGACGCATCGAATTTAACAGCAAATTAACACTTTCTGCTATCGCTCAGGGCCTTTGCCCTTCTCTTCTATTTGCACAAACTGGACCAAGGAAAGACCGCCTTCCTTGTCATAGCCGATTCGCACATTTTCACGAAGAGGGAGGAGGGGAAGATTTCCGAAGGACTCCAAGTTATGGAGAACTCCAAGGCGCCCAACCTTCTGAACAGCATAGCCCTTTGATTGGACGACCAGTGGCCCTTCATAGGTCTGCCCTGGCTGCGCGAGCGCGCACGGGAATTGTTGGCCGAACAGAGCCTTGGCGGCTTCGGATGCCATTTCCTGGAGCACCTCGTCAGCCTCGCACGCCAACTCATTCATCTCGGCTTGCTTTTCGCGCAAAATAGCAATCGCCCGCGAAATTTGCGCGGGGAACATTTTGTGCTTTTCGGCCGCAACGACGCCAGGCAAACCATCAACCAGCACATCCTTGCACGCCTCAAGGGTTCGCTCGCTGATGCGCGTCTTCTGCGCTGCGCCCAGGAATTCGTCTTCCGTCCACCGGTCCATGATTAGATGAGAGTAGCGTAACCCTCTATCTTACAAGATCAGACATGCGCCGAGGAGGGCGCGGTCTCGTTATTCCGCGCTGACGACCGAGTCAATGAAGCGACCGATCGATTGCTGAGCTGGCTCACGCGGCACACGGCGCTTTTCCCAACCGAATGCATCACCATACATAGCGATGAACTCATCACGCTGCGCGTCAATCGCACGAGCATAAGCCTCCGAGCGTTCGTTTTCGGTCCGCGCACCCTCCAAACCACTTACGGGGGGAAGGGACTGCTGAACCTCAGCTTCGATAGCATCGGCAATCGGTCCCTCCGGATAGTCGATGGAGAGAACCGCAATTGGTCGAACGATAGAGGCCGTCATATGGATTACCGCAAGGTTACTTTTTGTTACAAGACACCCGCACTGAGCACGGTACTAAACTAACGCTACGTGAGAAGATTAACACCTAATTAACACTTACGCACCCCCCTCACAAGGAGGGTGATTATCTCGGCCTCGGCCTATGGTCAATATGACGCCAGTCAATTGTGACCACAATAGTTGTCGGGTAAAGGCCAATTATAAGGATGTCGGCCGCCAATCTGGGAACTTAACCCTACGGGAGAGGGGGCTCGGATTAACCTGATATAAACTTTGTCTATATCAGAAATAGACATATCGAAACTCGCGCCAGTCCCGCACTGAACACACTTCCCGCCCTTTTCCCCTGTGACCATTGCCGTCCGCGTCAGCCAAGGCTGACCATCTGGAAGTCCGCCGAAAGCATTCCCTTGGTCTTGATCTGCACCGCAGCAGACTTTTGCGGCACTACGGAACCCAGTAGCGCTTCTTCAACCCCAAGTTTCCTCGCCGCCAGGTTCGTGTCGGCCTTAGAAAGACCCAGCACTAGGATCGTGCCAGTCGCTTTGATGAAGTCATCCGTGAAATGATCCGGTGTTTGGGACATGATCCACAGACCGAGGCCAAATTTGCGGGCTTCGTTGGCGATCTTGTTCAGGATGTCGTCGCTCGACTCCCCAACGAAGCGCCTGCCCTCATCGAGCACGATCAGCTCCACCACATCGCTCTGCACGCCGCGCTGCATGGCACGCTCGAAAATTCGCGCGCACACCATATCCACGAACATGCTCTGCACCGGGATTTCCAGTGGCTTGATCTGGTACTGCCAGATCGGTTTTTGCGGGTCAAATGGCGGAGGTACGGGATTGTAGATGCCGATGGCCCGCAGGTTCTGGAAGCGCTCATAGACGCTCGTGAGCACGTCCGTAGAGTTGTAGCGGATCATGTCATCGAGTTCACGCCCGGTCACGATGGCGTCCAGGTAACTCGTGTACGCGTCGGTCGCCTTTTCCTTCGCCTTGTCCAACGCCTTGGTCAGCTCCGCCCGCTCACCTTCGTCCAGTGCCGCGTCGCGCTTGGACATCTCAGTCACCTTGCGGTGATAGGCTCTGGCCGCCTGGTTCACATCCTTGAGTAGCGCCATCGCAGCGCTGTTGGTCCCGCAGAAATGCGCCTTGAGCTTCCGCTCCGTGAAGCGTACGACGTCATCCAAGGTCGGCGCCGTTTTGAACAGATTGCGAGGCTCCCACATGAGGAAGTCCCCCTCATAGTGCTCACGCTCGACCCACCAGCATCGCTTCGAGCGCAACTTCGGGTCGTTGTCGAAATCATCGAACCCACCCCGAAAGCGCCCTTCGTTATCGCGCAGTAGCGACTTGAATCGATCACGGTGCTCGTAAGCAACATCCAGATAGACTCGATTCTCCCGCCCTTTCATCACTGCCCGAATCATCCGAGGATCGTCGGGCCACCACGTTGACGGGTCATCCGCTTTGAACCCATGCGCGGCGTACAAGTCCTCCAGCAGGTAACGCATCACGGCTTCCTGCTTTGTGCCCAAAGTCTTCTGCTTCTTGATCGCTGCGATAAATTTCTGGATGGCCCGTCTTACACCGCCGTAGTCGGGGTCAGGATTCAACTCAAGCGGGTTATACCCGTAGCCCGTGGCCTCGGAGAACTTGACCACCGAAGCGTAGGGCAACTGGATGTCCCCGTGCGGATCAACGACGTGTACGCGCACCGGCTGGTTAAGATCGGCCGCACTCTCCACAAAACTCGTCACCAATTCCTGCAGCGTATAGGTCTTGCCCATACCACTCACCCCCGTTACCTGGAGGTGAGGATTGATGACTTTCATCGTGTCCACGACGACGGGATCTCCCGTCTTCAGGTTGCGACCGATTCTAATTTGCATTTTTTAATACTCCGCTCACAAGACCGTCCGACGGTACGGCAGCGAGATCTCGCCTCAAAAGAGACAACCGTTCCCGGACGCCGGTGGCCCCCGGGAACGGCCTACACTCAAACGGCTATTGCAGCTTCGCCAGCTCGTTTTGAACGACTGCCGGCACCTCGCTCGCATCCCACATCACGCCAGTCAGTACGTTTGCGATGCGTTCCGCCAAAGGACCAGGCAAATTGATGCTCAACTGCATGCCGGCCAGAGCTTCCTGATCTGCAGGCTCCAGCTTTTGCAACAATGCCTGCAGGCTGGCCACGGGCACGCGCACACTTACCGGAGGCTGAGCTGCAGCCTTCTCCGACTTTTCCAGCGTGACACTGACCGCATTCAGAATCTTCGCGCGGTCACCCTCGGGGAGCTTATATGCGGAACCGATGGTCGAAGCGGGGGCTGGCTTCTGCGCATTCGCATTTTGCTGCGAGTCCAGCGTGCGCCCGTGCTCTGCCATCTCGGCAAATGCGCGCGCGACGGGGTCATTCGGAACCCCATCGCCAGGCGCAACGTCTGCTGGCCCGGGCCGCTGTTCAGGCTGAGTCGGCGCGCTTAATTCCTCGACGTTACGCGGTGGCGCTACAGTGGCCACGGGCGCCCGCTTTGCCGCCTTCGCGTCGCGAGCAAGATCGTCAATCACAGAGCGAAGCAGCGGCTTCGCCAAGTACTCCGGATCATCTTGTGGAAGTTGTACCCGGCGCTGAATTTCTGCCTGTACCGGCATCGGCAGGATCGAAAGCCGGTAGAGCTTTTCAACGGTATCAGCGATGCCCGTCTGTACCCACAGACGCTGAAGCTCGTCATCGCCAAACTTCACATATCGGCTCACCCACCCTTCGCTTTTGCCCAAAGCCTTCGCAATTTGCGTCTGCGTCAGTGCTTCAACGCCGTCCGCGCCTTCCATGAGTCGGCGAATGGAGCGGGCCATGTCCGCGTCCGTCAAATCCATCCGGTTGACGTTCTCCGCCAGTTGGAAGATCAGGCGCTTCTTTGGGTCCGTCAAGTCATCGCGAATGCGGGCCAAAATCGTCGCGCGGCCCAGCTTGAGGTGCGCACGGGTTCGCCTTTCGCCCACCAACACGCGGTATGTGCCATCTCCAATCGGCGCGACGGTAATCGGCTGAATCAGGCCTTGCCCTTCGATGGACTGCGCCATTTCGTCGATAGCACTCTCATCGTCCTGCGCCACTTGCCCATCGGGATGGTGAAAGGCCTGACGTGGCTGTGCCGCGTCGAAACGAATCTTGTCCAGCGAGATCGGAAAGGTCTTGGCATCATCGTCCGCGACAGGTGCGGCACGGCGGCTCAGCTTTTCAAGTGCCGACGACTTCTTCGTAATCATTCTTTTCTCCAAATCCCTTCAACCTAGTGCGCGTGTTCGACCAAAGCCGTCACTTTCCCACGATTTCGGCGCAAACCTCGCGCCACTGATCGCGCAATTCCTTCGGCGCCCCACGGTGTGACCACACGGGCCGCGCCGGGCTCTCCTCCATGGCGTCGGCCACGGCCGTACGCGTAGAGAGCGTCGCAAGAACCTTGTTCCCGTAGGTTTTGCGCATCCAGGTGTCCTTTTCCCGGTGCGATTTCACTCGCATGTTTGCCCGGTTCATTACCCCAACCCACTTCACCTTTGGGTTCAGCGAGCTGATCGATTCATCGATGATCTGCAGCACGTTCTGAAAGCCGGAGATGCCTGACATCGCCGGCTCCAGGGGAATCACAACAATGTCTGCCCAGATGAGCGGCGACAGGTGCCGCAACCCCACCGCAGGCGGAGTATCAATGATGATGTAGTCGTAGCCAAGCCCGCGAAGCAGATCGGGCATCTCGCTGGAGTACGCTCGCTCTTCGGCCGCTTGGTCGGCGTCGTACCGATCGAGTTCACGATGCCCGTGCAAGAGATCAATCTGTGGATGCGTCGTCTTTTGCGGCTGAGGTGTCGCGCCCTCGAACAAGTCGCCCACGCCACCTTGGGTAACCGAGATCACGTCGAGATCGTCGGTCAGATACTGGCTCAACGTCCCCTGCGAATCGAAATCCAGGCACAGCACCTTGGACTGCTCGCTCTCAACGCCAGCGTGCGCCAAATGAAACGACAGTGTCGTCTTCCCCGGCCCGCCCTTCTGATTGATGACAACAATGATCTTGGTCTTCGGGCTCTTCTGCGTCTTTCTGGTTTGCATCGGTTTTGCCTCTCGCTTTCACCCTAAGCAAAATGCGCAAGTCTCAGCGCATACAATAATGCGCATTGTATGCGCCCCACTGGGGCACTCGCAAGGGGATTGAGCAAGAATCTTTTGCAGCAAAAGCCATCAAGCACGCTCTAAGCTCAACTGTTGATGAGCCCCGGCCCCTCATACGGATAGACGGCAATACACCACCAGCAGATTGCGGTGTACAGGAACGTCCTAAGCGAAAGCGACCTCGGAAGCACCGACGAATAGTTGGCATTAACTTGTTCGATGGTGTGCTTCATGCGATCCACGAGCGCTGTAGGCAGCACCATGTTCATGGGCACCCAACCAGAGTCAGTGTCTCGCCGTACACTGGCACCGCCTGTTGTCCTGTGAATCCTGGCCAACCGCCACTCAAAGGGCGGGTTGGCCTTCCAGGGTTCATACGCCAAGAAGCTTTCCAGCATGTGAACATACATCTTGTTCAGTTTGCGCTGGTAGTGCACGTCTGCGAGCTGGCGACAGTAGGTCATCAACCAGTTCGGGACGGAAGTCTGGGCTGGGACGAACTCCGTGTTCATAATGCCTAGGTTAATATTGTCTGAATCCAGAAGCATACACTGTTCGTCTGTCGCGGAGGATATCTCCCCCAGTGGGGGAGCGTAAGGTACTCGTCCTAAGCCCCTCCACCGCAGCGATTTCGCCAGACCTTCTTAAAGACGATACTCAACGGCAGCATGATCATGAAGCGCTCGCCAGCATAGTTCCGCAAGGTCGGCTGGACCTGCAGATACTTCCCGATAAGCTGGGCACCGAGTTGGCCATACTGCTGAGTCAATGCGTTCGCAATGCTCTGCTGCGGCGTCTGCGCGGTTGTACCCGTTGGCACCGGTGGAACGGACATCTGGACCCCTGCAGTAATCAGCGACATTCCAAACGTGAGCCCAAACAGACGCATGTAGTGGTTGTCCACGTCGGCTTCGATGCCGGCCGCGCCTGAACTGTCGTAGCCTTGCATCGCGCCCAGATTCAACTCCGACCCGTCTTCGAAGCCCATGTAGTTCCAAACCACCAGGTTGCGCGTTTGTCCAACCGCGACCTTGGAGTTATAGACGCCCTGCACCATCGTCAGCGCGGGAACCAGCAAACGGCAACCCGTTATGGTGTCGTACACGTCCTCCGTTACGCGCGCCTTGACCATACCCGGTTGCCCCGAGTTGACGTTGCTCTCCAGGCGTAACGGCAAGTATGACCCTCGCTTCAATTCGTTGGGCGAGACGGCGGGCTGCTGCGTGTACTGCAAGTAGCTACGGTCATCCCTTCCACCGTTCTTGATGAAGTTCAGTTTTTCGTCCTGCTCCGAGTCGGACCTTTGCCCAACCTGGCTTGGTGTGGAGTTGGACGGCATTCCCGCAAGCTGCGCCGACAAATTGGATGGCAAGCCCGCCGGCAACGCGCCTGCTCCGTTCTTCTTGTCCTCGCCTGAGTAGTTCTTGGCACTGAGCCCATTGTTTCGCGCCTGTTCGAGGCGCTTTAGCCTATTCTGTTTCGCAATCTGCTCCGCCTGCTGCTCTGCGGTTACAGGTGCGGGAGTTGGCGTGGGGGCCCCCGTCGTCCCACTGCCCAGGTCATTGTCGCCGGCACCCGCATAGGAGGCAGCACCGCGCCCTTGCCCCTGCCCGGGCTTCAGCCCAGGCACGCCACTGGCCGCCACAGCTCCTGTTGGCGTGAACCCGCCCGCTGCGCCGCCAGTCAACGATGACGAGCCCATGGTGCTCCCCAGAAGGTCGTCCTGCGCCGCCTTTGGCGCAGACCCGACTAGACTCGCGGCCCCAGTACCCCCACCCGCCGCATCGTCCATCGGCGCCTCGGTCAAGTCCTTCGGGACGACAGTATCGGCCACCTTACCAGGCTGAGCCTTTTTCTTGTCTACCTCTGTGGTTTCCTGATGGTCTTTCTTCTTCCGATCCATGGCGTCTAGCGCCGCGAAGAAGATCCCGACCATCAACAGAATGATGGCCACCGCAACACCAATAACGCGTGTGGAGATGCGGTCGGCGTACTTCGGACTTGGACGGATCGAGCCCTCGATCTTGGGCACGCCAGCATCGAGCGAGAACGCATCAACCTTCTTCCCACCATCAGCTTCAGCCATCAGCCGCGCCCCCAAAAAGCGAAACGCGACTTCTCCTTGCGCTTCCAAATGATCTGGACTTTCTCGCTATCGCGAATCAACTCCGCCTTGCTGAACAGCTTGTCCACCACGTAGTGGATAGTCCCAGTCTTCTCGTCCACGGTGCGTCGATAGTCCACGACCATGGCCTTACCCTCATCGTCAATCAGCCTAAGCGTCGGATATTCGCTATGGCGAATCTCGTCTGGCATGGCGATGTACACCCGCTCGCCATCGTTGAATACACGAATTGGCCGAAAGTCAGCATCACCGTCGATCCGATAGTCGAAGGCCATCTTGTCCGGCGCGACGGCGGCCGGCATGACGTTGCTGGCTTCGTCCTTGGCCTTCGCTTCAACTGCGCGCCCCATCTTGTCGTCCCATGAGGAAACCAATTGCTCAGGGTAGTAGAAGCCGATCCGGTTCAGGTACACGCCTTCGGTCTTGGGGGCATAGAGCTTGATGTGGTACGTGCGCCGGTCCGTGGTAATGATCAGATTCGACTCGACATCATTGTCCTTTGGCTGAACCACGACATGATTAACGGTCCGTCCCTTCTCAATGGAATCGGCAGCCTCCCACATCCAGTTCGCTTGATCCCCTAGGACGACCTTTCGCGGCATTTCGCCAGGCTCCATCTCAATGTCGCACGCTCGGCTCGGCGAACATGTGAGCTTCGGCATCGCCTGACCGAACGGAAAAATCACTTTGCCGTCGGACGACATCAAGGCCTTCGCCTTCTCCCCCGACTGCCAACGCTTGGCCTGTGCCAATACGGCGTCATCCAGGACGTTGTAGCGCTGACCCGCTGCGTAGGCCGCCGACATCCCACCAATCGCATAGACCGCCGCAAACGCAGCGAGAATCAGTTTCTTGCTCATCGTCTATATCTCTCTCTCGCTAGCGTTACTTCACAATCTCTTGCCACTGCATCTCCGGTACCGTGAATCCAGTCGGATTGCTACGGAAGACCTTTTCGTCTGATGATGGGTTGAGTTCGTACTGCACCGTGGCACGCCAACGCGCCACGCCAATTTCTTCGCCAGTCAGACTGTAAGAGTGCTCCTCCCAGTCCACCTGCCAGCTTTTGCCGCTCAACTTCAGCGCGGAACGCACGATCACCTGGACCGTCTTCTTTGCGCCAACCTCATTCGGAGGAGCCTTGCGCAGTTCGGTCTTGACATACCTGTCGGCAGCTCCAGTCAACCTTGAGAAGCCCTTGCTGAGTCGCGAGTTGTTGGCCTGGCGATCAGTGGTCACACTTCGAAGGTTCTCGATCAAGTCGAACATCTCGCGATACACCAGGCGCTGCGGATCAGTCACCGCCTCATCACCATGCAGAGCCTTCACTGCGACCACTTGCCCGAGCTTGTCGACCTCAAAGACCATCGGGATGAACTTCGATTTCGAGCCGATCCAGATCACGCCGCAAATCGCGAAGCAAGCGATCCCGAGCGAAATGAACGCAAACATGCGCCAATTGGCGATTTGCGCCTGCACACGTAGGACGCGGTCCTCATAGGCTGCCTGCGCATTTGCCCACGGGGTGTCTTCCCCTGCGCGCGGCTTAGGCGCAGCATCTTCTGCCTTACTCGATTTCTTGCGAAGCTTGAGCATGTTTTGTTGTACTTGAGTATCTCGAAGAAAAGCCCACACGGCTTACAGTGCGTGGACTTTTGCAGCAAAAGTCCACGCGAATGCGCCGGTCAATCCGCGTGATGGGTGTTGATGGAAACGTGCGTTGCAGCCTGCTCTTGGGAAACATGCCTGTTGGCTTCGCTCAGCTTCTCTCCAAGCGTCGGCTTTCTTGGTCCTTGCTGCGACACCAGGTGGTCCACAAGCCTCGACAAATCCTTCTCCAAATTCGGCTTGCCACCGATACTTGCACTGCTCGCGGATCCGGGTCCCGCCTCCTCAGGGGACGACGGAGCCCCCTCGCTTGTGCTGCCGCCTGCCGCAGCGTCGCCCTGTGCGCTTGCCGGCGTAACCGTGACTGGATCCGTCACTGCAGGAGCAGTAGCGCTCGAAGCATCGCTAGCAGTTTGCGGTGCCGCGCCCGACGCGTTCGCCGCGTCCCGCTGCAGGCCAGCACCGTCCGGCATTTCGGCACCGTAACGGCCCGAGGCAACATTCGGCTTGGCAGGACCCGCGCCAGGCCCACTTTCGGGCCTGCTAGGTGGCATTGCGGCGGAAGCGCTGTCCGCGACGGGACCACCACCAACAGACAGTGCGGGCGCCGGAGGAGTGAACACCGGCGCGTCGCCGCCGCCGCCGCCCATCGGAGATGCATTCGAAATCGAGCCACGCGACGTCAGTTTGTCCATGAATCCAGACATCGACTGCGGCACTTTGCTGGCCGTCGCCGCTGCCGTCGCACCACCCGTTGCCACGGCGGCCCCCAAGGCGGCGCCTGCGGCTGCGGCTTGACCTACGTCGCCAGTGCCCAAAGAAGTTGAGCCGGACGCCAGCGTAGCGGCAATGGCGTCAGACTTGAACGTGAGATAGCCGAGCAGCAGGTAGGCGCCCATCGCAGAAAGCATAACGTCCGCGACTCCGCCAATGCCGTCCTGCTTAAAGTTGTCAACCGTAATTCCGGATAGCGTGTTTGAAACAATGTCGCTGACCTCATTGAAACCGGACAAAATTACGGTCAAGAGAATTACACGATAGCCAAAGGATAGTAATGCTTTAAAAGGTGCAATGCCCTGATCTTTTAGCGTATTCAGGCCCAAAAATGAAAAGCTCAGGGGAGATAGCATAGCAACCAACCCAAGCTCCAGTTGGAGCATGAAAATTTTGAAAGCGAAAAGCAACCCAACGCCAAGCACGAACAAAGCGATGTAAACAAGTAGCATCCCCGCCGTGTCGCCAACAAATGGAATGGCGCCAACACCTATGGCAAGAACCGACATTGCCCCAGCCACACCAATCGTCTTGGCAACAATACTGCTTGGACTCGGCAGATCAATACCCAGCAGTCCTGTCATTTGATCACCGACTGCCTGGATAAACTGTGGTCCGTTATTGATGACGTATATACATACGCCAACCCAAGCTACGGCGCCAAACATCTTTGCCACAACAGACTGAATATCTCCGTCTGTTTTCAGAAGATTGTAGTTTGTGATAAAAAATTGGAGAACAGCAAAGACTCCTACCCAGGATATTGCTTGGGCCGTCAACTTGCTGATCGCCGGAGCCATGGCCTGCTTAATCATTCCCAAGACCGAATCAGGCCCAATGGCTTGAGATTGAGCAAATGCCATCTGCGCAATGCCGATCAATAAAACAGCGACCAACAGTTGACGTTTCTTCATGCCTCAACTCCCGAATTTATTCAACCTTCTTGTAACTCATGTTGGAATCCGACGTCAGAGTTCCGTCCGAATTGACGGATACGGAGATCGGATAACCATGCGGAAAGGTGAAAGTCACCTTTCCCTTCTCGTTGACATAACTCGTCACCAACTCTTCGCCTCGCAAGCTCTTGGTCTTCACCGTACCATCGGACGAAAAGACCCATGTGTTCTTTCCGTCGACAGAGGTGTAAGTCCCGTTCAGACCAGAAGGCGCGACCACCTCCGAGCCGCCCTTTTCTCCGTTGCAACCAGCCAGAGCGAGCGCCAACATGGCAAATACGATGTACTTCCTCATCCGAAGTTCTCCCATATCAATTAATAGCCAAAGCCTTTCCACTTTGGAGCCGGCGCTGATTGTGCCGCAGGTATTGCCTTTTGGTAAGGCTGCATGAGTGCCCCCGCGTCATCCAGACCCTTTTGATCCTTCGCGGTCTGCGTGGCCATATAAGTGGTTGCCGCCTGCGCTTGACTAGCCATCAGCTCCTGCAGCTTCTGCAGCTCCTGAATCTGGCGAATGTTGATCTGGGAAAGCGTTTGGAGGGAGTCCAAGTTACCGTTAGTTGCCTGGCTCCGGTTGTAGAGGTCGGTCAGGGCCGCCTGGCTCGATGCATACTGGTCACGCTGCGTCCCAATCGTACGGAGCGCGTTCTGCATGGTATCCGTGTTGGTCTGATGCCAGGATGTGAACAGCTTGGCAAAATTCCCCGCCGTTGGGCTCTTGAACGTCTGCGCGAAGTTGTTGTCAATCGTGGCGAGGTTGTAGCCGATGGATTGCCCGCCGTTCCAGATCTTCCCGATGGTGTTGATCATGTTGCCAACATCGGGGCCCAGGAGTGAAGTCGGATTGGCAATCAGGTTCTTCAACTCACTCTCGACTTGAATTCCCTGGCGCACGTACGCCTGCACCTGTTGCTCGTAGCTCTGGATAAGTTGCAGATTGTTCTGAATCTGCGTGACTTCGGTAGAGCCGCCGGTTCCGGCCACGCTGCCTGCGTTCACATTACCCTGCAGGCAAAGCAGGGCCACCCCCAAGAGCAAAGTTTTCGTTGCAACCCTCATCACCCTCTCCATCAATCTTTTGCTGCAAAAGACGCAGCATTTAATGCACATTGTACATGCAGACGAGGCAGCGTCAAGACTAAGGCGCCGCGTGCGCCAGAATCTCGCCTATGAACTTCCAAGCCATAGAAGGCATGTTCCTGAACTCTGATGTTCCATGGCGAGCCATCCACTTGCTCAAACACTTCTTGGACACACCAATGCGCTGGGCGAACTGCTCTTTCCTTGTCATGCCTAACCGGCTCATCGCATCCTGCAGAAACAGCGCTTGAGCCAAAGGGGCCAGTTTGTCGAAGTCCGCCCTAGCGACGAACTGCCCCCAATTCCTCTCGCCTGCTACGGCGTTCTTCTGAGCGTTCATGATGGTTGGCGTGACCCTCGACGCTCAGACGGCGGCTGATCCTTCTCAAGGAATGCGCAAGTCGTCGCGTCATCGCCTAAGATCTCCGTCGACCCGACCTCCACCACCTCCTCGGTGGTGAAAGCAGTCTCCACGAATTCAGTATCGCTTTGCGCGCGGTTCATTAGCCCCCTCCTTCCATAGGCGGTGTGCAGTCAACATACGGGATTGCCAAAATTGGCCCATATTTGTTGTTGTCCACCATGTCCTTCTGAATCAAGGCCCAGATGTAGTAGTCGTCCGAGTCAAATTCCGGACGCCAACGCCCCTTCGCAACCATGTCTGGCTTCACGTTATTTAGTGCAGTGCGGCGGTCTGCGACTTTTTGGCGGTTGGCATACGCGTAGGCGCCGTGTCCCGCATAAACGCTATACCCGACGTACGCTGCGGTAGTTTGCACACCACCAGGAAACGGGATTGACAGCGTAATGCGTTGGGGTAGCGCGTTGTCATAGCGGGCCTGAAATGGATAGAGGCCACCGGTGTAGTCCTGCCAGCCTTGCGGCGTCAGCACAGAGCCCAACGTTTGGTCCTGAGAGATGATGCCAAACCAAAACAAGCCCGGCGTGCCAGTGTCTGAGCCTGTGCTATAGGAAACCTGCAAAACTGGGACCGCACCAAAGCCAAACGCATCGCCAGGTCTGCCACATACGACCGTAGCCGTTCCGCCCGCATGGGCAGATGCCATTGCTGCGAATAGGCCAAGCATCATTGCCCGCTTCATTCTTCGTGCCATCTTTCAATCCCCCCTTCTCAAATCAAATGTTCTTAGCGGAAACCACTGGGACGCGGAACAAGCGTGCGAACGCGCGAACGCTTTGAGCCTGGATCTGCGGAATGTTGGTGGACCTAGCCCACCAGACATTGCTCACCGCCACAATTACGTCAGGCTTATCCGCCATCACCCGCACGAGTGAGTACGCCAGTAGTTGCTCGTAGCAGACGGTTACCCCTACATGCAGACCATTCACCGTGATCGTGTTGCTTCTTGCCAGCAAGTCGGCTTCCGCACCGTCATTGGTCCATGGCTTCCACATGGAAATCGGCACCGGGATACCTTGAATCGCCGCGCGATCCTCGTGCCCCTTCGCTCCCAAAACCACGACGGCGTTCTTGTAGCGTCCGCTGTCTTGCGGCAATTCAGCACCAACCAGGACCTTGGAGTTCTTGGCGGTAAGTTCCTCCTCGGCCTGCGCAAGCATCGCCTGCGCTACGCCGTCGAAACGACCAATGAGTGTCTCTGGTAGGACAAGCGTGGCGTTCGCAGGCATCTCCGAGATGACGCCGCGTAACCACTCAATCCGCTGCATTGAGCTGAGGTACTGCGAGGCATAATCCGCGCCGGCGCTGGAGAGCCTTGGGAAGCTCGTGTCGAAGCCAAGCCAGTCATCATGAATGCGCGGTGCCCTGTGCATGCTCACGTTCGCTGCCGCCACCACCACAGCAAATCCAGCCAACCACAGTACCCGCTGACGCATCAACGAAATGAACAGCGCGAAGGTCAGTGCCAGGCCGACCCAACCCCCAGCAGGGAAGAGAATGCCGGCGACCGACAATGGATTCAGCCACCCGACAATTCCGAGTGGAGGCACCAAAGTCACCAATAACGCAACGACAAAGCCCATCGCCCGCTTGGCCGAGGCACGTGACCAGCAGAGCGCGAAGGGAGCGCTCAGCAGAACGCTGGCGGCCAACCACATTCCGAGGCCCCACCAGTGAGGGGCCTCATCACCAAAGAAAACCACGGCTCCGCCTGGAAGATCGCGCGAGCCCGCGGCGAAGTAGGCCAGCATTAGCGACAGGCCCTCCCACCTCGATCTCGTAATACCCCACAGCAATGGCAGCGCGAGCAGATTGAGCAAGCTCACTACGCTCTCTCCGCGCCCCCATGTCATCCAACCTATCGCCGCACCTGCGATCAGCGAAAGGACTATGCGTAACAAGCCTGACTCCCCGACGGTCAAACGACCCAGCCAGGAATGAAAGCGATCGCCCAAGAATGGGCGGGTCACGGAATCGTGATCAGCAATCATGCGGCCTCCCGATACAGTTCAGCATTGCTCACAAGATTGGGGCTCAAGCCACGCCGTTGCAGCCAGAAGCCGACCCATTTCTCGCCGTGGATGCGATACAACTCCTTGATTGTTCGACGGTCCTCCACTCCGGATGCGCCCACAAATGCCAAGGCCACGGGGCCAAGTTCAAGCTGAAAAAGACGCCGGCCGGCTGGGCTCGTGAAAAAGTAGTCGCGCTTCGGTGTGGCGTTGACAAGCAGCTCGATCTCTCGGTCTGTCAAACGCATCGACTTGTAGAGCTTGAGGTTGTCGTCCGTTTGCGCTTCCGGATTGGGCAGGAGGATCTTGGTCTGGCAAGCCGAGAAGATGGTCGAAGCGATAGGCGAGTTAGCAACGTCCTGTAACTCTTGAGTAGCAAACACCACGAGCGCATTCGCTTTGCGCAGCACCTTGAACCATTCCCTCAGTTTCTCGGCAAACAACTCATGAGCCAGCATCAGCCAGGCCTCATCCAGAATGATCATCGTCGGCGAGCCATCCAACGACCGCTCAATCATTCGGAAGATGTACATGAGCACTGGCGCCACATGCTTGTTGTCCATTTCCATGAGCTTCTCCATCTCGAAGACGGTAAAGCGACTGGCTGTGACGTTGTCTCTGCGGGCGTTGAGCATGCCGCCCGCCATGTCTCGCTCGTAGCCCATCAAGACCTCCTTCACCTGGCGAAGCTGTATAAGCTGATTGAAGTCAGTGAACGATCGCATCTCGATAGGCCGCGTCTGCAAGAGATCCAGCACGCGGCCGATCTCGGCCGAGACATCGAAGTCGACCTTGATTTTGTTCAGCTCCAGGATCGTCTCGACGTAACCTTTCGCCCATGTACGGTCAGTTTGCCGGTCAATATGCGAGAAGGGAGCAAAGCCGATCTTGAGCGAGTCCGGCGTGTCCTCATCCATGAAGTTGTAGTGATTACCTCCAGCACCGAGGCACAGGCCCAGCAACGATTCGCCTTTTTCGAAGCCAAACACTTTCGCATCGGGATACCGGAAGTGCGAGGCGGCCATCAATCCGAGAACCGTGGACTTACCGGCACCGGTTGGGCCACAGACGAACGTGTGGCCAACGTCCCCGTTATGCAACACCACTCGGAAAGGGGTGCCCCCACTGGCGGCACCCTGAAATAGCGGAGGCACCGGGCGGTTGGGAAAGAACTTCTTATAGAACGAGCATGGGTTCGAGATCGGTCCCTGCCACGTCGAAGTCAGAGGCAGGCAGTCAGCCAGATTCATGCTGTGGATCTCAGGCTGGCGGACGTTTTCGTAGCCATGCCCAGGAAGCGACCCAAGGAACGCCTCGATGCAATTCTCGGCCTCATCGCGGCAGGGAAAACCGAGACCGCCCACGTGCTTGAGGAAGAAGCGCACCACGCTCTCCAGGTACTGCGCGTCTTCGTCCATGAGCACGACCGTCGACGCCCAGAAACCGTAGCTCACGCGGCCAGACTCAAGGTCCGTAAGCACCTCTTCTGAGTCGAGCGCCATGTCCGCCGCATCTTTGTTTATGGGACCGTTCGTCTTGCCCGTGAGATCTGCAACAAAACCGCGAATCTTCTGGCGCCACTTGCTACGGACCTTCTTTGTACTGGCCTTCGCCTTTTCGGGATCGCGCGCAATCCACCGCGTCGTCCAGCGAAACTTCACGTTAAGCCGGTTGAGTATCTCCAGAATGCCGAACTGCGTGCCAGCATCTGGCAGGCCTTCGATGGCAACGACACGGATGTTCACACCGTTGATAATCGGTCGAATCCCTGGATAGAAGCTATAGCTACCGATGACGTAATCGACGCCGCAAGCCACCGACTCGTTCGGCACACGTACCGGATTTGAAATGCCGGTAAGGCACTCTTGAATGTAGGCAAGCTGGTCTTCGTACCAAACCAAACGCTGTGAAATAGGGTCCAGTTCTTGCCGAGGCATCAGACGCACCAGATTGGTCTTCATGCCCGACTCAAGGATCCCGACATAGTCGGCCAACTGGCGCTCAAAATACTCCACGTTCTTCTGCGACATCTTCTCCGGGTTATTGATACCCTTGTCGCTTGTGTCGTAGGCAAACGACTTGATCCGATTCACTAGAATCGGATCCGGAAGATATGTGAACGTGATGTAGTAGTCGTTCTCGTAGTGCGCACCTTCCGTTCGATACTGCTTGATGCGCTCGTTCTCAATGGCGCGGGTGACCGTGTCGGGGAACGATCCGTTGTCCTCATATTCGACCGACTCCGTTCGCAACGTGGTCGAGTGAATCATCCAACCACCTGAGAGCTTCTTCACCAAGTCGTTGACGCGTTGCCGGAGATACACCGTTTCCGCATCGCTTGCACACTGCATGTCTGGGCCACGGTACCGGTACGTGCTGATCAACTCACCACCCTTGCCCAAGAGAACACCCGGGCGAATGCACGAGTCATATCGCAGCAAATCAGGGAGTCCCTGGCGCTTCTGGCGGTATTCCTTGTTAAAAAAGTCAACGCCTCCCATTCGAACCTCCAGCAATCATTCCGATCAAAGCGCAAAGGCAGGGCCCGCGAAAGCGGACCCTGCTCTTCATTTTGTGAAGTCCCGCACGTTTGGCGGCTCTTTCCCGATGTGTGATTTCGGGGCGTAATACTTGGCGTATTTGAAATGCCGCAAAATCACGTCGATCATCCAAGGGTCGGCGGCATACGCTTTCCGAGCTGCCCACAAGACGCCGAAGAAGAGACATGCGGGCAGAAGGACGAATAGGCCATAGGACAAACCGAATCCCACAAACATCGTCCATCCAAGAGCCGCACTGAGGATGCCCATCATGCCGACCAAACGCCGGTCCCCTCCAAGCCATGCAATTCGGCGTAGAAGGGAAAGGCGGACAGGAGTTCTCTCCATAGTCAGCACGCGCTCATCACGAGCACGCGGCTCCGCTCATGGCGTTGTAGGCCAGAGACAAGATGCCGCCGAAGGACAAGATCATCCCGACGATGGTCAGAATAGTGACCATCTTCTTAATGCCATCAGTCAACTCGGCGCCAAACAGCAGAGCCGCACCGCCGCCGACCATTGACAACACCGAGATACCGAAAAGGAATTTGCCCGTCAGAAGATTCACGACCTTACAGATGCCGTCGCCAAGCTCATCGCCGTTGGCGGCAAAGGCCACGTTCACAGCGACCAAGAGCAGCACTCCCACAATTGCCTGGAGTTGCTTTTTTCTCTCTTTAGCGTTGGACATGATTTGATGATTGTTTTGCATCGAATTTCTCCGTTGTTAAGAAGTCAAGCCGAGTGGTGTTGCGGCTGGGTTCGGATGAACCGGCGCCAGACATAGACGCCGCCAAGTGCAATAGCAGTCGACGACGCGATGAGCACGTAGAGAAAGGCATGAGATGCAGGGCTGCACATGTACGTGCTGCGATGCCACGTGACGAGCCCATTGACCAGCCCGCCCGCTGAGCCAATCACACTGTCCAGGATGTCCACACGAGCCTCCTTTGAAAAATGATCACTGAACGTTCTCCACTTGGAACCGCTGAGAGACCTCGTCATAGCCTCGTACGCGGATGATTTCTTTCACCTTCCGTTTGCCCTTCTCCTTCTCCAAATAGACCACTAGGTTCACAGCCTGGCCGATAAGCACACGCTGGGGGTGCGCCGAAACTTCTTGAATCAGTTGGTCCATGCGCGTGAGCCCTTCGTAGCTGGAGTTGGCGTGGGCGGTACCCATGCCTCCCGGATGCCCGGTGTTCCAGAGCTTCAGCAACGCGAGCGCCGGCCCTCCCTCTCGGACTTCACCAACGGAAATCGAATCGGGCCGAAGGCGGTTCACCGCCTTGGAGATTTGCGCCATGGTCGTCCACGGCGACGAGCGCATGAAAAGACGGTTCTTGAGCAAACATTGCAGCTCGCGCGTGTCCTCAAGAATCAGCATGCGGACCTCGGGCAGTAGCTCGGCGAGTTCCGCCAGCAGGGCATTACAGAACGTCGTTTTGCCCGAGCCCGTGCCACCAATGACCAGAATGTTCAATCGCTCAAGGATGGCTCGCCGCAGGAGTTCCGCTTGCGCGAAGCTCAGCACCCCGGTACGGATATAGTCAGCCAGCCTGAAGATCCTCGTCGCCTTCTTGCGGATCGCGAAACTTGCCCGCTCCACCACTGGAGGTGCCACACCCTCGAAGCGCTCGCCATTGAAGAGAACAAGCTCGCCCTCAACGAAAGGATCCTCTTTGGAAAGCTCGCCATTGAGGGCCGACGACACCTGGTTCAGGATCGCCAGCGCATCGTCGGCCGACTTGGTGCCCACCTGCTTCATCTCGCCAAGCGACTCGATCCACAGCGTGCCGTCGTCGTTCAGCATGATCTCGATGACGTCGGGATCCGCGAGCGCATTCATGACCTCGGCGCCGAATGCATAGACCAACGCCTGCCGGCGCCGCTCAGTAAGCTCCGCATCCAGTTCCGCGCTCACTTGATCCTTCCTTCCACCCAAACGGTGCCATCGCAGTTCCGCATGACGTCAATGACGTCAGGATCAGCCAACGCGCTCATGACCTTCGGCCCGAGCGCATTGACCAACGCCTGTCGTTGCGGCTCCGCTTGATCCCCATCGCCGACTTCCGTCCTCATTTGAATCCTTCCTCCTATCCAGCGATCTTTTGCTGCAAAAGATCCGGGTAATGGGCTTCATGCCCCACACAGGGGGACGCGGCGCATTATGCATGTACATTATCTTTTGCACAATGCGCGGTTCGTAGTGTACCATCACGCCACAAATAATGTACTTTCGCGCCCAAAGGCGTCTTCACCAGGCCACGGACCCTACATGCGACCCAAGCTTTTCTCTGTATGCCGCGCGGTTGCCCCCTTTGCCGGGGCACTGGCATTGATGTCGAATGCGCATGCCACTTACACCGTCATTGACGATGATCTCTACCCGACGGCCATGATTCAGGCCCGAGGCCGTTCGGGCACTGACTGGTCGGCGGACACGTTCAAAGTCAACTTCACAAAGGGCTCCTCTGCCGTCGGTCCTCTGGCCCGCCCTTCCGTCGATGACTTGATCCCGCGCATGCAGGCCGCCTCGCTCATCCGAATCGTAGGTAGGCCAGACAGTGCGACAGCGACAGAGAACAAGAAGCAGCACTCGCTCGGGCTCGCACGTGCGTCCGCCCTCCGCGCGTATCTGATCCGCGCCGGGATTCCTTCGGAGATCATTCAGGTCGAGCTGGACGCAACGGGCAATCCCCTTGCCTCCAACGGAATCTCCCAGGCCGACATCTTCATCAGCAACAGGCCAGATCCCCGCGCTACCACGTATCAAGCCAGTGCACCGATCCGCGCGCCGCAAGAACAAGCGATTCCGCACGCATATCGGTACCTGAATCAGGAAGTGGAAGCGCCTGCCGCGCGGATCATGACGGCGGCGCCGGCCACCGTAACCCCGCAGGCCCAAGCAATCCGCAATAGCTCGGATGAACGCCTGATCCAGTACATCAACCAAGCGGTTCAAGCAGGCCAAATGCTTCCCTCGGTTGCGGCGCAGATCCTGCGCAGCCTGGTCGAAGCCAACGCTGCTACCCAACAACCAGCGCCTGCGGCAGCCCCCGCTCCCCAGGCACCTGCCCCTGTTCTTTCACCCACACCGCTCTACACCGCCTCCGTTCCTGTCAGAGCCGTACCGGCTCGCGTCGAGCGTTGGGTGCTCGACGCACGTCTGACACTCAAGGACAACCTGGACGAATGGTCGAAGGCCTCCGGGTGGCGCCCCACTAACTGGGAAGCCGCCAACTTCTACCAAGTCACGAGCACCACCGTCCTGGACGGCGCATTTCCCGACGTGCTCAAACGAATAGCCGACAGCACTGGGTTGAACATCTGCGCGAGCCCCCGCGACAAGTACGTGCGCGTGACCGACTCCAACGTTCCTTGCAGCAAATAAAGGACTGCCCATGCAAGTCAACAAATCCGTAGGCATTCTCTTGGCCGCTGCCGGCTCGCTTGGGCACGCCACCGCATCACAGGCAGAAGACCTCGCCATCCGGCCGCTTCCAGTTGCCGCTTCTCAAGCCGCACCGACTAACACGCTCGCCCTCGCCGTTCCGATTGCCGCGCCCCAACCAGCGTCCACTACCAGCAATCTCGCGCTTGCCGTTCCCATCGCAGCGACAGCGAACCCCAACGCGGCGCCCTTACCCATCCAGCAGGTCTGGACGCTCATTGCCGGCGACACCGTCGGCCAGAACCTCAACGCTTGGGCAGATAAAGCGGGCTGGAAGGTCAGTTGGAATCTTCCCAAGGATATCGTCGTCCCAAACGCGGCCTCCTTTACCGGCAGCTTCGCAGACGCCGCGCAAAGCGTTATCGAGACGCTCGCCGGGAACGGCGCGCTCATCCGTGCTCGCATTTGGGAGGACAACAAAGTGGTCGTGGTCTTTGGCCCGGGCGCCGCCCAACAGTAAGGACACTCACCGTCATGACGAACTCCAAGACTCAAGCGTCGGCACGTGCCACCGTATCGCGCACGCACCTCGCCGTCACGATTAGCGCCCTGCTGGGCGCAGCCGCCCTCTCAGGTTGCAGCACCCTCAAAGAGGACGTTCTCGCCTTGAAGACGCAGGCCTCCAACAAGTACGCTGAAGCAAGCGAGAAACAGGCCCAGCCCATCCCCGTTGTTACCCGCATGCGTGGTGCGTGGCTGCTTGGCGATACTGTCCCAGTCGTTGCCCCTCCTCCGGCCTTTCTTTCACGGAAGATCACCTACAGCCCGCCCCGGCCTGTCACCCTGACCGACGTCGCGGCCTACATCACACAGAAGCTCGGTGTCAGCATCGACACGTCCGAGGTATGGTCTGTGGCCGGAACGTCTGCAGGGGGCGTACTGCCCGGAGTTGCGACGTCTCCTACCGTGCCCGCGCTTACTGGCACATCCGCTATTAGCATCAATGGCTCCCCTGGAGCTGCGGCAATCGCCTCCCCCTCTCTCGGTGCCGCAGCCCTCCCAGGCATGGGAATAGGAATGGGGGCCCAGCAATATTTCTCGGTTGACTATGCCGGCCCGGTAAGTGGTCTACTCGACATCGTCGCGAGCAAAGCTGGCGTTTGGTGGAAGGTCGTTGAAGGGCGCGGGATTCTCTTCTACAGGACCGAAACCAAGACCTTCTATTTCCCCGCCCTCGCAAACAAGTCCAATGGGTCGGGCCAGATCTCCGAGAACTCAATCGGTGCCAGCGGTGGCAGCGCCAGCACGTCGAGCAATGGCTCGCCCAACGGCAGCACGTCCAGCTCATCGTCGGGCGGCTCAAACGCAAAAACCGAGTTCGACGTAGACGTATGGCGCGATATCAAGGAAACCGCCCAGACTGTCGCGGCAGGCGCTAAGACTGCTACCAACCCCTCGGCCGGCAGCGTCACTGTTACCGGTACGCCGACCCAAGTTCGCTATGTCGAAGATTGGGCGAAGAGTCTGATCGAGAACCAGAGCCAGCAAGTCAGCGTCACGATGGACATCTATACGGTGGACGTGAATGCCGAGGACAACTACAACTGGAATCCCAACGTCATCTTCAAATCCGTATCAGGTAAGTTCGGCGCCACCCTGAGCGGGCCGCAGGCCCCGGCAATTGTCTCGGGCACGAACCCGCTTTCCCTCACTACCAGCATTCTCAGTACGGCCACGGGTGGCCTGGCCCAGTTCAGTGGCTCCGATGTCGCGTACAACGCCCTGTCCACTCTCGGCCACGTTGCTCAGGTCTTCCACCAAGACATTACGATCCTCAACGGAAGCCCTGGCCTCATGCAGTTGGCCGATGTCGCAGGCTATCTGCAGTCTCAAACGCCGTCCGCGTCGGTTGCTGTCGGCGCAACGCCCCTTCCTCCGAGTCTGACGCCCGGTTCGTTGACCACGGGCCTAACCGCAACGTTCATTCCCAAGATCCTCAATGGAAAGATTTTCTTGGCGATGGACATGACCAACAGCAACGACAAGGGCTTCGGAAAGGCCGGCACTGACACGTCGTTCATCCAGACCCCGAACTACAGCAAGAACACTTTCCAACAAAGCACGATGCTGACACCCGGCCAGTCACTGCTGCTCACCGGCATTCAGCAAAACAAGGGCAAGTCCAACAGCAGCGGCGTCGGCACCCCCAATAACTACTTCCTTGGCGGCGGCGTTGGTAACACCACCAGCAAGCAAATCACCGCCGTCGTCATCACCGCGAAGGTTCTCTGATGAACACGAAATCTACTCTGCGTGTCGCCTTGGCCATCGTGAGCCTCTCTTGCGCTCTCAACGCCCACGCCGACCTGTTGGCGGACCCTCTCGGCCCGCTGCCCAAGGACGTCTCACGCGCGGCGAAGGCCAGCGTGACATCTGCGACTTCACCCGCGAGCGCCCCCGTTGCCAAGCCCGCACCTGCACCTGCACCTGCACCCGCGCCTGCGCCTGCGCCCGTGCCGGTGCCCGCACCCGCCGTTACCCAGGCGCCAACTGCTGCGGCTGTCGCATCGATGACACCATCGCCCGCGCCAGCTCCGACATCGCCCTCTAGCAATTCGGCCGCCCATGAGCGCCCTGTCTTCACCAACGCTAACCGCGAGACTTTCCGCGAACTCGATCAGTGGCGCACGCAGAATGCGCTGCTTGCAGAAATGGTGAAGAGCGCAGAAATGAAAGCCAAGCTAGGGAACCAAGGTACGGGCGCTGGCCAAAACGGCTCTTCAGTCCCCACCGTGGCGCCATACCAAGTCCTTTCCGTTGACGGCCTGGATGACGACCTGATGGCTCTTGTCACCATCGCCAATGGCACCACCTTCAAAGCCCGCACAGGCCTCAGCATTCCCGGTCTTGGCAAAGTGATGTCGATCGCTCGCGACGATGTGCTCGTCATGACAAAGACCGGCCCGCGCCATCTCGATTTTGCGCCCAAGACGTCTTTCGCCGGGATGCGCTAAACATGGCCGGCATTATTCAAATTGGCAAGCGTCGCTGGGTTGCCGGAATGACTTGGGCTTCGTATGAAGACAAGCCTAACAAGGCAGAGCTTCGTCAGGACGCTCAGCGCTTGAATTCCACGTGGGCAGCAGTGCGCATTGGCGATGACTGCATCCAGGGTGGCTTTTGCAGCGCCATCGAGGGCGAAAAGGTTTCGAAACTCTACAGCCTTGCCGCCATGCTTGCGGATTCGCGCAAGCAACCGTGGCTGGGCATTTTCAAGATTGAAGAAGGCCTATGGTGGTACGTCGCGGTACGCGATGGCCACGCGATCCTTCCTGATGGCGACGTACTGGGCGGCGAGGCGGAGACATACGCCGCACGCGAGCGCCACTCCGGTTTCACCGATTGGAACTATGTCGAAGGTGATCTCGAACTCCTTGAATCGCTTATCAAGGATGTTGAAGAGGGCCCTACGCGCATCAAGTCCATTGACGGCAACTGGCACCTCCCGAAGATTCTGGCTGGCGCAACCATTGGATTGGCAGCCGTTGCTGCAGGCGGTTGGTGGATGTATTACCAGCACGAGCAAGAAGCCGCCGCTAAGCAGCGCGCGGCCATGGCCCGCATGCGCGAGCAAATGGCCCAGGCCAAGGCCAATGAAAAGCCCGTCGCACCGTCACCGGCCATCACCATGCCGCTTCCGGCAGCCGTCCTGCGCGCCTGCGGCGATGCTGTGACCCTGCCAATCTCCCAGTATGGGTGGCTGATCGATAGCGTGAGCTGCACGGTGGACCAAGCAACCGTCGTATGGGCGCGCAAGGAGGGGGCCACGGTCGAATTCCGACCGGAGGGCGAACTGTCCGATAACGGCGAGAAGACGACTCAGAGGATCTCGCTAGGGTTAAATCGGCAGTCCAAGGACGATCGGATTGCGCTTGGCGACGCCGCAGATCGACTGCGTGCTTGGGCGCAGGCAGCAGGCTATACGCTCACACTCACACTCACAGTGCCCGCTAGCGACAAGGCTTCCGCAGCCTTACCCGGCGCGGATCCCGCCCCCGCCCTACCAGCGTCGCCCGAGATGAGCGTGAACATCAAGATCAGCATCTCCATTTTTGACCTTGATCTCCCCGACATCCCCGGTCTGCGCCTGACCGCTATCAACATGACCGCAACTGGCTGGGAGCTTATCGGAGCGCTCTATGGACGATAACATCACCGACGATTCCAATCCGCTTCCGTTGCCCGAGAGCTTTGTCGACAAAGTAGCCCTCGATAGCCTCAAGCGCATCGTCTACGTTGATCGCGGTTCCGCTGGCGACCCATTCCTCCTCACCTGGGTAGACCGCAATCGCTCTCGTGGCATCGCCTTCACTGTGAAGCCTGTCGAGTTGGACGAGATTGCTCGTCTTCGCAACACGGGTCTTCGCCAGGTCGAAGAGACGGATGCAGACATGAAGGTGCGGGCGGAAGCGATCGAGCTGCTCAAGACCGCAGCTCGCTATCGTGCGTCCGACATCCACTTCATGATGCGCGGATCGCATACCGAGATCCAGGTCGCCGTAAAGGGTGGCCTACGCGTACTCGCGCAGAAAACTCAGCAAGAAGGAGAGGCGCTCGTTCGAGCAATCTACCAGGGCGTGGCTCAGGTACGCGACGCCAGCTACAACGTCCTCGAATTCCAGAACGCGCAGATTCCCGGCGAGGCGCTTCCGCCAGAAACGGGGCTTACTTCGGTGCGTATTGTTCGCGGACCCTGCTACCCGCAGGCACAAGGCGGCGCATTCATGACGCTGCGCCTGCAGTACTCGACTGCTCACACCGAACACATTCAGCTCAAGGGCTTGGAACTCCCCCGCAAGCCTGAGGGCTCACTGCGACTCGGCGCGATGGGCTACACCCGCAGTAGCATCGAGAAGCTGAAACTTCTGATGGATGCTCCCAGCGGCATCGTCATCTTTACCGGCCCGACAGGCTCCGGCAAAACAACCAGCCTGTTCGAGGTGCTGCAAGAGCAAGCACGCCAAAAGCCCCAGAACCGCCTGGTGACAATCGAAGATCCGGTCGAATATCCGATGCCGTGGGGCGTTCAGATGGCCGTGACTAACGCAAAGAATGACACCGAGACCGGTGAGCAGTACAGCGACCGCGTTCGCGTCGCATTGCGTATGGCGCCGAAAATTGTTCTGCTCGGCGAACTGCGTGGGCCGGACGTCGCCGTCTCGGCAATCGAGGCCGCTGTAACTGGCCACCAGGTCCTCACCACCGTGCACGTAACGGACCCCTTCCTGTTCGTTGAGCGCCTGGAGATCATGGACAGCACTCGCCTCGCCCGAAAGGTTTTCTGCGACCACAAGATCGTTCGCGGCGTGATTGCCCAGCGTCTGTTGCCCCAACTCTGCCGACGCTGCAGCACTCCGCTGCACAAGGCTCCGAATGTACTATCCGACCGCCTCCTAAAAGCCCTGGAAACATGGGGCGAACTGAAGCTCGTGCGCGTCAAGGGACCAGGCTGCCAGCATTGCAACCATGACGGCACTACGACCCGCTTTGCAGTCGCCGAAGTCGTCGTGATGGACGGCAAAGTGATGAAGGATTTTGTCGAGCGCGGTAGCGAGGTCGCTCGTGACAACTACCGTGCTCGCCCTGACGCCGACCCGTCCATGCTTGAAGCTGCGATCCACTATGCCTTGTCGGGTGCCGTCGATCCGCGTTCGGTCGAACTGGAAGTGGATCTTATCGAAGCGAAGCCCACGAGCCACGCAGGAGGATTGAATGTCGCTCAATAAGGCCTCACTCGGCATGTCCACAACGAAGCAAATGAAGGCGGCTAAGCGGGTTCGCCTGAAGAAACCTCGCAGCTTCTGGGCCAAGGTTTCGCATTTCGGTGACGAACTCATGTTCGGTTGGTCGGTTCGCCAAGGTCTGTATCGCCATTTGTCCGCGCAGGTTGGTAACACCGTTCCCGTTGAAACTGCCCTTGACAACTACCGTCGTAGGCTGCAGCGCCGCAAACAAGTCACCGCTGACAAGATCGTCGGTGATATATCCCGCCGCATGCGGGATGGCTCCACCCTTGCGAAGGCGCTCTCGAACTGGATTCCGGCCGACGAGGTTAGCATCATCAGTAGCGGCGAGCTGTCTGGGAGTCTGGCCAAATCGCTCGATTTGCTAGTGGAATCCAAGCGCCGGATTGCGAATGTAATGAAGACGGTCAAGTCTTCTATGACTCGGCCGCTAATCTACAGCGTCGCCATCTACGCCTTCGTATGGGTGGTCGGCCGCTTCGTGATACCCGATCTGCAGTTCGCCCTTCCAGAAGAGCGCGCCAGAGGTCTTGTCGCCGGCATGTTCGTGACCGGCCGACTGGCCAATAGCTGGGTTGCGATCATCCCTCCGGTGATCGGGCAAGTGTTGCTCGGCTGGATCGCCTATTCGCTTCCTCGCTGGGAGGGTCGCCGGCGAGTCGCCTTCGAACGGTACTTCCCATACAACTTCTATCGCGACATTCACGGTTATGCCTGGTTGATGGGCTTCACTGCACTGTTGCGTGCCGGGATGCCAGACGTGACGATCCTGAAGAACCAGTTGGAGCACGCCTCGCCCTGGCTGCACGAGCGCCTTCACGCGCTATGGTGGCGTATGGACAACGGTTCCAGCCTTCCCGCAGCCCTGATGGCAGAGGGCACCGGTGGCATGCCGCCCTTTGGTTTCCCAAATCCCGACATCATCGACGACATCGACTCGATGGCTGGATTCTCCGACTTCCCCGAGCGGATTTCGAAAGTCGCCAGCATCTGGGCTGAAGATCTCGAAGAGAGCACGAGGGCTCGCGCCGCACGGTTTGGCTTTTGGGCCGAAATGGTGATGTACGGACTCATGGCGCTGCTCATGCTCGCTGTCAATGCTATGTCGGATCAACTGGCCAACGTGCCTGCCGCGTAGACCTCTTTTCCTTACCCAACCACAACCACCCTCAACTAGGAGCAATACATCATGAGTGAAATTCTCGGCGCCCTGTTCAAGACCCTCGCTGCCCTGATCGGCGTGGCAGCAGTCGCTCTTGTCCTTTATTCCTTCTTCGGTTCGTCAAAGACCGGTAACGCGATCAACGACCTGAACCAACTTCAGACCAACGCTCAGGCCCTGTACAGCACGCAATCTACTTTCACGTCGATTACCAACACAGTCGCGATCAACGGCGGCCTGGCTCCCACTCGCATGGTCAGTGCCGGCGCTCTCGTGAATCCGTGGTCTGGGGCAATCACCGTGAACGTCAATGCCGGCGATGCAACTCGCTTCGACGTTACCGAGGCCGGCGTGCCGAGTGACGCCTGCTCCAAGATGGCGACAAACACTCCGTCCATTGTCGGTCTGAAGATCAATGGCGCGGCGCAGGCTTTGCCCATCGATGCAGGCGCGGCCGTTAACGCCTGCAACGCGTCGCCCAACACCCTGATTTTCACCTTCAGTCATTAAACGATGAACTTGCAAGATCTGGAATTCTCCGATCTGTACGTGGCAGAGAATGCGCGGGAGTGCTGGTTTAAGCCGACTCCCGACTCTCTGAACGTCGTGCCTGTTCCTGAAGCCTGCGCAGAGGAAGTCATGGCATTGCGCAAGTTCCTCGCGGTTCAGGCGCAGAGCCGTGGCCCGTCATTTCGCGTGAATTGGCCCCCGAAAGGGGGCCCGCGAATGCGCGTGGGCAAGATGGATATCGCGACGGGCAACAGTCTCTTCGTCTGCCGTCGCTATCGGATGCCTCCTGGTGATCTCAGGACCCTTGGAGTGCCGCCGCACTTCGCCAAGAAGCTCTATGACACGACGCTGACAGAGGGTCTCGTGGTCTTCATGGGGAAGACCGGAAGCGGAAAGACGACCACCGCCGCGTCTCTCGTCCTGGAGCGCCTGCGCCAGCTTGGAGGTGTCTGCTGGACCGTCGAGAACCCCATCGAGATCCCTATGCAAGGTCAACACGGAAAGGGATGGTGCTATCAGACTGAAGTGTCATCGGACGACGACATCGGTCCGGCAATCCGCGACATGCTAAGGGCCAGCCCCAACATCATCTTTATTGGCGAACTGCGCGGTAGCAAGGCAGTGCGTGAGGCCATCACTGCCAGCATCAGTGGTCACCTTGTGGTAACGACGTTCCACGCAGGGGATCTGGTCAGCGGGCTCTCACGCCTTGCCATGCTCGCGAACAACGACAAGATTTCGGCTGCATTGGCCGACGCCCTCCGGGTTGCTGCTCACCTCTCTCTGCACATCGCTGAGCCGGGAAAAACGCCGCCACCGGCTGCGCTCCCCTTCACGCTCCCGGAGTCGAAGGGTACTGGCACTCCGCCACGCATCCTGTCGTTTGAACCACTGTGGATGGATAACGGGTTGCAAGAGAGCCTCCAGTCCATTGTGCGCGACGGTAACTTTCACATGCTCAACAGCGAGGTGGAGCGACAACGCCGCGCAGCAATGCGCAATTTGCCATAACGAGAGACACGTCATGCGATTCATCTTGCCCAGTTTGGTATTCGCGTTGCTAACCGGCCTTGTATCGGTTTATCGGTACCAAAGCACGACCACCACCCCGCAAACGCAAGAACTGCAGGCGAGCCAAGCAGGCCAAATGTTTATCGCCTATGCGAATGCCGTGGCGGCGTTCATGAACAACAACCCGTCATTCACGGGCTCGGTTTCGGCTGCGCAACTTGCCGCTCAGGGCACGCCCTTCACCGCGTCATTTCTTGCGATTGCGGGGAATGCCGTCACTGCTTTTGGCTCGTCTGGTCGAACCATCACAGCCTTCGCCTCGCTGCCGACCGGCGCGATTGGCACCATTGTCTCGATGACCTCGGGGGACGCGTCCTACGGTCTGTCCTCGGGTACCTTCTGGACCAGCGTGCTACCAGGCGCAATCGCCCAGCCTCTCGCAACCACTGTCCCCAACGGTAGCGTTGTCTCAGTTATTCAAATCGGTCTGTAACTAGGATTGGACAGATTCCATGAGTGAAGTCCTCGGTCTCCTCTTTGCCGTCATCCTTGGCTTGACGTTCATCCCTACTCTGTCTGGGTACACGCAAACCGCAAACGACAACACGCGAATCGCTACGGCGGCTCAGCAACAGAAGAAGCTGATCGACGCCAGCTCTGCCTACGTTCAGCAGTACAACACGAACATTCAGAGCATCGCGACCGCCACAACGCCGGCCGTCATTACCGTCCCGATGCTGCAGGCGGTAAATCTTTTGGATGGGTCGTTTAGCGCGACAAACGCCTTCGGTCAGACCTGGCAAACGCAGGTTCTACAGCCCAGTGCTGGAAACCTGCAGGCGGTTGTGATGAGCTATGGCGGAACGGCCATGAGCGACAAGATCGCCTCGAAGATCGCAGGCCTTGTCGGCGCTCAAGGTGGTTTCATTCCGAAGAATGACTCGGGCATCTATGCTGCGGGCACGGCCTATGGCTCCTTCGGCGGCTGGATAGCGTCTACTGCCAACTACGGATCGATCTCTGGCGGGCATCTAGCCGCGCTTCTGGCCTTCAATAATGGGCAGTTGACCAGCAACTACCTCTACCGGAATGCGGTACCGGGTCAGCCACAACTGAATCGGATGGGAACAGCCCTCGATATGGGGGGCAATAACCTCAACAATGCGGGCACTGTCACAACTGCTGGGCGCATTACAGCAGGCGAATATATCCAGTTTCAAGGCGTTGCGACGGTAGATACTGCTTGTCCACCGGGCTCATCTTCCGGGCTGACCGGAAAAGACAGCACTGGCTTGCTACTTTCTTGTCAATCCGGTGTTTGGAAACGCGCGGTCAAAGCGCCCAACATGTACCGGTATGTCTTCACGACCTCGCAGTCGTGGACTGTGCCGGCCGGCGTCACCAGTGCCTTCGTCACGATGGCCGGCGGCGGCGGTTCTGCCCTTGGCTGGCGATTTGGGAGTCAATATCAGACAGGGCACAGCGGTGGATTTGTGTTCTCGGCGCCTGTCAATCTTGTCGCGGGCGAAACGCTGAGTGTCGTTGTAGGCGCGGGTGGCATGGGCTTCTCGCCGGTCAATACGGGGGTGCCTGTGACAGCCTACCCCCAATATTCCGTTTGGGCACCGCCTGCCGGTGATGATGGACTTGGCGGGTATCCCGGAGGCGCTAGCAAACTGATTTCGCCAAGCGCGGGCGTTTTGCTTGAGTGTGACGGCGGGAGCGGAGCGACAACTTATGTAGTCGATTCCCTATCAGGCTCAGTATGGATTCCTGGCCCGCAAACCGGCGCATATGCATACGGAATTGGCACCATCCCCACGCCTAATCGCGTTGCGTCCGGGCCTTACACGCGGGCAAATGGGCCGGGTGCTTGCGGGACTTCCAACTATGGATTGGGCAACACCGGAGCGTCCTTTTATGCGGGAGCAACGACTTCTCTCCCGAGCGGCAACACGCCAGGGGCACTGACGCCGTTCGGGTATGGCTCCGGTGGCGGGATCAATGTCACAGGCTGTTATGTGAGTACGACGCAGATCGGCGTCTGCGTCAGTAATGCGTATGGCCGTGATGGCGTCGTGATGATCGACGTCCTCTACTGATATGGCCTTGTCAATTCCGGTGTCCAGAAATCGACTGACGAATTGCGGACGTTCACAGGCACAGCGATTGATGCTATTCGGACCTACCTGGCCTGCACGTATCCCGCTATGCGGAGGACTGCAACCACGTCAAGCATCGCAGTCGGCGTAAAGGCCGAGGGCACTTCAATACATGACGTCAATCATCACAACACCATCGCGGCCAGCTCCGTTCCAAACACACTTGCCGGTTTGGCTCGCAGTGATATAGCAACCAGAAACATTGACCTGTCCACCTGATCCGTATCCGAACGGTGTTAGCGCGCCCGGAAAAATGCCGCTCGCAAGGGGTGTATTGGGGTCCGCTGCATAGCCGAATGTTCCGGAGTTTCCCAGGCCATAGCCGCCAGTTCCACACGCACCCGGCCCGCTACCCATTGTGTAAGGTCCAGACGCCGGGCGCGCTGGAATACTCCCGATGAAGGGACTCCCAAATGCCCAAGCACTACCTTGTGGTCCTGGCACCGGCACGTTGCCTGTGTTGTAGGCGTTGACCATACCGGTAGTGGCGCCGCTTCCGCCATCGCACTCAAGCAACACGCCTTGACTTGGCGATATGAGCTGGGTTGCCCCACCGGGATAACCGGAGTAACCATCATCCCAACCGGGAGGGACATATATTCCGCCGCCGCTATCGACTGGCCCCCCACCCAATCCGCCCTTGCCAACCACGATCGACAGTGTTTCACCAGCTACCACATTTACCGGGGCAGAAAACACGAAGCCGCCTGAGTGACCTGTGATGTATTGGCTGGCGAAGCGCCAACCGAGGCCTGAGCCGCCGCCGCCCGCCATCGTGACTAGAGCGCTCGTGACGCCCTGCGGTACGGTCCACGACTGGGAAGTCGTGAAGACATACCGGTACATGTTGGGCGCTTTGACCGCGCGTTTCCAAACACCGGATTGACAAGGTGCTATGCCCAGAGGCGGTTGGATGGCTGTTCGGTGCCTTGCGCGAGCGGCCAATGCCGATGGCCGACCAATGCGCTACAGTCTGAGGGCGACCCTTGCTACTTCATCGAAAATATTGTGTTAAGCGTACGCTTCCGCGAGCGGATCGATCATGATGATCCGCTCCTCTTTCACAGATTCGAGGTACTGGTCGGGAGGGGGGAGCGGCTTTGCTTCACGCATGGAGGTCAGAATGCGCCTGAGGAGAGCGTCTTGCGCGCCTCGGATCGCGGCCTCGCGGGTGTCGCTGGCCGCCGCCAGATCGTCGAAATCGAGAAGGCGGACTCTCACATGTGTGCCGGCTTCCTCAATCTCTGCAGGGTACGGGATCAGCGTACTCATCACGGCCGCGCGACCCTTATGTTTGTGGCCTTCAAGCTTTCGCGCTAATTTTCCCGCCTTGAGATGCGTATAGCGCTTCAGCATTGACAGGCTCTTGTGCCCGCTGATCGCAGCAATCTCCATCATATCGAGTGTCCCCAACTCGAACAAACGTGACACCGCTTCGTGCCGCAAGTCGTGGAAATGCAGGTCCGAGATCCCGAGACGAATCAGCATGAAACGCCATGTACTTTTGATGCCGTTGCTCGTATACGAAAACACTTTTCCACGCTGCTGAACGCCCAAGCGAGTCAAGGCATCGCGGGCAGTGAGCGAGAGTGGGACATCGCGCCGCGTTCCGTTCTTTGTGTCAGGCAAGTGTGCGACGCGAGCTTTGAGATTGATATTTTCCCAACGCAAGTTCAGGATCTCGCCCTGGCGCATGGCCGTCTCCAGGGCCAGCACCACGATGCTGTACAACTCCTGGTTCTGATGGCTATGGCAATACCGCAGAATCTGCCGTTCCTCACGTGGCAGGAGCCGGCGCTCGCGGCCCGGAGGCGTTTTGGGCTTGCGGACATTCTTTACCGGGTTCCCGTCGCAGTAACCCCACTCAATGCGTGCGATATCAAAGAGGTTCGACAGTAGGGACAGCTCTAGGCGTACAGTTGCCGGCGAAAGAGGCTTCTTCGTGCGTGGGTTGGTCTCCGTGAGCCGCTGGTCTCGGTAGCTGGCGATGTCTACACTCGTAATCAGCCGAACAATCTTGTCACCTAGGACCGACCTGGTGATTTGCTCGATCCGGTATTTCTCCTGAGCGTAGCCCTTCTTCAGGATGGAAATTCGAGTGCGATATGTCTCGAAGGCTTCACGAAGCGTTACGTCGGTCATCGTTGCTCTCTACCAACCTCGCCTCCACTAGGGAAGAGAGGTACGCCAAGGGAATTTGCAAGGCGCGGGAGATGGCCAACATGGTCTCAAGCGATGGCGAGCGCTGCCCCAACTCCAGTAGGGAGATGTAGGTGCGATCAAGCCCCGATTCGAATGCGAGCTTTTCCTGGGAGAGCGACTGCCGCTTGCGCAGCTCGCGGAGAACCGCGCCGAAAGCCGCTGCGGTCTGATTTCTCGTCAAGAGGATTCCGGCCTTTTGTCAACCGGAAATTCTGATCTTTGCCGACTATTGTCGTCTTCCGACAGTTGTCGGAGTTCTGCTGTGCAGTTGGAGTATGGCGATGGCGCCGGTCTTTGTCGGTCCCTGCTAGCTCTTCGAGGCCTTCCGGAGTTCTTCGAGTGTCATCTTGATCAACTCCTCCTCCCCAACCCTCAAAGCTTTGGACAGGCTCGCAATTGTGTTCAGCGTTGGTGAGCGCTCGCCCCTCTCTAGCAACGAAATGTAGTTCCTAGTGAGATTGCACTCGAAGCTCAGAAATTCTTGTGTCCAGCCACGTTCCAGACGCAACTTCCGAAGAGCTTTGCCGAAGGCAGTATTAAGTTTTAGAGATTTCATGCCAGGCACCCATCCGGGTCCTGCATAATATGTTTAACTCGATACCTGGTCAGCCAACAATAGTTAGCACAACAGCACCAACCCGCACTTTTGCTGCAAAAGTGCATTTCCCTTGCTTATCCGCGCATGTCGACATCACTCCACACCGGCCCCGCCTTGCTAATTGTCGAATCACCGAACAAGACCAAGAAGATTGAGGAGATGTTCCCCGGTCGGTTCAAGGCCATGGCTACGTACGGGCACATCTGCGATTTGCCTGCCGACCCTCCCGTGGGCAGCATTGGCATCGACCGCAAATTGATGCAGGGAGAGTACGAACTCACCTCAGATTCCAACCGGCACATCGATGGCAAAAGGGCGGTCGCCAAGCTTCTCAAGTACCTTCGTGAGAACCCAGGTACTGAGGTCTACCTCGGCACTGACGAAGATCGTGAGGGTGAATCAATCGCAGCCTTCGTGATGAAGCATTTGAAGCTCAAGAACCCCAAGCGGATGCGATTCAATGCGATCACGCGGGAGAAGATCGAGAACGCCTTTCAGCGAGCCGACCACATCGACTGGCACGCCGTCTCATCTCGCGAAGCGCGCCGCCTCATTGACCGAATCATCGGCTATGTGGCCTCGCCGGTCCTAAGGGCCAAGATCAGCCAAAGGCGGGTGGCGTGCGTATTCCGCCGAACCTGGACACCCGCTCCGCCGCAAACTGGGCACCTGTTCCAACGCAAACTGGACACGCGTTCCAGGCCAAACTGGACACTACGGGCGCAGCGACGCGGGGTCGATGTTCGGTTTTTACTCCTGGTCAGTCTGCGCTGTCAAACGGGCGCGCATTTTTCGCATGGAATCACCTTTCAACGTGAGCTGATGCGCGTTATGGACGAGCCGGTCGAGGATCGCGTCGGCCAATGTGGCATCGCCGATGGCGGCGTGCCAGTGATCGATCGGCAATTGGCTGGTGACGATGGTCGAGCGGGCGCCGTGGCGGTCGTCGAGCACCTCCAGTAGATCGCGGCGGTGCACATCGTCGAGGACAGCCAGACCCCAGTCGTCGATCACCAAGGCGTCAATTCTGGCCAACTGCTTGAGCAATTTGGTGTAACGGCCGTCGGCTCGGCCGATGCTCAGTTCGTCGAGCAGGCGCGGCAAGCGCACGTAGTAGGCGCTGTAGCCCTGACGGCACGCTTGGTGGGCCAGCGCGCAAGCGAGCCAAGTCTTGCCCACGCCCGTCGGGCCGGTCAGCAGCACGTTCTGCTTCTCAGACAGCCACTGCCCGGCCAGCAGGCGCTGGAACAATGGCTTGTCCAGTCCTCGTGCGTGGCGGTAGTCGGTGTCTTCGGCAACCGTATTCGGCTTGAGCTTGGCGCGCACTAGGCGCAAAGCCAACTGCCGCCCATCACGCTCGGTTGCCTCACGGTCAACCAGCAGGCCGAGGCGCTCTTCGAAGCCGAGGTGATCAAGGTCCAGGCTGCCCTGATCGTGCAAGGCGCGCGCCATGCCGAACAGGCGCAGCTTGTTCAGCTTGTCGTAGGTGGGATGGTGCAGCATCATTTTCCTTTCGTTCGCGCTTCAGTGCAGGATGGAGTTCGATTGGTAGTAGTGGGCGCCGCGCAGGTTCTCGTGCTCCGGCAGGTCGAGCGTGCGTTGCGCGCCCGGCGGGGTCTGCAAGTCCAGGCTATTCTTGAGGATCGATTGCAGGCTCTTCCAACTCACGGCGTTGAGTTTGAGTGCATGCGCGCAGGCCGCTTCGAGGCGCGCGTTGCCGAACTCCTGTCCCAGCCGAAGCACACCCAGGCAACTGCGGAACGCCTGCTGCGGATGGCGCCGCTGGTGCAACAAGCGTTCGACCAGCGTGGTGCAGCGGGGGCCGATGGCAGTAGCCCGGCTGGTCAGTTTCTCCGCGCTCCAGCCTGCGACCTCGCGGTGGGTCCGCGGCATATGCATGTCAACCGTCGTGTGCCGGCCCTTGAAGGCGCAGTGGGCATGACTGGCCAGCCGCTGGCCGTGTCGGAAGATCTCGACCGTCGCTCCGGTGACGCGCACATCGACCTGCTCGCGTGCGTGTTGGTAAGGAACCGAGTAGTAGTGACCGTCGACCTCGACGTGGTAGTCAACGCCGACTCGGGCAAGCTTCCACTCGGCGTACTCATAGGGCTGTGCTGGCAAGGGGCGCAAGGCTGGTTGATCCATTTCGGCGAAGGCGCTGGCGCGGCTGCCGGGCAGCTTCTTGAACGGGCGTTGGTTCAGGGCGGTCAGCAGGGCACGCATCTCGCGGTTCAGTTCGCCAAGGCTGAAGAAGCGCTGATGGCGCAGGCGCGCCAGCACCCAGCGCGACATCACCAACACCGCATTCTCCACTTTCGATTTGTCCTTGGGGCGGCGTACGCGGGCCGGCAGCACAGCCACGCCGTAGTGGTTGGCAAGGTCCTGATAGGTCGGGTTAAGGTCCGGCTCGTAGCGCGACGCCTTGGTCACGCCGCTGCGCAGATTGTCCGGCACCCACAACTCGGTGCAACCGCCGAAGAAGTTCAGGGCACGCACATGGCTGGCGATCCAGTCGGGCAGTTGTTGGGACCAGGTCGCCTCGATGTAGGTGTAGTTCGACGCGCCCAGAACGGCAACGAAGATCTGGGCCTGCTTGATCTCGCCAGTAGCACCGTCCGTCACGGCCACCGTCTGGCCGGCGTAGTCGATGAACAGCTTCTCTCCCGGCGTGTGGGTCTGGCGCATCGACAGCGACAGCCGCTGGCGCCAGCGCCGGTAGTGGTCGCAGAAGGCGCTGTACTGGAAGCCGTCCTCCTGCCCGGCCTTGTACTCCTGCCACAGCAATTCCAGTGTCACGCCCTTGCCGCGCAGTTCGTTGTGGACGCGCAGCCAGTCCGGCGCTGGTCGCTGCACCGAAGACGGCTCGCTGGGCGGGAACAGCAGCCGTTCCAGGGACGGTTCGTCCAACTCCGACGGCAGCGGATAACTCAGGCCCGCCAACTTGGCACGTGCCAAGTAATCGGACACGGTGGTCGGCGAGACGCCAATGATGCGAGCGATTTCTCGCTTCGATCGGCTGTGGCCGAAATACAGCCGCAATACTTCTTGGATTTTACGCATGGATAACCTCTTGTTGGCCAACTGACACCCCGGAAAAATCTGCCAGAGTGCCACGGTTATCCCGCGTTGCTACGCCCTTCTTGGCCGCCTCAAACTGTCCAGTTTGAGGCGGAATCAGTGTCCAGTTTGCGCTGGAATGGCCGTCCAGATTGCCGTGGAATCAGTGTCCAGTTTGCCGTGGAATGGGTGTCCAGTTTGGCGCGGAAAACGCAGGTGGCGGCTGGCCGCGTGCAAACTGCCGTCGAAGCGCTCGTAGTAGAACGCGAGCGCAAGATCCGCAATCACCAGGCGCAGACCTACTACACAGTCCATCTCGATCTGGGCGGATGGCAAGTTGAATGGCAGTATCAAGCACCTAGCGCTCCCAGGAATGGGCCGAAGCCCAACAGCGAGTACGACGTTGACGACCCATCCCCGCGCTGCCTGGATGCCGAGCTGGCCAAGGCTGCAAGCAATCAACGCGCCCTCGCCGTTCAATCCTGTGAAGACTCCTTCGAGCTTCGCCTCCCTCCGTCGCCCTTCTATACCTTCAGCATGGTGCAAGCCGCGAACCGCATCTTTGACTGGGACGCTGAGAAGACCATGCAAGTCGCACAAAAGCTCTTCGAAGGCGACGGCTCTGGCCACGGCCACATCACCTACCACCGAACAGACAGTCCGAACATTGATCCAGTCGCCGCAGAAGAAATCCGCTCCCTATTGCGCTCGCAAGGGATGTCCGTGCCGGAGACGCCCAACCGATGGAAGGTGAAAAACAAGAACGCTCAGGAAGGCCATGAAGGCATCCGACCGTCGTACATCGACGTCGAGGAAGCTGGCGCAACCGAAGAACAACGCGCACTCTACAAGCTAATCCGTGAGAGAGCGCTCTACAGCCAATTGGCGCCGGCTCGATACGCGATCAGACGCGTCGTCCTCACAGACGCGAGGAACGTACACGGCTTCGCGGCTACGGCACGGATACTCTTGGAGCCGGGATGGCTGGCAAGCCCTGCAGCGAAATCTCCAGTCCTGCAGGACGATGAGGAAGCAAAGAAGGAGCCTGAAGCAGTGCGTCTGCCCAAACTCGCTCTAGGCGCTACAGTCAATGTCGAGCGCGCCGAGGTGCGCAGTCACCAAACCAAGGCACCGCCGCGCTATACGCTCAACACCCTGACGGCGAAGCTCGAAAAGCTCGGGATCGGCCGGCCCGCGACCCTTGCTACGATTCTCAAAGGGGTACAGACCAAGGGGTCAATCAAGGTTGGCAAGAATCGCGGGCTCGAAGCGACACCATTGGCTGAAGAGTGCTACGACTTCCTCTATCCGCGCTTCGGCTTTGCCCACATCGGCTACACAGCGGAACTTGAAGCTGCGTTGGACCAGATCGCGAAGGGTCTCCTCGACGGGCCGCGCCTGGTGCGTCACGTCTGGGATCGCCTCGATGCCGACTGCGCCGCGTTGGCCAACCCAGCGACCGAACTTCAACAGGCCTAGCGGGGAGCGTAAGGAGCACCGCCAATCCCCGCAGCAAGCGCACCGTGGTCGAATCACCACGGTCGCCAAAGTTCATACGGCCCCAACTTCCCCACATTCACGCGGCTTGCGTTGAACAGCTTTTCGAGCTTCTTATCTGATCGGCCCAACTCACCAGATCCTTGTACGACCCCGGAAGGGAGGCTTGAGCGGCCTGGTCAATCCAACACATCGTGGCATGAGCTTTGTCCATGCCGGCATTCTCAGCGCGCTTCGCTCGCAACATCTGGGTCAGTCTCGCAGCGTGTTCCGACGATGTCGATAGCCGCCAATAGCCTACGGCAAAAACATCCGAAAACGCTTCACGCCACAGCATCGTCGATCTCTTGCGTCCCGCTGCGATGTACGTCTGGGCGTCAGTGACACCATTCGCTTCGGTAGGCGCGAGCGCGAACGTTGCAGGGGGGCGCCCGTTGAATCCCGGCAGATCTCGCCGCGTGTCGAGACAGTGCCCAAACTCATGCATCATCACGCCTTGCGTCCAAAGCGCGGAGTCGCTCTTCTGTGAGGGTCCGAACTCGCGCTGCACGCGCGCCTGGTTCATGTTCATCTCACAGTAGCCAGACGCCAGCGACATCGATGCTGGGGACCCGCCCGATGGAACACTCAACTCGGTCTCAGCCCAGCCGCCAGACAGCACGTCACCCAGAATCACCTCAACACCGTAGTTCTCCCGCGCGAAGGCCCGTAGCGTCGCAAATCCTTGTGGATCGTCGTACAGACGGATTCGCTCTTGCTGGAATCTGCCTTGCGAAAGCGCGGGCACGACCATGCTTGTCGTCCATGGTATGAAGTACACAGCGAAGAAACCTAGAAAGGCCCCATAAACGCCTACCGACACAGTCCTTTCCAATCGACCAAGTCGGAAGAACATCGCTCTGTCTAGCCACGGCAGATTCCTCGCTTTCGCCCCTGCCACCACGACTACCAAAGGAAGCAAGATCCAGAATGGTGAGGAGCCCCACGTCAAGACTACGTTGCTCATGGTGGCAACCGAGATCATCAGCGCCCAAAGCATCGGCATGGCGATGTGGGCAACTGGAACTCCTTTTTCCGGGCATTCGTCCACCGCATGCTGCACCAACGCAACGGCTTCTTGGCGCTCCGATTTGCCAGCGATCCCCTGCAGATAGGAGCCGAGCTTCAGTTTCCACTCAAGCTTACCTTGCAGCGCCGATTGCTTGAGATCCCCCAACCATACCGAATCTACTGCTGTTGCCGGGAGAACGTTCAGCACAAGATCGAACACGGATTCGATCCGTGCTTCATAGCGCTTTCGGTCCTTGGAAAGCTGTTGGCCAACTATGCGCATGAAGCGCTCGATCTGATTTACCACTTGTCCCCTCTTCCGCAAAGCGACGCGTCCTGGCTGTCGCTGTGAACCGCCCAAAGAAAAAGCCGCGAGCGACCATCGTTCGCGGCCTGCATGCCAATTATGCTGATTCGATTCCGTGTGGCAAGCCTCATCCAAATCCGAGCATCGCTCTACCTATCGTCAACGTAAGCGGACTCGCGGAGTCTTCATGCATCAACCTCCGCGCGCCACTTCAAATAGTCCTCCACTCGATAGAATCCTGCAGCAGCAGCGTTGCGCTCAAGTACCCATTCGGTTTCACCCGGCCGCACCATGACTTGAAGCTCAGGCGAAACCGCGGGCGCGGTGCACTCAGCCATCTCGGCGCAATCATCCTCGCCATCCGCCCAGCCCGTCGGGTCAAGCCATTGCTCCCACGGCTTGTCGGCCCACATCGCCCGCAGTTCGGCTTCGCTTATCTCGCCATGCATGAGGATGTATTCCGCCGCATCGAAGCTGATTGCGTCCGGGTCAATTTCGAGTATCGTGGCGAAGCGCTGTTTGGCCTCTTCAACGATTCGGGCAGCCTCCGCTTCACTAGCCTCAATCGCTGCCGAGATAGCATCGTCCTCAGCTCGCCGACGCTCGGCATCCGCACGCAGTCCGGACTCCAGACGTTGCTGCTCGGTGTGGGCTCGGTCGATTACCTCAGACCAGTTTGGCGGAGGAGGACAAGCGCCGGCTTGGACGAGGCGGGCATTCTGATAGTCGATGAACGCTATGCTTTCGGCGATGGCCGGTTCCATGACCACCGGATGATCGCTCGCGCCATCAATCGCAGGCGGTAACCCCTTCTTCGCACGTCCGCTGCCGGCGCGATCCACAAGATACCGTTCACGCCATGCTTCGCCGCGAGCACGCTTACCTTCGCTTTCCATGCTCGTTGTGTACCGCATCAACCACAGATGCATGTACCACTGGCGGTCCTCGGCATGTCGAATCGAGATGTCGTGAAACCGTTGATAGAACGCTTCATCGTGTCCACAGTCGAGGCTGTCGCCCTGGTGCGCGACCTCGTGCTCGACAAGACTGAAAATGTAGCCGGCTGTCTTGAGAGGATTTGACCTCAGGCGCTTGACCACATCATCGTTGATGGCGATGTACGACTCCCCGTCAGTCCAGGCCTCCGCCGTATTCGATTGGCCTAACAGAATTTGAAGCGACTTTCCGCCCCAAACATTGGGACCCCGACGGGATCGCTGCCCCCCTGTGCAAACCGCTGAGTAATAGTGAAGGACCGTGCGCAGCGCCGTCCAGGCTCGCCGTGTCTCTCTGTCGAGCGCATCGCGTTCCGCCACGAGCGAAGTGCGTTCAATGAACGCATCGCGCAGCGTCGAGAATGCTACCAACTCTGGCACCTTCAAATACTCAAGCCCCCAGAATCGGGTGCCATTGTTCTGTACATCCTCACGAAGATTCGTATGGATGCGGTCGATGCAGTCGACGAGATCATGGGCGTTGTAGCAGCCGAAGCGCGCAAGCGTTGCCGGGTGGACGACCACGGCTATCCCTTGTCGCGCAATAGCCTCGCCCTTGGGGACATCGAACCCGTCCTCAACCACGGCAAACCTGTTGCCCTGCCGCCTGTTATGGCTATATTGGCACTTCCTCAAGAACGCTTGCAGCGTGACATGCTGTTTGCCCGGAAGCAAGGTGATGACTTCGTCCTTCTCATAGATCTTGACGATTCTCGGGTCACCGGAAAGCAGTGCCCTCGCCGAGTTCTCGCGACTGGCCTCCGTCTTGCGGTGCTCTCCGAGACGAGATCGGATGTCATCCGCCAGGGCCGAAAACTGTTTCGCAATCGCCTTCCAGACGGGACACGTTTTGCGCAGGATCTCGGTACGCGAGACGTTCAATGCAATCGCCTTCTTTGAGACGATGAGTCCGCCTGCACCCCACACATGTCCGGGGTCGTGCCGAACCAGAACGCCTTGGTTGTAGATGGAAACGGCCCCATCTTCCTTCGCGCGATACCACGCAAATTCGTCTTCGGCATCCCACTTTTCGGTGCGCGGGTCGCGCGTGATGATCCGCCCATTCAACTCGACGCTGATGGGCGTGTAGCGCACAAGATCTCGGATCTCCTGAATCGCCGACATCAACTCGGTGTCGCTGAGTGGTTCGTACCAGCGTCCGGAAATTGCGCACCCGGGGACAGCCTTGTCCACACCATCCAGGTCGTAGCTGTAGCCCATCGCCCGGGTGTCAACTGTCATCTTCCAGGCGTTGGATTCCCAAACAGTGCAGGCGTGCGCCATGATTTGGCCACGTCCGAGCCGGAACCGTCCGTATGTGGCGTCGCCCTCCTCGTGCGGCGTTCCGAAGCGACCAAAGTATCGGATGACATCCTCACGGCTAGAGAATCCCTTTCCGTCATCGCTGCACTCGAATCCATCCTTCGTCATTGAAAGGCGTACTGCCCTTGCCTCCGCGTCAACCGAGTTCATCAACAGCTCGATAATGGCCTTTCCAATCGAGCCAGCCTGGCTGTAGATGATGTGATGGATGATCTGTGGATCAAGTTCAAACGGAAGTTGCATCGTTTCTGTTCCTAACGTACGTGGAGGCCTTCGATTCAGGCGCACCACTTCTTCGCTGTAAGCGGTGACCGTTTCGCGGCCACACGGCCCAGGTCGCCTTTAGCCCGCCTGGAAGCTAGGTTCGTTCCGTAAGGCCTTCGCCGTTCCTGATGAGAAAAAGCAGGGCATCCTCGCTGCCGGCTGCAGCCGCCTTGCGTACCAGTTCCAGCCCCTTTGCGTGTCGTTGCGCGGGTGTCATCGCTGGATCGACCGAGACGTAGCGCCCATCCGTCTCCTTGGTCATCATCAGATATCCGCCGATCAGGAACATGGCTTTCGGATTCCCGGCATCCGCCTGCTGTTGCAGTAGTCCAGGGTGTTCCTTCGGATAGTGCGTGGCCAGCCAGGTGGCGGCCGTATGGCTACCGCCCCGCATGGCCTGCTCCATGGCCGGTCTCAGATCGCGCGTCTGCAGAGCATCCGCCAAATCCTGCAGCGGGCCGTGAGGCTTGATCGACATAAGCCAGAGCACGGCAAAGGCACCAACTACGAACGCGAAGCGCTTGAGGCGCCTGCGGACCGTCGGGTCGGGATTCAGCAATAGCGCTGTTCTCTCCGGCCAGGTAATCGATTCAGCGGCCTCGCGCCGCGCACGCAGCAGCGAATTCTGGGCGTCTGACTTCATTGTGCGACTCATCGAATTCTCCCTTTGAAGTTACAGCCGTCGCGCAGGCTTTACGCGAGCGCGCGCCGGCTACGTGGATGGTTGGTGCAGTGGCCTAGTGGCATTTCCACTTTGCCGATGCCTAGCGGAGCAGCTCGGCAGCCTGAAGCGCGGCGATTGCCCCGAAGTACATCAGGGCTTCCCGAATGGCCCAGATTGCGCGGTCAGTAGCTCCCGCACCCGTGGCGCTGGTTACGCGCCATAGCCCTTTACAAACAACGAAGGCCAGCAGCAAAGTCAAGAAACTTGGCTGGATGATCTCGGGTACCAGCGCGTAGAAGACACCCAGCAGCAGGCCATCGCGAATGCCGTGGGTCAAGTCATTCAGTGGTGGAGGGAAAAGGCCAAAGGAGGCCACGTACGGCTGCCCAAGTGCTGTCGGTAGGTAGGAGGGACGGAACTGGTCTTCACTTTGGCCCAACGTAGGCCAGCGTTGTACCAAGAAGGGTCCGATGGCGTTCTGCCATAGCGACCCGCTGAAGAACGGAAACAGCACGGTCAGAAGCACGCGCCACAGTGCATAGATACCGCCGCAATAGATCGCGCTGCGCAGCAGCTCAGCTCGGCTCACAAGGTCAGTCATGCTCTTCCGTGCCTCCTATTGATCACCAGCCGAAGGCGTTACTCTCACCTCTACTTCATACCGGCCGCCGCTAGCAGGAATTGCGGCTGCAATGCGCGTTACCGACTGCCGAGGTTCTCTCGTACTGAAGGTCGCACTGAACACTGCAGGAACCGGCTCCACCGCCACCGGGAGAGCCGGCCCCAAAACAGGAAGAGAAAGTCCGGCATCGGATTTCGCCATTTCCTCAGCCTGATGCTTCGCCTTAACCTGATCGATGACTGTTGCAATGCCGATTCCAGCAAAGCACCCCACCGTGCCCCCCAATACGCAGCCGCCTACAAGCAGAAGCGTGGTCAGAATTGACTTGCGTAGGGAGGGCTTGATGAGCGACTCGACCTCTTCCTTGCTAGATGCAGCGTCCATTGCTTAGAACCCTTGACGTTTATGCTGGCTGCCGGCGCGGATCGCATCGTGCGCCAGGCACCACGCGTCCGCATCTGATTACTTTTGCGCGCTCGCCTGTTGAACGGCAATCAGTTCGGAAAGCTTCACCAGAATTGCCACGTTCGTGGCGTTCAGTTGGTCGAGCTTTCGGCCAATGCGCTCGCTATCGCTTTCAGCGACGTATCGCCACGTCGGCTTCTCTCCCATAGCGTTTCCAATGCACTGCATCTGGCGCCCGCTGGCGTCATAGTTCAGAAATGGCAGAACTAGACCCGAGGGCAGCTCGCAAGAAGTGCCTTGCACAGGCGCTTCGACGTAAGTGGGCTTGACGACCACCTGCGCCTGTGCGGCGGATGCCATGGCAACGGCTGCGGCAACGATCAGAACCTTCTTCATCTTTCTTGTTCTCCGGTTGGTGGCTGAGTTGGACGACTCACGGATGCCGCCTGTGGCGGCAACGATCAGGCGTCCTAGGCCTAACGACATGTATCTCGCCGATGGGAGCCTTGTCCGTAGAGATGGATGGCGCTTTTTCGGCTCTATTAGAGGCCGCGTCCGAGATTTCTTCCCAGCGCGAGACACATCGCCTTTAGCTGCGCGATCTGGGCACTCATGTCATTCAGCAGGTCAAGCATCTCCTGCGGATCTGCGAACCCCATCTCGTTAAGATTCAAGCCCGCCTCCATGTCCTCTTGCATCGCTTTGAGCTTGGCGGTCATGTTCAAAAGCTGGCGCTCGATCCACTGAAGACGCACCCTGACTGCAGGGTCAACCTTGACTCCGTTTGAAAGCGGCTCGGGCAGGCCATCCAAGACCTTCTCGGCCGCTCCCAGGCAAGCATCTAGTTCGCCCTGCAGATCGATTTCCATGGAGCCGTTAGGTCGGCAGCGGGATGCCTGCCTTCTTGAGTTGCTCCATCAGACCGACCATGGTTGACTTGACCATTTCGACCGCAGTGAGACGCTCTGCCTCGCGCTCGGTGGATTCACGGCGCTCCACCTCGCGCTGCAGCGCTTGTGCCTGCGTGCGGGCCCGTGTGCTAATCGAATAGCGCTCGGCCACGCCCCTGAGCAGCCTCACGATCATCGCTATGAATTGGCCATCTGTAGCGTCCAAATGGATGACATACAGTTTCGGATCCACCGCCTCGACCATCGACCGCACACTGAATGCGCGCACTGCGATCTCCGACTCGGCGGCCGTGCCATCTGCCGACCGAACATCGAGGAATGATTCGCCTTCTTGGCAGAGCAGCAGCCCCGAGAACCGATCTAGCACCAGGTTCACGAAACGCTCGTGAGCCTCGGGCTTGAATGGCGCGGCTTGGCTGATCGCTCCACAAGACTCAGCACCGTCCGCCTGCAGCAATCCGACAAGCATGTCTCGAAGTTGGGCACGGCCCTGCCGCCGCGCCAGTTGGAGCAGCGCACTGGCAAACCAGACGCGCTCTACGGCGCATTGCGGCGCCAACTCGGTTGCCACGACCTCCGCAAACCAAGGGGCATTCAGGTCGATTTCGCCGACGAGATCCCACCGCTCTGACTGGTGGATCAACCCAGGCCAGAGATGCACAACTTCAGTCGCGTCGAGTTGGCCAGCGCACTGGCTGACTTCTTCCAACGACACCGGTGCCTCGGGCAGGTCGAAGCAAAGAGCGGATCTACCGACACGAATGAGGTTTAGTGGCGCCGAACTCTTGCCCGAGCGCGGCACGAACGTCGGCACGCGTTCTACCGGAGTATCGATTCGCGCGTCTGGCGCAGGCGCCGATTCGGTCTGCGCGATCCGGACTGGATGGGATGTAGGTTCACCTGCTGGCAGCTCGACCCGCCCTGGCTCTTCAACCGCGACGGGTTGCGCATTCGGCTGCGCCGTGGCGTCGACAGTTGCGTCGATGGCGAGGCCTGCGCTGGCATAGACCTCCTCCTCGCCACCGCTCTGCGAGGGGTGGGCGGCCGTCGATTGAAGCGTTGACGCGCCGAGGACCGGAACCACGGGCCCCGAATCATCGTCATCAAGGAACACCTGCCCGTGTGGCCGAATTGCATGAGCCGGCTCCGACAGTGATTGGCCCTGAATTGCGTCACCGACGTCGAAGTCAAATGCGTCATCGAGGTGCACCGGAGCCGAGATAGGTTCGGCCTCCATCGACAGTTGCGATTGCTGGGGAGCACTGGTATCCGCTGCGACCACGGGATGGGATGTTTGGTCGCTTGCCATCGACTCCAATACTCCGAGCGCCACGGTATTGAAGTCCTGCACTTCCTGATGCCCAACGGCAACTCCCTGCAGAAGAGATTTGCCGCGCTCGATCAGGGCAGTTTCCTCGGGAACGCGTCCGGTATCTGCCACAGCCTTTGCTGCCTTGACGTCGAACTCCATATGGCCCGGAATTGCCTTGCCCATGTCTTCGAGCAGCGCACCCAACGTCTCCGCAGGGTGGAATACCTCGGCTTCATTCCAGCCCAACCCGTGGAGCACTAGGAAGAGATCGGACAGAGCAGCCGACAGATTCCCATCGCCGAATTGAATGGCAACGACATCGCCATCGTGCAGCAGGAGTACCCCCGTGTCGATGTGCCGGAAGGTTTGATCGTTGCCCGGTGTGCTTGCGTCATCGAATCCGTACGTCTGGTAGGCCCGCAATGTCGCTGACGGCTCCCACTGACCGATTTCATGGTTACAGCAGAGGACCGCCTCAAAGGAGGCGAAGTCCTGGATCCAGGGGTGGTTTTGATTTGACATGAGAGCCCTCTAGCGAACGGGTTCGGGATGAATTCAGAAAGTATTGCTAGGCTCAGTGCCACCACCGAGCCAACGCCAGCGCGCTTCCCATAACGAGCAACATGGAAGCTGCTCCGCTGGCGTACCACGACAGTCGCTGACGCCAGATGGCAGAGACGCCCTTCTGTTGGCTCAGCAACAGCGCCGACAAATCTGTGATCAGTTCCTTCGCCGAGAGCACCGCCTGCTCTCGCAGATTGGTCCGATGCAACTCAATGGTTTCAACAACCTTTTGCTGCAAAAGATCGGGGGCGGTTTCGATGATCATCTGGCTCCGAGCCATCATGGCCAGCACCACATTGAGGGGATCATCGTCATCCAGGTCGTATTGCCGCTGGAACTCCTGCACCATTGCCGCCTCTTCAGCAGTCAACGGTTGCTTCTTCAAGGCCTCAAGGGCACCGATGAGACTCAGACTCATGAAAAGTCCTCCCCGCTTAGCGGCGGTCGATAGCCGATGCGACCGTACAGCGCCTCGCAACACTTCGCGCAGCACTGCGACCGTTCACCAGGCACGTCCATCTCGCGGACGCTTTGAAACGCCATCCCCTCACCACACACGGAGGTTGTCCCCGGCCGGATGGTGAGATAGGCGTGAAAGATTGGCTGGTCCGTATGCCGGATCCAGTGATGCGATGCGATGCGAGCAAAGCTCTCTGCTGCCATCACCATTTGCCGAACTCCAAATTCGGCATTTCCGTGTTATCCACCATGTCCCACACCAGTTCGTTGACCTGGCGCTGCCATGCGTGCAGGCGAGCGCGGGACAGAGTCGGAATTGCGTATGTGCCGGTCCCCTTCTTCTTGAGCTTCATCGCCTCAGAAGGGAAGGTTTGAAGGTCAAAGAGCATCCGAACCTCCTCGCCCCTTAGTGCAGGGAGATCCAAGACCACTTTGAAACCATCGAGGTATTGTTGATTGAAGGCCGTGAATCGGCGCTCCGGGCCGAAGTGGAGATTGCGCACCGGATAGAGGAACTGAAAGCTCTCCGCCAGTTGCGGCAGCATCTCCAGTCCGTCTGGCCGGTCCGACATCAGATAGACGAACCGGAAGTTGATGTTGCTCGCCTCCGTGTGGCTCAGCGTGACATCGAACCACTTCTTCAGAACAGCATCGGCACCATCCGGCGTGTTGACGATCAAATGCGGGCTGCCTGCAAGTAGTTGCTGGAGTTGAGTCTCATAAATGAGGTCCAGATTGCAGAGATGCGATTCCGGGCGAAGTGCCCGGAAGTCGCCCAGGCGCGCTGGACACTTTCGCCGGAAAGTCGCGAACACGTCCCCAGTACGCCCGTCGCCGTCAAACACAGCAAACGGTTCGCCGCGCATTTCGAGCGCGGACGCGAATGCAAGGCAAAAGACGGACTTGCCCACGCCGCCCTTGTTGCCCGACACCATCCAGACCGTTTTGCTAGACATTGCGAGGAGCCTTACCCGGCGTTTGCGACGGCGGGAGCGACGGCAGGACCAATGGCAGGTTCAAACGCCTTCTGGCAGTCAGCCAACCATTGCTGAAGCTTCCAGCGCTCGCTGTGCTCCAGCGCCACCGATTCACCCACGACCGCGTCCACGGCATCCGAGAACGGCATGATCTTGCGCGGGTCCAGCACTTTCGCCACCACGCGGATATGGAGGCCGGGGAAGAAGATCGTGAGACCCTGCTTCTTCTCGATCTGGGCTTTCAACGGGCTCTCGTGCCAGAGCACAAATGGGCCGTGCTGGGACTTGTCGCCGCCAGCGTAATGCAGATTGCACACGACGCGTATGCGCGAGAAGAACGCGCCGTACGCCGTGTAGGCCTCGTTGAGCAAGTTGACCGAATCGTGTTGGACGTTCATGACCCACCACAACTCCATCTCCACAGGCATGTCCTGCGCCTTGAGGAATTTGGCGAACGATTCCATGTCGGAGCGCATGTATTCGCCAATGCCGGCCGGCGTGTTCATGATGATGGTGTGCCCCGGATACTTCATCACGAAGTCCATCACGTCCATCCAGCCGTTCTCACTGCGTACGTTCGTATGGGCCACGGGCAGGTTGTTGCCGAACATGCGCGCCACGTCCGGGTTCCGCGTGTCCGCTTCTACGATGGCCACCTTGGTGCCGGAACACATCAGTTGGTCAGCGAGCGCCTGGGCAACCATCGACTTGCCCACCCCTCCTTTATCTCCATGTACAACAATAAATTTCGAAACGGGCTGCGAAGTCTCTACTGGGGCCTTTGCCATCGGACTCTCCGAAAGTGTGAAGGATGAACAGCGATTCAAGTGGCCTCTGCTATGTAAAGCAGGAGCATCTAAGCGAAATCTAGCGTAGGTTTGCGTAATAGTACATTATTCAATGACCAACAAGCAAACGCGCCCAAATGGGCGCGTATCTTTTGCTGCAAAAGTCACCTTTTCCTACTCTGCCGTCGCAGGACTCTCCAAGGCCAGCTCGATCAGCTCATCCGGTTTCGGCTTGTTCCACTCGGCGCCCAGCCAGGTCTCCCCAAGGAAGGCTGCGAAGAGGTCACGAATCGATCTGTGGTTCCAGCCGGAAGTTTCGAAGCGCTTGAGAAGCGGCTGGATCGCAGGGTATTCGCGAAAGCCGCTCAGCAATTCCTCTTGTTCGACGTCCGGCAGTTCTTGGAACAGGGAGCGCAGCTCGTCCTTCTTCTGCCGCAACCATTCCTCCAACAATGCCGCCTTCCTTCGCTCCATGTCCTTGCCAGGACGCGCTTTTGGACTGGCTTCGGCCGCAGCAACCTGTGCGGCTGCTTTCGGCTTCATGATCGAGCGAAGGTAAGACCCTGGCTTCTCGACGGCGCCTACGATCTGTGAAGGCATCGCCAACCGCTTTTCAAGATCCACCAACCCCTTTTTCAGCGCCTCTACGCCGTGGTCTCGGTACAGGCCTTCGGCCTCGTCTTGAGCCACGCCGAGCTTCAGCGCTTGTTCGATCAGCTTCAGGTCGGCCGGCTCCATCTTGTCGAGCGGCTTGCTTGCGGGCGCCTGCGGATTCTTGGCGAGCCCTTTCAATAGCACCTCAAACTGGATGTCGGACACGGTCTTATTGTCACGCTCCTTAAACTCCGGAAGCAGACTGACCTTCAACTCCGTATTGGCGTTGATCTCGGCGATGGCAGGCAGCAGAACATCCCGCTTGAAGTAGCGATACTCCCCTTTCTGCTCGTCATAGACTTGGCCGCAAAGCACAGGACGCCACCAGCGCCAATGTTGGCGTGCCGTTTTCCGACCAGGATTGTCCACATAGCGTGCGCAGATTTCGTACAACGCCTTCGCCGGATGCGAGCGCAATTGCGTGATGGACTTCAACATCAAACCGGCGTAGCGGTCCGGATTCAACAATTGCGCCTTGATCTGTGTGTCGTAACGCCACCTCACCTCCACTGCCTTGGTGCGCTTGTCCTTCCTGATCGACGCGCCGCTCAGCAAAACACAGGCGTCCCACACCTCAATCTCGCCGCTCGTCGGGCTCTGCCACTCGACAAGGGTCTTCATGAGGTTCTTCAGAGCCTTCTTGATGTGCTCCGTGTTGTTGCTATCGAAATCGCAGTCCTTCACGATCTCGTGCATACGTGCCGAATACTCTTCCCGGTCTCCCATGCCTTGCGCGCGATACAGGAGCACGTTGTATAGGGTCCGGTCGAAGGCAGATATCTTCCCCCCGTCTTTGGTCGGCATAAGAGCGATGGCGTTCACATGCTTCCGCATGCGGTCGTCACGAGCCTCTGGGGCGTCTACGGGATAGAGTTCGATTTGTTTCATGCGCACGTGGCAGCAACATGTGTGAGGCTAATTTAACCACATACCTCACGCATCTTGCTAGCGTCGCCGCCACATCGACCCCCATTGGGGCTCACGCATCCGTGAACGGCGATGCGTGGAAGCGACAGTTGTCCACCTGGACTCACGCTCGGCGGTGCCTCAAGGGACGCTATACCGCAATGTGTGAGCCATTATGGGAGTCATTTGTGGCCCCAGAATAGCTCCCAGATTCACTCACAGAAGCTCCCACGTTCCCTCACGTAGGTTCCCAAATCCACTCACATAGACACCCATAGAAGCTCACATTCGCTCCCATGTTCGCTCACGCATTTGTGCATACGCCGTTGATTACAATCGAATTTCTGCGTCGCAAAGGGTTTAAAGGGGTTGAAGGCTTGTAAACTTTTTTAAACCCCTCGGCAGGGGCTAGGTGAGATATCCAGGCAAAGAATCACCCTGGAAGCATCACTCATGAAGGAACGTGGTTGAACTTTCAGAAGCTTTTGCGCAGTTCTTGTAGTTTTCTGCTGAAGTGTAGGAAAATGCGATCACCTCAACCTAAGCCCTAAACGCACGATGGCTATCCTTGAAGAGATCCTCCTGCAGCCTGAATCCCTCGCCAGCATCATGGAACAGGCCGACCGTGCCGAGTTCATGATGAACGCCGTCAGGGGTAAGCTGCTTGCGCCTGACAGCAGGAAAGAGTCGCCTCGATTCAATGCTACGGAACTCGCCGCCCTGTGCGATGTGGACCGCAACGCAATTGCCTACCGTCTCTCAAAGGATGATGATCGTCTACCAAAGGGACAACGGAATGAGAGCGGAAATCGACGCGAGTTCTCGCTGTCCGAGGCTCAGGTATGGGTACGAGAATTCAGGGCGAGTTACCTGAAACCCTCCGGACAGGACGCCGTCTGTATTGCCGTGGCGAACTTCAAAGGTGGTGTGGGGAAGACTACCACCACTATGACGCTAGCCCAGGGTCTCTCGCTAAAGGGCCACAGAGTTCTCGTGGTGGACTGCGATCCGCAGGGGTCACTCACCACGCTCTTCGGCATTCTTCCGGCAACGGAAGTCAACGAGGAGGACACTATTCTTCCGGTCTGCATGGGTACCGAGCAGAGCATCAGCACTGCGATTCGGGAATCGTACTGGGAAGGCATTGATGTGGTTGGCGCCGCTCCTTTGCTCTTTGCGGCTGAGTTCACATTGCCAGCCAGGCAAATGCGCGATCCGAATTTCCAGTTCTGGGACGTATTGAACTTGGCACTGGACGACGCCCGACAGGAATACGACGTGATCCTGATCGACACGCCCCCTGCTCTCTCGTATGTCACGATCAACGCCATCATGGCCTGTGACGGCATTCTCATGCCGCTCCCGCCCAACGCGTTGGCTGTCGCGTCGGCAGCGCAGTTCTGGCGCCTGTTTTCGGACCTGGCCGCGAACCTCGTTGAACAGCGTGGCGTCACCAAGGAGTTCGACTTCGTTCGCGTCCTGATGACGCAAGTGAAGGTGCGCGGAAAAATTGAAGCCGACGACACCATTACTGCGGTTAAGGACTGGATCTACAAGACCTACGAAGGCAAGGTGCTTTCGGTAGAGATCCCAGAGACCAAAGCGACGGAGACGAGTGCTGCGAACTTCGGCACGGTCTACGATGAGTCACCAAAGCTCAAGGAAATGATCGACCCCCGGACGTACAAGCGAGCGCTCAGCGCGTACGAGCAGGCCACAGAGCAGATCGAATCGTTGATCCGAGCCGCGTGGCAGCGCCACGGTACGAATTCATGAGAGGGCGCTTGAAGGGGTGTTTGACCGTCAAACACCCCTGCAGGGCACTTGCCTTGTCCGAGGCTGAACAGCAAATCCCCCCCAGGTGTTTGACCGTCAAACACCTGAGCCAAAACGTTGGCTGGAGCGAAACATGACCAAAAGAAAACTTGGCGCCTTGGTCGGAGAGATCGACATGAGCGCTTTTCAGAAGCGCGATGGCAATCCAGGCGCTTCCACTACCGCGCGCCCGCAGACCGGCGTCGGCATGGTGATGGGCGCCATTGCTGGGACGAGCGACTTGGAGCGGAAGCTTACGGAAGCCCAAGAGGGCCTTGAGCAGGCAAACCAGCGCCTGGCCGAGTACGCAGGCGCCGAGTTGGTTCGCAAGCTGGATCCGACCACGATCCGCAGAAGTCGTTGGGCAAACCGCGACGAACTGAATTTCACGGGTCCGGATTGGGAGGCGTTCAAGGCGGAACTTGCCAGCGCAGGCGGGAATGTCGAGGCCATCAAGGTACGCAGGGTGTTTGACCGTCAAACACCCCCCGGCTCCGCGTCGCAACCCGAGTTTGAAGTCGTCTACGGCCATCGACGCCACCACGGCTGTCTGGAGCTTTCCCTTCCCGTCAGCGCCATCGTGGCCGACGAAATGGATGACCGGACTCTCTTTGCCGAGATGGACCGTGAAAATCGTCAACGCGAGAATCTCAGCGCTTGGGAGCAAGGCCGCATGTACAACCAAGCGCTGAAGGAAGGGCTCTTTTCAAGCCTCCGACGCCTCGCAGAAGAGCTTGGTGTGAATCTGTCCGATGCCTCACGCTGCTGCAAGCTGGCACAGTTGCCGGACGCGGTGGTGCAGGCTTTCCCTTCGCCCATGGTGATTCAAGTCCGCTGGGCAAAGCCACTAGCCGATGCACTGCAAAGCGATCCGGACGGCACGCTTGACCGCGCACGCGCACTCCAGGCGGAGCGCCATACGCTCACCCCTGCAGAAGTCGTTGAACGACTCCTAAATCAGCCGAAGAGCGCGAAGCCCTCAATCCCCATCCATGCGCGCGGGCAGGCGGCGGCGGCGCTGAAGATTGGGTCGAAGGGGAGGGCTGTGGTGGAATTCGAGGCCGGCGTGCTGGACCCAGCCAAACACGACGCTCTCGTCCAGCTCATCGCCGATTTCCTCAGTGCCTCTTAGCAGGAGTCTTTTGCTGCAAAAGATCCCTCCAGGATCGCAGGTACCAATACGTGAGATGAAATGGGAGTCGTGACGCCTCCGGTGAGTACCCCAATCATCTCAATCCAATCTGCGGCTCTGCATGGACTTTTTAAGAACTACAAGGCCTTTAAGACCTTTGCATTGGGGCAATCTCAAGCACCACAAAGGGTTGCGGGTCGATATGTGAGCTTCCAAGGGAGTCAACGTGAGCCCCAGTGGGACTCATCGTGAGTGGGTCTGGGAGCATCCGTGAGACTCCCGGCGCCACACGTGAGTGAATATGGGAAACGCGTAGGCGCGGGGCATGACTCCCAGATTGGCTCACGTATCCGCCGTGCTCGGCGTATCGAAGGCTTTACCGAGTTCTGCGGTCCGGCGCTGAATCGGAGCACGACCATAAATGTTCATGGTGGTCTGAATGCTCGCGTGCCCGAGCTGCTCCTGAATAACATCCAGCGGAACGTTTCGGGCCACAGCTCGCGTACCGAACGTATGCCGAAGCCAATGTGTGGAAGCGCCGGCCAGCTTGCGTCTCTCATGCTCAGGCAGAGCGGACTCGGCCACAGCCTTCTTTAGCCACCCTTTGACGTGCTCATGCAGCGCCTGGTATCCAACGGGCTGGGACGAGTCACCGAGGCTCGCAAGCAAGGGGTAATCGCCAGACGCCGTTTCGATGCCGCCCAGCCCCCGCTCGCGCAGATACGCCTGCAGCGCGTCCAACGCCTGCCCCGGCACTGCAGCGACGCGGTTCTTGGCGCCCTTCCCATGGACGTGCAGCACCCAGCCTTCCGGTTCCAAGCTGAAGTCCTTCAGACGAGCGGAGATCAGTTCCTGCGAACGAAGTCCAACCGCTTCCACAAAGCCCAGGATAAAGAGGATTCTGGTGCGTGACGGGGAATCAGGCTGCGCATGGATGACCCGCAGGATCTCGGCCATGGCACCCTCGCCAATGGCCTTGGTGTCTAGCTTGCGCGCTGCAGGATCGTCACCGAGCTTCGTATTGACCAACACCCATGGGTTGCTTGGGATGTACTGCGCGGCCTGCAACCACGTGAAAAGCGTGCCTAACACGTTGAGCGCGTACTGGCGGCTCTGATGGCTCAACGGCCCGCGAAAAGGTGCCCAACCTTCAGCACCCGGCTTGGCCCGCGCCTTCGATCGCCAGCGCAGCGGAATGTCCGCCAGAAATGCAGCGTATTGCGCGCAGTCGCCGGCCGTCATCTCGCCGAACCCCTTCCCACCGCACTCCTCAAGGAGCCAGAGCAGCAGTCGCCTCGCTTCACGACGGTAGCCCAGCGCCGTCTGCTTCGAGCCCGCCTTTGCTGCTATCCATTCTTCGATTGCATCGGCATCGCTGCGTGCCGCCAAGAGGCTATAAGCGGGCTCGTATGTGAGCTGCGATGGGAGTCGTTGCGCCGTCTCGACCACGTCCGGCAAGCCGGTCTTCCGCAATGCAGCGGCGTCGCTGTGCAGCGGCACGACGAAATGTCGCTGCAGCAGATACGTGTCGCCCAGCAAGTCTCGCAAGAACGCTGCAATGCGTTCAGCTTTGTTGACGCCAACACCGGGCATGGCGCCGAACCAGCGTCCCCCGAGCGCAATGCGGTCGGCCAGGTCCAGCAGGCTGACCATGCCCGCGTCCACGAGCCGCTGGGCCGTGACTGGATCAAACCAGGTGGCCACGGGGTCGACAGGGGAGGGCGGCACTACCGACCGCTTTTCCAGTTTCTCCAGCAGCCCAAGCTGCGCGCTGCGCAACCGCTCGCGCCGCTTCGCCCGCGCCGACCCGGCTGCGTCGGCTTGTTCGGGATAGGCCTCCAGGTAGAACCGCCCGACGTCCTCCTCGCTCCAATCTTCCAACCCTCGGGTGGCGATGAACTCAGCGAGAGACGGACCCTGCGGCATTTCCGCGTCCACGCGGATCACGAGACCGATCAAGCGCCATGCCGGCTCATGTTGACGGCGGGCCAGCGCGCGCACGGACTCCACCGTCAACCGGTGTACGCCCGCCGCCTGGTGACCATGGTGGATGCCCAAATAGCGAAGCGCCGCCGCCTGGAACGGGACACCCATCGCCACCGCCTTCAGATGGGCGAAGTGATGCTTGCCGAGGCGCTCAATCGTCGAAAGGGGCTTGCGCATCGTTGTGCTTTCTAAGTCATTGATCGGACGAGCTTTTTGCCAGCGCGGAAAGAGAAGCGCAATTTTGCTAGCAAAAAAGTACCCTTAGATAATAGCAGTTATCTTAGGTAAATAGATCTTTCAAAGCACCTTGACGATACGCACATGTGCGTATAATATGACGTCATTGCAGCACAACGAACACCCCATTTCACCGTAGCGCAAGAGCCCAACATGCAAGCCATCGAGTCGATCACCACCGCACAAATGCCGATCCGCCGCACCACCACGCAGCGCGTCATCTACTGCGGTCGCACCGCCACTTGCTGCGAGTACCTGCTGCAATCGGGCTCCACCGGCTTGCGCGTCGTATCGCGCCATTTCGATGGCGGCACCACTACTGAGGTCCGGCTGATCTATGGCGATGGGCGCACGGCGAAGTTTCGCGAGTACCTGTCCGCAAACGTCGCGCCTGAGTTGGTAGATGCCACCGTAGCCGATTTCGCTGCGAAGGCCGCCGAGCAGCACGCGATTAAGAAACACGGATTCCACTGAAAACGCCTGAGGGAGGGAAAAAGGATGTACGCCAATGAAATCGCCACGGGCCGGAACTGGTACACCGCCGACCGAGCCAAGCTGGTGACGTTCAATGACTGCGCCCGCGCGGAGCTGCATTGGAATGACGGCGGCTATGCCTACTCCCTGTTCGACACGGAAGCAGAGGCACGCCAATACCTGCGCGAGCACGGCTTCAACGCCTAACCACAATCCGACGTCCGTCACGGGGCGGGGCATCAGTAACGCAACACGCAAGGGAATGAAAGATGCTGATTCGTTCGAAAAATCCACTGGCTTCGTTCAACCGTCGCTCGCGAGAAGAAAAGGACTTCGCAATTGCAGACGGTTGCCAGATCACCCGCGAATGGAATGTCGAAGGCTACGAATGCTGGCACGCTGAAAAGCCGCAAGCTGTACTGAAATCGAGCCTGCCGGGAAACCGCGCGGAAGCTGGCGCATGCGTCAACGACGCACCGCGCATCTGGTACACGTACCCCGGATGCGGCCACGTCTTCGAAACGGTGATCGTCTCCAGGACTGCCTGACCACGTCACCACAGGGGAGGGAAACATGAAGACCATCGAACGCCTGTTACGCCGCATCGCCTACGTTGGCACAAGCTGGATCGTAGACGGCCCGACGCCTCCGGGCTTCACTGGCTGGCGCTCCCGCGTGCTGCACGCCGGCATCGCCTTCGGCTGGATGTCGCGCGGCGGCCGGTACGACGACCGTACGCTGTACCGGCGCACCATTGGCAACGCCAGCGCCCGCGCGCACTTCCGTTTCGCCTTCACCGGCAAGTTCCGCCGCGCCTCCTAACAACAACGCAATACGAAGGGGATTAAAGATGGCACACCAAAGCATGAGCGCCCGCGCAGTGCAGTCGCGTATCGACAAGGCCGCACAAGAATTCGCCGCGCTGATCCGTGACGATCACTGGACGCTGCAGCACGCCCATGACGTGTTGATTCACGCCGACCGCGATGGCCTGGATCTGTTCTCGATTGCTGGCCTCGCCAAAGCTATCGCCTGCTATCAGTGCAGCGAGGAGTGAGGAAGATGTCCGTCGCATTGCACCGAGTACAAGACCTCAGCGCCGCTAGCGCCGCGCTCGGCGCAAAGGAAGAGTTGCAGCTAGCCGTATCCACCTACTGCGAATGGCGGGATCGACAAATTGATGCGGTAGAGGACGAAGACACTCATCTCGCGGCGTTCATCGGTCGCAATATGAAAGCGCTCCGCGAGCGTTTCGATGTTTCCCAATGGGAGCGCGAGATTGCGCGCCAGGACGCCTAACCGCAATCTCACACACTTGCTCGAAAGGAAGCAAAGATGGCAGCAGAAGTCGCAATTCGCCGCGATCACAATGGGGGGGCATGGCGCAATCTCGCCGCGCCGCTACAAGCCTGCGCTCGCCAAACACGCTGCATGGGCGAAGCAACCGCACCACGTCTATCTGCACACCAATTCTGGGACGGTCGCTGCTGTCGCCTTCGGGGGCATCGAAGGTTCTATCGCTCTGCTGGAGCAGATGGCAGGTCCCGAGTTTGTTGGACCGCGCTTCGCCTAACCCAACCAATCACCCAAAAAATGAACGCAACAACTATCACGAAACCCCAGTTCGCGCTCTCATTGCTGCTCGTGCTGACAGCAACAGCGGCACAAGCAGTAGTGCTGCAGCCCGTGGAGGACAGTCAGGATGCGATGGTGGTGGTCCTGTATAGCGAATCGCGTTCCGCTCCAGGCTCGCCGCAATCCCGGTGGCCAGGGAGGGCTTCCGCCAATCCAGTTTGTTGACGGGGGAGTGAGGAGCGCAGGCCAGAGGCTCGCTCTTGCATGCCGCCAGACGAAGACATTTGGTCTGTGCGCGCCCGCACATAGACCTGCTTCTTACCGCCGCTTGGCGCCACTATGATGGCGGAGCCCAATAACAACAACAGGGAGGCCGACATGCTTCGCTATCTACTTACCCTCGTAGCACTTCTTGCCGCTTGCGCGTGTTCCCATGCGCCGCAATCTACCGAGCCGCTAGTTCAGAGCGGCACCAAGGTCGGCGACTGCTCTCCCGGCTATTGCAAGTTGCCTTCTGGAGCCACGTGCGGAATATCGTTCGGTTGCCCCGCCGCTGGTGCGCTCTGCATGTGCACCGCCCCTGATGGAAGTCAGGTTCCAGGGCAAGTCGTTAGGTAACGCCAGACCTCTACACGGACACTCCCGCCGCGTCAGCCTTCATGACCATGCCGGCTGTGCTGTATGGGCCAGCAACGCTTCCCCCAGTTCAAGCTTTCCTTCTCGCCAGGGAATCAGCGACATGCTGGACGAGGTGGGATAGTTGGCGGGCGTAGAAATGCCCCAACAACGCCACCTTCGAACTACGCCGACGAAGGCGTTCGCAACAGTCAACACGACGGATCGTATTCATCCTGGTATCCAGAGTGAGGGTGGCATCGCGCCCAAAATGCAGGGCGATATCTATTTCCCCAAAACAGCAATGCGTACTTGTATATACGCACATGTGCGTATATACTCGGTGCCAGTAGTTTCATTCGAGGGAAGAAAGATGGCACGCACCCAAGCACTCGCAGGCGGCGAAATCGGGATCAACGGACACCACTACAAAGGCGGTCAATTCTTGCCTTCGACGCAGGCCGAACCCGGCCGCTGGAAAGTCGGTGGCAAGTGGGTGATGACCGGCAGGAGGCTGGTTGCTCCCGGCGAGTTTGCCCTGCAGCCGACACCTTTCTCCGTGGCTCTGTTTCAACTAGCCGGCGTTGGCTACGCAACCACGTTGGATGAGCATGGCCGGCTGGTCCTGAACCCCGGCGCTAATGGTGATGGCGTGCGCGATTACGACGGCAACCAGATCACCCGAGACACCGAGGTGCGTCCCGGCATCAAGGGGATTCTTGGCAAGGATGCAACCACCATCGGCGCAATTGTTGATGCGTGGAACGACGGCATGCGCTGGTTCGAGGTGACGCCAGACGCTGAAACGAAAACCGCCTGATCACAATCAATCCCGCTACGGCGGGCTACCGATCACGCAAGGGATGGAAGATGGAAGGCACCAAACAAGTCGCGCAACGCATCGTGAACGCCGAAGAAAACTTCGCTGACACCGTGCAGGAAATCACCGGCTGCACCCGCGACGAGGCATTCAAGGCCCTCGTCACGATGCGCAAGCTGCGCGTCGTCAAGCTCGACCCGATCGGCGGCCGCTACAACGTGACCCACGGGATCTACTTGGAGCGCGACGTCCTGCGCAACGCCATCGCCTACTAACCGAGGTCGCAAAAGCTCGCACATCTGCCATAGCGTCGGCTCGGCCTATCGGCGAGGGCAGGCACCCTACGCCGCATCTAATCGAAGCGCTAACACACAACGAGCCCGCGACGGCGGGCACCAATCGAAGGGAGACGCCGATATGTTCACCATGACAACGATGGCGCGCGACGAATTCGCCGAAGACGATCAGGAGCGCGCATTCAATGCCTGGCTGCGCGACGTGCGCAAGGCGATGGGCGGTGCGGCAGCGGACGAGGATCTGGCGCACAGCCTGTACGTGGATGGCGCCGACGTCGAGGATGCAGTCGGCGAGCTGCAGGCCAACGCCATCGGCAATGCCACGCTACTGACGGTGTAAGGACTTCTGCGACGCAATTTTGTGCCACGAATTCAGCTGCTTTTCGCGTCATAAATTGCGCATAAAGCGGAAGCAGACGGGAGTTGAGATTGAGCATCGACCGACGGACAGCGAAGCAGAAGATCCTCGCCACTGTGCGAGAGATGGCTCGGGAGTTTCCCGATGCGGATTACTGCTTTGCTCGCGAACGCTTCGGCCTGCTTGGAAAAATCAGGGCGGTTACCGGCAACATCATGCCAACCGCGTGCCAGTGTTGGGAGTATGTCGGGCTAGACCGGTCCGCCCTCGTGGATGAGTTCGAATTCACCCAACAGGACATTGCCGCCGCAGTTTAAAAATAAGCAACATCCTCTTGCCAATACGCACATGTGCGTATATTATGGAGACTCATTAATTCATTGACGCACCCCAGACAGCATGAGCAAACACCAGCAGCCGTTGACTGAATCTTTTGCCGAGCTGTTTGGCGAGAAGGGTATGCCGATCAACCAACGGAACGCTGAACTGGGCGAAGAGTTGGTGATGCGCATAGGCGTACCGCACAAGGGCGGACGCCTGGCCTTCCACGCATTCAACAAGGGCTACCCGGTCATGGTCAGCGCCAATGCCTTCTGGCACGCCGAGACGCGTTCCTTTCGGTTTCCGGAAGCGACCGACCTGACAGAGACAGACTTTGCGCTGGATAGCGCAGGCTTCACTGCCATGAAGCTGTGGCAGTCGCGCGGCAAACAGTCGGGTATGGCAGGGATCTTTCCCTGGTCCTACGCACAGTATCTGGAACTCGCTGCTGTCAGTGGCGCAAGCTGGTACAGCGCGCCTGATATGTGCTGCGAGCCTGAGGTCGCGGCAAATCAGGAAGAGATCGACTTTCGCATCGATGCCACCGCCACGCTCCTCGAAGGGTGCTTGCGGGTTCTCTACGAGTGGCAGAACGAACTCGCCAAAGAATGCTCGCCATCGACTGTGGCCAACATGGTCCGTCCTCCGGTGCCTATCCTGCAGGGCTGGTCGGCAAGCGATTATGAACGGAGCTTGGAACTGACCATGCGTGTCTGGGAGCGCTGGCAGCCATGGTTGGACCAACCGGCACTGATTGGAATTGGTTCGGTGTGCCGGCGTACGCTCAAGCACCCGTCGCACGGTCTCTACGCGATCCTGTCGCGGCTCGAAAGCGTGTTCCCCACCAGCTCGCACGCGCATCTCTTCGGCGTGAAGGGCGCAGCGCTGGAAGAGGTCAAGATGATGCCGTGGATCGCGTCTGCCGACTCGATGGCCTACGACTTCGGCGCGCGTATCAACGCACGCAAGGCCGGCATCTCCAACTCGTTTGATCATCGGACGAAGGAGATGACCGATTGGATGTCGGCTGCAGCGCGTCGCTTGCAGCCGGCTGCGGGCGATCAGTACCGCTTGCCCCTGTTTGCTTGAACCAGAAAGAAAGCGGCGTTGGAAAGGGTTGCAGCCCTAACCAACGCCTGACACCCCAAACCTATCAGAGAGATTTGGAATGCTGACTAAATCATACCCTTCTCCCGTTCACGGCACGTCGGAACAGAATACGCATCTGCCAGCTCGCGCCTACACAGCGCTTGCCATCCTGGTGGGCTTGGTCGGCCTTGCTGCTTCGGCTGTGACAGCCGATTTCTTCATCATCGGCCTCCTCAAGCTTGAAGCCGACGCGCTGGCTCGCGATGCTCTCGTCGCTGCAGGTGTCCTGATGATCGTTGCCGAAGTGTTGGCATTCAGCGTGGCCGCGCTACTGCCGCGCGCACGCCTGGCATCGCTGCGTCGTCGCCTGACCGTGTTTGGCATGGCGCTGCTGGCCTTCGAGGGCGTGACCATCTACGCAACGCAGGTTGCGCTGGCGCAGGCCGCGTCCGCCGACTCCCAGGCCTCGGTAACTCGTGTCGAGTACCTACGCGCGGCCATTGAAGGTCAGCGAGCATCGGCAGCGGCTTTGCGTTCGAATGCCGAGCGGCAGAGTGCAAGCCAATACTCCTGGGTGCGTTCCGACGGCGCAAAGAGCCTTCGTGAAGCCGTAACCATCGAAGCGAATATCTCGCGCCAAGCGGCGGAACTGGCGAACCTGCAAGCGGCCCAGCGCCCAACGCTGTCTGGCATCCTTGGTCAAGATGGCCTGGTAGCCTACTCAGTGGCACGCGCCTTGCTAATCTCTAGCGTGGGGATCATGATGTGTGCCGCCGCTGGCGCACTGCTGCAGGCTCGACGTAGCGTCGTCGCTGCGCACGCAATGCAAGGCACTGCCACTGCTCCCCAGCCCCAGCGCCCTGTAGAAGCCAAGGTTCCAACTCTGCTTTCGAGCGGCGGGCGCTACGCCCGTGCCGTTCTTGCACCTATCGCGGTTTCCTTGGTTGCCCCGGCACTCGCGGCGCCAGTTCCAGTGATCAGTATGCCGGCCGCACCGGCGCCGAAGCTTCCCCACGCGAAGCCGCAGCAGCAGCCGGCCCAGGCAACGGCAAGCGATAGCACGCCGAAGCCAAAGGTGAAGCGAAGCGCCATGCAGGATAGCGGAGTAGGCGAGGAGGACGGCGCACGTTTTCTGCGGGTGCGTGCCGCGATCTTGGCGGGCGAGATCAAGCCGAGCCAGCGCGACATTTGGAACGCAGTGCGAGCCTCTCAACGCGTAGCAGCTCGATACCTCGCAGCCATGGAAGAAGCAGGAGAACTGAAACGCGAGGGTAGGCGCCACGTTTTGGCGTAAGCGGATGGCAGTGCGCCAACTGCTTTTACCCCAAATCCATTCACCTACTGGTGCCCAATTGGCCTGAAACCCCTCTTTCGTACATCTTTTGCTGCAAAAGCTTGCCCCGCATACTACGGGTCCAGGCATTGATACCGATAACTGTCGTGAGGGCGAATGGACGCCCCACGACGCCACACATACAAGGTCGCTACCAAGGTGCGGGCATGGGGCCCGCTGCCAACAGTCACGGCCGGAATAATCTCGAAAAGTGCAATGACCATCTACGCCAAGAAGCTCACGTCAGAGCAGAGTGCCTGGCTTGAACAGTACGAGAAGGAAACCGGGTTCGAGCCCATGTACCAGGAGGACATCGACTCGGGTGACAAAACGTTTCTCGAAGCCGCCAAGGCAAACGTCAGGTGGTTCGAAGAGTGGAGTTCGGACGCCCATCTTCGTATCGCCGCGAATATTCCAGGCGCACTCGATGCGCTGATGGCCGGAGTCGCACAAGCACGCTGAGCCACCACAAAAGCCGGCCTGCGCCGGCATAGAGGAAAAACACCATGACCCAGGATACCAAGAAGCCTAGCGTACTCGGTTCGACTGTTTCGGACGCTTTGATGACGTCGGACAGCACCAGGCAGCAATTAGAAGAGATTTCACAGACGCAGCCACAGATGGTGTTTGCGCCGACGCGCAGCGGTATGAGCGCGATCATATGTGCCGACCTCATACTCAAACATCCACCAGCGACTAGGGCGGGGAGGCGGGCACGCGCGAAGCTTCGAAAGGCGCTCGCGGCTTCGTAAGAGCAGACTGAGTGGGCCCGTACTTGGACCTCTCTGAAGTCATTGACCTAAGACAAATTCGTAAGCGTAAAGACCATGAAAATTTTTCAAAGCATTAGTTTGGCTGTGGCGCATGATCCGATGACAGAAAAATGGGCTGGCATCGCCTCTGGCTTAGCAGAAGCAATCATCGAGCGCGCGCTGTCAATGCCGATGGACGAGTTGAAGGCCTTCATCGTCGATACTGAAGCCGGAAAGCGGATAGCGCACGCAGGTGATAAAGAAATCGCAAGCGCCGCTTGCATCGTGCGGAGTGCGCTCCTGCAGGGTACAGGACCGAGTCAGGACGCCAGTATGTCCGTAGATGAGCGTCTTCAAGAAACGGTCAAGGCGATCCTTTGCGACTCATGCGGTGATGCTGGGGAGGAGCCCGAGCAGATTCCTGTTTCGAAGCAGAGTGACAGCCCACCAGCGACAACCGACAAGCGTGGCACCCGTGGAACCTTCCTTCAGTTTTCCACCGCACGGCGCCACCTTCCTCAAAGCAAATAAGAAAAGCACCCCGCGCCACTCCCCCAAGCGTCCCGAATTTTGGCCGGTTGCCAAAGCACATCAAGCCACCTTGAACAAAACAGGAACCCACATGCCACAAACCGCTACTCTTAATTCTCTCGCCAATCGGACACCGTTCGACCAGTTAATTGGTGGTCTCTACTCGACCATCTGGATCACGAAGACGATCGACGGCTATGCCATTTCCGGTCGGAGCAAGGCCGATGACGCCGTCGTATCGCTGGCGGGCGACGGAGCGCCGGCCCTCCTGAACGATCTCGATTCGGTGCTGGCTGGTGAGCCCTGCGTCGATGTGCAAGTCGGTCGTGCGGCCTACGGCATCACCAAGATGGCTATCGTCGGGGGTACTGAATATGCAATGACAGAACACGCGCGAATCCCGCCGACGGGGCGCGGCGAACCGACCGTTGTCATCTGATCATGACTGGGTGTAACTGGCGCCCTTGGGGTGCCAGGTTGCATCTTTTGCTGCAAAAGACTAGGCGGCATCCTACGGATCCGCATAGTTGGTACCGATATGTTCGGATGGGCGAATGGGCGCCCACATCAAGTCCCAGCCATCGCAATAACGCATGGTGTTCAAAATTCTCAACCCAGCAGGAGAAATCACGATGATCAAGTTCTTTGCCAAGAGCGTACTTTTGGCTGTAGCGGTATCAGGTATGTCGGCGTGCGCGCCGATCATTTCGGGGGCCATGAATGCAACCGTCACCGAAGATTCACTGAAGGCGAAGACCGCAGATTATCTCGGTGTTCCGGCGCAAAGCTTAACGATCTCTTCGGTCGACAAGGGTGCTCTGTCAACGGCGTACAAGGCGCAATATGGCAACTTGCGCTATGGCTGCACCATCTACTACGGCCAGGTTGACTGCAAGCAGCTCCCGTCTCTTGCCGCTGCGGACCAGCCCAGCGTAGTTGCGGCACCGCAGCCCGACCAAAAGCCCGCCGCCATGAGCTTCGTTCAAGCGCAAGCCAGGCTGAATCAGCTTGGGTTCCCGGTCGGCACTCCCGACGGTGTATTTGGGAAGAAGTCGGTTCAACAGTTGAAGTCGTTCCAGACCTCCCGTGGCCTGAAAGACACCGGCAAGCTGGATAGCTCAACTATTGAAGCATTGCGGTCCGCAAACTGACGCTTTGGCGCCGAAGATTCATAACGGAAGAGCAAGATGGAAGAGCAGTTGTTGAATGCCGCGATTCAGTCCTTGGTTCAACACACGAGGGTGGGTAACATCTTGGCGTGGAAGGAACAGGTCTACATTGCGTGGCGAGAGCGCGAGGGAGATGTTGACCTCAACCAGGCTGGATTTGCGCTGGCGTGGCTGAACGCAGCGAAAGCCGGCAAGCTGTCGGCAGTGATGGATCCCTACACGGGCTTGCGTGTCACTTTGATCGATTAACATGGGAAGGGTGGCTCTAAGAACGTCACCCTGAAGCCGCCAAGTGCGGGCTTTTTTTTGCCCAAAATTGGAGAGGAGCAATGGCGCATGAATCGCACGCAGACTGGGTGGTTTTGGCCCGTGACACGCTGGACGCGCTGAACACAGCAGCCGCAGAGGCCATGCACCATCCCGTGCATTCGAACTGGGACGCGGATGCCGTTGCGGTCCGACTGCTCCTCCGCGCATGCGGAAACTTGGATGGGGTGATCCTCCTCGTGCTTGCCGGTCTGGTGGCAGAGAGCAGGACGGTGGCCAGGAGTCTGATCGAGAACTCGTTTTGCGTTGCAGCCCTTCGAGAAAACGCGCAGTCCTTCATTGAGATGCTCAGGGCCGACTCCGAGCGGAGTCGTCGAAACCAGGCCGACTTTATCCTCAAGGCGTTTTCGGATGATCCTTCTGACAAGACACGACTGCAGGAGAGACTTGAGGCCATTGATAAGAAGAACAGCCTTATCAACATCAAGAAGCTGGCCTCAGAGGGACCGCTTGCCCGACAGTACCTTGGATATCAGCGGCTGTCCGATGAATCTGCTCATGTCACTGCCAGAGCTTTGCAGCGACACGTTGAGCTGATAAAGGACGGGTGGAGGTACCGAACCGCACGAGGGACCCCGGAGGAGAGCGCGTCGACACTGCATTACGCTGTGCTCGCGGCGCTGGGCGTCGGGATCGGCGTCACTGAGATCATTCACGCCGTCGAGAGCAACGCAGCTTTTGGCCCCCTGTGCGACAGGTTCGCCGCGATGCCAGCCGTCGCCACTATCTAAGTCGTTAGCCTAGCTTTGTGCGGATGGAAGGGATATATATAAAAGGCTTCAAGCCCTTCGCACGGACTTCTTTCTTGATGCTGGTCGTAGCGCCCATGCCATGTAAATGGAGTTCCGTGGCGCCAGACCCAACGGCTTGAGCAAGCGCACCGCGACATGCTGCGATCTTGGTCGGAAAGACACCTTCCCGAAAGCGACTCGGCTCAGCCATGGCAGCAGCTTCATCCTCTTTTGGCACAAACCAATAGCCGGGAGCATCATCGAATACGGTGAATTCAGCTTTCATATCGATCTAGCCTATTGGACGTTTTCGATCAAACGAGACTTGCTCGGGCTCGGAGATAGTCGACCCACAGCAGGCAAACATGGTGGAGCCGGTTGAACCCTGACGCGTCCTGAGGGCGGGCGTCAGGGAGTAGAGTCAGTCGCTGCATTGCTTTTCCGTGTTGTCAGGCGACCTGTGCAATGGCGGTCACATGGCTTCGGCGGCGACCTTCCATCTTGCGCACGTAAAACGCCAGGGCTTCAGAGCCATCGTCGGTCCCCCACTCTGCGAGCTTAGCCATCCTCGTGGATCTCCACTCTTCAGAGTTGTCCAACCACATGGAAGCGCCCGTAGCGCGCCTGTCGATCTCCGGGACTCTGTCGCGGGCATACGCGGCGACAAAAGCATCGAGCCATGCCTTCGGAACCTGGAGCATCTTGAGCTGCCACTGTGCCCGCAAACTGGCCATATAGGCGTCGTCGTCATCCGCCACGGACACGATCACTCGGACAGCTTCTACCAAAATATCCGTCGCACCAGGTGCACCAGCGTCCACGGCCTTGAGAGCGTCGCGAAGATGCGTTACCAGTTCGCGTTCAGTTGTGAGATTCATCTTCGACATCAGGGCTTTTCCTACCAGCGGAATGCTAACTCGACAACAATCGCGACGACGCCCAGTGCTGCCATCAACAACCCCAGCTTCATCATAGTGCTCGTACCACCCACGTTTTTCTCCTTTTCCTTTACAGATCCGGGTGCCCTTCATAGCAACCCGTGAGGCCGAAGAGCGCCGTGAATTCGTACTGGCAGTCCTCGCACACATACTCCTGATGGACCGTCATGCTGCCAATCGCGCATGCGCCCATCGTCAGGTTGGTCGACTGACACGCCGGACAGAGCGTTTGACTTTCAGAAAGCGCGCGCGAGTGCCACTGTTCAGAGTCGAGCATGTTAGTCTCCTACCTCTCAGGACAAACATATTTGTCAAAGCCCAAACATATTTGCAAAGGGTCAAACATTTTTTGCAACGGGACAAACATTATTGCAAACACAAGCCCCATACCGCCTGCGATTTCTACCCAAACACCAAATCGGGCAGATTTGAACAGGGAACCAGTTCACTGGGCGAATAGAAACGAACATTCCCGTATTCGTCTACTCCGCGCAGCTTCGCGTTCCACGAAAGCACTAAACACTCACGTCGGAGGATAAGGCTTACGGAACACCACTACGTTTGAGCCTGCCATCACGTTAGCGAGACTTGCTGCATCGTCGCCGTAAATCCCCCTGAGGGCGACTCGAATTGCTTCCTCCGAAACGTCGGGCTGCTCATTCGCCAAGTGGGGGCGACGACCGACCACGCGCGCAGCGCCAAACTCGTTGACTTCGACAATGTCACCAGGCCGCGCCCCAACGGAGGCAAGCGTCTTCAATATGGCATCGCTGAAGGGCGATCTCCCGTTACGTGATGCCGTTTCCGGCACGCCATAGACGAGCTTAATTCCGCCGCGCGGCTCCGACCCGCCGACAAGCCGTCTTGCCCATTTCAATATCGAACGCATACTGCCCTTTTCCCCCTGAATTACCCGCGACTATCGAGGTATCTAGCGACGGCGTCCAGAACCTCTGCCTCGGTGCCGCTGAAATCCCAGACGGTCGGCCAGCCGCCGTACTTGTGCGCAAGATCGTGGTGCGCATACCAGCGGTCCCCGCCGAGGGGGCTCAGGCCGATCAACTCACCCTCGCTCAGATCGTGCTCCTCCACCGACAGCCAGAAGTGATCGCTGCCCTCCGGGTCATCGGCCTCGTGCGCCTCCACCTTTGGGAAACGCGCGCTGTAAGCCACCAGAAACTTCCGTCCGATCCGATGCAGCGCGTGCTGATCGAGTTCCATACTCGAATCCTTTTCCTATTCCTGTAGGTCGTTTGCTCCGCACCTACCGATTCTGCTTCCCAGGCAAGCGCTCAACATCCGCCAGATCACTGTTCGACGGTCATCGTGATCCGATCTCCGAGTGCGCTGGCGTCCTACTGCACCTGATGCATCGAGAACCGCCCATCGTCAGTTGCTACCGCTGCGTTGCGACCAACATCCGTCTTGATGTAGACGCGCCCGTGCTCGCGGCGTCGAATGGCCTGCCACACTTGCTTGAATACTTCCTCGCCCTCATCACCACGAGGGCCGAAAAGAACCAACTGGCTGACGGCTTCATAGAGGAGAGCTTGTTTCTCGGCCTCGCTCGCTGCGCGGAGATAGTCGACCCACAGCAGGCAAACATGGTGGAGTCGGTTGAACCCTGACGCGTCCTGAGGGCGGGAGTCAGGGAGGGGAGTCAGTCGCTGCATTGCTTTTCCGATTCAGTTGGGCCGACTCATTCCGTCCCGCGTCGCGCCGATGGTGTAGGTATGCTTGGGTGCTTCAGACCGCGTGCCATGCAACAGCACTGCGAAGCTGAAGACGATGCAAACTCCGCAAAGGACAAAGGCCAAGGCACTGTGGCTGTCGCTGCCGACCAAAATCCCGAGAAGAAAGGTGTAGCCCACCAAGACCGTCACGAAGACATTGAAGTGCAACTGAGAGATCGTTAGCTTGTTCATTTTGGTACTTTTCAATTCCTTACGCCCGCGGCGAAATCTGCATGTAGCTTTTCGCTTTCTCTAGGTTTGCGAACCGCTCATGTGCGCCGCTCTGACGGTGACGCACAACGTAGTAATCACCCCTGCTACGACGGAATTTACGGATGGCAAACACATCGCCGTGACTGTTTTGGACCATAAGCTCCGCTCCCTGAACGTCACCGATGTTGAGCAATTCAACCAGCTTGTGTGTCATTACCACCCCCGTTGTCCTTTTCCTATGCAGGCACCACAAACGATGCAATGGCCGCTGCGATGCTGAGGCCGATCATGGTCAACGCGACCGATCGATTGAGCGGCGCAATGACACGCATGCAAAAGGCCGACACCATGAGCAACCCAAAGAGTGCCATTGCGATATGGCCTACGGTTCCAGTCATCCTTTTTCCCTACTCTGCAAAGACTTCCTGCAATGTTTGCAGGGTGCTCAACAACGTCTTATCGGCAACGGCGCCGGCCTTCTTGATCAAGCGCACCTTGTCTACTGCACGAAGCTGATCTAGCAAAATCAGTCCATTCTTGCGCATGAAGGTGATAGGCACACGAAACGGTGCCGCCCGGCCCTTTGTCGTCATCGGCGCAACGATCACCGTGCGCAAATGGTCGTGCATTTCCGGAGGCGAGATGACCACGCACGGTCGCGTCTTCTGAATCTCACTGCCCTTTGTCGGGTCCAGAGCGACCAGCCAAATCTCTCCGCGCGCTACCACACCAGCTCCGCGTCATCGGCATTGGAAAACTCGCCCATTACCAGCGCGTCGTCGCCAGCCGCTGCGACAGCTTCGCTGGCTTCTGCCCAGCCCTCGCGCGCCTTCTTCTTAGGCTTGCGAATGACCAGCGTGTCGTCCTCAACTGCCATGTCCACTTCATCCTCCAAACCAAGCTGGGCAAGGATCGGTTTGGGGATTAGCACCCCCTGCGAGTTGCCCATTCTGCGAATCGTTACTCTCATAGCATCACCGTAAGCACAATGTTATACCATCGTGATCAATGGATGGCAACACAATGTTATTACATGGACGATCCACGCGCTACCCGTAACGCACCGACTGCGTTCGTTACGCGGATGTGCGTCGCAGTACGGTTGGAAGCTGGCCCAGGCGCCGCTATCGGCTCGGCTTCCTAGGAAAACGCCGTGCGGCGCCATCATCGAGATTTCAGTGACGGAGTTGCCCATACCGAGCAGCTAGAACTGGATCTCGATGCGCGGCCAAAGCTTGTCCCCGGACTTTGCAAACAAGCGGCTTCTTTCGGCCCCCAAGATCCTGATCCGAATGACCCTCACGCCGGATCGCCTGACCAGCCATGTCGCAATAGCTTGCGACCTAGCACGCACTGCCAGAGGCAGGCCGTCTGGCGATCCTCGCAGAAGCCCCCTGTCCGTCATCAGCAGCCGTCCTCCGAAGGGGACCAGACTGTCGTTTGACCGAGCTGGGATCTCCCGCTTTCAGTCATGGCGGCGAGTCTGGTCAGCTCTGCTTCGTACGTCGGCAGCAACGGCGACGGACAAAGCGATGAACTCCCTCTCAGGCATTTCTGCCCATTCTTGCGTGAAGGGAACGTACAGTTGGATGATCCAGCCGTCTTGGAGTTGACGAGCGGCATAGGGATGCAGGATCTCACCAATGGCGGTCACCCGGTCAAGGCGAAGCAGGCCCTTGCGCGGATATGCCGGACAATTGTGCTCTGCGTCCAGCATGCGGCTCACCACATTTTTCGGGTACCCCGGATGACCGGAATTGTCGGCAGCATCCAGTGCCGCATGAATGGCATCCTCTTCGGTGAGGTGGCAGTCGACAATCTCGGTTTCATCAAGGACCACCTCATCCACTAGGTAGGGCGGCCCCTGGTACCAGACAGGATCATTCTCGACGAGGCGAATGGCCACGACGGTACGTGTTCCCACATCCGTGCACCGGTACCAGAACGGGCCACAGACGAACTCCAGTCCAATATGAAAGTCGGAAAGATTCATTGGAATGTCACTCTTTCTGCGAACGGAATCTGCGTGAAATCGGGCTCCAACTCGGCAAACCACGTCCTATAGCGCCGCCAGCTTTCCGCTTGCGCCTGGTGGCCGCCCCAGTCACCTCGTGCGATGAACTCATCCAATTCCGCCAGTTTGCGGCTTACATAGTCTGCCCATAATTGGGAATGTATTTCTATATCAATGTCTGAGGATAAATGATCCCGATCTTCGTTAAAAATCTCCCAGAATCGCTGCCTTAGCAGGTTGTGGGGAGACTGTTCATAGTCTTCTGACGCGCTACATAATGTGACAATGTAGTCGTCGCTTTCGTACGATATGCTACTTCCAAGGTAGCCGGATACTCCGTCAACCGTTTCGATCCTGGCACACATAAGTGTTCGAACGGCTTCAGCAACAGCCACTGAATTGTCGGCAGCGCAAACGAAGAGCATCTGTCGTCCACGTAGACTAATAGTGCAGGTCGATTTCAATCGGTATAACTCGAATCTCATTGGACCTTCCAGATAGTCCATGCATACCTGTATCTGCTTCCGCCGCTCTTGCTCGCGAGAAAATTCTTTTTGCCGTCTTCTATCATCCCGTGCTTTATCGCGCTCAAGTTTCGCTCTCTTACGCGCCTGCTCGCGCTCTATAGTGCTTGAGCGAACTTCAAGTAGGGCCGCAATATTGGCAACGACCTTTGCCTGAAGGAATTCCAGATTCCGATTCACGAAGTCGACCACGTGGTCGTAACACTCGACGTGGAAGAATTCTGTTGCGCCAATGTCGCTCCCATCCTCGGTCGCAACTTCCCGGCTGTCGCAGCGCCAGCCAGCGAACAAGCGATGCAACGCGCCCTCAGCCTCCAGCGATCTAGCTTCGGATGCGAACTGCAGGCCGAAACTTCCCACCGGGTTGAAACGCTGCTTTCCGAGCTGATGCGCTCGCGCTTCAATGTCAACAGCCTTGCCAATTTTGAATCGTTGACCGTTGTGGTGCATCAGCACGTACACGTAGGAGGAATTTGCGTTGGTTGACATATCACCGGCCTAGAATTGGATCTCGATACGCGGCCAAAGCTTGTCCCCGGATTTCGCGAAGAAGCGGCTTCTTTCGGCTCCCAGAATCCTGATCCGAACAACTCGTACGCCGGATCGTCTAACCAGCCACGTCACGCCAGGTTGCTCTGCACATGGGCGACCGGTCTCGCTGATTTGTCCTTCCGGAAACAGCATCACCGACTCACCACGGTCCAGCGCTTTTGAAAGTGAACGGATTCCGAAAGGGGAGCTTCCATCGACAGGAACGACGGTGCCGAAGCCGAGCCAGGACAGCACTGCCATGCCGCGACTGGCAACCTTGGAGCGTCGAGAAAAATCGGTGTCGACCCCGAAAGTCAAAGGTACTGGGCTCGCCAGGGCAACGATCACGCCATCGAGCAAACTGACATGATTCGAGCAAACGATGACCCTTTCGTCCCGCAGGACCTCAACGGTCGCGGCGGAGTAGGTCGTGCGGACACGCAGCAGGCGCAGGGCCACGCTGCGAAGGAAAAGGCGGAGTGTAGGGCGCAACATGACTGAAAGTGAGTGGATCCTACCAGTGAATCAAATGATGCGGACGGGGGCGATTTTTGCTGCAAAAGCACCCCATCCGTTAGATCAATCGTCCAGGCTCCTGGAAACAGCCTCCCCGGTAATCGCGCCGGCTACAGAGCCCCCAACCGCATACCCGGTCAACGCGCTGCCGGTGGCCTCAGCGACCACGAAGGACGTGGCGAAGTCTTCGGTCGACGTATCTTGCTCGGGTTGCCGGTACGGCTGTTGACTCGATGGCGCAGGAGTACTCTGTTGTACCCGGGATGGGTACGCCGAACCCGAGGCCTGGCCAGGTGCGCGGTTAAGGATCTCTCCGCGTCGCAACGAAGCGCCGGCAGACAATTCCTGTTCGCGCAGGCGATTCAGATACTGCTTGGCGTCATCATTATCACCAACCGATGACGCAGGCTCCGTTCGGCGCCAGCCACGGCAAAGTCGCTTTAAGAAATTGAGCATCGTATCTCTCCTGCTATCTTGAGTGGCAGCGGTTTAGTGCCCAAGTCCAGCGGCCACATCCTCATAGAAAAACGCCCGATACAGCGCGCGCAGATAGAAGTAGATCGCCATCCAGGAGCCGAGAATTGAGAGCAGCCACAGAGTGCCGATCACCACGTCTCTCAGCGCCATGATGGCTACGCCGGGTTGTCCACGCAATCTGGCTATGCCGTACACGACCACGTGGTGCACCAGAACCAAGGCGACTAGCGCCATTATGTATGACCCGAAACTGCTGAATCCAATTGTTTCCCACGTCGGGACTCCACCAATCATCTTGTTCTCCCAGGAAAGGTGACTTGCTAAATAGAAAATCCGAAGTCTTTCGCAAGCAAGTCGAAAAACTTGCGCGCTTCGTGCGGTGCCAGGGACACCACTGCGGCGTCCTGAGACCCGTTATAGGTGACGCGGTAGACCCGCTCCCCCTCAAACAACTCTTCGCCTTGGCGCATCTGCGCAGACGTAATGCCGAAGTTCTTGCGGCGATGCTCGCGCATCGTGTGCATCTGTTCGTCGTCCTCATCGGGGAGCGGTGCGCTGCGCGCAGGGCCTAATGCACCCACCGCATTCAACTCCTCACGGATAGCGGAGATGATGCGCGTCGCACGCGCCGCACTGACCTGCTTCCGATTAACCCAAGTCTCTAGGAAGATTAGGTCGCTGCTCGGGTAGGTGGTGACGCGGTACGTCGCCCCTTGCTTGTGCATGGTGGACGGGAAGTCAGCGCGCCACTTTGTGCCCGCGCTGCTGCTCTCCAACTTTGTCAGCTTGATCCGGCCAGTCATGTCTAGGCGTTGCCTTCAGCTTGCTTGTCAACGAGGGCTTGGACTGCTGCGATCAGCTCTTCGGGCTTCCCGCCGTGGCTTTCGAATTCACCCAACAGGTCGGCAAAGTCATCCCGCTGATACTGCCTTTCTTGCTCGTCCGCCCGCTGCTGCTCCAGCGCGTCCAAATCAATCGCATTCATGCCGTGCGCGCGCACTAGCCACGCCTCGGCTTGGTTTCGCTCATCACTGCCGTTGCTTCCATAGCCGTCAGCGCGGGGGCGCGCGACGAAGTTTTGGATACCTGCAAGGTCACCCGCGAAGCTACGCAACACTTCTTCTGGTGACATCTGGACACGGTCGCACTCACGTACAAACTCAGGAGGAACACGAAGCGTGACTTCAATCGTCTCATCCTCCACGAACTGTCCGCCTTCGCCTGGAATGAGTCCAACCGGTGCACGAAAGCCATTCGGCTTTGCATCACAGAACCAGCCGATGACATTGGGCCTTTTGCCAGGTTCTTTACCAAGGCCTGCGTTGCTGGCATCCAGCTCAGGCACCCGCCGTAGACTCTGGTCTACATATGGTCGGAAGTGGAAAGCGCCGACAGGCAACTCGCCGCTGATTCGAGATGCGGACACGAGGCAGCCAATCTTGCCGACGTCGCGCCGGCTCCATTCCTCGCTGAATGGACTACCACCAGCCAGCTCGCCTCGATTGCCGGCATGCTCGACGGTCATGCGTACAAGCCCATGTTCCCCTGGATGAACTGCGATCAAACGGACGTTGTGCACGGTCGTTTGGTTTGTACCTGATTGCGTGGCCCACGCGAAGACATCGAAGCTCACAAGGTTCTCCTAGTGTTTTGCAGTCTGGGATTCTTTATTCAGCCCAGCCCGATAGATTAACCACACGATCACGGCGTAGGCCAAGACTGCGGGCCCCAGCCAATAGTTCTCGGCCATCAGGCCGCGTCGAACGGTCCCGTTGGCGATTGGAAAGCCAACGGCCCACAGCCCCCAAGTCACAATCAGGTTGAAGGCTGTTCCACCCATAATTGCGAACAGATAGCGATTTGCACGAGTCGAGATTGTGGTGCCAGGTTCCGTTGTGGCCAGAAGCAGGAACGTGATTCCGGCGCCGGCAATCAAACAGGCAAGCGCGTGAATTCCGCCGACGATGGTGCCGCCATTCCAGTATGGTGCAATCACGAACAGCCCGGCCGCTTCTGCCATGAATACTCCGAACAGGATGTACCAGAGTTTTCGGGCAATATGTCTTGTTGTGAACATGGAAATCATCAGCATCGTGCCTTTCAGGCGCTCGTCCGATTTTTCTGCCATAGCCGCACGATGAGTGCTGCAGCCCCGATTACACCGACGGAAATGCCTGCGCCACCCAGCGCGACCAAGGGCGAGATTCCGTGCTGATATGGGCCGTTGGCGATACCGGCTACCGTGCACACAGCGGACAGCGCAAATCCACCAGAACAGAGCGCCGGCTCAAGCCACCCATTACGCCGGTGAAGGATGGAATTGAAAATGATCGCCAGCAAACCGACCACGAGCGCGAGGACTGATATGCCGAAACTGACAGGGTTCAAGAATAGGAGCATTGCAGTGACGGATTACGCGGGTTGTTTCGTGACGCTCGACAGGTGTTTCGCGTAACCGATGCACTCATCCAGCGATTGCGACGAGAACGCCGATTCGTTACGCGTGTTGGACTCAGCCACGGCCACCTTGTAACCGCTCGGCATGGCCGCGACGAACACGTAGGGCGGGCAGACGGTCTCCAGTGGGCGCAGCAATAAGCAACCAAGCTCCTCGGCGCGAACCGCGTCCGGGGAGCCGAAGCTGTTGTGAGCGTAGAAATAAACATCGGCCATCTTTTACCCCTTTTCCTACATGTGGTTGAACCACTCTTGCGCCGTCAGCTCAGCGGACTCGGCAGCATCAAATTCCCGCCGAAACCAGTCCTCGTTGTCATACGGTATGTGCCTCGCATCTAGCAGCGGCACACCGAGGCTTTCCAACTCTCGCGCCACTTCCTTAGCCCAAGAATCAAAGTCGTGTGCTTGGCCATCGCGATCTACTCCAATGTCTTACGAACTCAGCCTTTCTTGTATCCACTGGACCACGGCGCACTCAGCGAGCCGTCATCGTTGATGCTGTAGGTCGCCGGGAAACCATTCGGGAACTGGAAGCTCACCTTCTTATCGGCAATGGTGTAGGTGGTTTCAACCTCCTTGCCCAGCAGCGTTTTGGTCTTCACTTTGCCGTCGCTGGAAAAGACCAGAAAGCTCTTGCCATCATTGGCGCGGTAGTCGCCATTGAGCGACGCGGTGTTGCCGCCGCATGCTGCCAGAGTGAGCGCGAGAACCAGGATGCTGACGAATTTCATGGTGACTTCTCCCTGAGGTGCCGACTGCCCAGCGCAATCCGCATGACTCCATATTATACGCACATGTGCGTATTAGCAACCCCTATTTTCGACTTCTGCCGAGAGCATCTGCACTGCCCACTCCGGTGCATTCCTGGCACTGCTGAGCGAGGGTGGAGATTCCCAAGCTTGCACCGTACGCAGAGTGCAAGGCCGCATGGTCTTGTCTGCTAGGAACCTCGCAACCTCGGTCTGAGTCATGCCCAGGCGAGTACGCAGGTCCTTGATCCTTTCATGGCTTGGCGAAGCGGTCTCTCCTTTGCGCTGAGCAGCTTGTACCGGTTGCGCTTCTATTTCGGTTTGCCTCGCTATGTACTTCTGTAAGCCAGGAAGGGATATCTCCACCCCGGCTTGTTCGAGGTAGTCGATGATCTGACGGTACGTGTGACCGCCATTTCTGAGCTTCTTGATCGCTTTCCAGTGAGGCGCGAGCTTCGATGGGGCTTTACCGCTCTTAGGCGTCTGTTGAGTCATAGTGGTCGTTGCACGGAATGCCCAAGAACAGAACCGTGCACTTCACGAGAGGTATTGTGGGAGAGGAAATAAGGGCTTTGGCACGGGACACGCTAAACCTTACCCGTACATCTCCTGGTGCTTGGAGATCCAATCCGAGGGGAGCAAGGCGATTTGCTGCTCCGCCCAGCGCTTGACGTGCTCTTCGGCCCAGCGCGGCCGACGTGGAGCATGCTTGTAGGGCCCGAGTCTGACGCTTAGGCGGTTCGCCACGTATGAGGCCACGTAAAGCACGCCTTGAACCCGAACAAGGGCCGTCCAGGCGCTCCCGTCAGCCTCTTGGATTTGCTTTTCTACCTGCATGAGATCCCCAGCTCGTTTTCAGATCCATTCAGCACGCTACTGCGCGCTGGCGTCCTTGGATTATATGCGCACACGTGCGTATTGTGTGCGGAAATTCTGAACGGGGAGATGACGTCGCTTAGGACTGATGCGAGAAGAGGGTCTGATCCATCTTTGTGAACGACGCGGCCGTTCGCGTCGGCGTGACGGGAACCGTTTGACGCCACACGACACGGAACCGCTTTTGATCGGGAGTCTCAACCTTGATCACTCCCGCCTCGTCGCCACCCTCATCGAAGTACTCCAGAGACGCGCCATAGAGACGCTGTTCGAGGCTCAGCATGAGGCCAGGTATGGCAGGGTGCTCCAGTTCACCCGGTTCATAGACATGGGCAGGCACGTTGTCCCGACGCTTCAAGGGCGGTACGCCTTCCTGCAAAGGGCTGGTGCGCTTGCTGGCCACGCCTTGGGTTGGTGCGCTTGCTACGCCCGCCTGGCTGACTGCGACCGGAGCGCGCTCGGCGGCAGCCGGAGTTGTTTGCGCACGGACCGGTGGCTGGGCCTCACGACGGACTGTCTTGGGGGGCTCAGGAGGCGCCACAGGCCGCGCCTGAGGGGCCGGCTCGGCATCGAGCGTGAAGAAGCCTGCAGGGGCATTCTGCGATTGCTGGGACGGTCCTGAAAGCCCTAGAAGGCCGAATTCTCCCGCTGGAGCATTGCCGTCGCCTTCCGACTCCCCTTCGGTGTTCTGGGGCGGCGGTGGCGCGGATGCTGCGGGGATGGACTTTGGGCGTTGAGTCGGCGCAGGGGCTGGAACGGCGCGGCGACCAGGTTCGGCCTCAATGCTCCCGGAGTGGGTGGCAGGAGGAGACAAGGCATCCATCCTCGCCAAGGCAGTTTTCTGTTGCTGCTGCATGAACGACTGCACCCGACCGGAAATTGCGGACAGGTCCACGCCAACCGTTTCGCTACGCACGGCCGCCATGACTGCAATTTGCTCGTTCATACGGGCCTGGCAGATGTCCATGCGCGCAGCCAGCATCTCGCTGTAGTAGGTCCGAACCGTAGACGGCTGCAAATGCAGTCCGCACTCGTTCAGCAGCTTTGTGAGCTGCGCCCACGAGAAGCCCTTGTTACGCAAGACGTAGAGGTTCGGCATCAGCTTCTCAAAAACCTGCCGCTGAGTCTGATCCTCAGGGACGAGCAGCAAGGCTGCGGTTCTGAGTGTCTCGTCGGCCGACGCATAGTCAACCGCAGACACCCGGCGAAGTGCCCCCCGTTGTCGGATTGTCGCGTTACTCATCTGCGCTTTCCTTCGACATGTCGGCGTAATACGAACGCACTGTGTGCGGCTTGAGCGTGATTTGGCACTTGGCCAATAACTTGGCTATCTGTTCCCAGGAACAGCCTCGCTCTCGCAGCACCCGCAGAGACGGCATTAGGCGCTTGAGCGCCTGACGCTGGGTGATTTGGTCAGGCTCAATGACCTGGCACATCGCGGCCAATTCACTTTCAGCCAACCCGACATCTGCTGAAGAAATCTTGACTAGCTGCCCTGACTTTCTTGCGCCGACGGCATTCATACCACGCTCGATTGTTAAGTATGTTGAGCGTGAATGTACATGAACTCATGTTCATTCTCAACAGGACTCATTCCATTCCCTAGACCTATCGCCTGCGGCCGATACGCAAGGCGCGGTGAACCCAGCGTAGACCCGCCTAGCCTTAGCCATCGGTCTGCCAAGCTTCGGCCAACAGTCCGACAACGATTCCCGGCACGGCACCTAGAACGAGAGAGGGCAGGATGCCAGATAGATATCTCACGATATCTATCTGCTCCTGGTCCGCTAGGTCGCTTCGCGCCCGTCGCAGACACTCAGGGCTTCGCCCCGAGACCCCGTATTGACTGTTGCTGGATTGGATGGCTGGACTGCCTGCTGGTGTAGTTGGATGTAGACCCGCGTGACCGGCCGATTTGGCTATGGGCACGCCGTGGCCCCTGGCCGGCACATAGGGGCCCTACGAGGGCCCTTGGCCGGCGTGTGCAGGTAGGAGAGAAACACGGTTCCAGGGCGTCTTGTGGAGCTGCGTAGTGGCCGGAGAGGCTACTGCGGCGCCGGCGTAGGTCAGTCACACGATCTGAAGCGCCGATTAAGTTGGACGTGCGGCGCAAAGCGCCACAAGCCCTTGTGCCCCAATATGTGCGCGCCCCTTCCCGAGGGCTCGCCGCGTGCGTCATACTGTTTTTTGCACCGAGTGCGTACGCTACCGTCGAAAACAGCGGCCACCGGCGAGGATGACCGGGCGGGCCGGGAGTCCCATTCTTGGGGCATCGTTCTATGGAATCAAATTCGGCCGGCTATCGGCGCGCGCACCACCTCCACATTGCCACGGCTCAATTCGTGTTTCGCCATGCGACTCGGGGCATTGTCTTTGTCAGCGATCCAATATCGCTTGACGCCGCCGCCGTTCTAGGACTCGAACCGCTTCTTCTTTACGCCGTTTCTGCAGAGGGCGCACCGATACGATGGGTATCGTTTTCTGATCGCCACAACCCGAAGCCGCTATCTCGCGTTCTAGAGGAGGCGTGGCGCGAAGCGGCGGGCTTGCGTGGCTGCCCGGACGCAGTAATTTTGAGCCATAGCCTTAGCGAGTCGTATCCAGCGTTATGTAACAAGCTCGCGAAAGCCCACGTAGCGGTAGCCGTCTCTGATTCCGGCGACCGTCGTTGCTCCGCCATGCTCCGTGAAGCGCAACGGGTAGCGCACGCGACCGCATGGTGGACAAATGGTGCCAGCAAGGCGGTTCGGACTTTGGCGGACCTGAACTCGGTGGCGATGCAACGGCACAATGATGAGTATCGCCTTCCCCTGAAGACCGCTAGCGCTTCCGGTGAGCGACATGCCCGAGCTTTAGCTTGGGAAGCATATTCATCTCGGCCTTTAGCGTTCAATCTCCTCGACTCGATGGACTGGAATCCAGGAGATTGGTTGTCAGCGTGGTCTAAAGCTCCGCTGCCGCCAGCACCTCGATACTTCCACGCTGCTGATAAGGTCACGTGGCTGTTGACGGGCGAGCCGGACTCAGAGGATGCACCGGAGCAAGCCGAGACGGAGGTGGACGGCTACCTCGCGATCGATGATGCCGGGGAGAAGATGGGGCTGGTGTTGAAAGTCTGGCCGAATAAGGCCGCTTCAGTTGCCCAAGAAGCCGGCATTACTCTTCGCGAACTACAGTGGTTTGTCAACGGGAAGGTCGAATTGCCTAGGGAGCAACGGTGGGCGTTGGAAAATCTACTCGGAGTGGAGTGGAACGAGACGTATGGGGGCTTTGACATCAATGGTCCGTTTGTCCTCATCGGAGAGGGACCAAAACCAATCTTGGCCGCTTACGATGAGTTCACTCGCGGCGGCGATCTCGACTTTTCGGTTGAACCGATTCCGGACTCCGGGAGGGCCGACCCGTCGTGGCGATATGTGCTGGCTCAACCGTGTGGCGAACTATCTAGCGTGATGATGTTTCCTAGAGGAAGTGCCGCCGCCGAGAGTCTCGACGCAGGAAATTTCATCAACTTCGGCGGACCATCGGTAATCCCTGAGGCTATCTATCGCGATATGGTCGCAACGTGCGGACGAGCCTGCCGCTCGCCAGCCTCGAATCGTGTTGAGATGCTCGAATTCAATCGGCGATATAACTGGCACGACATCATCGGCGCACCCTTTTAGTAGGCCTCCAAGCGCCAACCACCGAGCGGTCGCAGCCGTCTATGGCCGCGCCAAGAGCAGCGTTTGCGCCGACTTCCAGCACAGGCCTTGATCTCCTTGTCCTCTTCCCATCACTCGGCTATGGCCAGTCGCAATAACTCTGGCGCTCTACGTCTACCGTGACCGCCAGGCCTTGGCGCTCGACGTCATCACAGGCAATGAGGAGGCTGCCAGTTTTTGCCGAGGCGCTGGATGGCGCCGGGGGCCTCGTGGGCGGCTACCTGTAGGGAAAGGCGTCAACATGCAGATCAACGGACGTTTTCCCAGGGCGAATGCGCCGCACTCGCCAGTTTGTATGTCGAAAATATTTGACACATCCATTCGGAGAGTCCATTCTTAACTCATGTACGCTGCACACGAACTCAGCCACGCCGTGCGCACAAGGCGCCGGGAGATGGGCTTATCTCAAAAGGACCTCGCGAACCTTGCAGGGCTTTCGCGGGCGACGGTCGTGCAAATTGAGCGGGGTACGATCAAGGATCTGGGCTTCAATCGCACCGCAGCTTTGCTTAACGCGTTGGGTCTTGGTCTGACGATCTCGCAACCTCATCCGAAACTGCACTTAGAAAAGACGGATGCAACGCCGCTCGATGTGGCGGCGCGGACGGCGAGTGTTAGTTACGCTCTCTCGCTCTCGCCGACGGTTCTTGGCGACGCGTTGCGCACAGGCGAAGTTCCTTATGAGTTCGAGCCTCATGTTTGTGCGCTCCTAGAGGAGGGGCCTGTGTCGATGCTTGCGAAGACGGTCGAGCAGGTTCATGCCCAATGGGAAGTGCCGCGTGAGCAAGTCTGGACCAATATGCGCATCCTGGCAGGCAAATTCAAAGCGACAAGGAATCTCTGGAATGTCAAAGGCTGACCTCACGCGCCCGGGAGCGTGGACCTCGCTTTTCCCCAAGGCGCTGACCTTGATGGAACACCTGGAGCGTGAGACCGACAATCCGCCGTGGACATTCGGCGGGGGTACGGTCTTGATGTTGCGCATCAACCACCGGCAAAGTAAAGACATCGACTTGTTCGTTCCGGATCCGCAGTATCTCGGCTACGTGAATCCGCGTCTCAGCGACGCGGCCGAAGCGATAACCACCGAGTACGAGGAGAACGCCGAGTACCTGAAGTTGAATTTGCCCACCGGGGAAATCGACATCGTCGTTGGCACCGCTCTGACGGATCAGCCCTTCGAAGTTGCCGAGTACGGAGGCCGTACGGTTCGGGTCGAAACGAATGCGGAGATCATTGCCAAGAAGATGTGGCACCGGGGAGACCGTGCCAAGGCGCGAGACCTGTTTGACCTCTGTGCAGTGGCAAAGGCCGATCCAGAAGCCATTGCGGTGGCAGCACCATTCATGGAGCGTCACGGCGAAAAGTTCCTCGAACTGCTGGCCTTGCGGGAAGACTTCCTGCGGCGTGACTTTGCCGCCATCGATGCGCTTGATTTCCACGACTCTTTCGACCAGTGCGCGGAGTTGGGCCGCAGAATCATCGGCCATGCACTCGGGCGCCAGCAGCAGTCACAAGCTGATGGCACGGTCGCCGACGGCCTGTACGTCGGACCGATTCTGGAATTAGACGGCGGTGTCGCGTTTCAACGCATCAACCGCCAAGGGGACGTCGTGAGGCATAGCGCGGCATCCTTGACCACGCCGGTCGCTGTGGGTGATTTGGTCGAAATTAGCTACACGGCTGGGATCGGGCGTGTGACGGATCAGGGCCCCAAGCGGGACTTGGGCCAAGGCCGGTAAGCCCTCAGGGTGTTTTTTCGATCCCTGCGGTGTATTGTTGCACCCGTTGATGCATGAGAGAATGCACATTATGGCGCGATCCCAATTCAAGAAGAAGCCTGACGCCCAGAAGCGCACCGTCCCAACACTGGTCCGATGGACCGAAGACGAGGCGCAGAAGGTGCGGCACAGCGCGAGCATCCGGCAAATGGACGTGGCGGAGTTCATCCGCCGCGCCGCACTCGGCCGCAAAGCCGATGTCGACTTCGAGACGGAGATCGTCTTGGCACTCAGCGACATTACCCGCGCCGTACGTGCCTTGCATGCGGCCATGGTGGAGCGTGGCATCACGCCACCTGAGGCAGAGCTTTTGCCGCTGATCCTTGAGGCTCGCGCGGCCATGCTGCGCATCTCCAAATAAGGGAGGGGAGGGTGGATCTTTTGCAGCAAAACTCTGACGAAATCATTAATTGTTGCACTGATCTGCAGCCGCAGGCCTTGCACCTGATCCCACGCGCTTTTGTTCGACAGCCCTCCGGTTTGCACCTGGACCTGCTCAATCCGAGCACCGATGGCTGGACCGACGAAGACTTGGCCATCGGCCTGTCACGCACCTACCGCTGGGGCGGGCACTCAACGTGGCCTCTGCCACTGTCAGTCGCCCAGCACTCAATCACAGTCGTGGAGCTATACAAGCGATTCGCCAAACGACCCCTTACTTGCGTCGAAATGCTACGCGAGCTGCTGCATGACGCTGATGAGGCTTTGATCGGCGGCTTCGATCCCATCAGTCCGATCAAACCAATTCTGGGGCCTGGCTATGCGCAAATCGCCGCGAAGCTACAAGCCGCCGCGTTTTCCCGTTATCGCGTCCCCGAATGGTCCTCCGAAGATAAGCAGATCCACAAGCGTGCCGATCACCTGGCGGCAGCTTCCGAGGCGGTACACGTCGCCGGCTGGTCCGCCGACGAGGTGCAGGATCTCCTCAACATTGGCCTGACACCCCTTAAGACGGATCCCTTGGCCGAGGTATATGGCTGCAAGCCATGGGAACCGTGGCCACCCGCCGTAGCCGCAGAGCGATTCCTTGATCAACTCAAGCAGCTCTCGAAGGCAGCCTGAGCGCGCATATGGTCCCAATCATTCCAAAGCAAAGGCAGCACAAGCCAAATGCGACCAAGCGGTTCAATGATCTGATCGATTATCTGCAGGGTGAACAAGAGCAGGAAAAGCAGACGCAGCAGGCTGGCGTGGAGCAGGGCGCTGAAGCGTCTTCGGCCGGGGCTCCTGCAGCCGGCCGGATGGGCGAGCCAAGCGAATTCACCGATCTGCTGAACTACGCAACTGCGCCGGTGGACACGAAGATCCACGGCGAGAAATGCATTGCAGTTCGGACGCACGGTATCAGCGGGATCGACTCGGCCAGCGTTGAGATGAACGCGGTCGCCCGCAAGAATACGCGTTGCCACGATCCTGTGTACCACTTCATTCTTAGTTGGCCCGAGCACGAGAAGCCGGCGCCCGAGGCGATCTTCGACGCGGCCGAGCACGCCATCAAGGCACTGGGCTTTGAAGAGCATCAGTACGTCATCGCCGTACACGCGAACACCGACAACATTCATGCCCACGTGGCAATGAATCGCGTGCATCCGACGACTTTCAAGAGCCGGCACATCGAATGGGCTAAGCGCACGCTGCACTTCGCAGCTCGGGAAAGCGAGATCAAGCACGGGTGGACCCACGACAATGGGATCTACGTTGTGCAAGTCGATGGGCAAGGCAAGAAGCAGATCGTCCTCAACACCAAGCACGCTGAGGCCGAACTGGAGCAGGGCGGCAACGTGCATCCGGAGATCGAGCGGGATGACCCACTCCCGGTGTGGCACGACCCCGAAAGCCTGGACTCGTGGCTCAAATCTTCGATAGCCAAGGCCCTGAAGCAAGATCTCCCGGATCTCACCAGTTGGCAGGCCCTGCACGTCTGGTTGGAGAAGTTCGACATCACACTCAAGGATACCGGGGGAGGGGGCTTGCGCCTGCGCGCCATCTCTCCGGAAACCGGAGAGATTCTGGAAACCCCAGTCAGCAAAGGCCTGCGGCTGCTCAAGCGCCCCGACCTGGAGAAGCGCTGGGGTCCGTTCAAACCACCGTTCACCAATCCGGTCATCGTGCCGGATCTCACCCACCTCACCCCCAGGCAAATTGACAAAGGAGTAGACCGTGTCATCCGAATCGCCCCAGACCGAGGAGTCCCGCCTCCCGACCACGTCCTTGGTATTGATGGAGACCCCTACCGACCTCTATCCGACGAAGGCGGTAGCTTGCATGCAGTGCCCGGTAGCAGTATGGCAACTGGAGGACAAGTCCCTCCGATGCTATTGCCGAGCGCTTTACCGGGTGACGTGGGAGACGGGCAAACCGGGGAAGATCCGGGCGTGCGACATGCCCCTCGTGCTGGCCGAGCAAGCGGCAGCGAAAGAGGAGTAGATGCAGCCATACCTACCACCGGCCGCAAGGCGCGAGACCCGGCCATGCGCGCCCAGCGCAAGGCTGAGCGCGCCGCCGCACGTGCCGATCTACGTAAGCGCTACGCCCAATACCGCAACTTTGTCGCGGATGGCGACACGGACTACTTCGCCCGTCTCAAGGCCCTGCAGGTAGAACGATCTCACCAGGTCAAGGCCCTGCAGGCCGAAGCGAAGGCCGCGAAGGCGGCCATCCCGAAGGTTCTGAGTCGAGAGGTGCGGCTAATCTCCGTGATCGAGATCGACGCAGAGATGACGCGCCGCAAGCTCATCGTCGAAGCGCAATATCAGGAACGACGGGAGGCGTTGAAACTAGCGCGCGTGCCGCCCTTGCAGTGGCGTGAATGGCTATACGAGCAATCCAACCGAGGTGACAAGGCCGCGCTTTCCGCGCTGCGTGGCATCGTCTACCAAGCCCAGCGCGACGCCAAACTTCCGAAGGAGGGTGACAAGGACGACGAGTTGGAGGACCTGGATGTCTCCGCCGCCGATTACCACGATCAGCAGTACAAGCGACTGATGGCGCGGCTGCTGGCCGAGGAACGCAAGGAGAGGGCGATCCGCTCCACCAGCGTCCAGGCCATGCGGCCTCACGAAGTGGATGCGCTGATCCTGGCCTATGCCGGTATCCAATGGCGCGTGACGGGCAACGGAAATGTCGAGTACAGCCGCAGTGACGGCCGCCATCTCTTCACCGACCGGGGCAACCGCGTCACGTTTGACCGTATGCGCGTGACGGACGACGAAATTAAGCTCGCGCTCATCCACTCACGGGAAAAGTTCGGCCGTCAGATCACGTTGACCGGCGAGGAACCGATCTTCGTGGAACGCATGGCACGAGTGGCTGACGACATGGGCCTCAAGGTCCTCAACCCCGAACTGCAAGCTGTCATCCAGGCGCACCGAGCCGCCAAGAAGGAAGCCGCTGGCCAGATCGCAAAGGAGTCCGCACAGCAAGCGCCGCAGGCTGGCGCTCTCACCCACCTGAAACAGCCCCCGACACAAGCCCGTGACGCCGGTGAGGTCGCTTCTGCCGCGCCTCAGGCACACCAGGTCGCTGCGGACGTTGCAACAGGCACTGAAGCCGATCTCGTAGGCAGCCTGCAACCAATGGAACCGGCGCAGCCCGCTACGGGCGAGGAGCACTTGCGCGCCATGGTGCTCGGTATTGACCCACGAGCGAAGTTCGAGACCGCTGATCCAGCAGATGAAAGCCGCCTCTACGTTGGGCCAGTGGCTTCGGCACTGGCAGAGGCGCAGCCCATGTTCGCGCAGCATATTGGGCGCAGCATTTACGTGATCCACCAGCAGGCGGCGCCTGCCGGACACGAGGGCCAAGTGATTGAGGTCCGCTACCGCGCAGGCCGTGCAGACGCAAGTCTTCCTCAAAAGGACAAAGGAAGAGATCTATGAACTGCCAGGCCCCGACGGTGTCACGGCCCGGTCCCTCAGCTCAAGCGCTGTAATGTCGCTCCTCCAGCGCGACGTAGAAGAGGTCGTCACCGCCAAAGCTCACGTCGCCTTTGCACTCAAATCGCTTCGAGAACGTATAGAGAACCTTTACGGTCGAAGTCCCTGCCTCATGCGCCGCGAAGAACGGTCCTCCCGCGTCTCGATGCAGTGCAAAGTCACCAATCTTGGCTTGGCAAGAAGTGCAGTGGTTCATCCAGTAGGCGTGGCCTCTGGTCTTGCTAGTGTCCAGACGGAAATGCTTCGTGATTGAAGCCATTTGGCCTGCCACGTCGGGGAGCACGTCGGTCACATACGAGAGAATCGTCGGGAGAGGGCTCTTGCGCCAATGCGTGCCATTGTCCTCAGCCGTCCGGCATTCGAAGCCTGTTGGGGTGAAAAGCCCAAACACATCGGTTTCCTTGTGGCAGCGCCAGCAATTCACTGAAGCTTGCGCGAGAGAGTAGCTGTCGTTGCGGACTCTGGTTTCGTCTCCCGTGGAGATCCATCGCCAGAATGGTTTTGCATCGACGCGCTCGGGCACGTACCAGATCCTCGCGTCAGGGTCCCAGCGTGCCCCCAACCGCTTGGCTTCACCCTTCTCTTCAAACGGGACATCCAGCGGCACCCGAAGTGCCGCGCCACCCCGTACATCGCGCTCCAAGTATTGTTTGAATCCCGCACCAGACTCTACGACGATTCTTATCAGCATTGTCCACTCCGCAATCGCGCGACAACTTTACCAGAGCGAGATCTCGCCGGACGTCGTATCAAGAACAAGGGGCTCCAGCGGAGCCCCTAGACATTGGCCTGCGATGGCCATCTTTCGCGTAATAGGTCAGTGCCGATCTGGCGTGAACCACGCGGTTGCCCGCACATAGCCTGCTTCGAGCCTATCAATCATTCGGCATACCCGCTTCGCAGCATCGTCAAACGGTGCTGCAACGCTGGGCTTCAGGCGCGCGGCACTCGCCAAGTCGCTCAACGTGTCACGCAAAGCCCTGAGTAGCGCCCAGGATGAATCGAGGCGCGCACGGACGGTTTCCATTTGCCCCCAGTCGCGCAACGTCACGATATCAGCCACCTGTGACTCAGCTTTCTCCGCTCGGGAGATTGCCTCCCTGCAGAACCAGAGAATGTACGCTTGATCGCTTGATCCGTTGCCATTGCAACTGGCAGCGGTTCTCGCACTGAACTCGAAGTCGTCAACAGTTTCCATCGATAGATCCTTTTGCATAACCGCGCCCACGCCAGGCTACGCTTCCGGCCGGCGAGCGCGAATGTGTTGCCGTCAGTGTTGGCCTTGTCAGGAAGCTGGTGTTCCGAGCGCGGCGCCAGAGCCTCCGACTACGCGGCGGGGGGTGGCCTTGCCCTTGTGTCGAGCCGCCTGCGGTGGAATTTCAATGCCGGCTTCCCAAAGTAGCGTGCGCAAGTGCGAGGCGGTCAGTTGCGATTGCCGCAGCTCATCGCTAAGCCGTTCGGCAGCATTGGCCGCGTAGGTGAACTTGTTCCGCGCAGCTTTCAACTCCCTGTGAAGGATATCGGCATCTCCCACGCGAGCCAGTAGTCTTACGAGCAAGGCACGCTCCCGGTCTCGGTTGTGCGGGTGCTCCCAAGCCGTGTAGTCCTTTCTATAGCCGAGCTGCTCCTGACGCTGCTCAAAAATGTGTCCGGCTCGGACCTTCAACGCGCGGCCGTGGACTTCGATCAATCCCCATCGCGGGGGCAATTCATCGACAGCGATCAAGCCGGCCGGCGCGAGGTAGTACCTGAATTGACCGAGGCCCAATGCTGGGTCAATCCTGTGAGGCTTCTTCGCGTCGACCAAGAAGTCCGCCCTGGATACCTTGACCTCCACCAGCACGGAAAACTCTTCCCATCCGATGCTTCGGAATCCGATTGCGTCCGGAATTTCACCGTTATCGAAAGGAGCGCACTCGCTAACAGCGACGAGACAGCCAGGGCCCTTCTGGCTCTCCGAACGCTTGAGCCATTTCACAGCCAGCGCGCAGCCTTCGGCATGGGTCATGCTCATTCGCAACTCCTTTCAGTAGGTGGGCTGATAGGGCGTGCCCTGGCCCCAGTTGCGCTCCCAATGTTTCAGATAGACCGCCGCAAGCCTAGGGTTGCCCCACATCACCAGCACGTTCTCGCTATTCTTGTGGGCCGCTGCGTCCGAGTAGTTGAAGGATCCCGTCTCGACAGTCGCGCCGTCCACACAGATCGACTTATCGTGGTGAATCGGGTAGACGGCGATGGTCCTGACTTTGATGCCGGCGTTGCTAACAGCTCCCAGAGCGGCGCGAGCCTTCCCGCTCCGGTCTTCGCTGATGTTGTTCTTGTAGTCCACCACCATCGCTACATCCACGCCACGCTTCTTGGCGCGCAGTAGGGCTGCCGTAACCGGTGCGCTTGTGAAGCTATAAGTCAGCATTCGAATTTCGGACTTCGCGGAGTCGATGACCTTGACCACTAGCGCCTCGGTACCTTCATTTGGCGAAAAGGCGACTTCCACGGTACCAGTTGCAGGCACCTGTATCGCGCCTGGCTGCAGGGCCGTCGCGATACCCGACTCTACTTCGCCCAGCAGGGTGGCCTTCTTTGCGAACGCAGTTTCGGTCGCAATGAGCGATAGCGCCGCGAGCGCTGCTAGCGCGAGTGTCTTGCGCATTTTCTCTCCATTGATTTCAGGTTTCTGGGACGTTCCGGATAACAGATCGGGCATCTGCGATGGCCCTCCCAAATACTACATACATGTTAATGTTTTGCTGCAAAATACTTCGCTCATCATGCACGAACCGCTTGGCGCACATTTCGTTAGCGTTTTGAGTTCCTGCGGGCTATCGCTTCCCTGGCATGCTCAGTGGCACGTCGCGCTCGGTCCTCA